>JAVBTT010000040.1:0-33664 GCA_031556035.1 Oscillospiraceae bacterium
CTGACATCTACGATGTTTCTGCCAAACCGGCTAATGCTCTTGCAGAGGATCATGTCAACCTCGTGGCGTTTGGCGGCTTCGATCATGCGCTGAAAGCCTTTGCGCCGCTCTACAGAGGTACCGGAAATTCCTTCATCGCTAGAAATTCCAGCGCTCACCCAGTTCGGATTGTTTTCGATTACCTGAGTAAAATGCTGAACCTGTGCCTCGAAGCTGCTCGCCTACTGTTTTTCCGCAGTGCTGACACGGCGATAGGCCGCCACGCGGGTTTTCTCGGTGTACTCGCTTACCGGGCGCGGTTCGGGTTTGATCTCAACCGTGGTTTTATTCAGCCGATTATTTTCAAAACCATCTCTAATATATTGTTTTACCCGTTCAGCGCCGCTACGATCAGCCTTGCTCTTAACGCGTTTCGCTTCAATTGTTTTTACTTCTAATTTTCTCGCCATTCATTTTCGAGGTAAGGAATATCCTATTGCGGTTAAGCTCGGCAATCGGGTGGGATTTGATGATGAATGCTTCTATATGCCGCCGAATTTATCACAGGATCAGATAAAATCCACCTGTGTCCAGATTTACAAGTTGGTGGCCAAACAAGTGCTGACCAACAAAACCCTTGATTTCGCAAAGAGAATGGACAGTTGTCAAAATCGACTCTGCCAAAACCCGCTGGGGCAGTTGCAGCACCTAGAAAAGCATCAATTTTTCATGGCGGCTCATCATAGCCGAGGATGATGCGATCGTTTATGTGGTCGTCCATGAGCTGGCGCATATCACCGAGATGAACCATTCCGAGCGGTTATGGGCGATTGTGGCGGGTATTCTGCCGGATTACAAAGCACGGAAGAATCAGTTGAAAATCCTGCAACAGCGGCTCAGCGGCGAGGAATGGGAGCGGTAAAAAAATGATGTAGAGGAGTTTTGACCATGTTTGAGGGATTCTCCCAGCGCACCATTGATTTCATGTGGAATCTCCGCTTCAATAACAACAAACCATGGTTTGAAGCGCACAAGGATGATTTCATACGCGACTTCCAGCGCCCCATGAAAGCATTGGGGCAGGAGGTTTTTGAGCGCATAACCGATACTTTTGGTGAGCGCGGATTCATCCACAGGGTTTCGCGGATATACAAGGATGCCCGCAGGGTGAATGGCGGCGAGCCGTACAGAACGAACCTGTGGTTCTCCATCGAACGCCCAAGCGAGGAGTGGACATCCGCACCGGTTTTTTGGTTTGAGCTTGACCCCGAAACATGGAGCTATGGCCTAGGATATTACCAAGCCCGTGCCGAAACAATGGCAAAACTCCGGGCGCGAATTGATCAAAATCCAAAAGCGTTTGAAAAGCTGATTGCCCCGCTTGACGAGCAGGACGAATTTGCACTTGATGGACAGGAGTATGTGCGCAAAAAGGAAGCCCCCACACACAAAACATCGGTGTGGTACAATAGAAAGTCCTTCTCGCTGATACATAGTCAGGCAAACGATGAGGAATTATTTTCACCGGAATTAGTAGACCGCCTGGCCCGGGGATATGTGTTTCTGATGCCGCTGTATGATTACTTTGTCACGCTGGATGCCGACCCTGCGCCGGGTAGCGGGAAGAAATGAGGCCGGCATATGACTTGTGCAAATGTATTGGATATATATAACCGCTGCAAGGAAAGCGGTATAATCATTTGGATTGATGGCGGTTGGGGCGTTGATGCGCTTCTTGGCAAAATAATGCGTGAGCATTCAGATTTGGATATTGCGGTGCATCGCAAAGACAACGCGAAACTCAGGCAGAGCCTTGAGAGCGACGGTTACAGAGAAGAAAAACGATTTGATTCATCAGAATTTATGTATGTGATGAAAAACGAAGTTGTAGGATGCATTGATATTCATGCTTTCGAGTATGATGAAAACGGCAACAATATTTATGGGGTGAAATATCCTTTCGGCTCGTTGACCGGGAAGGGTATTATTGATGGAAAAGAAGTAAACTGCATCGCCCCAGAGTTTATGCTAAAGTTTAAAACTTGGTACGAGCCAAAAGAAAAGGATATACACGATGTACAGGCCTTGTGCGAAAAGTTCGGTTTTACATTGCCGGATAAGTACATGGACCGTAAAGGTTTTACGGTGTTAGAAACACCCCGACTGATTCTCCGGCCACTTACCCTTGCCGATGCCGAAACAGCTTATTACGGTTGGACGGGGGATGAGGATGCGAACAAGTGGGTTAGCTGGCTCCCGCACCATTCACTGGAAGATGCGGTGGAATGGCTGAAAGAAATTGATTGGCAGCAGGCTACTGTGGGCGATACGCCTCGCGACAATTATATTTGGGGCTTTGTGCTTAAAGAAAAGAACAAGCTCTTCGGTTCCGGCGGACTGATTTGGGAGGAAGATTGTGGGCTTTATCAAGTTGGATATAATATCAGCCAATCATACTGGAACAAGGGCTACACCACCGAAGCGATGCGTGCGATTTTGAAGTATGCCGCCAATATCCTCGGAATAAAGCGGGTTGCCGGAGGCCACGCAAAGGAAAATCTCGCTTCGAAAAAGGTGCTGGAGAAGCTCGGTTTTGTCTACGACCGGGATGACATCACGCCCCATATCGGCGGCGTGCGGGTTTTAGATAGCCGGGAGTATACTTTGGATTTGGAGACGGGAAAATGAATAATCACGAAAAGCTGCGGTTAAGAGACCCCGGATTGTTGCCAACAAGCGAACTGCTGGAGCAAACGCTGGGTGACAGTTATGCCGCATATGAGACACTCCAGGATGCCTTGCCGGGCTTAGAGATGGAGCAGGCGTGGCAATGGTATACGCCTCATAAGGCATGGTTTGCGAAAGGGCAGTATTTTTGGACAACGCCGCGAGGAACGCGGAAAGAAAAAAATCTATACTGGCTTCATGTGTATGAAGGATATTTCAGTGTGGCGGTTTGGTTCAAAGAGAAAAATCGCTTAGATGTGCTAAGTGCCGATGTGAGCGAAACAACAAAGGAGCTGATTCGCAACGCCGAGACAATGGGCAAGGTGCCGACTTTCCCAGTAGTATTCGATATAACTACAGCCCAGCCGCTTACTGACATTTACGCGCTGTTAGACTGCAAGAAAAGATTAGAGAAATAAAGGTGGGTGCAATCATGTGGCAGTGTCCAAAATGCCAGCGCACGTTTCGCGCTGAGAACCAGCACCATTACTGCGGCAAAATGGTTGCCAAGGCGCTCGGCCTGACCGAAGCGGAGTACCGCAAAGCGCTGACCGCACTCCGCGCCAGAATTGCCATCATCGAAAACAATCTGCGTGAGCAGGATTACACTTTCGATTATGCAAACAACCCTCCAAGGCTATGTTTATATATCGTAAAGCGTTTCTGCGCAAGGACGGCGAGCGTTATAAAGAGTACCTTTCCAGTGTGGAGCGTGGCGAGAGCAAGATGAATGTTGGCACACTGCTGCCCTATGAGATAATCCGTCCGGCTTTTGGCGGCGGATACGGCTTAGGCAATGTTACCGCAGACGAGCGCCGCAGCATGGATGTGACATGGAGGGCACAGGCTGATTTCACTCGCGGCGAAAACGCGCTCGTTGTGGTAGACGGCTCCGGTTCCATGTACGGCGGCACCGATCCCAAACCAGCGGCAGCAGCCTTAAGCTTAGGCATCTACTTTGCCGAGCATAATAAAGGTGCCTTCCATAACCACTTCATCACCTTTTCGGAGAATCCCCGCTTGGTAGAAATCAAAGGCAAAGATATCTTCGATAAAGTAAAACACAGCGCATCTTATAACCAGGTGGCCAATACCAATATCCAAAAAGTGTTTGAGCTTATTCTGAATACGGCGGTCAAAAATCGACTGCCCCAGAGCGAACTGCCCGCTACGCTGTACATCATTTCTGACATGGAGTTTGACACCTGCACACGCGGCGCGGATGTTACAAACTTCGAGTTTGCCAAGAAAGAGTTTGCCCGTTACGGCTACACTCTGCCCATGGTGGTGTTTTGGAATGTGGCCAGCCGCAATCAGCAGCAGCCGGTCACCATGAACGAAAAGGGCGTAGTGCTGGTCTCCGGCGCAAGCCCCCGCGTGTTTTCCATGGTGTCCTCTGGCAACCTGTCGCCCTATGCCTTCATGCAGGACACCTTAGGTGCAGAGCGGTACGCGAAGATTCAGGCGTGAGGTGTTCGACTATGTTCTGGAATAAAAAAGACCCACTCGGCTGGTACGGTTCAAAACTGAACGACTATGGATCGGCGCTGCAATCCGGTGATTACAGCGCCATCCCATGGGTTTTCTGTGTGCTTACTGAAAATCATGCCGCGGGCAAAACCGCTGCGGCTGATATTTTATGCACCGCACTTGAAAAGATGACATTTGACGATTTGGTGCGTGTTGACGAGCAAATGCGCCAGACCACTTCGATGGAATGGAGCATTGACTGGCGAAAATTATCAATCAACAGCTTTTTCACTCCGGAAATGAGCGAAGATGCCCGCCGCGCAGTAATTGTATTTGCATCCTTTAACCCGAATGGATTTATCCGTGAACGCGCCGTCTATATGATGAAGGATTTTGCCGGGACTTTGCCTTTTGCAATTCTGCGCCAACACGACTGGGTATCGCAGGTGCGGGATGCTGCCGGTGAGGCCGCCGACTATCGGTTGTCACATCTTGCGCCGGGTGAGCTTATTGCGGCATTGCCTTTTGCCGACAAGTTAAGCCGCAGCGGAAGGGTGCAAAATGCCGGTACACATATCAAGCACATATATACAGCACTCACATCCAAAGATAACGAAGCCGAACTTGCCGCCGGACTCGGTTCTGCCAATATCCGAACCCGCCGTATTTGTACAACTGCGCTGTTCAATCTTGACAATCCCAAATATGATCTCGCTGTAGACCGGCTGAAATTCGAAACGGATCCGTTTCTGCGGGCGAATATTTTCAGGAGATTTATGTCCACAGACCAGAACTTGGATATGATTTCAGAACAATTTCTGACTGATAAATATCCGCTTAACCGAATGCTGGCGTTTCAATATGTTTGCGGTACTGATCAACCCAATGTCATAAAAATTGCAGAGAAGTTGCTGCTTGATAAAAGCGCTGCTGTAAGAGAAGTCGTTCGCTTTTACCTGAATAAAAATGCCCCCGGATTTGATTATCGTGATTACTATAAATCTCATTTAGACAAATGCACTGCTCCCGCGATTTTGGGATTAGGAGAAACCGGCGCTGCCGAAGATGTTGGCGAAATCGAAAATTACTTGAAATCTGCGCAAATATCGATTGTCCGAGCGGCAATGACTGCCCTGATGTGGCTCGACAGCGGAAAATATGTTGAGGCAATAACCGATTTTCTTTCGGATGACAGGGTGGGCATCGTAAAAACAGCCCGAAATCTGATTATAAAAAATGCTGTGCCGGATTATGCGAGAGTGATGGAGGTTTTCCGTAACACACCATATTTGAATACAAAGCAAAAGTGCTTTTCCGTATTGTTGATGGCAAGTAAATGGCAGCGGCTGATTTTCATCCTCGAAGCGCTGGAAACCGGAGGCAAGATTACAGAACCGGCCAATGTCGCTCTTGATCGATGGATCGAAAGCTATAACCGATCATATGTTTCAGCAACCCCGGCTCAGATTGAGATCATCACAGAAAGCATTCAGCGCCTCGGCAGGAGATTACCGGCGCGAGCACAGCGGCAGTTGCTATTTTTATTGCGATGAGGAAAATGCTATGATTTTTGCAAACAAGGAAAAAGATGAGTTTGTTGTCAATTGTGACTGCGGATGCGGTTCAGGGCTACATTGGAAGGCATCCAAGTGGGGCGATGAAGATACACAGTATTTTGTGTCGCTGACCGAAAACTGCTGGTATGCCAAGCAAACCGGCAGAATAAAACCATATTTTAAGCGGCTTTGGAAAGCGCTACGCGGCAAGGAATACTACCTAACCGAACTTGTTATGACAAAAGATGACATCGCGGAATTTGACGAGTTTCTGCATCGCTTCATAGAAATATCGGATGAATGAAGGCGAACAACCATGGTTACTATAAAAGGAAAATATAATGCTGCCATCTGCTATACTTCTAATCTTGAAGAAAAAGCAGCGGCACAGATTCGGGCGGTGTGTGATGTAGCGGAATTTTCCGGCTGTAAAATCTGCATTATGCCCGATGTTCATGCCGGGATGGGCTGCACAATCGGCACTACCATGACCATTATTGATAAAATCGTTCCCGGTATGGTGGGCGTTGATATCGGCTGCGGCATGGAGACGACGCTCATCGATGCCAGTGAACTGGACTTCGAACGGCTGGATAAATGTATACATGAGCTAATTCCCGCCGGTTTTGAAGTCAGAAATAAACCGCACAAGCTGGCAGATGAGATTGATTTATCTCAGTTGTGCTGCGCCCGGCATGTTGATCTCGACCGCGCTTATAAAAGTATCGGCACCTTGGGTGGCGGCAATCATTTTATTGAGGTTGATAAGAGCGATTCCGGAGAGCTGTATATTGTGGTGCATTCTGGCAGCCGCCATTTGGGCTGCGAGGTTGCCGAGTATTATCAAACTGAAGGGTTCAATGCCCTTTTTGGCAATGCAAAATTTCAGCTGAATGACGTGATTGCGCGATTAAAAGAAGAAGGCCGCGATCAGGAGATTCAAAGCAGAATCAAAGCGATGAAAGAACAAACTTCAATTTCTGTTCCTAAAGATTTGGCTTATGTGGAAGGGGCTCTGTTTGATGATTATATCCATGATATGAAAATCGTGCAGCGTTTCGCCGTTTTAAACCGTAAAGCCATGATGGACGTAATGCTTGTAGGCATGCGGTTTTCAATCGAAGAAGAGTTTACTACGATTTACAACTATATTGATACTGATTCAATGATCCTGCGCAAAGGCTCCGTTTCAGCAAAGCAGGGCGAAAAACTTCTGATCCCCATTAACATGCGTGACGGGAGCCTGATCTGCATCGGCAAAGGTAATCCTGACTGGAACTTTTCAGCTCCCCACGGAGCCGGTCGGCATATGAGCCGGAGCGCCGCCTTCAAGCAGCTTTCGATGGATCGATACAAAGCAGAGATGAGCGGCGTTTACTCCACTTGTGTTCTGCCTGACACACTTGATGAGTCTCCCATGGCCTATAAGCCTATGGATGAAATTATTGAGCAAATTGCACCGAATGCCGATATCATATCAAAAATCAAACCGGCGTATAACTTTAAGGCGGCAGAGCAGTCGCCGCGCCTGAGAAAATAATGATAGCGTTTTAGGGTGTAGCTGATCCGGTTTAGATGCTATTTGGAATTGGTTTTGAAACCGAAAAGCGTAAACGGCTGAAAGAAAAGTTTTAGTTTCTCCATGTTGAGATACTAAGCCAGAAATAATGGTTAATCTGTACATTAGGCCCTCAAAGCCAGTGTACAGGCGGCCTGATATCCGAAGCCGCGGTCCCGAAGCTGGCGGTCAGCACCCGGCAGGCCCTGCCACCGCAGATCCCTACCTCATTCCCCAGCAGAGATCACGAACAACGAATGGCATCCATAGCCGCCGCAAAACAGGAGTCAGCTCCTTATCTTGCGGCGGTTTTTCTTTTGTCCGCCGCCTCCGTCATCTGGACGCGCACCCTCGGCGCCATCACCGAAAGCGCGATGGACTTTCAAAAGATCGGGTATTCCTGGCACAGCGTAGAGAAAAAGATACTGTTGAAAGCCGCACAAGACTTGTACCGGGGGCGCCTCCATATTCCGTCAGATACGATTTGCGATCCGCAAAGTATTGCCGACGATCTGTTCCGCCTGATCATCAGCGCCTTTGTTATCCGGCGCTTCGGTCGCCACGCCTGTTTTCGAGTAGCTATCCTGCACGGATTGTGGTATGTTGTCTGTTTTTAAGGAGGATGAACAGACTGCTAGGAAAACGAGCTGTTCCTCTCCCGCTGCTGCGGGGAATCCGAATGCAGCGGCTACCGGAGCGACGGCGACGAGCTGAACATCCCCGCCCGGCTGCTCTGCGAGGCGGACATCCCCACCGGCGCGGATATCACGGTGCTGGCGGCGGACGGCGCATTGGTCATCATCGCGGCTGAGGATGCGCTGGAGGATATTCCGCTGGAAATGAGCTGTTTCCTCGGCGAGCTGGGGATCTTCACCCTGTCGCTGGGCAAGGCGTCCGGCTGTTCCCGACAGAAGGATGAACGCCATGACTGAGAACCAGGCGCAGTACAGCTCCGCTGACTGCGCGGAAAAGCCGCTGCCACCCGCCGTGTGCTGGCAAGCAACTCTGGCGAGGGTTATGTGGACACCGCAGTGAAAATCCTGATGGCGGTGGTCATCGGCGCCCTCGTTCTGGCCGGGCTTTACGCCCTGTTCGGCGATACCGTCATGCCCACCCTGACCCGCCGCATCCAGGAGATGTTCAACTACAACGGCTGATACCTCTCCTGCCCCGAAAGAACCTGAAAGCAAGGAGGCGTTGTTTTGACTTGTGCGGATCAATTCCCTGGAGATGGAAGGCGACACCCGCGCCTTCGCCACCGCCGAGTACGGCGACTTGACCATCCGCAGACTCCGGGTCAAGGAGGACGGCTACGGCGCGCTGTCGGTCACCATAGTGTCTTGTTCCCTTAAATCCGTAAGGAACGCCAGGATCCTCGTCCGCTTGACCGCTCGACGTTCCATCTCGGCGCTGATCTCGCCAAGCCGGGATTTTGCCGCCTCATTTCGCCCTGTCAGTTGGGCATGGCGTTCAGTCAACTTGGAATCGCCGCCACGCCGGGCTTGCTCCTCGATGCAGTTTTTCATAAGTGTATACAGTTCATCCAGCCGTTCGCGCAGGGCGACGGCTTCCGCTTCCAGCGTTGCGTTGTCGGTCAGCGAGGCGATCACCGGCTCATAATCGGCAACATATCGTTCTTTGTCCTCGATGATCCGGTTGAAGGCCGTGGTAAAAGCGTGTTCCAACAGCGCTTCCGTCAGGTGCGGCGTGCGGCAGTTGACATTGCCTCTCGTTTTATACTTCTTGTTACACTTGTACTTCTCATTCGAAAGGATACTTCTGACCGTTGTGCGGCGGAATAATATTATAGCGCCGCGCCCTTTTTAGTGGTAAACACTACAGACATGTCCACACCCTCAAGTTCAAGCAGTTTTAGCTTTTTGTCCACGCCTCCCGCGTAGCCGGTCAGACTTCCGTTTGCACCGACGACACGGTGGCAGGGAATGATGATTGAGATCGGATTGTGCCCAACAGCCCCGCCCACCGCCTGGCTCGACATGCTGGTTTTTCCCAGCCGCTCGGCCATCTTTTTCGCGATGCCGCCGTAGGTTATCACTTCGCCATAAGGAATCCCACACAGAATATTCCATACTCCTTGACGGAACTCACCGCCGATAGGGGCAAGCGGCAATTCGGATATGTCGGGCTTCTCGCAGGCGAAATATCTGTCCAACCATTTCTTTGCCGTCTCAAACAGCGGAATGTCATTCTTCTCCGCCATCTCTTCGGATATGGTGCCGCCGTGGTACTTCTGCCCCTCTGTCCATAAGCCCACCAGATATTTTCCATCCCCGCCGCACGCGAGCATAATGTCTCCAATGGGCGACTGATAGCTCGTTTGGTAATACAATTGATATTTCTCCTTTTTCGGTTGCCGCGCCTTGCATACCGGGCGGCAGTAGATTCCCGCAGACGATATGCCGACAAAGAAACGACCGTCAAAACGGGCATTCTTTGCCGCATAATACTAGGGCGTGTTCGATAATTAGCCATATGCACAAGAGCGGAAAAAATGGCCGCTATTGAGTATGTTGACGATTATCGAACACGCCCTAATCCCATGTTAAAATCTTTCCACTCAGAAATTTATAAAAGCTTGCCGTAGCAAGCTTTTATAAATTCAAATTTGAAACACCTACGGTTTTCTATTTCGCGTATTCGATATGCCTGGTCTCGCGTATCAGGTGCACCTTGATCTGTCCAGGATAATCAAGGTCGTTCTCAATCTTTTTGGCAAGGTCGCGTGCGAGCAGTATCATCTTGTCGTCGTCAATGTTTTCGGGCTTGACCATAATGCGTATCTCGCGCCCTGCCTGTATGGCGAAGCTCTTGTCGACGCCCTCGAAGGTGTTGGCCAGCTCCTCCAGCTTTTGCAGGCGTTTGATATAGTTTTCAAGGTTTTCTCGTCTCGCGCCGGGGCGCGCCGCCGAAATGGCATCCGCAGCCTGAACGAGGCAGGCCACAATTGTCTTGGCTTCCACGTCGCCGTGGTGAGCCTGAATCGCGTGTATTACATCCTGGTTTTCGCGGTACTTCTTGGCCAGGTCGACACCAATGCTCACATGGCTGCCCTCAACCTCGTGATCGACGGCCTTGCCGATGTCGTGCAACAGGCCTGCCCTTTTCGCCAGCGCCTGGTCCACGCCCAGTTCCGCAGCCATGATGCCCGCCAGCAGGGAAACTTCGATGGAGTGCCGGAGGACGTTCTGCCCGTACGATGTGCGGTAATGCATGCGCCCCAGCAGCTTGATGAGCTCCGGGTGTATGCCGTGCACCCCTGTCTCGAAGGTGGCCCGTTCGCCCTCGGCCTTGATGATGGCCTCGACCTCCTTGCGGGACTTCTCTACGGTTTCCTCAATCCTTGTCGGGTGTATCCGCCCGTCTGATATAAGCTTTTCAAGCGCCAGCCGCGCAACCTCACGGCGCACAGGATCAAAGCTTGAAAGTGTTATCGCCTCAGGCGTGTCGTCGATGATGAGATCGACGCCGGTCAGCGTCTCGAGGGCGCGGATATTGCGGCCCTCGCGACCGATGATGCGGCCCTTCATCTCGTCGTTGGGAAGCGGCACAACCGAGACCGTAGCCTCGGACACGTGGTCTGCGGCGACCTTTTGGATGGCCAGCGATATGCACTCGCGCGCCTTTCCCTCGGCCTCGTCCTTGAATCTGGCCTCAAGCTCCTTGATCTTCATGGCCATTTCGTGCGTGACTTCGCTCTCTACGTTCCTTATCAGGTACTGCTTGGCCTCTTCCGCGGTGAAGCTGGATAGTTTTTCCAGCATTTCAAGCTGACTGCGCTTGATAAGGGCCGTTTCCTCCCTCAGGGCTTCAGCGTCCTTTATCTTCTGGTTGAGAATCTCTTCCTTTTTTTCCATCGCGTCGTACTTTTTATCTATGTTCTCTTCCTTCTGCTGGAGCCTGCGCTCCTGCTTCTGAAACTCGGCACGACGCTCCTTTGTATCCCTGTCGAACTCGACGCGGTTTCTATGGATTTCCTCTTTTGCCTCGACAAGGGCTTCGCGTTTTTTTGATTCAGCTGCTTTGATGGCGTCGTTGATTATGCGGCGCGCCTCTTCCTCAGCGCTGGAAATCTCTCTCTCCGCAACTTTTTTGCGATAGCGGCTTCCGAGTATAAACAAAAGCGGATAGCCCACTACGGCGACAATCAGCGGTATTATTATGCTCCAGACCGAGATTCCGTTTGCGGCGGCGAGGATTGGGATCGTTATATCCCAGAACACGAATTCACCTCCATGAAAATTTCCAAATGTATGATAAATATACCGCCGCGCTCCGGATAAAGGCCCGAAAGAGCCTGAAAGTCCGAAAACCGTCATGCCGGGGCGAGACGCCCCTGGGGACAATTTATTTCAAAGCTGCTCCAGCGCGAAAGCGCACGGAACCCTTACGGCTATCGCTAATCCATACCCGTATCGGCGGTGACAAAATATCATCCGTATCATTTTATTTGAGCTGTGGAGGTTTGTCAAGGAAAACTGCACAAAATGTGAAAAAACTGTGAAATTTTCCGGTCAATATTGCTCTAGCGCTAAAAGTGATACAGGGGCTTTCTGGAGCTGTTTTCTACGAAAAGCCCTTAAGCATTCTTTCTATACTCTGCGATATTATGCTGCATCTCATGTCAATAAGCTCATTTCAATTATCATATAATTTCACCCTCTCCGAAACAGCGTCCCCACCGGCTTTCCGTCCGCGATGTCGTACAGCAGCTCCGGTCTGTCCCCGCGAGCGATCACCATGTCGAAGCCCGCCTCTAGAGCTATGCCCGCGGCGGAGAGCTTGGTCAGCATCCCGCCCGTGCCCCGGGCGCTCCCGGCCCCGCCGGACGCGCGGAGCAGCTCGTCCGTAATCTCGGAAACCTCGCTTATCAGCTTTGCGGATTTGTTTGAGCGAGGGTCGGAATCGTAAAGGCCGTCTATGTCGGTCAGCAGGACAAGCAGATCGGCCCGCACAAGCCTCGCCACAATGGCGGACAGCGTGTCGTTGTCGCCAAACATGCGGGTGTGCGTCTGCTCAATCTCCTCCGGGGACACCGAGTCGTTCTCGTTGACCACCGGCAGCACACCCCACTCTATCAGCGCCTCAAAGGTTGAAATCAGGTTGTGGCGGCGCTCCGGCTCCTCCACGTCCGGTCTGCTGAGAAGAATCTGTGACACCTGCTGGCCGTATTCGCCGAACAGCTTGTCGTAGATGTGCATCAGTCTGCACTGACCCACTGCGGCGGCGGCCTGCTTGAAGCGCAGCTCGTCCGGGCGCTTTTCGAGCCCCATCGCGCCGACCCCCACCGCTATCGCGCCGGAGCTGACCAGAATGAGCTCGTTGCCGGCATTGCGCAGATCGGTCATGGCGCGTGCCAGCGCGTCAAGGCGCTGAAGGTTGAGAAGGCTTGTGCTGTGCGTAATTGTCGAGGTTCCGACCTTGACGACTATCCGGCGCTTTTGAGGCATGGTGCGTCCTCCGTATACACATTAATATTGTTGGCTGACGTAAAATCTTTCCGAAACACCGGGTTTAGCGTCAAAATGTACAAAAACAGATTGAAAAAACCCGGTATTTGCGTTTCCCTTATCAGGATTATACACTTATTTTTTAATATTGCAAGAAAAGCATTGAAAAAATCTGCCTTTTAAGCTATTATGTTTTCGTTCGTGCTGGATTTGTCAGGGATTGTTTCCCAAGGGGGTCGTCATGCATAAGGCCACGGGATACGCCGCGGAATAAAGGGAGGCTGAGAAATGGAGAAAATCGTGTTCATGCTGGATTCGCCGTGCGATATAACCCCTGAACAGACAAAAGACCTTGATATACGCATTGCTCCCGTCACCGTCACGGTGAACGGGATCACAAGACGGGATTTCTACGACATCAAGAGAGAGGACTTCTGGAAGGAGCTTCAAACCCTTCCGGAGCTTCCAAAGACGGCCATGATATCCCCGGAGACCTTTCTGGAAATGTTCCTCAAGGCCAAACAGGATGGCTTTACCCATGTCATAGTCATGCCGCTGAGTACAACTGCTACCGGCACCTTTACCTCCGCGACCACCGCGAGAGCCCTGCTGGAAGAGGAGCACGGCGGGGGACTGACTATTGAGGTTATCGACTCCAGAAATTACAGCTACCTCTATGGCCGCATGGCCTATGAGGGCGCGAAAATGGCGAGGGACGGGATCGCGTTTGACGAGATAGTCAAATATATCGGGGATATAA
Organism: Oscillospiraceae bacterium; assembly: GCA_031556035.1. Taxonomy (GTDB): domain Bacteria; phylum Bacillota; class Clostridia; order Oscillospirales; family UBA929; genus JAVBTT01. Next base: position 13,519 of record JAVBTT010000040.1, read on the forward strand.
TTCCCCGCAACCAGGCACTTTTGTGGGTCTACTCGCTTAATTTTTTAAAAAAAAGCGGACGGATCACGGGTATGTCCGCTTTTGTGGGGGAAACGCTGGGTATAAGGCCCATATTGTGGATACGCGACGGGCTTATCACCCCGGTTGAAAAGATCAGGGGAGACAAAAACCTGATACCAAAGGTAATAGAGATATCGAAGGATTATATTGACGATCCGGGCAATCAGGATATGATACTGCTCTACGCTGACGTGCCTGAGGAGGAAATAGCGCGCTGCGAGAGTATGGTGCTTGAGCGCATCAGGCCGCGTTCGCTGACAAGGCATCCTATAGGCGCGGTCATTTCGATCAACACAGGGCCGAACGCGTTGGCGCTCGTGTTTAACGGCCATCCGGTCGCCCGTGATGAATAAAGTGTTAATTAAATATTACTTTACTTGTATTTGGGGAGTTATCCGTATATAATAATCACGTTTTTACATTTGAAGGAGGATAAGACGTTGGAATACAACAAGAAAAGCATAGAAGACATTGAGGTCAGCGGAAAAAAAGTCCTGGTGCGCTGTGATTTCAATGTGCCACAGAATGAAAACGGCGAAATAACCGCCGACAAGCGCATAGTTGAATCCCTGCCCACAATACGCTACCTCATCGATAAGGGCGCCAGAGTGATCCTGTGCTCCCATCTGGGCAGGCCCAAGGGCGAGTTTAATCCCAAATACTCGATGGCCCCCGTGGCGCGGCGCCTGTCCGAGCTGCTCGGAAGGCCGGTCGCCCTGGCCTCAGACGTGATCGGTCCGGATGCCAAGGCCAAGGCCGCCGCCCTTAAGGATGGCGAGGTGCTGCTGATCGAGAATGTCCGCTTCCACAAGGAGGAGGAGAAGAACGATCCCGCGTTCGCCAAGGAGCTCTCATCGCTTGCCGATATCTATGTCAACGACGCGTTCGGCACCGCTCACCGGGCTCACGCCTCCACCGCCGGAGTCGCGGATTATCTGCCGGCAGTCTGCGGGTACCTGATCCGCAAGGAAGTCGATATCATGGGGGGAGCGCTGGCCGACCCGAAACGCCCGTTCGTGGCCATTCTTGGCGGAGCGAAGGTCTCCGACAAGATAGGCGTCATCAACAATCTGCTTGAGAAGTGCGACAGCATCATCATCGGCGGCGCGATGGCCTATACCTTTCTGAAAGCCCAGGGCAAGAGCATAGGCAATTCCCGCTGCGAGGAGGACAAGCTGGATTACGCGCTGGAGATGATTGCCAAGGCTAAGGCGAAGGGCGTTGAGTTCCTGCTTCCGCTTGACAATGTCTGCGCCGATAATTTCGCTGCCGACGCGAAGCCGGTTGTCTTTTCCTCCGGCGCAATCCCTGAAAACTACATGGGCCTTGACATAGGGCCCGAGACCGTGAAGCTGTATTCCGAGTGCGTCAAAAAGGCCGGTACTGTCGTATGGAACGGCCCGATGGGCGTGTTTGAGTTTGAGAGCTTTGCCGTGGGTACCAGGGCGGTCGCCGCCGCGATTGCCGAAAGCGGCGCCATCAGTATTATTGGCGGGGGAGACAGTGCCGCCGCTGTCGAGCAGCTCGGCTACGCTGACAAAATGACCCATATCAGCACCGGGGGGGGAGCCTCCCTTGAGTTTCTGGAAGGTTTAGCCCTGCCGGGCATTGTGTGCCTTGCGGATAGATAAGCCGCCAAGCGAGTTTTTGAAAGGAGAGCCAACCATATGAACCGCAGATACAGAAAGACTATAATCGCGGGCAACTGGAAGATGAACAAAAACCCGGCGGACGCAAAGACGCTTTTGGAGGATATCAAGAACAAGGTCGCCAAGGCAAAATGGTGTGAAATCGTCTGCTGCGTACCGTTTGTCGATATCCCGGCAGCGGTGCGCGCTTTGAAAGACTCGCGGATTGCGGTGGGCGCTCAGAATCTGCACCAGGAGGAGTCCGGGGCGTATACCGGCGAGATATCGGCGGATATGCTGAAAAACGCGGGAGTCAAATATGTGGTTATTGGGCACAGCGAGCGCAGACAGTATTTCGGGGAGACGGACGCGCTTGTGGCGAAAAAGCTTGCCAAGGCGCTTGAGCACGGTCTTCACCCGATAGTGTGCGTTGGGGAGACGCTTGAGCAGCGCGAGATGGGAGTTACCCTCGATCTGATCGGAATGCAGATGAACGCGGCGTTGTCGGTTGTCCCCGCGGACAAGCTGCGGCAGGTCGTATTCGCGTATGAGCCCGTGTGGGCCATAGGCACCGGCAAGACCGCCACCTCCGAGCAGGCGGGCGAGGTGTGCTCATTTATACGCGCGACCATACGCAAGAAATTTGGAGCGCGGGCAGCCCGTTCCGTCACTATACAGTACGGAGGTTCAATGAACGCCGCCAACGCGGCCGAGCTGCTGGCCCAGCCGGACGTTGACGGAGGGCTGATCGGCGGGGCCTCTCTCAAGGCTGACGATTTCGCGGCGATCATCCAGGCGGCCAATCAATGATGAACAAGACTCCGATTGTACTCATAATTATGGACGGATTCGGTCTATCGCCCGTGGGTTCCGGCAACGCGATAAGCCAGGCGGACACCCCTAACCTTGACAGGCTTTTTTCGGAGTGCCCGCACACTGAGCTCATGGCGTCCGGCCTTGACGTCGGACTTCCGGACGGACAGATGGGCAACAGCGAGGTGGGCCACACCAATATCGGCGCGGGCAGGGTGGTATACCAGGATCTGCCGCGCATCTCAAAGTCAATTATTGACGGAGATTTTTTTGAGAATCCGGCTTTTAACGCCGCGATCGACAACTGTCTGGAGCGAGGCACCGCCCTGCACCTGATGGGCTTGATGTCGGACGGCGGCGTGCACAGCCACAACACTCACACCTGGGCGTTTCTGGAGCTTGCCAGGCGCCGCGGGCTGAAAAAGGTGTATCTCCACTGCTTCCTGGACGGGCGCGACGTTCCCCCGACCTCGGGGCGCGATTTTGTGGCTGAGGCAGTTAGGAAGTGCGACGAGCTGGGGGGCAGGGTGGCGACCGTCATGGGCCGCTACTACGCGATGGATCGCGACAACCGCTGGGAGCGCGTACAGCGCGCTTACGCGGCGATGGTTTGCGGCGAGGGCACATTCAATCCCGATCCAGCCGGGGCCGTTGCGCAGTCATACGCCGCAGGGGTGACGGACGAGTTTGTGGAGCCTGTCGTGTGCGCCAGGGACGCGGAGGTTAAGCCTCACGACAGCGTGATATTCACAAACTTCAGACCGGACAGGGCCAGGGAAATCACCCGCGCGTTCGTCGATCCTGAGTTTGCCGGATTTCCGCGCAGGGACGGTCTTTTCCCGCTTTACTATGTATGCACCACCCAGTACGACGCCGCCATGCCGAACGTGCATGTCGCGTTTGGCCCGGAGAAGCTGACAAATATCTTCGGCGAGTATCTCAGCCGGCTGGGCCGCACTCAGCTCAGGATTGCCGAGACCGAGAAGTACGCGCACGTCACCTTTTTCTTTAACGGAGGGGAGGAGACGGTCTTCCCGGGTGAGGACAGGGTTCTTATTCCGTCGCCCAAGGTTGCCACATATGACCTGAAGCCCGAGATGAGCGCAGTCGAGGTCACTGACGCGGCCATAGAGCGCGTCATGAGCGGCAAATACGACGTGATTGTGCTCAACTACGCCAACTGCGATATGGTGGGCCACACCGGGGTTTTCGCGGCCGCGAAGCAGGCGGTGGAGACTGTCGACGCCTGTGTGGGCCGGGTTATCGGGGCGGTGTCCGAGCTTGGCGGCATGGCGATAATAACAGCCGACCACGGTAACGCCGACCGGATGGTCGATACTGACGGCTCGCCCTTCACGGCGCACACCACAAACCCGGTGCCGTTTATCCTGTGCGGCGCTCAGGGAGAGCTCAGGCCGGGACGGCTGTGCGATATCTGCCCGACCATACTGGATCTCATGGGGCTTGAAAAGCCTGAGGAAATGACCGGGGTATCGCTGATAGGCTGAGCCAAATTTATTTGTCCGCGCAGGAGGCATGGACAAATAAACACACTTTGCATCAATCAAATTTATTAAAGGAGATACAACACATGAAGAAAATGATCGAAATTGTCGACGTCCTCGGGCGCGAGATACTGGACAGCCGCGGAAATCCCACCGTCGAGGTGGAGGTCGTCGTTGAGGACGAAAACGGCATGCATGTCGGCCGCGCGGCGGTGCCGTCGGGCGCCTCCACCGGGATATTTGAGGCCTGCGAGCTTCGCGACGGCGACAAGAGCCGCTATCTGGGCAAGGGCGTGACCAAGGCAGTCGAAAACGTCAACACCGAGATCGCAGAGGCCATAATTGGCTTCAACGCGCTGGATCAGGTCGAGATTGACAGGACCCTGATCGCGCTGGACGGCACCCCGAACAAGTCCCGCCTGGGCGCCAACGCGATTCTGGGCGTGTCGATGGCCTGCGCCAGAGCGGCTTCCGAGGCGCTGGGCCTCTCGCTGTACGAGTACATCGGCGGGGTGAACGCAAAGACACTGCCGGTGCCGATGATGAATATCCTCAACGGAGGCGCGCACGCTTCCAACAACGTCGACATCCAGGAGTTCATGGTCATGCCTGTCGGCGCGACATCCTGGGCCGAGGCTCTGCGCTGGTGCGCCGAGGTGTTCCACAACCTCAAGAAAATTCTGTCCGAGCAGGGCATGACCACCGCAGTGGGCGACGAGGGCGGCTTCGCCCCCAACCTTAAAAAAGACGAGGACGCTTTGAAGGTCATTGTCGAAGCTATTGAAAAGGCCGGCTTCAAGCCCGGAGAGGATTTCAGGATCGCCATTGACGCGGCCGTGTCCGAGTGGTTTGACACAGAGCAGCAGGTCTATGTGCTGCCCAAGGCCAAGAAAACCATGACAAGGGCGCAGATGGTCAACATGTGGAAGGGCTTTATCTCCAAGTATCCGATCATTTCCCTTGAGGACGGAATGGCCGAGGACGACTGGGAGGGCTGGGCAATGCTCACCAAGGCCGTCGGCGACCAGATCCAGCTCGTCGGGGACGACCTGTTCGTTACAAATGTTGAGCGCCTGAAGAAGGGCATAGATATGGGCGTGGCCAACTCCATCCTCATCAAGGTCAACCAGATCGGCTCCCTGACCGAGACGCTGGACGCCATCCAGATGGCCAACCGCGCCGGCTACACAGCGGTTGTGTCCCACCGCTCGGGCGAGACCGAGGACACCACCATCGCGGACATCGCGGTCGCCCTCAACGCCGGCCAGATCAAGACAGGTGCGCCTTCCCGCACAGACAGGGTCGCCAAGTATAACCAGCTCATCCGCATTGAGGAGGAGCTCGGGGACGCGGCGCAGTACCCCGGCAAGGCCGCGTGGTTTAACCTGAAGTAATTCGCATGACAAGAAGCCCCCTGACGCGGCAAAAAAGCTGCATCAGGGGGCTTGATGATTTCCGGGGCTGCCGGTCTATCTTGTATATTCCTGGCAGGCCTCGACATAGGCTCGGATGTTTTCCCATGGAACCTCCGGCTCAAGAAGATGGGTCGGAGCGGGGAAAAGGCCGCCTGCCTCCCCCGCGATATCCAAGTTGCGCCAGACGTTTGCCTTGACCTCCTCAGGAGTACCAAAGGGCATGACGGTTTGTGTGCCAATCGTGCCGTGGAAGGACAGGCGGTTTCCATAAGCTCTGTAAATCTCCTCGAAGTCCATGCATTCAGGCTGCACAGGGTTCAGAACATCGACCCCGGCCTCAATAAAGTGGGGGATGAGGGGCTCGACGTAACCGCAGGAATGATAAAACACGACAATATCCGGCTTGATTAGCCGGGCGGCGTCTATTACGCGCTTAAGCCGAGGTTTAAGCCATGTTACGTACATATCCATGCTCATCATCAGGCTTTTTTGAGTGCCGACATCATCGCCGAGGAAAAGTATGTCCGCTCCGGCGGCGGCGTACAGCTCCGCCATGCTGACGGCTGTTCCGGTGATCCTGTCCAGAAGAGATTCCGCCATGGGATCCTCGCACATCATGTCCATCATGAGGTTTTCCATTCCGCGTATATACCACGAGGTTTCCCAGACAGTGCACTGCATGTTCCCGACGGAGGCGAGACCGGAATCGCGCAACGCGTTCGCGGCGCTTTCAAGCCCGGGATTACCCGCGGCTGAGAAAACGGGAAGGGGATAGCTTTCAATCTGCTCCACGCTGTCCGCGCCCTTAAGCGGAGAGAACATCTGCGTCATGTGCATAGAGCTTTCTGTCGCCCTGTGGCCCACGCCCCACAGGTCTATTTCCGAGGAGGGGTCAAGGCCGTTCTTGCTGTGGTATGTCGAGAAGCGGTATTTATCGCCGTTATCAGGGACAAGGTCAGGAAGCCGTCTCCACGGCATTTTAAAAAAATCCCGGTAATCCTGATCGCTCTTTTCATTTGCCCTATAGCTTTCAACAAGGCTGGGGCATAGCATGAATTCTGCCGGGACGCTGTCGTAGCCCTGCCTTTTCAGCAGGCTCAGCAGATTTTCTCGCGGTGCCATAGTATCACCTCTTACTTAAACTGTTCTTACTCGTTTATCAGCCACTGGGAGAAGCGGAAAAAACAGTTCCATCCCAGCGGGGTGGGGGAATGAAGCAGCCCGCGCTGAGAGCCGAGCGCGGTTTCCCTGAAGCAAAGCGTTATAAACGGGGCAGTGTCCACAATATGCTGGTACACGTTTCGCAGCGCGGTTTTTTGAGCGTATGCAGGCCTTGAGGCAAGTATGTCGAGCAGCCCGTCCAGTTCCTCGTCTTTATATCTGCTGTAATTCAAAGCGCCGTCTCTGCCGACGAAGCGCTCGACAGACAGATCCGCGGAGAGTTTGACCTCGCCAACGTACAGTCCGTATGTGCCAGCCTCAAGCGCGGCGATGTAGCTGTCCCATTGAACGCAGCGCAGAGTCGCCTTGATGCCAAGCTGAGTGAGCTGATCCGCGCACAGGCGCGCGATCTCCACCCTGGCGCTGTTTTCAGAGTTTACGAGAATGTCCAGCTCGAAGGGTCTGCGCAAATACTTTGAGGCCTGGTATTCCAGCACCTCGTCGTAATCCTGGTCGGAGTAGCCCAATTCCTCCAGCAGCAGGGCAGCCGCTCCGGGATCAAATTCCGGAACACTTATGGTGACTCCTGCAAGCTCGGAGCCCGGGGGTGCGGGAATTGCCGTTGCTGTCGCCCAGCTTCCGTATGCTGCTTTTGTGAGCGCCGCCCTGTCCAGAGCCATGGACATGGCTTTGCGGGTCTGGGGGTCGTCCAGCGGCTTGAGGGCGGAGTTGAAGCCGATATATGCCATATTTGTGCTGGACGCACGCCACGTTTCCATACCGGAGTGTATTTGCGGCGCGGTCTGGTCGTAAGGATCCAGGCTCAAGACACTCACCGCGCCGTTCTGGAAGCAGTAGGCGAGGTCGTCCTGGTCTTCAATATCGACAAGCTCAATGCGCGGCAGCGGCAGTGCCTTGTTCTGCCACCACCCGCCGTACTCCAGGAGATATGAACCATCCTCACCGATGTTAAAAGAGTAAGGCCCGGTACCCGGAGCTATGTCCGGCTGCGGCGTTCCGCCCCATACTATGGGGAAATCGAGCAGCGCTGTGAAACGTGACATGGGCCTTGTAAGAGCCACCTCAACAGTGAGCCCGTCCAGCTCCTTCACAGATGACATGGTCTCAAGGCGCGATGAATAGGGTGAGTCCTGTTTCGCAGCCTCTTTGAAAGAATAGACCACGTCGGAGGCTGTCATGATTTCACCGTTGTGAAAGCTTACGTCTGGACGGAGCGCGAAGACATAGACGCTGTTGTTCTCCGCGGTATATGAAGAGCAGAGCAGCGGCTTGGCGGTCAGGGTTTCGTCCAGCTCAAACAGCCCCTCATAGCACAGCCTTGTCCATTGGTCGCTATAGCGCAGGGCGTCACTCAGCGGGAGCACCCTGTCGGTCTTAGTCCATGGCAAGCCGAACATATGGGTTTTCGCCGGCCCGACAGGGATATTTATCGACGGGGATGGGGTCGGCGACGGCGAGGAGTCCGGAGGCGCTATAACCCTGACGGACGGCTCCGCCGGGAATATACCTGAGCAGCCGATCATAAATAAAAGTGAGATCGATATAAAAACAAGCAGAACTCTCTTCATGTTACCTCAAGCTTATGACGTTGGCCTGAAGGCCCCTGTCCTCACCGTGAACCCTGTGCGACCAGTATTTGTCCGGCGAGCAGGCGGTACATTCCGGGGATATCTCGATTGCCTCTACCCCGGAATTTCTGAGCCACAGCCCGTTTACCGCCCGCAGGTCGACATGGGCATTTTTGCCCCTGAATTCTATATGGGGAGAGGCTTCCGGGCCAAGCCTTTCCGGAACCTCCAGCCCTGTCTCAAAGCACTCATGGCATATGCACGGGCCTATATACGCGCGGATATCCTGCGGGCGGCTGCCGAAGTGACGCGACATTTCCTCTACGGCACGGCTTGCAATCCTGAGTGCCGTACCCCGCCAGCCCGAGTGCACCGCCCCCACGGCTCCAGCTACCGGGTCATGCAGAAGAATGGGCACACAGTCGGCTGTGCGGACTATCAGATAGACGTCGCCGCGCCCTGTTATCATCGCGTCGCCGTCGCGCGTGTCGTAATCCCCGCCGACTGCATGAACGGTATCCCCGTGGACCTGATTGGTCATTGCCCACGGGTAAAAGCCCATATCCCTGAGGGCGGCGTTGCGCTCCTCGCGGGACTTGGGGAGCTTTTGGGAGAAATTGATGGTCATCCGAACCTCCAGATTTTGTATGCGGGACAAGACTGCCGCTGGCGGGCGTAAATGATATATTGATAAAAGAGCTGCGTATATTTTATCAGAGAAGCATGCTATACGCAAGCAGGTTAATTTGTCGAGAGCATAGAAATTGCCCTCCCTTAATTGCCAGAGCCAAGCTTTTGTAATATAATCATCAAATGGATTTACAATTGGAATATTGGTCTCACGAGTAAATCAATAATAATAAATGAGGACGGAGAGTACTTAATGCACCATTTTTACGCCCTGCTCGCACGCATGCGCCACATAGGCCGGTGGGGGCTGATGCACAACACCTTTCCCGAGAATGTGGCCGAGCATTCGCTGATGACCGCAGTGCTTGCCCACGCGCTCGCGCTGATACGCCGGGATGTCTTTGGCGGGGACTGCGATCCGGACGCCTGCGCTGCGGCCGCGCTTTATCACGACGCGTCGGAGATCATGACGGGGGACCTTCCGACTCCGGTGAAATACTGGTCCCCCGCGATACGTGATGCCTACCGCGAGGTTGAGCGCCACAGCGTGGACAGGCTGCTGGGCTTTTTACCGGAGGAGCTGCGGTCTGCGTACGAGCAAAGCCTGAGGCCGCCGGACGAAACCGTGCGGGAGCTTGTGCACGCGGCGGACAAGCTGTCCGCCTATCTCAAGAGCGCGGAGGAGCTCAGGGCCGGCAACTCCGAATTCGGTTCCGCAGCTCGTCAAACTCTTCAGAAGTTAAAAGAGTTGAATATGAGGGAGATTGACTACTTTTTAACCAAATTTTATCCCAGCTTCACGTTGACATTGGACGAGTTGCAATGATATAATGTCCGAACGGGAAAATATACCTGGAAAGCGCTTTTTCTAAGCGGAGCAGCTCATGCCACGCGGTTGAAAGCGCTCTCAAAAAATGAATGCGAGGAGAATGCCGCTTGAAGTACGTCTACATGTTCAACGAAGGCTCAGGTAAAATGCGCGACCTGCTGGGGGGTAAGGGCGCGAATCTTGCTGAGATGACAAACCTTGGACTGCCGGTGCCACAGGGGTTTACGGTCACAACCGAAGCCTGCACCCGCTACTACAGCGACGGCGAGAGGATCGCGGAGGACATAGAGTCACAGATTTACGAGTTTTTGGCCAAGCTCGAGGACATTACGGGCAAGAGGTTCGGTGACGCCGCCAACCCGCTGCTTGTCTCAGTGCGTTCCGGCGCTCGTGCCTCAATGCCCGGCATGATGGATACTATACTGAATCTGGGCTTGAACGACATGGTTGCGGAGTCAATGGCGCAGCTTACCAACAATCCCCGCTTTGTCTACGACTCCTACCGCCGCTTCATTCAAATGTTTTCCGACGTGGTCATGGAGCTTCCCAAGGCAAACTTTGAGAAGATAATCGACGGGGTCAAGGAAAAGAAGGGCGTCAAGCTGGACGTAGAGCTGGATACGGACGATATGAAGGAGCTTGTGAAGCTCTTCAAGGCATACTATAAAGAACAGAAGGGGAGCGACTTCCCCTCCGACCCCAAGGCGCAGCTGATCGAGTCTGTCAAGGCAGTGTTCCGCTCCTGGAACAACCCCCGCGCCAATACCTACCGCCGCCAGAACGATATCCCGTCGTCCTGGGGCACGGCTGTCAACGTGCAGAGCATGGTGTTTGGCAACATGGGAGACGACTCAGGCACCGGCGTGGCCTTTACCCGCAACCCCTCCACCGGCCACAACCATCTTTACGGCGAGTTTTTGATGAACGCGCAGGGCGAGGACGTGGTGGCGGGCATCCGCACCCCGCAGTCGATTGACCAGCTCAAGGAGATTATGCCGGAGGTCTACGACCAGTTCGCCGGAATAGCCGAGAGCCTTGAAAAGCATTACCGCGACATGCAGGACATGGAGTTTACCATTGAAAAGGGCAAGCTCTACATGCTGCAGACCCGCAATGGCAAGCGCACCGCGCAGGCCGCGGTCAAGATCGCCTGCGATTTGGTTGCCGAGGGCATGTGCACCAAGGAGGAGGTCATACTCAAGGTGGATCCCAAGCAGCTTGACGCGCTGCTGCATCCGCAGTTCGAGCCCGCCGCCCTCAAGAGCGCCAAGCCGGTCGCGGCCGGTCTGCCTGCCTCTCCGGGCGCCGCGTTCGGGAGGGTGAGCTTTGAGTCCGACGACGCGGTTCAGATGTCCAAGGACGGCCCAGTGCTGCTTGTGCGCAAGGAGACAAGCCCCGAGGACATCGAGGGCATGTACGCGGCGCGCGGCGTGCTTACGGCGCGCGGCGGCATGACGTCGCACGCGGCGGTCGTGGCGCGCGGCATGGGTACCTGCTGCGTAGCCGGCTGCGGCGACATCCAGGTGTTTGAGGATCGGGGCTATCTCCTTGTCGCCGGCCAGCGGGTCAACCGCGGGGACGAGATGAGCATAGACGGCTCCACCGGCAAGGTGTATATTGGCAAGCTCCCCACCACCGACGCAACCATATCCGCCGAATTCGGAGTCTTCATGGGTTGGGCGGACGAGATACGCACCCTCAAGGTCAGAACAAACGCGGACACCCCGGCGGACGCCGCAAAGGCGATTGAGTTTGGCGCGGAGGGCATTGGCCTCACCCGTACAGAGCACATGTTCTTCGAGCCTGACCGCATCCCCGCCATGCGCGAGATGATCGTCGCCTCCAACGAGGAGCAGCGCCGCAAGGCGCTTGAAAAGCTGCTGCCGATGCAGCGCGGCGACTTTGAGGGCATCTTCAAGGCGATGGGCGGACGCCCGGTCACAATCCGCCTGCTTGACCCCCCGCTGCATGAGTTCCTGCCCCACACCGACGAGGAGATCAGAGAGCTGGCAGGGGAGATCGGGAAGTCCTTTGAGGAGCTCAAGAAGGTTATTGACGACCTGCACGAGTTCAATCCAATGCTTGGCCACCGCGGCTGCCGCCTGGCCGTCACCTATCCGGAGATCGCTGAGATGCAGGCCAGGGCAATCATTGAAGCCGCTATAAACGTCAACCGCGAAAAGAACATCGGCGTCGTGCCCGAGATCATGATTCCGCTGATCGGGGATGTGAAGGAATACGTCTATGTCCGCGACATCATCAAAAAGACGGCCGACGAGGTCATAGCCGGCGAAAAGGTTTCTCTTGATTACATGATAGGCACGATGATTGAGATTCCCCGCGCGGCCCTCACTGCTGACGAGGTTGCCGGGGAGGCGCAGTTCTTCAGCTTCGGCACAAACGATCTGACCCAGATGACTTATGGCTTCTCTCGCGACGACGCGGGCAAGTTCCTGGGCGACTATTACGAGAAGAAGATATTTGAGTCCGATCCGTTCTCCCGCTTCGACATAGAGGGTACCGGCAAGCTGGTCGAGATGGCCACAAGGCTTGGACGCGGCGCACGCGCCGACCTGAAGGTCGGCGTGTGCGGCGAGCACGGCGGCGACCCGGCCTCGGTGGAGTTTTTCCACAATGTCGGCCTGAACTATGTCTCCTGCTCGCCTTTCCGCGTGCCGATCGCGCGCCTTGCCGCCGCCCAGGCCCGCGTCAACGAGCTCAGGGGAACAAAGGACCTTGGACAGAAGTAACCATCAATTGATATTAAAAGGGGCTTCTCCGAGCGCACACTCGGAGAGGCCCCTTTTTAATTGTTCTCATCCGAAAGGTATTCCCGTCTGATAGTCTAAATTTTTTGTATCCGTCAAATAATGTCCACATAGCAAATCGCGATCTGGCATGGTAAAATCACCCGGAGGGTGCGCCAGTACGGTGCGTGTAATATAGTCGGGTGAAAGTCCCGGTCCTGTAAAGAATAGCGAACAGCCGGTACCGAGTCCTTGGAGCCGAAGCCGCGAGGTGAGGTTTAAGCGTAGGACAGGGAGTGCGAGAACCGCAATGCGAAAGCGTGAAGCGATCCAGCCCCGTAAGTCATAAAGAGCGGAAGCCGATGTGTTCCTCCCCACCGCAGGCAGCAAGAACCAACCGTAAACGCGAGGATGGTGAGATTCCGCCGGGGTCAATAGAGCGTGGTGAGCGCACAAAGTAATACACGCGTACCTGGGAGATCTGACAGGCTCCGCCGGAGAGCGGTAGATTCGTCACAACGTTTTGCAAACGGAGGGCGAGCCGAAGGCCTGTCAGAAGTCGGATTGCCTCATAGTAGTGAGGAAGCCGGTGAAAGCTGGTGGAGCGAAGGGGGCAACAAATCAGCGTTTTCGAAAGGGAAGCACGGGTGGCACAGGAGGTCGCGGAAACGTGGAACAGGAACTGAAGGAAATAAGGTACCAGTCCAGAACCTATGCGAAGCTGGAAACACTGATGAACCGTGTCAACGAGGGAAGCCTTCAGGAAGAGCATCGGAAGCAGGTGCAGAAGAAAGCAGTCGGCGTAGACGGTGTAACCAAAGCGGAGTACGGTGAGAAGCTGGAAGAAAATGTGGGGGCTTTAATCGCCCGCATGAAGAAATTCAGCTACCAACCACAGCCTGTGCGCAGGGTGTATATACCCAAAGCGAACGGGAAGCTAAGGCCGCTGGGGATACCGGCCTATGAAGATAGGCTTGTACAGAGCGTAATGGCGGAAGTGCTGAACGATATCTATGAGGAGCGGTTTCTGGATTGCTCCTTTGGATTCAGGCCCGGACGGAACGCACACATGGTGGTGCGGGAAATCAACCAAACCGTCATGACGCGGAAGGTCAATTACGTGCTGGAAGCGGACATCAAAGGATTCTTTGACAACGTGAACCACGACTGGCTGATGAAATTTCTAGAGAACGACATCGCGGACAAGAACTTCCTGCGCTATGTGAAGCGATTTCTCATTGCAGGCGTAATGGAAGGGTGCGAGCGGAAGGAAAGCGACAAGGGAACGCCGCAGGGCGGCCAGATTTCACCGGTTCTTGCAAACGTATACTTGCACTATGTGCTGGATTTGTGGTACGAGAAGGTATTGCGGAAGCAGTGCAAAGGCGAGGTGTACTATGTGAGATATGCGGATGACTTTCTGCTGATGTTTCAGTACGAAAATGAAGCGCAGATGGTGATGGATGCCTTGAGAATCCGGCTCGGGAAATTCGGGCTGGAGCTTGCGGAGGACAAAACGCGGATTCTTCCGATCGGGCGGTTCAAAGGGACAAAAGAGGACTTTGACTTTCTGGGGTTTACATTCTTCAACACAACAACGCGGGGCGGCAAGTACCGTTTGGGCGTGAGAACGAGCAAGAAGAAAATGAAAGCCAAGAAACAGGAAGCCAAGAGGTTTCTGCATGAGAACATGCACAAGCCGATCAGTGAGACAATGAAACGAATACAGTTATCGCTGCAGGGTCATTTCAATTACTACGGAGTGAGCGGAAATCTGGCGCAGATATACAAGTTCTGGAAGTACGTCAAGTATGAATACTGCAAGGTGCTGAACAAAAGGCACCAGAAACGCAGTATGAAATACCCGGACTATCTGAGAATATGGAATTACTACGTCAAAGAACCGCACTTAACGAAGGACATCTGGAATTGGCAACCGAAGTTGGTTTGAAGAGCCGTATGCGGGAAAACCGCACGTACGGTTCTGTGAGGGGCAGTAGGCAAGCCTTTCACGTATTGCTAAATACTCTGAAGGGAGTGTCGAGTCTGTCTACTCGACTGAGGGACATGCAAAAACGAACCGAAGCAGAGTGGATGAAACTGGCGGGCGAAATTAAACTATGGGCGTGTTGAAAAACGCATAAAGAGATCTCTCTAAGCGGATATTGATTCATTAAAAGCCAGAATGAGGCTGAATAAGCCTATATCAGCGCGAAGTGAAAAAACATGGTTTCAGCCTTAGAGGCAGCGCGGGAGATTTGGATTTCACAATAACCTATTACCCCAACGGCTCTTTGAAAAAGACTTTCTCATCTGTAGAAGAGGATACCGTATACGTTGCCGCTTCGCGTACATATGACATGGTGGCTTTCTCTGACCCTCATTCCATACCTGACGCATCACAGCCTGACTCGTCACAATCCAATACAACTTATGATTCTGACTCGCAGCAATATTGAACACGGGGTCGAAAACAACCCGAACGCAATGCAGCCGATGGCGGTAAAACCACCCACATCGCCTTGGAATACAGGCGCCGTGACCTCGAACAGCATATGTAAATTATCATATTCAAGATATGTATAGATGGAGACCTGGCAATAAATTGAGAGGAGGTCTGGTAGAGGATGGTCAAATGGCACAGCTGCATGCGGCAGGTTTTGCCAAGGAATATGAACAGTTCGGACTGGCAAGGTATAAAATTACTTGGACACATGGTCAATGAATTACAGAAGGAGCTGTAATGATTGAGTGGAATTAAAGAACATCGAAGAGGAAAACTGATTTTCTGGATCGTAGTTGCAGCTTTGAGTTTGGCAGCTGTTACCATTGGATGTTGGGTGATATCAGATCAGTTCACCGATAAGTTGTGGTACACGGACCAACCAACAGAAGTTTAGGCTTTACAGGCCGAGTTTAGTTTTACATTACCTCCCGGGTGGCGCTTGACGTACTTTTCCACAAGCAGTGGTTTCGGTGTATTATCAGGCGTATATATGGAAGGCTCCATAGATGCCTCTTTCCACTGGACGGAGTATTTTCACTTCACCGTGCCGGATAAAATGGGAACAGGCACAATTAATATTCACGAGTTTGAAGGCTCTCTTTAAGTCGTAATTGACAATGGTCATTGTAATGTTTCAATTGCAAAAAGGGGGTTACAGAATATAAACTTACTGAATGGTCTTAAGTTCGAGAAAAACAGGTAGTATACAATTCAGGGAGAAATTCGCTTGCAGCCAACCTAAAAAACCAGCTTCTTCCATGAAATAATGGCAGAAGATGGTTTGAAAAGAGATGCCATATAAGGACTTTGAAGGCAAATCCCGTTAGGTTACGGTTATCTAAGGCGCGGCCCCGGTCATACACAGCTTTAACGCCTCTGCGACGGAAAACATTCCAGGCATTGTTGTCGAGGCCAATATTGAAAACGCGTTTGATTCTCAAGTGTTTTTAGACGGTGGCAAAAAAGTAAGTCTAACAAATCAAACGCTTGCCAAAAGGCTGTATGTAAAAACCCTTGAGTTAGCTAACGGAGCCTACTCCACTCAATTGCGCGTGGGGAACGGAAGTGGCAGCTGGGCCAGCAGCACGATAAAGACGGTGGAAGTAAATGTAACAAGCTTTAAGATTACGGTCGATTTTTCATCTGTTTCGACCGTTAATGAGAAAGGAAAGAAAAATGACGTTACCTTTTCCAGCGAAATATCATCTACACCGATTTGGCTCGGCAGGACAGCCGCTATTGCCGACTCCGTAAAGCTATACGACCAGTGGCCAGCTTTGGAAGAATCCATGTTTTATGGGTGGCCACACTTAAGATGCATAGATCAATTAACTGAAATTGAGGCTTAAGTCTATATAACAGCGGCGGTTGGAGGAGCTGCAGGTAATCCGAATGCCAATTTTTATCTTAACAGGTTTTTAAGTAAGAGCGGAGCCACATATATGCAAAACTTTAAAGCCATGTGCGACAGTTGGTCATCAGCAAATAGCTGTAAAACTATCTAGATTAATGTTATCTTGGCCGCAGCTGAGGCGTTGGCGAGACCAGAAAAATGTTGTGTTTTATTCAGATAGTGAAATTCCCCATTCAATAGAAGAACGCACGGATTGGGGAAGAGCTATTGGTCAGTACACTACTGGGATTGGAAGTACAGTCAGCGTTACGAACGCAGGTGTTTATAACGCAACAATTAATTATTCTTTGCACGATTTCTAAGATTGGAATCCCAATGGTACCGATATGGGATTTATGCCTGTTTCACCAAGTGAGATGTGGGAGCTCCATCATGGAGGTTTAGGTAAAAATTTTGAAGTTGTTGTAGTAAATACAATAAGAATCACATGGACAAAGGGCCAACGATTGAGTTCAGGCGCTTCAATAACGGACGACTTTTAAGCATGAACATGCCGGAGGAATAAACAACTTTGCTCATTCCTCCGGCTCACCACTACACAATCGGGGGATAAAATGAAAAAGCCTATTTTACCGGTTAGCATTGTTGCCGTGATATTGCTGCTATTCATATTGATTTATGGAGCAGCGGTTGTTCCTTGGGAGGTGGAGCCAACCGAAAGGAATACCTTTTCGCCAGAGCAACAGTCAGAAATATGTGAAAAGTTGAAATTTGAACTTGCATCTGGAGAAACGTTGTCTACAATATATTGGCCGGGATTTCTGCAATCAGCTATGAGCTTAACAGTGACCATTCACGGTGTCAGGTCACGGGAAGACTTTTTGCGGCGCGTCTACTTCGAAACACCGTCAAATAGGAAAAGCCTGGGAGAAGAGGGAACATTATACTTCGATGATTATTTGTTATTAAGGGAAGGTGGTTACACAGAGGATTATCTCTGCTCGTTAAGTTTTGTCGAGCAAGACGGCTTTCTTTCGGCTTATATTTATGTAAGTGGGTATATTGAGCAACTATCTGGCATTTATAATTTTTTATATGAACCATGGCAGCCGTATTTTTCAAACACATTTTTAAAATTTTTATTGATAACTGAGCTTGTGCTGATTTTGTTTCTTATTGCTCAAATACCGATATATTTAATACGGCTGCGCAAAAAAAGTGAATTCCACGACTACCAGCAAAAGCCGGTAGATTGCGGTTCCTGTAGACTTCAAAGTGTTGTCAACCGAAAAGATCCATATGCTTTAGTTTTCAGCCTTGGCTGCAAAAAAATCCGGAATCTGTCAATTAACTTTGGCAGATTCCGGGAAACCAAGGCAGCTAAAACCAAGGCAGAACACCCCAGACAACCACCGCCCCCACGCAACGTTATTCCATTGATATAATGTCTACCAGCATAACGGTAAACACAGCCACGGCGCCGAATAACAACTCCTATACCCAGTATAGGAGTACCAGCTTAAACGGTGACTGGCTCGGCTGGCAGGACAGCAATAAATTTATGAGAGAAAGCATTACTTGAGTCCGTGACGAAACCAGTCCCCGCATCACAAAGCAGAAAACTCACAAATAAACACGAAAAGATTGTGAGGTTTGGTGAGATTTACGAGGTTATCCGCCACGAAAGCAAGCCGGATAAACCCTTAATGGGTTTGTGGGGAAATGTTTAGTTTTACACAAATTATGCGAAAGCGGTGTATATCCGCGCAAAAGCCTCGCGCCAGATGATGCTGCGCCCGATTTTACAAACAAAATGGTCTTCAAGCCTACACTCTGTTATATGCCTAAATATAAAGGGCACCTCTATCAACCGCACATCAGGCCGCACCACAGGCCAACCGGTTGAAAGCACAGCAAAAAAGTCTCAGGATACACCAAAATGGGCAGTCCCCGAGCGTTCCACCGCCTACGCCGCCATGTTTGGATTGAACAGCTTCCGCTTTATCATCGGCGGCAGATTGCGGTCGTTGGAGGTATGACGCCTGTGGAGGTTGTAATACGCTATCCATTCAAATATACGGGAACGCACCTCGCCGCGGGTCATCTTATAGAGCGGCAGACGGTAAATCAGCTCCTTCTTCAGCGTGGCGAAGAAGCTTTCCATCCTGGCGTTGTCATAGCAACTGCCCGTGCGTCCATGCTTTGGCGGATATTCAGATTGGCTATTGTTTCCCGAAACAGATGAGAGGTATATTGACTTCCGCGATCGGATTGGCAGAGGTCGGTTTTTCCATGTAGCTTAACAGCGCCGTTCAGCGCCGACACGCAAAGCTGCGCTTTCATATTCGTATCCATTGAGAATCCGACAATAGCGGCGTCATAACAATCCAATACCGAGCACAGATACAACTTTCCGTCCTTGCACTGCATTTGTGTGATGTCGGTCAGCCATTTTTCATTCGGAGCCTCCGCCGTGAAATCACGCTGTACCAAGTCTTCCGCCGCTTTTGCCGCAGGGGCGGCCTTGGTAATACCACGCGGAACGAAACGCCGCTGGAGCAAAGCGTTCTCACGGCATATCCGGCAGCCTTTCCCATAGCTGGGCCTGTCCGCTTCCGGCAACGCGTCCAGCATACTTCTCACGCCATAGTCAGGATGATTTTCTCTCACATGTTTCAGGGCCGATACCAGCTTGGCGTCGCGTTCTCCTCGTGACGGGCGTTTTCGCCACGCGTAGTAGCCTTCGCGTCTAACGCCCAATGCCGTGCAGTATAGCGCCACGCTCCGCTTTTCGCAGTGAATCGCTATCCACGCGTATATCTCACGCGGCTTTTGCTCCGTTACCGGCCCACCATAAAACCCATCGCTTTTTTCAGTATATAGTTGGCCTCCCGCAACTCCTCTAATTCCCGTTCTTGCCGCTTGAAGCCCTGTTCCATCGTCTCGCCGGGCCGCAATCCGGTCGGCGCTTCCCCTCGTTCAAGGCGTGCCTGCCGCTGCCACATATACAACGCTTTCTGTGGTACGCCCAGTTTTTCACTCGTAGTCCGGACTCCTTCGCGCTCACACATACGCAGCGCATCCTGCTTGAACTCTTTGCTGTACGTGCTCATTTTTCGCACATCTCCCTTGTCTTCATTTATTGATCAAGGGTGTGCGCTTTTATTGTACTGTTCCAAAATGAAGCCGATCCTAAAAACAGGACGTCAAAAATCAATACATACAGAAGTAACTACTACAACCATCTTATTTGCCCTGATGTTGATGTTTATGTTATTTCTGGTTTTACTAAGAGGCTGGTAAAAACCTATGGAGAACTCAGGGGAATTGCAGATACGTTTAGGCGAGATATTCTTGAGAAATGGGAAACTTCAATAGGGGACATTGTTAAAGTATTTAAGGAATATGTCTTTTATAATGAGTCAGCTGAGTATCTTCCGGGGCCTGAGACCCCCACAACTCCGGTTACGCCTCCTACAGTCAAACCGAATCCCGAAACTATAACTTAGTCTTGCGCAAAGAGAGATGCTATAATCTGGAGGCCTGGAGGCAAATCACAGATTTGCCTCCAGCCAAAAATAGTAAATTGCGTTTGGAGAATCATTATGAGATTGAAGAAATTGCTGTGCTTATTATTTGTTTTTATATTTATTCTGCAAGGATGCAAGGATACGGCTTCTAAAAAGATTGAGCCAGAAATGGTTGAATTTTCTTGAATTGAACGATTTTCAAATCCTGACGAGTTGGTCTTTAGTTGGGAGACATCTAAGGCAACACCGCACGATACAAACAGCTCAAGGCATGATATAATGGGCGCATGAACAAACAAATAACGCTGTCGGCTCTGACCGACGAACTGGCGCAGGCCAGCACGAGCAAGAAAGAGTTTTTGGCACAGATTGACCGGAT
>JAVBTT010000029.1:0-74964 GCA_031556035.1 Oscillospiraceae bacterium
ATTCCAAACGATAGCTTTCCGCTGGGGGCATAACTCTCTCTTATGCCCCCTCTACTATACCACAGTACACACTTTTTCGCTGTCATCAGTGGCGGATTTTTCAACTATAATCCCTGGCCCATTTTTCACTTGACAAAAACACGAGGATAAGTTGCTGCATCTGGCGGTGCATATCGCCTTCGTTTGCTCTCTGCGCGCGGGAGAGACCGCTGGAATAGCTGTCAAGACCATAGACTTTTACGACAGAAGCTTATGGATAACGCAGGAGGTTCAGCGGGTATCCGACAAAGCGTTGTCCGTTCTTCCGAAAAACGAGGTTCTGCACATTTTCCCGAAACAGATTGCAGGCTCAACCAGCAGCATGATTCTGAAAGCCCCCAAAACCGAGCGGAGCATACGCAAGAACTACCTGACGACGCCGCTGCTCCAAGAGATAAAGGAACGGCTGGAGTACATGAAGGAGTGCAAGGAATTCTACGGCGACAAGTATCAGGAAAATGGGTTGTTGTTCTGCCAGCCAAACGGCCGACCGCTCGATCCAAAGTCTCTCGACAAGTCGTTTAAGAAATGGCAAACCAATTTGGGGTTTGAGAACCAGATCGAGTTTCAAGGGCTTCGCAAATCCGGCCAGATGCACAAGGTTCGCATCACGAAGAACAATTATCAGGTGGTCGCGGAAAACGGCGGGCATACGACGGACGTGCTGATGAGCAATTACAATGAGGCGCTGGATTCCGAAAAACGCACTCTGTCGATGCTGGTTGAAACGAGCTTTTATCCGCGAAACGAAACGACCGCCGCACCGCAATCGGACGATGAAGTCAATGCCATCGTCTCCGCATTGCAAAATAATCCCGAGTTGTCGCAGCAAATCATGCAGCTATTAGCGCTGGGCGCACTAAAAACACCCCAGCGCACAATGGGCGGGGTGTAGCAAGATGATTAGCAAGCTGAAAGACCGAGTTCCTCTTATGCATTTCTGCATAAAGAATATGCAGACGAGTTGCAGGCGAAAAATTAGCAAGGGCGACCCGGAAATTAGCAAAAGAATAGCGGCTTCCCGTCCCGTCAAAGTCTGGGAAACCGCCATTCTCTAAGATTCGTTGGAGCTCTTAACCAGATTCGAACTGGTGACCTCGTCCTTACCAAGGACGCGCTCTGCCGACTGAGCTATAAGAGCATGTTGAAACTTTATTCACTTTTTTGTTACCGAGCACATCCTTACCAAGGGGGTGCTCTGCCGACTGAGCTACAGAAGCAAATCCAGTAATACCAAGGGTTTGCGGGTTTTCTGATCCACCAAGTGCGAGGGAAACTTCATAGCTCAGGCGTAGGGCGAAAAACGTCTTAAAGAGCTTACCAAGGACGCGCACTGCCGAGTGTGCTACAGGAGCAAATGCTGTGATACCAAGGGTTTGCGGGGTTACGCTCTGGTATAAAGTGGTAGATTTCGATGGGGTCAACTTTTTGCCAGTGGGGGTCAAAAAACCTGAACCCAGTGTTACCAAGGACACACTCTACCGACTGAGCTAAAAGAGTAAAGGCATAATTAATAACATAAGTGATGCGTGAGCATCTCTTTCGGTATCAAAAAGAAAAATGGCGACCCCGAACGGACTCGAACCGTCGACCTCTAGCGTGACAGGCTAGCGTTCTAACCAACTGAACTACGGGGCCACTGCTAAACCGCTTAACAGAGTATAGCATACTCAAAAATGAAATGCAAGTTTATTTTATTTGGGAATAAAGAATTTATCCTGAGGCGATCCGACGTCTGATTTACACCACAACCACCGTGGAAGGTTTCCATCGTATGCTGAGGAAGTTCACCAAAACCAAGACAAATTATCCCACTGATGACGCGGTGAAAAAGTCTGTGTACCTGTCGAATCAAGAAATCAGCAAAAATGGAGTACGCCTGTCCGGGACTGGGGTATGATAATCGGACATATCCTCTATGTGACGGTTATATTCCCGTTTATAAACCGCGCCTTGTATTTTTTGTCGCAGAACTCGCAGCCCACCTCCATATATTCCTCACCCTTTTCCCTGAGCTCCGCCTGAAGCCCGGAGAGTTCCTCCATTCCAAGTGATATCAGTGCCTTCTCCACTCTCAGAACGGAACATCCGCAGGCATAATGCACCTCGTAGGAGTCCAGAATTTCAAAATTAAACCCGTCCGTGACGGCACGCAGTATATCTATTGGGGACAGGTCACGCGCCATCATGCTTGTGATCGGCGGGGCATTTCTCATGTTCTCCTCAAGCCTTGCGATCTCGTCGGCGTAAACGTTGGGCAGGAGCTGTATCATGTATCCGCCGGCCGCCCTCACCTCGCCGTTCCCGCCCACCAGCACCCCGAGGGCGCAGGCCGTGCCCGTCTGCTCGCTGACGGCGAAGTAGCTTGTCACATCCTCGGCAATTTCACCGGAGACCAGCGGTACCTGGCTGATGTATGGCTCTTTTGTCCCGAAATCCTTCGTGACGGCGAGATAGCCATTTCTGCCCACCGCGCAGCCCACATCGAGCTTGCCGTCGTCGCGCAGCGGAAGCCCGACTCCGGGATTGGCGGCCATCCCCCGGACGTTCCCCGAGCAGTCAGAGCAGGCTATGAGCTTGCCTATCGGGCCGTCCCCGGCGATCCTGAGTGTGAGTGTTTCATTTTCGCTCTTAAGCATACTGCCCATCAGCGAGGCTGCCATCAGAGTCCGGCCAAGCGCTGCCGTGGCGACCGGGGTTGAGAGATGTATCTCCCGCGCCCGGCTGACAATGTCGGTTCCGTCGATCGTCAAAGCCCGTACGACCCCTGTGTCGGTTATCGCACGCGTGATTATACCCATATTGCCTCCGAAAACTATAAATAAAAATATGCTGAGATTATTCCGCATTTATAAAAGCGGGAAATATTCCGCCGGTCCGATGTGACGGAATAATATTATACATATCTGAGCGCCCGAATGCAAGTCCGCGCTCCGATCTGTGCCGTAATATGAGGGACTTGTGCGAGCGCTGTCTGGTATCATACAAATAGCTGTTTAAAACCTGACGGTTTTAACATGGGATTAGTATCAAAAGCGACAAAAAAGCTATGTCATCCGCAGCTCACTCCACATATAATGCAATATATCGCAACATCTATTAAGGAGCGTGAGGTATGAGAAGGAAAAAGCCAAACGGCCACAATGCAGCCGTTTACCGCGAGTCCGATTACGGACCTGAGCCGTTTGTTGCCGATATTGCACGGGCGGTATGTGAAAACGAAAACTTCAGAACGGCCCTATGGACCGGCACTCACCTTCAGACTACGTTGATGAGCATTCCGGCGGGAGGAGAGGTCGGCCTTGAGTCCCACCCGAATCTTGATCAGTTTCTATCTGTTGAAGAGGGGTATGGGCTCGTAAAAATGGGCATGGATAAAAACAGATTGAATTATCAGGTAAACGCCGGACCGGGCTACGCAATCTTTGTACCCGCAGGAACATGGCACAATCTGATAAACACAGGCGGAAGACCCATCAAGCTATACTCTATATATGCGCCGCCTCAGCATCCTCACGGAACTGTACACAGAAACAAGGCGGACTCGGACGCTTCCGAACACCACTGAGGTCGATATGAAATCCCCCCGCTACCGGCGGGGGGATCGCTCTAAAAGTTTATAATTTCAAGATGTTCAAGCAGTATTTTGAGTCCGATGAGAATTAAAATGATACCTCCGGCCATCTCAGCCCGGGCTTTAAACTTAAGTCCGAAAATGTTCCCGATTTTTACCCCCGCCATTGAAAGCAGCATGGTTATTATTCCGATCAGGGCGGCGGCAGGCGCGATGTCGACGCTTTGAAAAGCGAATAAAACCCCTACCGCAAGGGCGTCTATGCTTGTCGCAAGCGCCAGAGGCAGCATTTTTGAGGGCCTCAGCGACGCTTCCGCAGGCTTTTCGCAATCCTGCCCGGAGAGACTCTCCCGAATCATTTTCGCGCCAATGAGAGTGAGCAGCGCGAAAGCTATCCAGTGGTCGAAGCTCTCTATAAGATAGGTGAACCTGTAGCCAAGCGCGTAGCCGATAAGTGGCATGAGTGCTTGAAACACACCGAAGTACAGCCCCACAATCACAGCTTTTTTTAAACCCGCTTTTTCCATTGAAAGCCCGGAACAGACAGCGACAGCGAAGGCGTCCATTGAAAGCCCGATGGCAATCAGGATAAGCTCAATGAGGCTCATAGGTTGGAATCTCCTCAAAACATAGGCTTTTCATCAATTGTTATGATTTGCAGAATATCACATATTGCATTTTCAGTCAAGTTGAGTGCTGCAATAAGGTACGCAACCTGTGAGTATGGGTTATTGCGGATTATATCCTGTTCTCCATCGCATGGATATAAACGGGCTGTACCGCAGGTCAATGGTTCGCCTGAGTTCTGCTGTCTAACAGCGTGAATCAAAGTTATTTGCTTTGTCAACATAGGAGGAACGCAGATAACTCAACCTTGAAGTATATCTTAAGCTCCATCCACATGCCCTCGGGAATTTGGGGAATGCTATTAGTGCGGCATATGTCGGAAACCCATCTCATTTTACACTTAATTACTTGAATTAATTTACAATCTTTCCCATTTCGCATCAGTGTGAAGGATTGTTTCGGGTCAAAGAAAAGGTGATTTTCAGACATAGAAAAAGTCCTGAAACCTTTGTCTATCAAGGCTTTCAGGACTTATCTGTTATGGCAGGGGCAGAAGGGATCGAACCCTCGGCACGCGGTTTTGGAGACCGCTGCTCTACCAGCTGAGCTATACCCCTTTGTCAAGGCACGCAGCCAGAACAAGATGAAGTATAGCATAATCACACTGGTAATGCAAGGTTTTTTTCCAAATTATCAGAGCGTCCCCGCGCCCCGTGGCGTATATGCCTAAACCCCCACGGCCTTAGGAACCTCCGCAAGAGCGGGAGCGACAAGCAACTCCGCCACCGCGTCGATATTCCCCGCGCCCATGGTCAGTATCATATCCCCGGGCTCGGAAAAATCCCTGACCATTTTGGCGAGCCTGACGAAATCCGGCTCATACTCAGCTCCCGTAATTTTTTTGGCAATATCTGCCGATGAGACACTGAGGGTATTGTTTTCCCTTGCCGCGTATATGTCCGCCAGAAACACCTTGTCCGCGTGGGAAAGAGCCGCGGCAAAATCGTCCATCAGGCTGTATGTTCGGGTATAGGTGTGAGGTTGAAACACGCACAGCGTCCGTTTAAAACCCATCTCCCGCGTCGCTTTGAGAGAGGCCTCTATCTCGGTGGGATGATGGGCGTAGTCGTCATAAACCGCTATCCCGCCCGTCTCCCCCTTATATTCCATCCTGCGCCCCGCGCCCCTGAAGGTCATTAGCCCCTCCCTGACCGCCGCTCCGTCAATGCCCAGCATAACCGCCGCGCTTGCCGCCGCCAGCGCGTTGCTGATATTGTGATCTCCGGGGACATGCAGTGTCACGGAGGTGTACAGCGCAGTCCCATGCATGATGTTAAAATGAGTACGACCGC
The DNA here is from genome assembly GCA_031556035.1 of Oscillospiraceae bacterium. GTDB lineage: Bacteria > Bacillota > Clostridia > Oscillospirales > UBA929 > JAVBTT01. The sequence goes on from JAVBTT010000029.1 coordinate 5,533, forward strand.
ACTCCTTGCGGATATCCTCCGCGTGGAAAGCCCCGCCCGAGCCGTAGCTTATCACCTTGCGGTCAATGGATTCTCCCACCCTAACGGCTCCGGGATCGTCTCCGTTGACTATTATACTGCCGTCCTGAGTGGTTTTTTCTGCAAACCGGCAAAAGGACTCGACGACATCGTCAAGCCCGCTGAAAAAGTCGAGGTGGTCCGCCTCTACGTTCAGTATCAGGGCAATGGTAGGAGTAAATTTCAAAAAGGAATTGCAATACTCGCAGGATTCCATTATTATCAGGTCTCCGCTCCCCACCCGGTGGCCGCCCGAAATCAGCGGAAGCGTGCCGCCGAGCATGACTGTCGGATCCCTGCCCGCTGCCATGGCTATATGCGTCAGCATTGAGGTGGTACTGGTTTTCCCATGGGTTCCGGCTATGCATACCGCGTGCCTGTAGTCAAGCATCAGACTTCCCCATGCGTCCGCCCGCTCAAACACCGGTATACCCCGCTGCCTGGCCGCGATTATGAGGGGATTGTCGTCCTTGGCGGCTGCGGTCCTGATAACGCAGTCCGGATCTCCAATGCCCTCCGGCGACTCCCCTATATAGACATCTATTCCTTTGTTCTCCAATTTCCGGGTCGCTGCGTTCTCGCTCCTGTCGGTACCTGAAACCTCGGCGCCGCGAGAATGCAGCACCTCCGCGAGGGCGGACATAGAGACGCCGCCGGCTCCTACAATAAGCACCCTGGAACCGGGGATAAGAAAGTCTTTTATTTCATGCATGGGAAAACCTCCATGTATTTGTCCGGCGCTTATACTGGCCCCATTTATTCTTATCCCATGTTTCTGTTGCCATATTTCGCTCCGCCGCAGTGTAATATTATATTCCGCTTTTGGAGAAATAGAAATACCCATTTTTTTTGGGAGTCATATTTCGCACTAGAGCAGCTTATTATTTCGTATTGCATCATATACTGTATCGAATGCAAAGCCTGTCGACTATATGCTTGAAAAAACGTCTCTGAACTTTTATAATAGGACAATACCCGGAAAATAAAATTTTTATTCAAAGACAGAGGGACGTGTTATATGAAGGTATTGCTTGCTTCCATCACAGCCGGCCATGGCCATCACGCGGCGGCGGCCGCAATTGAGAGCGCTATGAGGGAGAGAGGCGCCGAGGTTGAGACACTCGATGTATTTAAGTATATAAGTACCTATCTGTACAAGGCCGTCGATAAAGGATACCTGATGAGCACAAAGCACAACTGGCAATATGGCCTTCTGTATCACGCCTTCGAGTCCGACACTCTGCTGCGCAAGGCTGTTATATCCTTTATGAACAGCGATTTTCTCTCCGATAAGCTGCTTCGGCATTTTAACCACTCTCAGCCGGATGTCGTGATTTCCACCCATCCGTGCGCCGCCCAGATAATTGACGAGCTGAAGGAGCAGCGGGTGCTGAAATCTGTCCATATCGGGGTGAATACCGACTACACCCTGCTCCCCTTCTGGGAAACAATACGGCATATGAGCGGACTTGTCATATGCGGCAGGCAGCTGCTGTTCCGCGCGCGGCAGCTTGGAATACCCTCAGAGCGTGTTCTGCCGTTTGGGATACCCATACAGAGCAAGTACTGCCTCTCCTCCCCAACCAATAAAGCCAGAGAAAAGCTCGGGCTTGATCCGGATATCCCGACAGTTTTGATAATGTCCGGCTCCATGGGCTACGGCAACATGGCGGAGTCAGTAGATAGGCTGGCGTCCTCCGGGCTCCGCCTTCAAATAATATGCGTTTGCGGACGCAATGAAAAAGCGCGTGAGGAGCTTGCGGGCAGAAGCTATCCGTCCAAGGTGCTGGCGCTCGGGTTTATAGACTATGTCCATGAGTGCATGGACGCTGCGGATGTTATAGTGACAAAGCCGGGAGGTCTGTCCGTATCAGAGGCTCTGGCAAAAAGAAAGCCGCTCGTGCTTACCTCGCCTATTCCGGGTCACGAGCAGGACAACATGACCTGCCTTGTAAACTACGGGCTGGCGTTGTACGCCACCAAGTCCATGCCGGTGCATGAGCTTGTATGCACACTGCTGTCCGACCAGGACAGGCTAGAACAGATGAAGCGGGCTATAGAAACTTACGCCTGCCCTAATCCGACCGAGCGCCTGTGCGACTATATATATGAAGCTGTGGGAAAGAAAAGCAGTCTTTAGAGCGAGTTGTTTCCAGAACAAAATCACAGGCCTGGAAGAAGGCGTCGCCTTCTTCCAGGCCTGATTTTTTGGTAATAAATCAATAATTCTCCGAAAGCAGTTCAAAATAAGCCCTGGGATGGCTGCACACCGGGCATTTCTCAAGAGCCGCCGGGCCATAGTGGACATGCCCGCAGTTCCTGCAAATCCACGCCACAGCCTCACCTTTTTTGAAAACCTCGTCAATTTCAAGGTTTTTTGTAAGCGCCTGATAACGTTCATCATGGCGCTTTTCGATTTCGCCAACCTTTTCAAACAGGAAAGCGATATCGTTAAAGCCCTCCTCACGGGCCACCTTGGCAAAATCGGCGTACATCGTCGTCCATTCGTAATGCTCACCGGCGGCTGCGTCCTTCAGGTTCTGGGTGGTATCAGGAATGTTCCCGCCGCTGAGGAGCTTGAACCAAATCTTGGCGTGCTCTTTCTCGTTGTCTGCCGTCTCCTGGAAAATCGCCGCGATTTGCTCAAAGCCCTCTTTTTTTGCCTGCGATGAAAAGTAGGTATATTTATTGCGGGCCTGAGACTCGCCGGCAAACGCGTCTCGCAGGTTTTGCTCCGTCCTTGTACCCTTAAGTTCCGGCATAATTGAATCTCCTCTCAATCAGTTTTACAGTCGGGTTTAACCGACCGTCATTAATAATATATCAAAACTCGTCCTTTTGCAATAGGCCAAATCAAATAATTATAACAATTATAATTATGTTTTAATTACACAATTTACTGTATAATGCGACAATAAAAAGCGGGTATGAATTATTTGTTTTTTCGCGGACATAATACCTTTCGTATCAAAAACCAAACTTGCAGGAGGTTTAAGATGAAACGTAAGCTTGCTCTCTTTCTCGCTCTGGCTATGCTAGTCCTTGTAATGGCGTCCTGTGGAGTATCTCCCAGCCCCTACGCATCCTCATCCGCCACGCCCAAGGTAACCACAAGCCCCACCACGACCGCTACCCCGTCCCCGAGCGCCAAAACAAGCCCAAGCGCCAGCGCGAGTCCTTCCTCAAGCGCTGTCCCCTCACTCTCCCCGAGCGTAAGCATGAGCCCCTCAATGTCTCCATCAGCGAGCACAAGTCCCAAGACATCCTCATAATACTAATCCCATGTTAAAACCTTACGTTTAAAAATTTACAAAGGCTTGCCGTAGCAAGCTTTGCAAATTAATACCGTCAGGTTTTAAACAGGTATTAGTATAATGCGCGGCTCTGCAATACCCCGAAAGCATAACGCCCCGTCTTTGTTCGGACGGGGCGTTTAGAGCTGTTCGATGTTTTGCGCACAAGGGCTATCTGTTTCTTAGAATATCAAGCGTGTCAGCGAAGTACTCCGGAAGCTCGGTTTCGAAACTCAGATCCTCACCCGTTCTCGGATGGGTAAAGCTCAGCTCCCGGGCGTGCAGACACTGGCCGTCAAGCCTCAGCATATCCTTGCCGCTGCCGTAGAGCGGGTCTCCGGCTACAGGATGGCCGATATGCGCCATATGCACACGTATTTGATGAGTACGGCCGGTTTCCAGTTTGCAGCGCAGATGGCTGTAGCCGGGATATCGTGCAAGCACCTGCACGTGCGTCACAGCCTCACGTCCATCCGCGATGACAGCCTGCTTCTTTCGGTTTAGCGGATGCCTTCCCAGCGGCGCCGAAACGGTGAAAACATCTTCTTTCGGACCCCCGCGTACAACGCATTCATAACAGCGGGAAACGCTGCGCACCTTGAGCGCTGCGGACAGCGCCGTATGTGCAAAGTCGTTTTTCGCGCAAACAATCAGGCCGGACGTATCCTTGTCCAGCCTGTGAACAATTCCGGGACGCGTCACGCCCCCAATGCCGGAGAGGCTACCGGCGCAGTGGTTCAGAAGGGCGTTGACCAAGGTGCCCGATTCATGCCCGGGCGACGGGTGAACCACCAGCCCCCTGGGCTTGTTTATCACGACAAGGTCAGTATCCTCATATACAATATCCAGCGGGATATCCTCCGGCATGGCCCTGGATTCTACCGGCTCGTCCAGCAGCACCAGCGCCGTCTGCCCCTCGGAGACCCTGTCGTTCTTCCGCGCCTGTCTGCCGTCCAGAAAAACCCTGTTCCCGACAATCAGGCGCTGCATGGAGTTGCGCGAGAGCTCCCCAGCCTGAGCCAGTGCGTAATCCACGCGGTGGCCCGACAAGGGAGCTGTAATCGTAAGTCTCCATTCCCTCATTGGGGTTTCTCGCCCTTTTTTACCTTTTCGGAGAAAAAGAGAAGGTAAACAACCAGCATGACCCCGCCGCAGGTGACAAAGATATCCGCCACGTTAAAAATCGCGAACCTCACAAACATAAACTCAAACATGTCCACAACATAACCCTGGAACACGCGGTCAAAAAAGTTCCCCAGCGCTCCGCCAATGATAAAAACCAGGCTCCAGTGTCCCAGACTTCCCGGCAGCTTATCAGCCAGCAGGAGCCACACCATAAACACCACGGCCGCCGCTGGGAGAACAATCAAAAAAATTCTCGCTCCGGAAAACAGGCCGAAGGCGGCGCCGGTGTTCTCGGTGTAGAAAAACTGTATAAACCCCGGAATAAGCGGCATTATCCCCACCGGCTTGAGTGAGCTCTCCGCCCAGAGCTTGACCGCGCGGTCAAGCCCCAGCATACAAAGTATGGCAAGCAGCCCTAAGATTTTCTTCTTCATCCGGTAATAACGCCGGTGCAGCGCGGGCAGAGCGTCGGGTGCTCGGGGTTTGTCCCGAGGTTCTCAAAGTATCCCCAGCAGCGCTCGCACTTTTCGCCGGGAGCGAAGGACACCGTCAGCGCCTCCGGCCCCTCACGCAGCTCTACCCTGGAGACGATCAGAAGAGAGGGGAGCATGGCGAGGTTTTCCCTGTAAAGCCTGTGGCTGTCGCCCTCGGCGGCGATCTCCACAAGTGCCTCCAGCGACTTGCCAATGACCTTGGCGGCCCGGGCGTCCTCAAGAGCCTTGTTGACATCCTGGCGCAGGCTTATCAGCCGCGCCCATTTGTCCGCCTCGGCAAAAGCCGCCCCGGACGTCTCCGGCATCGGATTAAACAGCACGCTTCCAGGATCGGCGCCCTTTTCGCGTACCATGCACGCCCAAATTTCTTCGGAGGTGTAGGCCAAAATCGGCGCTATCAGGCGCACAAGCGCGCTGAGTATTCTGTACATCGCGGTCTGCGCGCCTCGGCGCTCGCGGCTGTCCGCCCTGTCGCAGTACAGACGGTCCTTGATGATGTCGAGGTAGATGTTGCTCAGGTCGATCACGCAGAAGTTGTGGACTGCGTGGAATACGATATGGTACTCATAGGCGTCGTAAGCCTCGCGGCAGCGCCTTATCAGGTCGTCAAGCCGCCACAGCGCCCAGCGGTCAAGCTCAGTCAGTTCGGCCTCCGGCGCGTTGGGATCGAAATCCGCCAGGTTCCCCAGCAGGAAACGGCAGGTGTTGCGTATTTTGAGGTACACCTCGGACTGCTGCTTGAATATCTCCCTGCTGACGCGCACATCGGTGCGGTAGTCGGTCGAGGATACCCACAGGCGCAGGATGTCCGCTCCGTACTGGTCGCATATCTCGATCGGGTCCATGCCATTGCCCTCGGACTTGCTCATCTTGCGTTTTTCCTCGTCCACCACCCACCCGTTCGTGACCACCCCGCGGTAGGGCGAGGACATATCCTTGGTCGCCACGGCGGTCAGCATCGAGCTCTGGAACCAGCCCCGGTACTGGTCGCCGCCCTCCAGATACAGGTCTGCGGGCCAGCGCTGATCCGGGCGGGTGCGCAGCACGGCGGCGTGGGAAGAACCGGAGTCGAACCAGCCGTCCAGCGTACTGGTCTCCTTATAGAAGCCCTCGTGACCGCAGTGCGGGCAAACAAAGCCGGAGGGCAGCAGGCTCTCCGCATCCCTCTCAAACCACGCGTTCGAGCCCTCGGCGCGGAAGATATCGGCAACCGCCTTGACGGTCTCCGGAGTAATGACCGGCTTGTCGCAGCTCTTGCAGTAGAACACCGGTATCGGAAGCCCCCAGTTGCGCTGGCGCGAGATGCACCAGTCCGTGCGCTCGCGGATCATGGCGAGCATGCGGTCATGGCCCCAGTCCGGATGCCAAGCTACCTTGTCCGCCTCGGCGCAGGCCAGTTCCTTTATCGCGTCCACAGACGCGAACCACTGCTCTGTCGCTCGGTAAACAATTGGGTGCTTGCAGCGCCAGCAGTGGGGGTAGGTGTGCTCAATCTTTTCCGAGCAAAGCAGCATCCCGGACAGCTTCATGTCCGCCTCAATTGCCTCGCTCGCCTCGCCAACCGTCATACCCGCGTATTTCTCGCCCGCCTCAATCGTCATGCGGCCGCGGTCGTCCACAGGCACGACGATCGGAAGCTTGTACTTCTGGCCAATGAAGTAATCGTCCGCTCCGTGGCCGGGCGCGGTGTGGACGCAGCCAGAGCCAGAGTCGGCGGTGACGTGCTCGCCGTTAATTATAAGGCTGTCCCTGTCCAGGAACGGGTGGCGTGCGGTCATATACTCGAACTCTTTGCCCTTAAGGGTTCCGAGCACCTTGAAGCTCTCCCAGGCGGCGGCCCTGGCCACGCTCTCCTTCAGGCTGTCCGCCACAATATGGATAAGCCCGTCCGCCTCGACCAAGTCATAGTCAAACGCCGGGTGCAGCGTGATGGCGAGGTTGCCCGGCAGCGACCATGTGGTGGTGGTCCAGATGACAAACGACATTTTGGAAACGTCGCCGAAACGTCCGAGCTTCCCTTTGTCGTCCCTGACGGGAAAACGGACATAGATGGAGTCACAGGGGTCGTTTTGGTACTCTATCTCAGCCTCTGCAAGAGCCGTCCGGTCATGTGCGCACCAGTAGACCGGCTTCAGGCCCTTGTAGATATAGCCTTTCTGATACATTTCGCCGAAAATCTCGATTTCCTCCGCCTCAAACGCGGGATCCATAGTCAGATACGGCTTATCCCAGTTTCCCAGGATACCCAGGCGCTGGAACTGCGCGCTCTGGCGATCAACAAAATTCTGTGCGAAGTCACGGCAGGCGTTGCGGAACTCGGGGACGCTCATCTTGTCCCGGTTCAGCTTCTGTTTCTTTATGATTGCGCTCTCTATCGGCATTCCGTGATTGTCCCACCCCGGCACGTAGGGTGCGCAATAGCCCGCCATATTTTTGTAGCGGAGCACAAAATCCTTGAGTATCTTGTTCAGCGAATGCCCCATGTGTATATCGCCATTGGAAAACGGCGGGCCGTCGTGCAGGATAAAAAACGGCTTGCCCGCGTTTTTCTCCATAAGTTTGTCGTAGAGTCTGCCCTGCTTCCAGCTCTCCAGCATCTCTGGCTCGCGTTTGGGAAGCCCGGCACGCATCGGAAAACCGGTGGACGGCAGCTTGAGGGTGGAATTGTAATCCATAGTCCTTTTCCTCTCCATAAAGTCACAATCACAGTTTTTTTCTGATATCGATAAATAATATCACGCAGGGGTAGAAAAATCAAGGGCCGGGAAAGCGCGACGCAATTTTCAGCCCGCTGGAATTTAAGAAAATGTCATCAAATAACAAATGCCTCGAATGAACATGCAGTTACGCATAATAAACATATTTTTGCGTCTCATCCATTGACTTATTGTCAAATATTGATATAATTTATTCGCATTTACTCTGCAATATTAATTTATTACTTTTATGTATACCCTGATATACTCTATGATTTCAGAAAGGGGGGTCAACTCGTCGGCGTTATATCATGGTAATAAAAAAGAGAAAAGGAGAGGTAAGCAATGAAGTCAAAACAGTTAAAACGTGTCCTCGCATTGGTGTTGTCTCTGTCGTTTTTGTTGTCGTACATACCGCTGTCGACGGCGGCGAATGAGGATGATCCTCCCGCTCCATCCGCCGCGCAGTTCCCGGAGCCGAAGGACCTGCCGGTTTTTGACGAATTTCTGCCCAATCCCTTCCAGTTCTATGGTGACGGCGGAATCGCGGGCCAAACCGGCCGTATGGTTACCGACCAGGCCGACTGGTATGAGAACCGCGTGCCGGAACTCAAATCCCTGGCAGCGTACTACGAGTACGGCACCCTGCCGACCGGCAAGCAGCGTGTTGTCACGGCTGAAATCACCGGGTATACCGCATCTTCCCGCACGCTCGCCCTGTCTGTTAAGGTTACCAACGAGGAGAACGGCGTCACCGAGACAATTACTTCCGGCAGAGTAGTACTTCCCAGCGATACCGTCGCCGCCAACATCCCAGGACCGCACCCAGTAATAATCGGCACGAACATGGCCCCCGCCAACGCGTCGACAATGCAGAACGCGGGGTATGCCACCGGTTTCATTTCAGGTACGTTTACCGACAGTCTAGCATACACAGGCGCATTCTACCGACTGTACCCGATCGACGACTATGACGTAGGTTCATATATTGGCTGGGCATGGCAGGCTTCTGTACTTCTGGATGCCCTTGAATATCTTGTCGCGGGAGACGCGGGGTTCATGGTCGCTACCGGAGAGCTTGACGAAGATGATAACCCGATTATGGTCGAGCGCAAGATCAAGAATCTAATCAACCCCTCCAAGGCGGGTGTAATAGGAATGTCACGCTGGGGCAAAGCGGCTTTTGCGGCCGGACTGTTTGATGAGCGCTTCGGTGTTACCATTCCCGAGGACTCCGGCTCCGGCGGCTCCGGCGTATACCGTGTCGCCTTCGACCGCGTGGCCTACCCCTGGGGCGGCGGGGACACCGCCGAAATGATCCGCGATCTTCAGCAGCGCTTCCCGCAATGGTCCAACAAGAGACATCTGGAGTTCAGCAAGGACTATTCCGACTGCAAATATCTGCCCTACGACAAGAATGAACTGGTAGCGGCCTTCGCCCCCAGAGGCATTTTCAACACCACCTGTATCGGGAACTACTGGGGCAACCCCGAAGGCGTATTCGTGTCTCATACCGAAGCCAAAGCCGTCTACGAGTGGCTGGGAGTGCCGAATAACATCGCTCTCTTAATACAGCCGACGGGACACTCAAGCATTCAGGCCATGAACGCGACCCAGCAATACCTTCAGAATCTGATCGACTTCCTTGACTATTACTTCCGCGGCAAGACACCGGATCCTTCTTCAACCACAGTGGGCGGATATACCAGAAACACTACGTCGCCCGGCACTCTGCCAATTCAGGTGGGGCCCCTGCCAACCGGAGGCACCGGCGGGTTTTCCAGTTGGACACTCGAGCAATTGTCTGCCAGCCCCGCGTATAAGCCCACGGGCACCTGGGCTACCACCCGTCCTTTGGGCGCCCCGGACGAGGTCGTGGGCTTGAAGAGCGACACTTATCTCGTGGACAGACAGGCCATGGACGGCAAGGCCAAATCCGTCCCGGTCATCGTAAAGGCTATCAACGCCGCCGGCAAGAAGGTGTTTGCCGACCTGTTCGTCAACGGCGAAAAGACCCAGACCAAGGAACTTATCTGGGCCCCCGGCGCTGCCAACGGTTACGCCCACTTTGACGAGCTAATCATCGACAAGGCCAAAACCTACCGGATAGAAGCCTACTTTGAAGGAGACAGCGTCAAACTCGGCCTGGATTTAGAAGTCGTGCCCTACAACCCCGAATGGTTTGAGGCCAGGGTCGGCCAGCGCTACAACGGAAACGCCACCAGCGGCCCCACAACGATCAATACGAGCTCAATTGGCGGCGTTGTTGTGGGACAGGGTTGTTATACCATTGAGTTCTCCAACCACGAGCACTCCTGGGATGTCAACCAGCGCAACTGGACCCGCGTCGGGCATACCGACGACTATAAGGTCACGATCAACGGGGTGAGCGCCAAAGCCATTGTCCGCGATCAGGAAGGCCCGTACAAATGCTGCTTCACACTGGTTCCGGACGGCCCCATCCCGGGTGCCGACGAAAAAAACAATCTTCCGGTTGACGCCCCGCTCCATATCGTCTTCGAGGGCGTTACCTTCCCCGAATTCTTCCCCGACGAATCCTTCACCATCGATATCGATCACCGCAATCAGAGAATTCTCCAGCACAGCCAGGGTCAGAGCCAGTGGATAAACTGGGACAGTGAGGACCTCGCCCCCGTGACCCGCACAGTGGACGGCAACAACTGGATCATCAGCAACGGGCTTGTAAACGTTACATTTAACGCCACAACCGGCAACGTCAGCGCAGTCAGGGTCGGCGACGACACGCAGACCCTCATCAGCGGTTCCTATCACGACGCGCACCTCACCCAATATTCCAACCCCACGATAACGATCCTTGAAGAGACCCCTGACAAGATACATATCGTAGCCGATTATCCCTATGACTTCGACGCTTTTGGCCAGGGCGGCAACAACAGGATCAGGTCGCAGCGCCACCATGTCTTCCTGCCCGGTATAAGCGGATACTACGAGTATGTCATCCTTGACGCACCTGTGCAGAAGGGCGGCGTCGCCGAGCTGCGCACCATATACAATTTGCCCTCCTCAGCCACCACTGGAATGGTGAATATGTACAACGGCGAGCTGAACCGCGCTCATATTTCCGCCTCGGGGGGCACCCTTCCCAATTGGGCTGGAGGTCTGGGCAGCATCCGTTCCGGCTTCAACACCGAAAACTGGCGCGAGGCCGGTCCCCGCGACTATTACACCAAGTACGACCTGCCCGGCTATCTCTCCGAAACACCGGCGTTCGGGCTCTATGGCAACGGACGCTCCGCGTTCCTGATCTACGGCAGCTCCGAGTACTACTCCGGCGGCCCCTACAAGCAGGAGATGCTTGTCGAGCCCACCATCATCGAAAACTACATGACCGGAGCACACAGCGGCGGCCAGAAGCTCAACCCGCCCGCCGGCTGGTCCAAAATCTACGGCCCGTGGCTCATGTACTTCAGCAGCGAAACAGGAGCCTCCGACGAAAAAGTAGTCACCGATATGCTGAGTCAGGCAGAAAAAGAAAAAGCAGCCTGGCCCTATGATTTCGTGGTCGGTTACAACAATGAAACCAACGGCCGGCCTGACTTCAGCAACATCTATCCCAAGGCCGACGAGCGCGCCATCGTAACCGGCAAGATCGAGGCGTCCGGCGGGCAGAGCCTGGATGGCGCCATGGTAGTCCTGTCCGAGCCCGGCGTAGACGATCTGCTCCGCATCGTCAACAACTACTACTTCCATACCTTCGCGGACAAAAACGGTAATTTTACCCTAACCAACGTCCGCCCGGGCGAATACTCCATCTTCATCATCCCGCAGAGCGGCAGCCTCACAGGCCAGTACAAGTCAGAAGCAATAACCATCGGCAGCGGGCTTGTAAACACAGGGACACACACATGGTTAACCTCGCCGCATAATTACCTGTTCCAGATCGGCTTCTCCGACCGCCGGGCCGGAGAATTCGGCGGCACGTTTGATCCAGCTACCGGCAAAATTGACAGGTCTGTCTACTACCAGGTCAACGCGCCCGCAAACCTGAAGTTTGATGTAAACACCAACAAGACAAGCGACTGGTACTACGCGCAGATATTCAAGAGTTCCTATGAAAATGCCAGCTGGAACGCCGCGGGCATCCCAACCGGCGTTTGGGAAATTGAGTTCGAGTCCACCAAGACTTACGGCAACGAGGCGACTCTCCATTTAGGACTTGCCGGCGCAACCAACCAGCCTATCTACAACGTCTACGTCAACGGCACCCTGGTCGAGACTCTGTATTTTTCCGGAATCCAGGATCAGGCGTTCTACCGTCAGTTCAGCCGCGGCGGGCGCTACTTCAGCCGTGAGGTAACCTTTGACGCGTCTCTCCTGGTAGAAGGCAAAAACAAAATCACCCTGGAAAACGTTTCGGTTGAAGCCACCACCCAGCCCCTGTTCAACGGCGGCACCTTCATTTACGACGTTATATACCTGACTACCGACGAGCCGGGCAACATAGACTCCCTCAAGCAACTCATCAACAACGGGGTGGGCGCGGGCGACATCACCGAAGACGCGCGCACCGCCCTCAACGCCATACTGGACAGCGCCGGCAGCTTCGACAGCGTCAAGCTTGCAGCCTTCATCGCTGCGATCGACTCAAATGCTGTTGGAAACGACTTCAAGGAACTGCTGTTCTACAGCGCCACGAGCATTGGGACTACGGCCCTCAACACGGGTTTCCTGGCCGAACTGCTCCTCGAGGCTGAAAAGCGCTCGGAGGAAAACTACAGCAATTCCGGCTGGTCTGAGTTCAGCGCGGCGTTGAACGAGGCAAAAGCCGTCTTAGCCATGGCTAATCAAGGCATTGCCACCCAAGCTGAAGTCAACGCTGCCCGCGCCGGCCTGCAAGCGGTTTTGGACGACAGCACTCTCAGAGCGCCGGTCGTCGACGGCTTCAAGGCCGTCCTCTATAACGACTTCGATTACTCGACATTCTACCATCCCTGGGGCTTTACCAACACCACCACCGGCGCACACGCGCTGATGGCGGGAGACGTCCCGGTTCACGGCAACAATACCCGTAAAATTGACGTTTACACCAACGGCGGGTCTACGATTTCCAATGTCTACAAGACCCTCGATACCCCGGTGGATGGGGACGTGGTGCTCGTCACAGCCGACTTTGCCCTCGGCAGAGCCCTCAACGGCAACGCCAACCACCTCTACGACATCAGATTCCTGGACGGCAACGGCCTTCCGATAGTCGGCTTTGTCAAGAATATTGGCACCAATGTGAGCGCCTACGCGCTCTACAACAGATCCGGCACCAACGCGGCCTCCTTCGCCGAGCCGGTCCGACAGGCCGAAGGCCCCGCGTTCAACAGCCCGGACTGCTGGTACAACCTGACAGCCGTCATCGACAAGGTAGAGGAAGAGATTATTGTTACAATCACAGTCCTGTCCGGTGCCTACGCCGGCGAGGTTGACGTTATGACATTCGACTATGATCCGGAACTGACCGACGGGGTGATCACTCAAATCCAGATCAAAGCAGGAGGCACCAACGCCGGCAACGCTTACTTCGACAACATCGGTATCTACGAGGTCGTTGAGGAAGATCAGTTCACCATCACCTCCTTTGTCACAAGACCCGCCTCCATCGTTTCAACTCTTGCCGCCTGGCTGCCCGTGGATATCGCTGGCGATAACCTTGAGGGCGCTGAGTTGTCTGTTGAGCTTGCCTCTCTTGACGGAGAGACTGTCCTTGAGCTTGGAGCGGCCGTTGAAGGCGCGAATCGCTTTTATCTGAATAAGGCTCCGGACGCTGGGGCCTATGAGATTGTGCTTAAGGTGAACGGCAGAAAAGCCGCCGCCAGCCCCATTGAGATCGTGCCGTACAACACCAATATTTGGACGGCTACCGCCATGGCTGGCTCAGACGGCAAGCTCAATATTAAATTCAACGCGGATATCTCCAGCAAGACAGGTTTTGTCAACGCCGTCTCCGTCAACGGCGGGAAGTACAGCGGTCGTATTGCCGCCGCTGATATTCTTGAGGTTCCCGTAGCGTATGATGAGGTTTCGACGAACATCGTGGTGAGCGGAGTCAAATTCCCCGTCCTATTTCCCAGCTATTCCTTCACATTCACTGTAAGCATACCGAGCTAGAAGAGGTATTTTTCAAAACTTTGTAAACCTCGTCCCAAAGCCCCGCCGTTTTGATTGACGGCGGGGCTCCCTTGTATTATAATCGTTATGTCAACCGGATTGAAGCATATACGAGGAGATGTGGATATGAAACGCAGATTTCTGAGCATCGCCCTGGCGGCTTGCCTTGTTATGGGCATCCTCCCCGCTGCATCGCTTGCGGCAAACACTAACGAGCCCGAGGCGGCAAGGCACGTCTTCGCGGCCGGCACACATCATTTCCTGGCGGTAAAATCGGACAGCTCACTGTGGGCCTGGGGCGCGAACAACTTTGGACAACTCGGGGACGGGAGCATCAACCACCGGCCGACCCCGGTCAAAATCATGGACGATGTGGCGGCGGTGTACGCAATTGGGCGCACCTCATTCGCCATAAAGACCAACGGTGACCTGTACGGCTGGGGCAACAACACCAGCGGGCTGCTTGGCAGCGGCAGCAACGAGCATATCATCAAGCCTCATTTTATAACGGACGACGTGATCTCACTGACGCTGACCGAAACCCATGCACTGGCGGTAAAGTCCGACAAAAGCCTCTGGAACTGGGGCGCAGATGTGGGCAACAGGATCAACGGCACAAGCAATCTGCTCTATCCTTCAAAAATCATGGATGAGGTTGAGCAGGTGGCGGCGGTAAAGGACAGAACAATGGCCCTCAAGACGGACGGCAGCCTTTGGGGCTGGGGGAAGGACAAGGGCTACGGGCTCGTTGGCGACGGCGGCAGGACCGACAGGGTCACACCCGTGAAGATTGCGGACGACGTTAAAAAAGTTGTCGTGACCGAGTATATGTCCATGCTGCTTCAGGAAAACGGGGAGGTCTGGACCTGGGGCCTGACAAATAACTATTTCGGAACCAAGGCTACATATACGGCATACCCCGAAAGGCTCACCGACAGGGTTGCGGACATCGCCGGAGGGTCGCTTGAGGGAGTGCTCATCCGCGCAAACGGCGATGTTTTTAAGCATGGTTTTGAGACCGAGACCAAGGACGGGGTCACATATTACAAGCGCTATCACACCATAGAGGTCACCAAGAACGGCGAGACCGTAAACAACGGCGCCCGCCACAACGCTGTCATACTCAACGACGGGACGCTGTGGGCCTGGGGAGACAATGAGAACGGTCAGCTTGGGGATGGGACGACCGCCAAAAAGGACGCCGCCGTCAAGATAACCGGAAATGTTGTTGAGCTTCTCTGTACGGACTCCAGCACTATGGCGCTGAAGTCGGACGGCAGCCTCTGGGTATGGGGCTTTTACGGCCAGAACGTTGACGAGTCCGGGGAAGGCGCCAACATCACCTACCCATACAAGATATTGTCAGACATACTGATGCCGGTCGTCATTGAGGAGCCGGAGCCGGTGGACCTCAAGCTTGACGAGGCCAGCTCCTGGGCTCGCGACAATATCACAAAGGCCTCAGAAAAAGGCCTTGTCCCGCCGAGCTTGATCGGAAATTATAAGCAGAACATCACCCGCGCGGAGTTCTGCCTCCAGGCGGTGACGTTCATTGAGGCCAGAAGCGGGATGCCGATAGATGAATACCTTGCCTCCAAGGATATGATAGTTGGCCTGAGTCCGTTCAGTGACACGTACGACAGGGCTGTTATAGCGGCCTACAGGCTCAAGATCGTCTCCGGCAAGAGCGCCGGCCTGTTTGATCCAAACGGCGAAATAACAAGGCAGGAGGCAGCGGTTATGCTGGCCAAGACCGCCGCCGAGCTGGGCTACCCCACTACCGCCGCCGAAAACTCCTTCCCGGACAAATCGTCGATAGACATCTGGGCGCTTACCTCCGTCAACTTTGTCGCGGCTAGAGGCGTCATGTCGGGTACCACAAGCGGCTTTGAGCCCAAGGGGAAATTCACGCGTGAGCAGGCGGATACCACGTTCCTGCTGATGTTCAACGCTTTAAACTGAAAGCCATTAAACGCCGAATTTTGGCGCATGGTGAGGCTTCTGCACGATATTGAGCCTGATAGCCTGATAGAAAAATCCTCTACGCAGCGAAGCACAGAGGGGCCTGGTCTTAAGACCTGGCCCCTCTGTGTATAAAGATTTACTCCCTCAGCCCGTCCTCCGTCAATGTCAGCACCCTGCCGCACACCTCGCCGATGTATTTCCGGTCGTGTGACACGCTTATAATTGCCCCGCCAAAGCCCTTCAGGATGCCGCGTATCACGGGGTTGGACAGCGGGCTGAAGTTCCGCGTCGGCTCGTCCAGCACCAGCACGTTGCTCCCGTCCAGTATCATCTTCAAAAACAGCAGCTTCGCCTTCTGTCCGCCCGAAAGCTCCGATACTCTGCGCCCCATTTCATCCGGTGTATACTTCATGCTTCCCAGGAAGGTGCGGGCGCGCGTAATCTCATCCCTTGAGCCGCTCCTTGCCAAAAACTCCACCGGGGTTCCCTCCGCTTCAAGCAGCTCCTCGTAGTTCTGCGGCATGTAGGCGGCTCTGATGTCGGTTCTTCCCAGTAGCTGCTCCGCCATAAGGCGCAGCAGCGTTGTCTTGCCCGCACCGTTTTTTCCCACAATGCAGACATGCTCCGGCCCGGAAATTTTCAGGCCAATATCCCTGCTGAGCACTCTGCCTTCTATTTCCAGCTCAGAAAGCTGAAACTCAATCACCGTCTTGCCGTTCGGGATGGACACGGCGTCATCAAATTTCGGCAGGATGGTCTCCTCGATATCGGGTATCTGAGTCATATTCTCCTTTTGCCGCTCAAGCTGCTTTTCCTGGGACTTGACCGACTTCATCTTTTTCTTGAGAAGCCTTCCCCCCTGCGGATTTTGCCTGGATACAACCCGCTGCTCATGGTCTACCCTATCGTATATATGCTGCCATCTGTCGCGCTGCCTGTCGTATTCCTCCTTCTCCTTGCGCGCCACCTGCTCCTGATGTTCCAGCTTAGAAAGCCGTTCCGATACGTACCTTGCGTACTTCATCCTCGCCACGGTGTGCCGGCACACCGTTTTTTTGCGCACCTGCTCAATGTGTATTATCACGTTTGCCGTGTTATCAATGAGCGTCTCATCGTGCGACACATACAGCACAGGCAGCCCGCAGCCGTTTATAAACCCCT
The DNA here is from genome assembly GCA_031556035.1 of Oscillospiraceae bacterium. Lineage (GTDB taxonomy): Bacteria > Bacillota > Clostridia > Oscillospirales > UBA929 > JAVBTT01. The sequence goes on from JAVBTT010000029.1 coordinate 22,462, forward strand.
CGAGCCACTCAAGCGTCTCAATGTCGATATCGTTCGTGGGCTCGTCCAGGAGCAATATGTCGGGCTCCCCCGCCAGTATGCGGCAGAGCTGGAGCTTGACCTTCTCCCCGCCCGACAGCGTGTTTATAATTTGCTCCGACGCCAAGACCGAGGCGGAAAGGCCCAACCGCGTCCCCACTGAGGCAACCCCTTTGTATTCATCCTCAATATAACGCTCCAGATATCCGCGCACCGTCAGTTCGCGCTCGCTTGCCGGCATCTCCTGCGGCAGATAGCCCAGTCTGCTCTTTCCCCTGTAAATCTCACCGTCAAACTCGGCGTATCCCTCTATCAGGGCTGAGTCGTATATGAGCTTTATCAGCGTGGACTTTCCGTTGCCCTCCTCCCCTATTATCGCGGCCTTATCGCCCGGGTTCAACGAAAAAGTGAAGTCCTCCAGAATCGTCCTGAGGTCCTTTGTGAGCCTCACAGTGAGGTTTTTTATTTGAAGCAAGCAGCAACACCTCGTTTTTCATTTTTTACATTTTATCTGCGTACTCTCTTCATGACTTAACCTCCCCTCAGCTATAAAAAGCAAAAAATCCCCTTCCGTCGCCGGAAAGGGATGTTTAATGCACAGTAAAGGGCATAGCCCTTACACCGATGACCAAACCCAAATCCAGCATAAACTGCGCCCGAAAGCCGGACGCGAAATCTATGGGAAATGGTTAGTTGATCACCGTATCACCTCAATTAATTTGTGTATTAACTATATCAGAGTTACCGGGACGTGTCAATAGCCGGGATTCTAGCGCACCGAATAAATCCTCCCGTAAGTCATACAGCCTGACACGCCCGCTCTCAAGGGATCTGCGCACGTCTATGAGCCTCTGGTTGGAGCTTCCGCGCCACTCAAGGCCGAATGACCTCAATCTGGGCACAAACGGCCCGTCCACAAGTACATCGGCGTTTCCAAGCAGAGGCACGCATCTGTCCATGCCCAGCAGTTCCTCGTAATAATAGCCGGTGTATACCCATACGTCCATCCCTGCCCCGTGTGCCCTTCTTGCCAGTTCAGCCAGCGGTCCGGGCTGCAAAAATGGCTCTCCGCCTGAAATCGTAAGCCCCATGGTAAGAGGATTACTCCGCATATTCCTCCATAGCTCATCCACACTGATTAATACGCCGCCGTCCAGGGCGTGGGTGCGCGGGTTGTGGCAGCCTGGGCATGCGTGAACGCAGCCCTGCGCGAATACCACGTACCGAAGCCCCGGTCCGTCCACAATTGAATCGTGCACCATATCCGCGATTCTGACGAACCTGTTATCCATGCTTGACACGATCTCTCTCCTCCGCCTGCTTCGCGTTGTTGAAGCGATCCAGCGTACCTACGAGGTAGCCCGTTATACGGCGTATCCTCTCAAATTTTACTCCGTCTCTCTCATGGCGTCCGCAGCCGGGGCACTGGTCGCCTATAATGCCTGAAAAGCCGCACACAGGATCGCGGTCCACCGGATGATTTATCGAGCCGTAGCCCACGCCGGCCTCCTTCATCGCCCTGACAATGCGCTCAAAGGCATCCAGATTCCGGCTCGGGTCGCCGTCGACCTCCACATATGTGATGTGCCCGGCGTTCGTGAGCTCATGGTACGGAGCCTCTATGCGTATCTTATCAAAGGCCGAGAGCTTGTGTCCGACCGGTACATGGAAGCTGTTGGTATAATAGTCCTTGTCGGTGACACCCGTAATAACCCCGTAACGCTTTGCGTCAATCGCGACAAAGCGCCCGGATAACCCCTCTGCTGGGGTTGCTATGAGAGTATAGTTCATCTGACTGCGCACGCTCTCCCTGTCAAGGCGCGAGCGCATATGGGACACTATCTTCAGCCCGAGCCTCTGTGCACGCTCCGACTGCCCGTGATGTTCCCCGATAAGGGCCGTAAGCGCCTCGGCAAGGCCGATAAAGCCCACTGTCAGCGTACCGTGCTTCAACACCTCGCCTACCTCGTCCTCCCAGTCCAGCTTGCCGCTGTCCAGCCAGACTCCCTCGCCCATCAAAAACGGGAAATTGCGCACTCTCTTGCGGCTCTGCACTATAAAGCGCTCGTGGAGCTGGTCTATCGTCAGCTCCATCATCTCGTCGAGCCTGGCGAAGAAAGCGCTTTCATCCCCCATGGCCATTATGGCTGCCCGGGGCAGATTTATCGAGGTGAAGCTCAGGTTCCCCCTGCCGTTTGAAATCTCGCGCGAGGGATCGTACACGTTGCCTATGACCCTTGTGCGACAGCCCATATAGGATATCTCGGTCTCCGGTGTCCCATTGTAGTATCTGGCGTTATAAGGCGCGTCCTGGAAGGAGAAGTTCGGGAACAGCCTCTTGGCGCTCACCCTGCACGCAAGCCTGAACAGATCATACGACGGATCCACGGGATTGTAATTGACGCCCTCCTTGACGCGGAAAATCTGTATCGGGAATATAGGCGTCTCCCCATGCCCCAGACCGGCCTCGGTCGCGAGAAGTAAATTTTTTATCACCATCCTGCCCTCAGGCGAGGTGTCCATGCCGTAGTTTACAGACGAAAACGGAGTTTGCGCCCCGGCGCGGCTGTGCATCGTGTTGAGGTTGTGTATAAACGCCACCATCGCCTTGTAGGTGGCGCGGTCGGTCTCTTTTTCAGCGTGCTTGCGCGCGAACTCCTGAACCCTGACTGCGAGCTCACGGCTTTCCGTCAGTCGTTCCAGCTCATCAAGCTCTTTCGCGTCGTATACGGGGTTTCCTGACATGGAGGGCTTGTCCTCCGGCCATGAAATATCGGCGTTCTCGATGTCTGCGAGCAGCTCAAGCGCACGCAGCACGTTCTCCCGGTATGTATGCACATATGTCTTCGCCACCCCTAGCGCCATTCCGTAGTCGAAATTATAGACGCTTTGACCGCCGTGCTGGTCATTCTGATTGGACTGTATGGCTATGCAGCACAACGCCGCGTAGGAGGAGATGTGGTTTGGCTCGCGCAGGGTGCCGTGCCCTGTTGAAAATCCGCCTTCAAACAGCCTGGCAATGTCTATCTGGCAGCAGGTAGTCGTGAGGGTATAGAAGTCAAGGTCATGGATATGTATATCGCCCTCCCGGTGCGCCTTCGCGTGCTCCGGCTTGAGCACGAACATTTCGTAAAACTGCTTGGCTCCCTCGCTGCCGTATTTGAGCATGGTGCCCATAGCGGTGTCCCCGTCAATGTTGGCGTTCTCACGTTTTATATCGCTTTCCGAGGCGGCGCGAAAGGTTATGTCCTCGTAGACCTTCATCAGTCTTGTGTCCATCTCGCGTACGCGGCTGCGTTCCGCCCTGTAGAGTATGTATGACTTGGCGGCAGGCACATAGCCGAAATCAATAAGCGTGCGCTCGACTATATCCTGCACGTGCTCAACATCCGGGGTATCGCAGCCCTCGGCCAGCAGAGCGTGCAGAACCTCCTCGGCCGCGCGGTAGGATTCCGCCTTCTTGCTTATCCCGTAAGTCGCAATAAACGCCTTGTCCACCGCCTGGGCTATTTTGTCGATATCAAACTCTACAACCCTCCCGTCGCGCTTGCGTATTCCCGAAAGCGCCGGTGTCAGAACGGTCATTATAATCCCTCCCTAGAAGCTGAATATGACGAGGATTGCATCCCCGTCAGGCAAAAATAAATTTTATGTTTAAAAAAACTACAAACGCCTTTTTTGCATTTCACATATATACGGCGCAGCATGTCCATCCGAAACACAACATATTGTATCGCCATCTCTTGGCTTTGTCAAGATGCGGACAAAAAAAGTATTTGTTCGGGTGTCAATTATACAGGCAAACAGACTATTCCAATTTATTTCAGACAGCCCAGTCTGACCTTGTCGCCAATGGCGGCAAGGTTTAATTGCGGGATCAATATATTACGGTGCTTGCGTCACTTATGTATTTGTCACTGTTTGATTGCGCCGTAATAACACAAGCCTTATCCACTCGAGGCAGAGGCCGAGCCAGCGGGCCACATGCGCGTTGTTGGAGGTGTTTTCCGCGCCGGTCTCGTCCACGGCCAGCGAAAGGCCGTGCTCCCCCTCGGGGAAAAGGTGCATTTCAAACGATACGCCACTCCTCCTGAGCGCCTTCGCAAAATCCAGGCTGTTTTCTACGGGCACGACCTCATCACTGACCGTGTGCCAAATGAAGGCTGGAGGGGTGTGAGTCCCAACGTGCTTGTCCAGGGCCGCGAGCTCAATGAGCGCCGGGTCGCCGCCCGTCAGATTGCCGATTGAGCCACGGTGCGTGAGGCTCCCGGAGGTTATGACCGGATAGCAAAGCGCCATGGCATCCGGGCGCGGCGCCGGATACCTCTCCAGCACCTCCGGGCGGTTCCAGTGCACGCCCAGTGTCGCGGCGGCGTGTCCCCCGGCGGAGAATCCCAATATCACGACCGCGTTCGGGTCGACCGACCATTCTCCTGCGTTTCGCCTTACGGCGTCCACCGCCCAGGCGGCGTCCAGAAGGGGCTCCGGCCACAGGGGCGATGATGACGGGGGGCAGGTGGAGTAGCTGAGCACAAAGCTGTGAAAGCCGACTGCCGCCATTTGCAGCGCCACTATCTCTCCCTCTCTGCCGGACAGGAAGCCGTATCCCCCTCCGGGGCAAACGATGACCGCCGGGCGCGAAGCCACCCTGGACAGCTCCGCCTGTGGGTCGAGTATATAGCAGTCCAGGCTTACGTTTTCACTCTTGTTTATTGTCTGAAACAGCACTGACAGTTCCCCCCTGCAAATTGATTATCCAGGCTGGCGGCCTTCGGCTACCCGACAGGATAATCATTCCGACGCGAAATTCGAAAAATAGCCCTTGATGTAGACAATGGGTGTCCCCTTGTCTCCGCTGCCGCTGACCAGGTCGCAAAGGCTGGCAAGCAGGTCGGCGTAACGCCTTGGAGTTGTGCCCAGCGCCTCTGCCTCCCCAAGCAGTCTGGCTCCCTTGCAGCGTATGCGCTCACGCAGGGCGTCCTCCAGCGCCGCTCCCTCAAGGGCCCCGAAGTCGTTGTCAGCGTAATACTTGATCTTCAGTTCGCTTGGGGTTCCCCCGAGCCCTGAGGTATAGGCGGGAGCGGAGACTGGATCCGCCAGCTCCCATATCCCGCCTATGGGATCCTTGAAGCAGCCGTCCCCGTATATCAAAACCTCAACAGTCTTTCCCGTTTTGTCCTTAATTGCCTTTTGGATTTTGTCCACAACCGCGCCGCAGTTCCTCGGAAAAAGCTTTACGCTGTCCTCCGTAGCTGCGTTTGAGCCCAGCAACCCGAACTCCGGATTGTATCCGCTTCCGTCAACGCTCGCGGCCATGATGTCGTCAAGGCCGTATACATTCACGCCGCCGCGTCCCCTCACGATGCGCTTTGTGCGTGCGCGTGTGTGGATATCGCAGCAGAGTACGTTTTTGGTGTAGTTAAGGATGTACGCCGGATCATTCGAAAACAGCAGCTCGGTGTTTTTCCCATAGCTCTTGTAGAGCTCGATATAGTCAACGCCGGTGAACGGATGCGAGGTATCCCCTCCGAAAAGCTCCCTGAAGCCGTTTTCATCGAAACTGTCCGCATGGGGAGAAACCCCATTTGCGTCGACAAGCTCAAGGGGGACAAGGGCGTTGCCCACCTCGTCCGACGGGTATGAGAGCTGGATATAGAGCTTTTCGCACGCCATCGCTATCGCCTTGAGAATGACTGCGAAGCGGTTTCGGCTCGTTATTGGAAACAGCACTCCCATATCCCCGCCGCCGAATTTGGCTCTGATATCGGCGGCTATCTGGCCGCAAGAGGCGTAATTGCCCTGGGTTCGCGCAACCACCGATTCGGTGACGCCCAGGATGTCGCCGTTCTGAATGTCGAAGCCTTCGTTTCTGGCGGCGCGTAAAAGGCAGTCGCACACACCGCCGACCAGATCGTCCCCCTGTTTGAAAATTGGGGATATAATGCCCCGCGCATTTACTCCGGTATATCTCATATCAATCGTCCGTTCCGTAAATTAGTTTATTGAGGGAAGTATAAATTTTGATTTAGCCTGACAGAAAACAGTATACTTTCCGGAGACCGATTCGTCAACCACTCTCCGCCCCAAGCCGAGAAATCCTGTCCAGCTGCGTCTTCCTTTGCCCTCCCGCATGAAAAATCCTCCATTGTGGAGGATGAAATTCTAGGTCTTATGCTATATGGTAGGCATATAGTCCGGGCCGGATGGAGAGCGGAATTGCGCGGAGGTGGCGCGCACCTACTGCGTCACGGGCTCACCCTCCTGACTGACCGCCTTCTGTAGCGCTCTGCGGGACGGCATCCGCATTTTTCCAAGTATGTTTCCAATATGAGTCCGCGCGGTGCTGACAGATACAAAGGTCTCCTTTGCTATCTCCTCCGCTGTAAGCGGGCTGAGCAGATAGGGGAGCAACTCGCGCTCGCGCCTTGTGAGCATATAGGTATCCGCGAGGGTAGCGAGGTCAGCGGCGCCGACGGGCCGCAGAGCGGGGCCTGTTGCGTGAACCGGCTTTACTGACTTCTCCACCGGCGCGGGCTCCAGCCTGCCGGAGGCGACACCTCGGGCGAACCGCTCCCCGAGCTCCATTCCGCGCTGCCTGATAAAGTACTCCGTCAGCAGGAAAAACATCGGTACGCAGCTCAGCACGACGACGACAAATAATACCTCTTTATTCGCGAATAAAAACGGACCCACCCCATACTTGACAATACTCACATCCAGGGTAACAGTCAGAAGCATGTAGATAAACGCTCCCGTGCAGGCAAGGAGGGACGGCGTTTTAAAGCGGGGCGCAATCATCATGGGCAACAGGATTATCAGATATGTAAAGGACGACCCGCCCATTGTAGCCAGGAAAAACACCAGGGTGGAGGCAACCTGTCCGGCGAACAAAAGAGGGATGGAGCCGCACAGCAAAATCAGCACCAACGGCACGCTTATCAGTGCCCGCCATAGCTTCCTGTCAATAAGCAGGCCGTAAAGCGTCACAAGCGGAAGGCGCCAGAGCCTGGCGACTATGAACATGTAGTACAAAAACTCGTCGTTGCGGTCGGTCACGTTCAGATATGCCTTGTTCAGTGTGGACAGCAGCGCGGACAGCACGACTATCCCGAGCCCTATGGAGACAAGCAGCCCCCTTGAGACTGGCAGCCCTGTGAACACACGATCCGCGGCCTGATCCCTCTCAAGCTTTTTCGGCTTGCGGTAGAGGAAAAAAAGCAGGAGGAAAAGGGCGGCGAGAACGGCATGTATTATTATGGCGCCCTGCTCAAAAGCTCTGTAATAGGCCGCCTCCTCGTCCATGCCTCCTTCGACAGCCCTGTCATACACAAAATTTATCACCGGGTCGGATGCCAGCAGGTACAGCCCTATTCCGCAGAAAAAGCAGCCCAGCACCGCTGACAGTTTTGTATAACGGTACTTGCCGTCAAACGCCGACACGAGCCGGCACAGGGTCGCCGAGAATATCGCCCCGACGACAAGCCCGAACACGGCCACGACCGGATAATAGACCGGCCATTCCGTGAAGCTGAGCAGAATTGTGAGCGGCGCGGCGGCGAGATAAATCCATCTGCGGGCCGCCTCCGCGATAGCGGGCAGGAACGCCTCGGCGGCGGCCCAAAGAGCCAGTCCCGCGAAGACGAACCAGAGCACGAAATAGCCCGCCCCTTCCGCTCCGAGGTAGTTGACAATCTCGGAGCCGATTCCGACAAGCAAGAGCGACAGGCAGGAGAACACAAGCTGGAGCGCGCCGGGACGTTTGGATTCCGACATGATCATCCGCCTTTCAGCCTTTTATACTTATAGAAGTACCATTAATCACGCAAATAATACCATACCAGTGCTGTATTGGCAAGCTAATTAAATCAAAATAAAACAAGATTAATCAATAAAAGGGGATTAATAAAAATGAAAAAGCACTCAAATCGCGCCATATCTCTATTACTGACGCTGACGCTTGCTTTGGGTTTCATGGCGACGTTGCCGGCGACTGCGGCGGACGAGGATACCCCGGGGGTGACTGAGTTGAGCGTTTCCGGAGTTGTCCCCGGCGGGCTGGGCGTCGCCATCGGGCAGGCGCTTGAGGCCGCAGGGCATCCGGAGGCGCTGCACAGCATAAGAAGGCTGACTGTCTCGGGCGAGATATCCTCGGTGGATTTCAAGTACATACGCGATGCGCTTTCCAACGATATCGTCTATCTGGACATACGCAACGTGAGCTACCTCGGAAACGTGAACAGCGCTCTCAGCCAATGCCGCAAGCTCGAGTGGGTGAAGCTGCCCTGGCTGACCGACGTGCCCTACGGCTTCTTCTCGGAGTGCACCGCGCTTAAAACGGTGGGTGACGCCGAGGGCGTGGTCGACCTGCGCTCACAAAACCCTGCCATAGGAAGCCGGGCCTTTTACGCCTGTTCCGCCGCCGAAAAGGTGCTGCTGCCCGAGAGCGCGGCACTGGGGGATCTGGCGTTTTACGGCTGCTACGCGCTCAGGACGATGGGCGTCAGCATGGACACCGCTCCGGGCGTTATTGATCTCACCAGCCCGCGCCTGACCTTCGGAGCGGGCGTGTTCACAAACTGCCGGGGGATGGAGTGGGTAAAATTTTATGACGGGGTAGAAATATCTGACCAGATGTTCTTTGGATGCAATAATCTGAAGACGGTGGGCGACATCGAGGGCATAGTTGACCTGCGCGGCGCAATGAGCTTCGGGGCCTCCTGCTTCCGCACCTGCAACGAGATAACCGCCGTGCTGCTGGCGGATAACGCCTACATATCGCAGAGCATGTTTGAGGCCTGCTTCAAGCTGGACACAGTCGGCAATACCCCGGGCGTGGTCGACCTGCGTGGCGTTCAGCGGCACTTTGGGGACTACACGTTTTACGGATGCCCGGCAATCAAGTGGGTAAAGCTGCCCGAAAACGCCCGCCTGCCCATCAGCATGTTCCTCAGCTGTACAGGGCTAACGACAATAGGGGACGCCGAGGGCGTCGTCGACCTCAGCGGCTGCGAGAGCAACAGCCTTAACACTTTCGGAGACGCCGTGTTCAGCGGCTGCTCGTCGATAGAGTGGGTGAAATTCCCCAAGGACGCGGTTCTCACCTACCAAATGTTTTTCAACTGCATAAAGCTGAAAACGGCCGGAGAGACCGAGGGGGTGCTCGATCTTCGTGACATAATGAGCTTCGGCTCCAGCGCGACATTCGGGAGCTGCCGGGTCGTTGAAAAGATAATGCTGCGCGACGGCGCGATACTCGGGCAAGGCCTGTTCACCCAGTGCGTCAATCTGAAAACCGCCGGCGAGAAAGACGGCGTTCTGGACCTTCGCAACGTGAGAGAGTTTGCGCAGATGGCATTTTACCAGTGCCAGTCGGTGGAGACGGCGCTGCTGCCTGTGAACGCGGCGCTTCCAAGCAACATCTTCAACGGCTGCACAAAGCTGAGAACGGTGGGCAGCGGAAGTGTTTGGGCGGACGGTGTTGCTGACCTGCGCGCGCAGAACCCCGGCTTTGGAAGCGGCATATTCGGGAGCTGCGCAATTGAAAAGGCGCTGCTCCCCGGCGGCGCGGTGCTGGGCGACAGCATGTTCTACAACAACAGGCTGCTGAAAACCGTCGGGAATACGGACGGGATCGTCGATCTGCGCGGCGTGAAGAGCTTTGGCTCGGCCTCGTTTTCAAGCTGTACCGGGATTGAGCGCGTGCTCCTGGCGGACGGCGCCGAGCTCACGCGCAGCCTTTTTGAGAGCTGTTCGGGCCTCAAAACCATCGGAAACACAGAGGGTATCGCCGACCTGAGAAAGGTCGCAAAGCTTGACGAGCTCACATTCAACCACTGCGCCGCGATTGAGAAGGTTTTGCTCACCGACCATGCTGCCCTGCCCCGGAACGTGTTTTCGAACTGCGCGCGCCTTGACGAGATAAACCTTCAGGACGGCCAGCAGTTTAGCTACGGCTTTCTGAGCGGCTGCGGCTTTGACTTCACCGACGTATCCGGCTATCCGGCTGAATTTACGGAGAGCCTGGACTACTACGCCCCGGGGCAGCGGCCGGTTATATATTTCACGCTCAGCGTGGGCTACGACACGCAGGTTGTCGAAAAGGGCGGGGAGTTCGTACAGCCCGTCCCGGTGCTCAGGACAAGGCACGGAATGGAGTTCGGCGAGCTTGTTACGAACAAGGCGGAGTATAAGCTCTGGCTAAGCCAGACAGTCTCGAAGCCCTCGGTGAGCATAAGGACAACAAGGGACGGCAAGGCGGTTTCGTCCGTGGACACGAACACCCCGGGCGTGTACGTCATAACCTACTCTATTCCGGACGGCTTCACAGCCAACCGCAGCCTGCTGACCTTCACGGTCACAGTGCGGGACGAGGAGGATCCCTGGCTCAGAGCGTGGGTAACGACTCCGAACATCGTTGAGACGCTGTCAGCCTACCTCAATATTGCGACCGAGAGCCAGGGTTATGAAAACGAGGCGCTGACGGCGTATCTAATGGTCGAGGGGGCGGAAATGTACCCGACCGCAATTGTAAACGGAGCGGGCCGCATGTACCTTGAGAAAGCCCCGCCCGCCGGAACTTACGCGCTTGTCATAAAAACCTCGGCCGGACTTGAGGCCGGACGCTGCGAGATGACGGCGGTTGTTTACGACCCCGCCTCGCTGTGGGAGCCTAAGCTGCGCAGGGATGAGGACGGAAGCGTACTCATCGAGTTCTCCGAGGTTGTCTCCGCGAAGGACGGCAAATTCGACAATGAGACAACAGCGGGGGGCAAGTCGGTCAAATGCAGCCAGCCGTCGGCAAAAACACTGAAGCTGGCGGCGCAATACGATTCGTTACCCGCGGGAACGGTCATCACTGCCGCAGGCGTTAAGTATCCAAACATGTTCCCCAGCTACAGCTTTACGTTTACCCTGAGAATGAAGTAATGAGATAAGCATGAGCCTGCCAGACCAGAAAAGTCCCGTGGGCGGCAAACGTACGCCGGCCACGGGACTTTATCGTTGCTGTTACTGCATAAATCTCTGAACGGAAGGTTAAATCGTGGGAGCAATAACTATATCTAAGCGGCTTTGGTGGTCGGCGCAGGGATGATGAACACCTGTCCGGGGTAGATGAGATTGGGGTTCTTGATTTTATCCTTATTGGCGTTGTAAATATCGCGCCAGTGCAGACCGTACCTCTGGCCTATTTTAGTAAGGTTGTCGCCCTTGACAACGGTGTAGTGTATATTGTCCGGCTCGGGCTGAGGTTCAGGCTGAGGCTCGGGCTGAGGCTCGGGCTGAGGTTCAGGCTGGGGCTCGGGTTGCGGCTCGGGCTCCGCAATAACCTCAAGCACTGTTCGTCCGAGCTCAATCTCGCCCACCGTGCCCAGGGATTTTATGTAGTTTCCAAACAACTCCTCCAGGGCCTCAAACTCGTTGATGGTGGGCAGGGGCTCAAGCATCGTGTACTCGTCACCGCCGGCGAACGTGAAGTCGTTGGACGCGAGCACAAGCTTGGTGGCAGTGTCGTCAAGCTTGAGCGCGGTGCCGTTGTCAAGAGTTATCTCGTACACACGCGAGCCGACCGGCCTTGTGGGATCGTACTTAAATGAGAAGCCGGATATTTGCGGGAATCGCCCGTCCGCGCCGCCCAGAGTACCGTCCTCATTCAGGACTATCTTGCCAACCCCAACCTCAAGGGCGGACTTGAGCACCGCCGGGGTCACTTCCTTGGTCACGCCATAGTTGCCGAAAGGGAACACGGCGACAATCTGCCCCATCGTGATATTCCCCGCCGGGATGGTTTCACGTATGCCTCCGCCGTTTGTAAGAGCTATATCGGCGCCGGTGCCCACGCGCAGTGCGTCCGCAGCGAGGTTTCCGATGGGCATCTCCTGGGTTCGCACGCCGGGGGCGCGGGACGCGTCCAGTGTAACGTCGGTCTTTCCCACAATCACAGACAGGAGGACATCCTGCGCGGTCTTGATCTCGGCGATCTTCGCGGCGACATCGGCGTCCGGCTCAAAGTCCTGCGCACCTTCGTAGTCGATATAGCTCGCGACCGCCTTGTCGACCGTGCCGTCCGCCTTGAGATGGAGGTCAACCCTGCCCACATTGTTCTCGTACTGGCCGGTTGAAACGATCAGGGTTCCGTTCTCTATAAAGCCCGTCTTGTCCGGCGCGGTGTGGCTGTGTGCGTCAAATATGACATCCACGCCCTCCACTATGTTGGCGAGATCCTTTGAGGTGGGGTCGCTGCTCTCGTCAAGCCCGATGTGCGCAAGGCAGACGATAACGGCACACTCCTGCTCCTTGAGATATTTCACTGTGTCCGCTATCTGAGTCCTGGGGCTGACAAATTCAAGCCCCGCCACGTTCTTGGGGTTTGTCTTGTAGGTGGTCTCAGTGGAGGTGAGCCCAAACAGGCCGACCTTTACTCCGTCCACATCAATGATGTCGTAGGGCAGAAAGAGCGTTTTGCCGTCCTTGTCCTTGACGTTGGCGGATAGCACCTTAAATTTGGCGAGGTCCCGCAGCTCATTAAGGCGTGTGTAGCCGTAGTTGAAGTCGTGGTTTCCGGGCACCATGTAGTCAAAACCTGCTATGTTCATCAGTTCGACGGCGTCCGCGCCCTTGTTTACGGTGACAAAGGGAAGCCCGTGGAAGGTGTCTCCGCAGTCAAGCAGGAAGGAGCCGGGCACCGACTTCTTGATGGCCGCTATCCTGTCAATGCCGATAACCTTGTTTCCGGCGTCCGCGACCATCCGCCCATGGCTGTCGTTGACGTGGAAAAAGGTAATAACGGGCTCGTCGGCGGCCAGCGCCGCAGGTAGGGCAGGTACAAAGGAAGCGATCAATGCGAATACGAGAAGGAGCGATAATAATTTTCTGATTTTTTTCATTTGTATACCACCTTTCGGAAGCATTGTACCATATGTACCTTTTATTGTCGAGTTTATTTGCGGCAAATTGTGCACAAAATAATATTGATTTTCTGTAAAAACGGATACGTAGTTATAATAAATCAAACTGTTCGATTTATTTACTAAAACACTGGGAGCGATTCGGATGAAAATAAAAAGATCACTTTTCGCGTTCGCGCTCGCACTTGTCATGACGCTTTCCGCCTCAGCCCAGGCCGGGACATACACCGTGCAGACAGGGGACAGCATGTGGAAAATCGCGGTCAAATACCAGATCGGTGTATCCGAGTTGATAGAGGCAAATCCTCAGGTGAAAAACCCCGCAATGATAATAGTGGGGCAAAAAATAAACGTCCCCAACATCGACGATGTCAAGCAGCTTGAGACGGAGGTCGTGCGCCTTGTCAACGCCGAGCGGGCAAAGAAGGGTCTGCATGCGCTTAAGCAAAACTGGGAGCTCTGTCGCATAGCGCGCTATAAGTCCCAGGACTTTATCAACAAGAATTACTTTGACCACCAGTCTCCGACTTACGGCAGCCCCTTCGATATGATAAAGCAGTTCGGCATCCGCTATTCCGCAGCCGCCGAGAACATCGCCAAAGGCCAGCCCACCCCCGCTGCAGTCATGAACAGCTGGATGAACTCAACGGGTCACCGCAACAATATCCTGAGCTCGTCGTACTACGAAATAGGCGTCGGCGTAGCAAAGGACAGCAAGGGAAATCTCTACTGGACGCAGATGTTTATAAAAGCCGCATAATCAATTCAGATCAGCAAACCCCCTGTAGCTTGAGTGTCTATAGGGGGTTTGCCCTGTTCTTGATGTACCAGTTAAACCTTGCCGCCAGTGGCGGGGAAAATGCGCCGCCCGCACAGCGGGCAGAGCATTTTGAGGAGCTATTGCGGCAAGGTTTTATCGTGGGACCAATAAAATATACTTTGCAAGCTGAACTGCTGGTTCCAAAGGCTTGATTTCTTACCGTCTCCAATGTTATACTTAGACATTAACGGTTTCTGGAGGCGCTCATGCCTGTCCTATACGTTATTCTGACAAGCCCGGTCCACAGCCGGGTTTATTTGAGTGCGACAGAAAAACTCGTGACTGCCGAATTCGGACTCTGCTCCAAACGTCTGTCGGAACCGCCCTGCGGCGCGGAGATAACGGCGCTCGGCGGGCTTCCGTACCTGCTGTTTTCACTTGAAAACGAGATATGTGAAAGAGATATAGCTCTTGTTTCGCGCCTCTCGTTCGCCTACGGCCTATTCAGGCTTGATGGAAACGTGCTTCTGCCCTTAGCTCTCCCTCCCCTCCCCGGCCCGGACGGCAGCGTTAGCTCGATGCTCAAGTACACCGGCAAGACAAACGAGCTTTTTACCCGACTGCTGATTAACAGCGCGCTTTTCTCCTCGGGCTTCGACCCCCTGAAAAGGCTCAGCCTGCTGGACCCGATGTGCGGCAAGGGCACGACACTCTTTGAGGGAGCGATTTCAGGTTACAACACATGTGGATTGGAACTCTCTCCGAAACCGGTACACGAGGCCGCTTCCTTTTTCAAGCTGTGGCTGGAGCGGGCCAAATACAAGCACAGCTTCAAAAAGCGGAGGCTCGGTCCGGATCAAAAGCTCTATCCGTCCGAGGCGCATGAGTTTTCCTTCGCATCCTCCAAGGAGGGCATGTCCTCCCCGCACTCCCTGACAATCGCCTCTGGGGACGCGCGGCACGCGGATAAGTTCTTCAGAAGAAACACCTTTCACGCCATATGCGCCGACCTTCCATACGGGGTGCAGCACGAGAGCGCGGGCGGCGGCGGGCGGGGCTCCCGCAACCCTTATGGTCTGTTGGAAGGCTGCCTTCCGGCGCTAATCCAGATTTTAAAGCCCGGCGGCGCACTTGCGCTGTCCTGGAACACATTCCTGCTCACACGTGAAAAGCTTGCCGCTCTTTTGGACGAACACGGATTATCCACCCTGGATTCACCCGAATACCTGTCATTTGAACACCGGGTCGCCGAGGCGATACGCCGCGATCTCATTGTGGCGGCAAAACCCGAAATTTGAAAGGAAACCACAACATGTCAACCCCAAACTCCGGTATGACCGACATGACCTCCGGAAGCCCGATAAAGCACATTCTGCGCTTTTCCATCCCCCTGCTAATTGGCAACATATTCCAGCAAGCCTATAATCTGGTGGACAGCGTGGTTGTGGGCAATTTTACAGGCAAGGAGGCCATGGCTGCCGTCAACACCTCTTTTCCGGTACTTTTCCTGATGATAGCTCTGTTCGCGGGACTCGGAATGGGCGCGACCGTCATGCTGTCGCAGTATTTCGGAGCCGGCGACATGGAATCGGTAAAAAAGACGGTGTCCACCGTGTCCAGCTCAATGCTGATTGTCTCCATTCCGCTGACGGCGATAGGCATGCTGCTCTCAACCCCGCTGCTCCGGCTGCTCGGGGTTCCGGACGATACGTTCGCCCAGGCTCAGCTCTATCTGATAATACTTTTCGCGGGCGTGATCGGCTCCTTCGGCTTTAACATCAACTCAGGAATCCTCCAGGGGCTTGGCGACAGCAAGTCCCCGCTGCGTTTTCTGATAGTCGCCTGCGTGCTCAACATCGTCCTCGACCTCGCCCTCGTGTTTCCAATGGGGGTCGCCGGCGTCGCACTGGCTACGATCATCGCGCAGACGTTCTCGTGGCTCTATGGGGTGTACTATATACGCAGGAAATACCCCGAGCTGGAGTATAACCCGATAAAAATCCGGGTGGACGGAAAGCTTCTAAAGCGGATTGTCACGCTCGGTCTTCCCCTGGGCCTTCAGCAGACGCTGTTTTCCATAGGCATACTGCTGCTGCAGAAGCTCATCAACTCCTACGGCTCGTCCTTCATGGCGGGCTTCTCCGCCGCAAATAAAATTGATTCATTCATTTTTCTGCCTGTGATAAGCTTTTCCTCGGCCCTTATCACCTTCACCGGGCAAAACATAGGCGCGGGCAGGCTGGACAGGGTCAGGCAGGGCCTGCGCTCCACCCTTTTGGTATCCGCGCTGACCTGCGGGGCTATCACCGCTATAGTTCTGCCGCTGGGGCGTTCCCTGCTCTGGCTGTTCAACAGGGATCCTGAGGTAATAGCGGCTGGCATGGCATACCTGCTCAGGGTGGTGCCGTTCTTTATGATAATCATGGTGCAGTTCATGCTGACCTCGGTTCTGCGCGGCGCGGGCGCTACCATGGTTTCCCTGATCACCACTTTGGTGGCGCTCTGCCTGGTGCGTGTGCCGACAGCATACTACTTCGCGGAGCGCTTCGGGCGCGACTCGATGTTTTTCTCGTTTGCCTGCGGCTGGGCCGTCGGCTTCGTGATAGCCCTGGCATTCTATCTCCAGGGCGGCTGGAAAACAAAGAGAATAACCTCGTCCCCGCCGTCAGAGATGCCTGACCCCATCCCGGACACAGCCCTACCGGACACGGCAGCTGTAGAGGGCGCGGCTGTAGATTTTTAACGCATATTAGATATTAAATTCACATTATAATCCGAAGGGAGACAACCGTGAAGCGTGTAAAAATTATCTGTCTGGCGCTTGCCGCCATTCTGCTGCTGCCCGCCTGCTCGCCCTCGCCAAGTCCGTCATGGGTCGTAGCGGCTTCGCCCTCGCCGTCTCCGACGCTTTCGCCCACCCCGACGGCTGTACCGGCTCCATACGGGGAGGGTGTGACCGTCTGCTACTCCGAGGCCTGGGACGGGACGCTGTCAAGCCTTGTCCTGTTGGGGAGGCTTGCCGGGAACGGCTGGGAAAGCTGGATACTCGGCTCGAAAACCACTGACGGAACTCCCATCACACTGCACGCCGCCGCCGAAATCTCAAAGGACATGCCGGTGACCTGCGACACGCCGCAGATCAGACCGCAGGACACCGTGCACCTCTATACTCCGGACGGCTACGCCGGGGATTGCAGCGCCGCCGACATCTTCTTCAGGAACTGGAGCAACACCGGCGTCAGCTCCATATATATGACCACCGACTACGTCGACTTCCCGTCTGAGCTGCCCATACTGGGCTTTTCGGACAATAACCCGAACCGCGAAATTATCCCGATGCAGTTTAGTGACGACAGGGGTTCCCTCAGCGCGGATTTTGACGGCGACGGGGAGAACGAGACGATTGAGTTCGAGTATTACGCGGAGGCCAGCGTGGTCAAGCGCTTTCTTGTGAAGGGTGATACCCGTGTTGAGCTGGAGCGCCTGGGGTGCAAGGATTTTGCCGCCATGTACGCCTGCGCCGTAAACATTGACGGCGGGGACAGGTACTGGCTGTTTGAGCGGAACACCGGGGAACGCTTTGGCTATTTCGCGCTCAGCGGCTGGGGAGACGGCAAGCTGGACTTCCTTATCAAGATGGATATGTAATACGAATAATATATAATACGTATAATTTTTTAATTCAGTTGGGGACGGTATATATGATTGAATACGACCAGTACAAGCAAAAGCTGATAGCCCTTGAGCCGGTGCTGAACGAGCTGCGCCGCGGCCTCGGGCTTGACGAGGCGCAGAAAAAACTCGCGGAGCTTGAGGAGGAATCCGGCGCAGACGGATTCTGGAACGACCTTGAGCGTTCGCAGGTCGTCTTAAGGGAGACGAAGCGCCTGAAAAGCAAGGTTGACTCTTTCCAAAAGCTGTATTCCCGATGGGAGGACGCGACCGCCTTCTGCCAGCTCGCCCAGGAGGAGGACGACCCGGAACTGCTGCCGGAGATGACCGGGATATACGACGCGCTGGAGAGCGACCTCGGCTCAGCGCGGCTTGCCACCCTGCTGTCCGGCGAATATGACAACAACAACGCCATCCTGTCCTTCCACGCAGGCGCGGGCGGCACA
This sequence comes from Oscillospiraceae bacterium, assembly GCA_031556035.1. GTDB lineage: Bacteria > Bacillota > Clostridia > Oscillospirales > UBA929 > JAVBTT01. The sequence goes on from JAVBTT010000029.1 coordinate 40,263, forward strand.
GAGGCGCAGGACTGGGCGGAAATGCTGCTTCGCATGTATCAGCACTGGGCGGAGCGCCACGGCTACACCTGCAAGACACTCGACTACCTGGACGGGGACGAGGCCGGCCTCAAGAGCGCGGTGATCCTGATAGAGGGCGAAAACGTTTACGGCTACCTCAAGGGTGAGCACGGGGTGCACAGGCTGGTGCGCATTTCCCCCTTCGACAGCTCAGGCCGCAGGCACACCTCGTTCGCCGCGCTTGAGGTCATGCCCGAAATCACTGACGACGTGCAGATCGACATCCGCGAGGAGGACCTTCAGGTCGACACCTACCGCTCAGGCGGGGCCGGCGGCCAGCACGTCAACAAGACCGAGAGCGCGATACGCATCACCCATATCCCGACCGGCATAGTAGTCGCCTGCCAGAACGAGCGCAGCCAGCACCAGAACCGCGACGTGGCTATGAAGATGCTCCGCTCAAAGCTGGCGGAGATCAAGGAGCGCGAGCACCTGGACAGGATTGAGGACATCAAGGGCGAGCAAAAGGCCATTGAGTGGGGTAGCCAGATACGCTCCTACGTGTTCATGCCCTACACGATGGCCAAGGATCACCGCACCGGCTTTGAGTCCGGCAACATCGGCGCAGTCATGGACGGGGACATCGACGGCTTCATCTCCGCCTATCTGACGGCGTCCGCAACCGGCAGCTGGGCGACGAAATAATCCCGGCAAATACGCAAATCCGGGTGAGGAATCCGGCATTTTTCTGATTTTCGCACTTGAAAAACCCCGGGGTTTGTTATATAATGACCGGGATTCGCTCAGGGTGATCGATATGAATTGTGTATTCAGGATCGTTTGATCTACAAATAAGGAGTGATGTTCAACATGAGCTTAAACATCCGCAACGTCTGCCTGATGGGTCATGGCAGCGACGGCAAGACCTCGCTCGCCGAGAGTATGCTCTACCTCACCAAGGGCACCGACCGTCTCGGCAAGATAGCCGACGGTAACACGGTCTGCGATTTCGACCCGGAGGAGGTAAGGCGTCAGATCACTATTTCGGCCACCCCTGTGCCGGTTGAATATTCAGGATGCAAGCTGAACATCATAGACACCCCCGGCTACTTCGACTTCGTCGGAGAGCTGCTCCAGGGTCTGCGGGTTGCGGACGCCGGAGTCATTGTCGTGACCGCTAAATCGGGCGTGGGCGTGGGCACAGAAAAGGCCTGGAAATACCTGAGCGGCATGAAGAAAGCCAGGTTTTTCTATGTCTCCAAGCTGGACGAGGAAAACGCCAATTTCGATCAGACCTTCAACGGAATCAAGGACAAATTCGGCATCACAGTCTGCCCTCTTGTTATCCCCTGCGTGGACGGAGGCAAGACGGTAGGCATCGTCGATATCCCCACAAAGAGCGCTTATAAGGTGGAAAACGGAGCCCGCGCCGCGATAAAGCTGCCCGACTCAATGGCCGGGCAGGTGGACGAGTACTACAGCATGCTCTGCGAAAACGTCGCGGAGACCAGCGAGGAGCTGATGGAAAAGTACTTCTCCGGCGACGCCTTCACCGCCGAGGAGCTCCAGGCCGGAATACGCGGCGGCGTCCGCGAGGGCGTGCTGGCTCCGGTTTTCTGCGGCTCCGCTGTCACCGGGCTCGGAACCCTCAGTCTGCTTGACGGCCTTGTAAAGTACGCGCCCTCCCCCGACGAGGGCGCACCCGAAACCGGCGCGGATCTGTCCGGCGCGGACGTCAAGGTCGCTTTTGACCCCAACGGCCCGACCTGTGCGCTCATCTTCAAAACCACCTCCGATCAGTACGGGAAGTTCAGCTTCTTTAAGGTGATCTCCGGCAAGGTGACGGCTGACATGACGCTTGTAAACGCCCGCTCCGGAGCCAATGAGAAAATCGGTCATATTTACTCTGTCAAGGGCAAAAAGAACACCGAGATCAAGGAGGTCGCCTGCGGCGACATCGGCGCGGTATCCAAGCTGTCCGACACAAAGACCGGCGACACGCTGTGCGCCGCCGGCAAGGTCGTGGCTCTTAAGGGCATTGATTTCCCGCAGCCCAGCTATTCGCTGGCCCTCACCCCCAAGATAAAGGGAGGCGAGGAGAAGATCGCCTCCGGCCTCACCCGTATGGCGGAGGAGGACTTCACCTTCACCGTCAAGCAGGACGCGGAGATCAAGCAGATGGTCGTGTCCGGGCAGGGCGACATCCATATCGACGTGCTGTGCACCCGCTTGAAGAACAAGTTCGGCGTTGAGGTAGAGACCGAGTCGCCGCGCGTCCCCTACCGCGAGAAAATTCGCAAGAAGGTCAAGGTTGAGGGCAAGCACAAGAAGCAGTCCGGCGGACACGGCCAGTACGGCCACGTCTGGATTGAGTTCGAGCCCGGCGAAACCGAGGATCTGACCTTTGAAGAGAAAATATTCGGCGGAAGCGTCCCGAAGAACTTCCATCCCGCCGTCGAGAAGGGCCTGCGCGACCGCATCCAGAAGGGTGTGCTGGCCGGCTATCCGGTGGTCAACCTCAAGGCCACGCTCGTCGACGGCTCATACCACGATGTTGACTCGTCCGAAATGGCGTTCAAGACAGCGGCCGGCATCGCCTACAAGAACGGCCTGCCTCAGGCCAACCCCGTGCTTCTTGAGCCCATCGGCGAGCTGAAGGTTTTTATCCCCGACAGCTACATGGGCGACATCATCGGCGACCTGAACAAGCGCCGCGGCCGCGTCATGGGCATGAACCCCGGCGAGGACGGCCAGCAGGTTGTGGAGGCCGAGGTGCCCATGGCCGAAATGCACTCCTACGCCATTGACCTGCGCTCCATGACGCAGGGGCGCGGCTCATTCGCCTTCTCCTTTATTCGCTACGACGAAGCTCCCCCCAACATCCAGCAGAAGGTCATCGAGGAGACCAAGGCCTTCCTGGAGGAAGACGAGGACTAGTACTATTGACCGGGGGGGGGGGGCCCAGGGCCGCCCCCCCCCCGGGTATAGAGGAGATTTGAAAGCGGGGGCGCGCCACCCCCCCCGCCCCCCGGTTTAGTATATCCGTTATTCCCTCGGCGTCTCGTCCGCGCCTGAGCCCGGGGCGGAGTTCTCCCCATGGCGGCTGTAGTCCTCCGGCCGGTATCCAGGCTGCGCCTCTGGCGGGCTGGCATACGAATCATAACCGTACTGCCGCCCGGATGGCAAGCCCGGATCGGTGTTACAGGCCTCCAGCCTCATTCTGCTCCTGTATTGCAGCAACAGCACCGATATCAGCGCCAGGCAGACGATGCTGGCGATAGAGCTTATCCAGCCGGGCCACGGAGTGGTATTAAACAGGGCGATATTGCCGCCGATCAACCCGCTATAATTTGAGTACGCCGCGCTGCTCATACTCATATAGGTAAGCGACGAGGCGATAAGCGCAAGGAAGCTGAAGCCCGCGATTATAAAGTTCATGACCACAAGATACATCGAAATGCCGTGGTTCGGAGTTCCGGTGCGGATCGTCTGAACCACGCATTTTATAGTCTTGAGGGTTTTAGTGAAATAGAAAATAACCGGCACCGACACCGCCGCTACGGCAAAAAGCGCAACGGCGAAAACAGTGCCCGCCAGGACGCCCGGCATATCTCCGGAAAAGTAGGAATATCCCGAATTGCCTGCCGTATAGGTGGCAATGGCCGCGAACAGAAATATGATCGCGAATATGCCTATCGCAAAGCTGAAAAGACACAGCTTTATTATTGTCACAACCCGTATCATGGATAGTCCGCCCACGGAGACTTCGCCCGAGCGCCTTCTGCAGGAGGCGTATATCATCCACATCCCGACGCAGATTAGAACAGCGGGTATTTGGGAAAACAGATTGGAAGCATTACCAACTGTTCTCACTGCGTCGTTCATCATATCCCCGAGCTGGCCAAAATTATAGTTGTAATAATAGTCGTAGGAATCAAAAATATCCGAAAAATCCACCGTGTTAAACGTGAGAAAGCCGGAAAAAGCGGAAAACACAATCATCACGGAGAGCGCTATCGCGGCGGTCAGGAACATAGTCGAGGAGCCCAGCTCTCTCACGCTTTCAATCACGCCGCCGCGGGGCGGGGCGTCATAGCGGACGGTCGAGTGCGCATACGCGCTTTGATGCGGCGGCGGGGTCGGAGGCTGAGTCGCGCCCTGCTCAAATTTTGAGCCGCAGTTGTGGCAGAATATCGCGTCATCCGCGTTCTGCGCGGAGCAGTTGTGACAAAGTTTCATATGGCCCCTCCCTTTTATTGATCACGCCGATTATACCATATGGGGACGGTATACGCAATATTTGTCAAAAACGGAAGCAATGTACGCGGACGATTGAGAATCGTTTGTACAAAGATCAGGGCAGGATATCCAGCCTCTTCCTCAGCGCGTCCAGCAGAGCCCGCTCGTCCGGCGTAAACAATGCCGCCTTTCTGATGATATAGTCTGTGTTCAAAAGTATCTGCGCATACTGCTCAATGGCCTCCATCCTGAAAAGCGCCCGCTCCGGGTCGTCCGCCCAGACCAGCGCGCCGTGATTTCTCAGCAGGCAGGCGTGATGCCCCTTTACGAGAGGGGCAACGGAATCTGGCACCTCCTGCGAGCCAGGCAGCGCGAAGCGGGTGACGGGCACGTCCCCCAGCAGGACGTACGCCTCGGTCAGAAGCGGCCTGTCCAGCGGCAAACCCGCGCAGGCAAACGAGGTGGCGGCGGGAGAGTGCGTGTGTATCACGCAGACCGTCCGCGGGCTCTCGGCGTACACCCTCAGGTGCATTGCGAACTCCGAGGACGGCTGTCGCACGCCACTTATAACGCCCCCGCGCAGATCGGTAAGGCACAGCATATCCGGCGTCATGTAGCCCTTGCTGACTCCGGTGGGGGTGACGAGCACCTCATCGGCGCTGACCCTAATAGAAATGTTTCCGTCGTTTGCCGCCACATAGCCGCGCTCGTAAGCCCTTCGCCCGATATGGCAGATGAACTCTCGCATCTTTTGATGTGTCATCGTACTGGCCTCCCGTTGGAATTTCAGCCCCCGCCGCAGGCGGGGGCTGAATGCAAAAGCTTACGCCAGGACCTGCGCCTCCACTTCCTCCTCAAACTGGCGGGTGTACAGGTCGTAGTACACACCGCGTTTTTTGAGAAGGGAGCGATGGGAGCCCTGCTCTATGATTTTGCCGTCCTTGACCACGAGTATGATGTCCGCCGTGCGTATGGTGGACAGGCGGTGCGCGATTACGAAGCTGGTGCGGCCCTTGAGCAGGTGGGCTATGGCCTTCTGAATCAGCAACTCCGTCTCGGTGTCGATTGACGAGGTCGCCTCATCCAATATAAACAGGCTCGGGTCGGCCAGCACCGCCCGCGCAAAGGATATCAGCTGCTTTTCGCCGGTCGAAAGGCGGTCCCCGCCCTCTCCCACGTCGGAATCGTAACCTTTTTCAAGTTTGGCTATCGCCTTGTCGGCGGACACGAGCCGCGCCGCCGCCTCGACCTCCTCGTCGGTCGCGTCCATGCGCCCGTAGCGGATGTTCTCGCGCACCGTGCCCGAGAAGAGGTGGGGGCTTTGCAGCACGTAACCCAGCGAGCTGTGCAGCCATAGCTGGCTGCGCTCGCGCAGGTCGCGCCCGTCCAGCAGCACCCTGCCCCCAGTCGGCTCAAAAAAGCGGCAGACCAGATTGACGAGCGTGGATTTTCCCGCGCCAGTCTCTCCGACAATGGCGACATAGGTCCCTGCGGGCACTTTCAGCGAGAAGTGCTCTAGTACGTTTTCCTTGCCGTCCGGGTAGCGGAAGGTCACGTCGTCAAACACGACGTCGCCCACAATCGGCTCCCAGTTTTCGCGCCTTGGGTTGAAACTGTCGCCATATTTTTCGATGACTTCCGGAGTATCGGTGATGTCCGGCTCGCGGTCAAGCAGGCCGGTGACGCGCTCGACGTTGGCGGTTGTGGATATGAACTCGGTTATGACGTTGGCTATCTGCTGTATCGGGTCGAATATCCAGGATGTGTAATTGATGAACGCCGCCATGGTACCCAGCAGCAGCCCGCCGAATATGACGTCGTGACCGCCCTGCCCTAGCACCCAGGCCGCCGCCGCGCCGCCCACGGCGCCCATCAGCGGGCCAAACACGCAGCGCAGCATGACGAGCCTGGTGGCGTTCTTTTTAAGATCCCCAGTGACCTCCCGGAACTCGCCGGAGTTCAGCTCCTCCATCACCAGTGTCTTTGTAGTGCGCGCCCCGGTTATGCCCTCGTTCATCGCGGAGGTCATCTTAGAGTTTATCTTGCGCACCAGGCGGTTTGTCTTGAGTATCCGCTTCTGGAAGAACAGCACGAGCAGTATGATGACTGGAACCGATGTCATGACTATAAGAGCCAGCTTCCAGTTTAGTATGAACATCGCGATGAAGACTCCCACTATATAGGCAAAGCCCCAGCAGAAGTCCACCAGACCCCAGGCCACGATCTCGCCGATGCGCGCTGTGTCCGACATGGTGCGGGCCAGCATGTAGCCGACAGGGGTTACATTGTAATAGGAAAAGCTCAGGGTTTGCAGATGGTTGAACACGCTCTGCCGAATATCCCGCGACACCCTTAGCTCAATGCGGGTGGCGAGCCTGACGAACGCGAACACAGAGAGGCCCTGTATAATGACGACAACGGCCGTCACCGAGATAAAGGACCACATGCCCTGCGAGGTGCGGTACTCAATAAATGTGTCGATCGCGTGCTTCATCATAAGCGGCATAAGAATGTCGACGCCCGCGCACACAATCATAAAGCATATAGCGCCCAGCACCAGCTTTTTGTACGGCGTGAAAAACGGCACCATTTTGCGCCAGATTTTTATGGACGCCGGCTTGTCGTAATCAAAATCCTCGTAATAACTCATATATTGAGATATCCTTTCTATATGGAAATAACCGTCGTCGTACACTGCGTTGCTCCTAGGTTATTTCCGGACTCGCCCGGCTCCGCTCTTCTATGCCATATCATCCTGCATTTCTTCCTCAATGCTGCCCTGAAGGTCAAAAATGCGGCGGTAGCTGCCGCCCGAGGCCATGAGCTGCTCATGCGTGCCCATCTCCTCTATTGAGCCGTCACGCAACACCAGTATCTTGTCGGCCTGCATTAGGGTGGAGGTTCGGTGGGATATGATAATCGTGGCGGCGCCTGAATTTTCGTTTTTCAGCGCCCTGCGAATCCTGGAATCCGTCTCGGTGTCCACCGCGGAAAGACTGTCGTCAAATATCTGGATCGGCGCCTCCGGGATCAGCGAGCGCGCTATCGCGACGCGCTGCTTCTGCCCTCCGGACAGGGTGACGCCCCGCTCGCCCACAACGGTTTCATAGCCATCCGCGAACGAGGTTATGGCGTCGTGCACCTGCGCGGTCGAGGCCGCGTGGTGGAGCTTTTCAAGCGGCAAATCCGGGTGGGACGCGGCGATGTTCCGCTTGATGGTCTTCGAGTATAAAAACGGCTCCTGGAGCACGAGGCCCACCTTGTGGCGCAGGTGGCGGCGGGATATTTCGCGTATGTCCACCCCGTCGATAAGCACCCGCCCGCAGCCCTCCGGCACGTCGTACAGGCGGCAGATCAGGTGCACCAGCGTTGATTTGCCGCTGCCGGTGCCGCCAAGGATCGCCATCGTCTCGCCCGGCTCAAGGGTAAACGATATGTTTTTCAGCACCGGCTCGGCGTCACCGTAGGCGAAGGTCACGTTTTCAAACGTCACCTGCCCCCTTATATCCGGGGCAATCGAGTCCTCCGCGTCCGTCTCCGGGTCGGCGGACAGTACCTCCAGTATCCTCCCCGAGGCGACGCTGGACTTGGACATGTCCGCCAGCACGCGCCCGAAGGAGCGCACGGGCCAGATCATCATTCCGGCATAGGTGTAGAACGCCATAAACGTGCCGGCGGTCAGCCCGCCGGACGCGCAGCGCAGTATGCCCACTATCAGGATTATAACCGATTGCATGTTGCAGATTATGTCGGTCATGCCCCAGAATCTGGCTTGGAGGTCGCCGGTCTTGATCCAGAGGTCGGCGTAAAAGCTGTTCTTCTCGGTGAACTTGTCCACCTCGTGGCGCTCTCGCCCGAAGGCCCGCACAACGCGCACCCCGGTGAAATTCTCCTGTGCGCACGCCTGGAGCCTGCCCTCGGCCTCGTCGGCCTTCTGGAAGTTTTTAGCGATAGACTTGAAAAAGAACAGGGAAATGATGAAAATGATCGGAAAAAGAGCCAGCGAGGCCAGCGCCATCACCCAGTCCATGGACAGCATCAGGATGATCGCTATGACGATCAGCTGTACCGAGCGTATCAGCTCAACAAACTGGTTGCATATGAAGTTTCTTATTGTATCCACGTCTGAGGTGGAGCGCTGGATGATGTCTCCGGTCTGGGCCTTGACGTGCCACTCGTACGGCAGTGTCTGTATGTGGGCGTACATCGTGTTGCGAAGCTTCTGGGCGACGAACTCGCCGGTCTCCAATATGGAGTAGCGCCGCCATATGATGCTCGCGCCGGACAGCAGGGCCACGGCCGCGGCGGCTACCCCGCATATCCAGATATTGCCGCGCAGGAAATCCCGCCCGCCGAAAAGGTCGAGCATGGCCTGAACCCACGCGTCGGGGGCCTTGCTGTCGATGATGTTGTCCACCGTTATCCGCACGATCTGCGGTGTAATGAAAGCGAACGCTACCGAAAAAAAGGTTGCGATTATACCGGCGGCGATGCGCCCGCGCCTCCCCTCGGTCAGGTCGTAAATAAACGCCTTCTTGTTTTTTTTGTATGGAAGCTGCATAGAAAGTTACCTCTGTTTTCTGTTGTGTTTTTATGATGTCCGCACAGGTAACGGCTGTGCGGTGAGGCGTCGGGGACGCGGGGATAACGTCTCATGCAGGGAACGATGCCCCCGGTGTGCCGCGCGTCCAAAACTACTCGGCGGCGTGTCGGGCCCATTAAGCACGGCGGGCGGCCTAGGACGGCCGCCCCTGCATGCGTCGCTGTCAAGCTTCGCCCGGTCTGTCGCTCCGAACCCGGCCGACTGCGCTCTTCCAAAGAAATCCCACCCGCTAAGCGGGTGGCTTTTCTTGTACCGCCTTAATGGCTATGATACTATCTGCTTATACTAAATAACTGCCCCTATGTAAAACCTATCCCCGCCGAGAGCGGGGATAGCCATAGCTATAATATTACTTTTTTAGATTCTCCGGCCCAAAGCTCTCCGGCAGAAGCTCGTCAAGCGTGAACACCCTGTAGGCGTCCGGATTGTGCAGCGGGGCCAGTATCACTCTCATGGAAGCGGGGTCGCAAAACTCGCGCAAAACCTGCCTGCACACCCCGCAGGGCGCACACAGCGGCTCGTTTGCCGGTAAATCGGCCGACACGGGCCCGCCGACCACCGCTATCGCGGCAAACTCCGTATTTCCCTCGCTGACCGCCTTGAACACCGCAGTCCGCTCCGCGCAGTTCCCCGGGGTGAGAGCCGCGTTCTCTATGTTGCAGCCCAAATACACCCTCCCGTCGGCGCAAAGCAGCGCCGCGCCCACCGCGAAACCGGAATAGGGCGAATAGGAGCGCTCGCGGGCATCAAGCGCCAGCTTAAGCAGCTTTTTCTCGTCCATTACTTTTTCGGGTTTACAATGTTCCGCCAGTCCAAATCTCCTCGGGCCAGTCCCTGTATCAGTACCTCGGCGGTTGCTACGTTTGTGGCCACCGGAATATTGTGCATGTCGCACAGCCGCAGCAGGGACGCGTCCGGCTCGTGCGGAGCGGCGGACACAGGATCCCTGAAGAGCAGCACAAGGTCTATCTCATCGTAGGCGATGCGCGCCCCTATCTGTTGATCTCCCCCATGGGTCGCTGACAAAAACCTCGCGACCTCAAGCCCTGTGGCCTCGGCAACTAGCTTTCCGGTTGTAGCCGTGGCACAAAGATTGTGCTTAGACAGGATGCCGCAGTAAGCTATGCAAAACTGAACCATGAGCTCCTTTTTCTTGTCGTGCGCGATAAGTGCGATATTCATTAAAAGTCCTCCCGGTTTTAGAATAAAAGGTAAGCTTACGAGCTGATTTTCCACGTTTTTATTCGCTCAAGAGGAATTTTCATCCCCAAAAAACGCTTCGCGATATTGAGATAGCTCACAGCCGCCCCGGTCGACGCCGCCAAAATAACGGGGACTCCCTTTGTGGCTGCCGCAATTACTATCTCGTCGTCGGGAATCACGCCAAGCAGAGGCAGCCCAATCTCGTCCATCGCGTCATCCATATTGGTGGCATAGCGAAGGCGCACAAGCTTCGGCCTCACCCTGTTGACAACAAGCCACATCGGCTCGTGCTCCGTGAGCAGCTGCGCGGCGCGCGAGGCGTCCCTCACGGCGAGAGGGTCGGGCGACGCGACGATTATGGCGCTCTCGCAAGACGCCGCCGCCAGCTCAAAACCCGCGCTCAGGCCGGCCGCGCTGTCGACAAATACGTAGTCCGCATCCTCGGCAAGACGCTCAATAAGCTCCTTGAAGCCGTCAATAGGTACATCAGCCGGTGAAACGCCGGTCGGCGCAGGCAGCATGGACAGGTTAGGTATTTGCGGATGCGGCAGAAGGGCTTCTTCAAGGCAGTCTGGATTCTTTATAACGTCCAAAAAGTCGAGCACGGCCCGCTCGGACATCCCCAGAGCAATATCCAGGTTTCTCAGTCCGACGTCCGCGTCGACGCATATCACCTTTTTGCCCAAGGCCCCGAGACAGGTCGAAATCCCTGCCGTAAGCGAGGTTTTTCCTGTTCCGCCCTTCCCGGACGTAACCAGCACGGACTGGCCCATCGCAGCCCCTCCCCCCCTATTATTCTTAAACATTATATAATCATATACTCATCTTTGCAATGTATTTTCCTTGGAGGCCGAGCGCATTTCCTCCTGAATGGAGAAATACGCATCGAACACGTCTTTGGCTACCGGCGCGACCAGCGATCCGGCTCCGCCCTTTTCGATCACGACAACCACTGCGATCTCGGGCTTGTCGTATGGCGCGTATGCGACGAATACGCCGTTGTTGGGAGTTCCCGTGGATTGCACGGAGCCCGTTTTAGCCGCGACATCCACCGGATATTTGCCAAATACTGCGCTTGCTGTTCCCCCGGGCTGCGCCACCATGCGCATCCCCTTCCGAAGCGCTTCTACTGTCGTGTCTTGCACCTCAAGCTCCCTGTTGACCTCCGGGCGCTGCTCGTACAGCGTCTGCCCGAAGTCGTTGCTCTTCACCTCGCTGAGCAGGTGCGGACGATACAGCGTACCCCCGTTGGCGACGGTGGCGATATATCCTGCCATCTGTATCGGTGTAAACGCGTTGTCCGCCTGCCCTATCGCCGCCGAAAGCACAAGCCCCGGATTATATGTCGTCCCCAGAGCCTTGCTGGTGTCCGGCCCGGTGACATAGCCCGCGCGCTCGCCCTTTATCTCAATTCCGGTCGGCTCGCCAAGCCCGAACTGCCTGGCCCAATATCCCTGCGCGTCGATACCCGCCAGTCTTCCCGTTTCATAGAAAAAATAGTTGCAGGACTTCTGCAGCGCCTCCATCACGTTTATCGTACCGTGGCTCCCGGGGTAGACGTGGCATTTGGGTTGATAGTCCTTGAAATAAGTGTACATACCCCGATCCGTTATCCTGGACGATGTAGTGATAACCCCGGTCTCCAGTCCGGCAGCGGCCGTAACCATCTTGTATGTTGAGCCGGGCGAGTACACCCCGGCTATTGACCGGCTGACGAGGGGCGTCAATGGATCCTCAAGAAGCTGCGCGTAATCGGACATAAATGTCTTGAGCGAAAATGTTGGGTACGAGGCCATTGCAAGCACCTCGCCGGTGTTGACCCCCAGCACGACCACCGCGCCGGCCTGCGCCTCTTTACCCTTGAGTTCCTTGCCCTCAGCCTGCATACGGAGTATATTGGCCTCGAGCAGCCTCTCCGTCTCCTCCTGGAGCCTTATATCTATCGTAAGAAATACGTTCATCCCGGGCCTGGCCTCGTTTTTTGTTATGACGTTTTGTATCTTTCCAGTCGTGTTTGTCTCGACGACGCTCACGCCCGCCGTGCCGTGAAGCCAGTCCTCGAAGGCCTGCTCCGCGCCGTCTATTCCGACTATCTCGTCCGAGGCGTAGCCTCTGGCCTTAAAATCCTCAAAGCTCTCCTCCGGAATTTTTCCCACGCGGCCGAGGATGTGAGCGGCGAAGTCCGTCTGGTATTCCCTGATGGGCACTGTGTTGATCTGGACTCCCGGAAGCTCAGCCTCTTTTATTCTCCCCACAAGCTCGATAGAAATATTCTCGGCGAAGGTATACGCGGGCACGGCGGGCACCTGCGTGCGCAGCTCTATTTCATAGAGCACACCCAGCGCCCTTCGCGCATCGCGCTCGTCCATGCCCTCCGGAAGCTTAAAGTACTCCTTGAGCCTGCCGACAAGCTCTTCAGCGCTTATGTCGGCGTTCCACTCCAGTTTGGCGATAAAGCGGTCAAGCCTGCTTTTCTGTGTATCGGTCATGCTTTCGCGGTATGAGTACGGATAATAGCTCACCGGAAATGTATCGGTATAGCTCTGTCCGGCAAGCTGGCAGAGCGCTATCAGGTCAAGCACTGGCCTCGCCATGTCGTCCTCACGCCTCAGGCGCCATTCGTCGATAACCACATTGTAGCTCAAGCGGTTGGTGACAAGCGGGCGTCCGTACCGGTCATATATGCTCCCTCGCGCCGCGGACACAGTAACCGAGCGGGCGATGCTCTTTTCGGACTGCGCCGCCCAGGCGACGCCGTTTATAATCTGCATATTGTAAAGCCTGCCGCCCATGATAACGGCAAGCACTATCACCATTACACCGATTATTCCCAGGCGTATGTTGAGTTTAATGCCCTCCATCAAAACCTCCCTGTAGCGCTCCGGTCAAAAGGCCATCGACAAATCCAAGGCATCAGTATTTCTCGGTAAGTCTCCTGTGTATTCCCCTGGATATGAGGTATATAAACGGCACATACGGCAGCGTAAGCAGCAGCTCTGGAAGCGCCACCTGCGCAAGCGCGGATGGGCCCGCCCTTCCCGGTATAAGCATAAAAAACAAAAAATACAGCAAATCAGCTACAGCGTGCGCCGCGAAAGCCCAGATCAGCGCTGTCATAAGACTCACCCTGAAATAGCGTCTCACGACGGCTCCCACCACATAGCCCGCTATTAGCATGTATATTGCGAAAAAGCCGTCCGCCCCTGCGGTAAACGCGTCGCACAGAAGGCCGGCAAAAAAGCCGTATACCGCGCCTCCCCTCGGCCCCTCCAGCACAGCCGCCACCACCGCCATCGCAATTATCGGCACAGCGTGCACATCGGAAACCCTGAGCGGCAGGGATATCTGAATGGCGCAGACAAACCAGAGCAGCAGCCCGTACATGCACCATTTGATTATACTCTGACGATGGTACAGCATAGCGCTCAGCCTTCCGTAAAGTCGGTGACGACGAACACCTGCGCGAGCCTGTCCAGCTCAGCGTAGGGCTTCAGCACCGCGCGCGCCGATATCCCGGAGTCCTCAGCCTGGACATCCACGACCTCACCGATCGGTATATCCTTGGGATAGAGCCCGCCCACCCCGGTGGTCATCACGACGTCGCCGTTCTGTATGTCGGAGTCCAGCGGCAGGTACGCAAGGCTCAGTCTGCCCTGCTGCATAAGCTCAAAGCTGCCCTCGGCAACACCGGAGACGCTCGTCCTGAATATACGAGCGGCGACGGTCGTGTCGGTGTCGACAACCGTTATCAGTGTCGACCAATTCAGGCCCACCTCGGTTATCACTCCAACCCAGTAGCCCTCTGAGCTGAGCACACAGTCCCCCTTTGTGATGCCCGAGGAGGAGCCCTGGTCCAGTGTGAGTGTGCGGGACCAGTTGGACGAGTCCCTCGCGACGATTTTGGCGGGGGCAAAATCCAGCTCCGGCCTGCGGGTTCTGACCTCGAGCAGCTCCTTGAGTCGCTCGTTTTCCTCTATGGCCTCCTCGTACTCCCGGGAAGCCTTTTCGTACTCGGCAATGCGAAGCCTGAGCTGGGCGTTTTCCGCCAAAAGCGTGTCATAGTCATATATGGATGAATAATATGACTCGATCCCCCCGGTAATTCCCGACATAAAATTCTGAACAGGCTTAAAAATTACGCCCAAAAAATTGGTCACCGGGGTGGCCCCGCCCGTAATCATAGAGGCGACGGCCATCACAAGCACCAGTATTATCACTATAACTGCGGCAAGCAGCCCCTTGTATCGGAGCAAAAACTTCAATGTATAATCTCCTACCCTACTCCCAGCCTGCTTATATTACGGCGGCATCTAACAGTATTAATTTATGCGGCTTATACAGCCGCCGTAATATGTGTTAAAATCAATATTACTCCGGCAAATCAAGCCTGCCTAATTTACCGCTGATAAGTGCCGGAGTAATATTTGTTATTCTTCCGCGAAGGGGTCTATCCCCAGAGACGCCAGCATGCGTCCCAGACGGAACAGCGGCATCCCCACAACGTTGTAAAAATCCCCCTCTACCTTTTCGCACAGCAGTGCCCCGCGCTCCTGGACGCCGTAAGCGCCCGCCTTGTCCAGCGGCTCGCCTGTATTTATATATGCCTCTATCTCCTCCGAGGTCATGGGGCGCATGAGCACCGAGGTGGCCTCGCACTCGGTGGCGATCTCACCGCCGCGAATAACGGTCACTCCGGTATACACGGTATGCCACGCGCCGGACAGCATCGTCAGCATATTAAAGGCGTCCGCCTCGTCCGCCGGCTTGCCGAGTATGTTGCCGTCAAAGCAGACGACAGTGTCTCCGGCGATAACGACGTCGTCCTGGTCGCAGCCCTCGGCGACGCTCTCCGCCTTCTTGCGTGACCAGTAAGCCGCCAGATCATCCGGAGGCATTCCGGGCATGGGTCCTTCCTCAACCTTCGGAGACACTATTTTGACATTGTCAAAGCCTATGCGGTGTATAAGCTCCTGTCTGCGCGGAGACGACGAGGCCAAAATAATTCTGCCCATTCAAAACTCCCCTTAAAAAGCTAAAAGTCAAAAGAATATGTTTTTTGGAGGCGACCTTTTACCCTGGGCGGGCTCCTCGCGTATATAAAAGCCGGTGTACGCGCTGTTGGGCGCGTAACGGCCCTCTCCCAAAAACCTCTCGGCTACCTGTACGACCTCACGGTTGTTTTCTGTGGTGAATACAAGCCTCCCGGCCCAAAGCCCTATCCCGGCCCAAAGGGCACGGTGCGTCGCCATCCAAAGCTTGCCGGCGCCGTACACAAGGCTTCTGTGCCCGCTCTCGCGCACAACCGGACACCTTCGGCCCTCTTCGTCCACAAGCTCTACCGTACCGTCGCAGCGACACAGGCCAGAGGGTGTCTTTATCAGACAGCGCTCAGACAGCAGCAGCGGCAGCCGGCCGTATACCATCAGCTCTGTATCAATACTGTGGGAGATATCAGCTAATGCGTCAAGCCCTAGCCCCATCGTCAGCATTACCGACATATAGCCTCTTTGTTTGTACTCCTTAAGCGCCTGAGAGTTTGCGCAATAAAACTCGCCCCGCACTCCAAAACCCGACGAGACAGCAAGCTCCGCGTGCCCCGGATTGTACACAAGCGCCTGGGACACACCCATCGCCCGCGCCTCCCTGAGCTTTTCCAGCACCTCCTGGGTCTCGGAGTCATGTATGACGCGCGGCATAGCAGCCGCAACAGCAATACCTGAGCGGCAAAGCGCCTGAGTTTTTTCAGGGCTGGCGCAGAGCTCGGCAAGTGGAATATACACGCATGCGGGACGCATCGCCAAAAGCTCCCCGGACAGCTGGCGCATTCCGGAAAGCTGCACGGTCACCTCCGGCTGCTCCCTGCGCGGCAACAGCTTGACCCCCGCGTGATAGCGCCCCTTGCTTCTTTCGGGCGGAGCGGTTCTCACCTCGTCCAGCTTGGCGAGCAGCTCCTTCTTCATATCGCGCAGGGCGGAGAGCGAAATGTTCAGCCCCGGGCGCAGACGCGTCCGGGCCTCCTCGCATCTGTATGGAGTACCTGACGTTTTATAGAGCTGCGTGTTCACCTCCGCGTCCAAAAGCTCAGTCACGGAAGGAACCGGCACCGATCCCGATATGACCTCGGTGTTGCCGCGGTCGTCGTTTACGGCGAGTCTGACTGGCTCCCCGCGCTCAATAAGACAGTAAAAGCGCACCGGCACTCTCTGGCGCTCGGACGGATTGGCTCCAACGTCCTCCCCGCCTGATAACAGCCCTCTGGCCTTCCCGATCAAAGCCGTATCCGGACGCCGCTCCCCGACACCTAATAATACACCATTGGCTGGTAAAATAATGTCGTTATCACTCGAAATACTGACAGCAGCAACGCCTGCGGCAGCAAGCGCCGGAAGCTCCGGCAGCAGATTTATGAGCTTGGGCTCAAGCGGAGTATCGTCGGCCTTGCCGTCGTATCCGTACCGCTTGCGGCAGAGAAGCCTGCACTCCCCCCCGTCCTGATCCCCTAAAAAACACGGAAGCCCCCCCGACATCGGGCACTGACGCCCATACGCGGCAACCTGCGTTTCAACGGGCGAGCTGCGGCATATATACCGTATCTCGTCCATCGGCAGCCCCGGCTCAAGCAAGGCCCGGCGCGCCCCCGCCTCAGCCGCGATCCGCACCCCGCCGAGATTGTGTATCCCGCCAGCGAGGTGCAGCTCAATATCCGGAGCGGCCATTTTTATCATCCGCGCAACGCCATAATCCGAGGCGAGCGCGGCGTCCAGTCCCCACAAGTAGAGCTTCGCGAGCTTGCCCGCGAGTTCGGTTATGCGGCTGTCGGTCATGCGCCCCGACAAATCCAGTATTGTTTTAACGCTTCTTCTGCGGCAGTATCTGACCGCATCCGCCATTGACGTCCCCTGAGCTCCATCCCACAGGCGCAATAAAAGCTCGTCCGCCCCCGCCTGAACGGCGGAGACAGCCGAGTCATATCCAGGAACCGCCGTCTGAAGACTTATCATTTGCCGCCCGAACGCTGCCGGGAGAGCTCACGCCTTGTGTCCGCAAGCTCCTGCTTTAGCTTGTGCAGCTCGTCCAGGCAGCTCTTGACCTGTCCCCTCAGATGATCGGAATCATCCTCCGCCTTTCGAAAGCGGTCGGCCAGATTAATGCAGGCTAAAATCGCGGCGTGCGAAAGGGAGAGATGCGCCTCGCCGGTTATGTTCTTGATCTCTTCATCCACTATTGCTGCAATCTGGCGGACGTAAACGGGATCCTCCTCGGATATCAGTGTGTATTCCTGCCCCGCAACGTCCACCGTCACACGGTTTTTCAACTTGTCCACCTCTGTCGGTCGTTATGTTAACTGCATTGCTGTACAAACGTGTACAGCAATATTTAAATGATAATCATCTTAATGCGCCATGCGGCCTTGTGTTTATCGTAGCGCGCTGGGGCGCATGATGATTATAGCATTAATTGTAGTTCGTGTATAGAGCGCGTCGCGTTATCATTGTTAAACAGTCAACCGGCGGGAAACAGCGCCACAAAATCCGCCGCACGGCGCTCAATATCCTCCGCGCCGAAAACTGAGCTCCCGGCAACCAGGATATTCGCCCCCGCTCGCACGCAAGACGGCGCGTTTTCCAGCGTCACGCCGCCGTCCACCTGCAGATCCACCGGCCTCCCGGAGAGTATGGCGCGCATCCCTGAGATTCTCTCAAGGCTCCCTGGAAGAAAGCTCTGCCCGCCGTATCCCGGCTCAACTGTCATCAGCAGAACCATGTCCACATGGTTAATATACGGAATCACCGTGTCGAGCGGAGTTTTAGGCTTTAGGGTTACGGCGGCTCGCAGCCCCTTGGCGCGCACATCCGCCAGGAGGTTAATAAGTATTTCAGGAGTTTCCGTCTCAACATGCACATTTATACCGGCCGCCCCCGCCTTTATAAAGGGCCCGGCGAACATGGACGGCTTATCAACCATCAGGTGCACATCCTGCGGTAGCTTCGAAGCCTTGGAAATCCCTGCCGAGATATGCGGACCGAAGCTGAGGTTGGGCACAAAATGCCCGTCCATTATATCAACATGCAGAAGTCCGGCCCCTCCCGCTTCGGCTGCGGCAATATCGGAGGCGAGGTTAGCAGGATTGGCGGCGAGCAGGGACGGAGCCAGCACATAGCGCATCCGGCCGTCAACTCCTCTCATTGTTTTTAAAAATGAAACTTATCAAGCCGCCATATGTCCCTGGCGTACTGGGAGATCGTGTTGTCCGAGGAGAAGCAGCCGCTGTGAGCGATATTAACGAGCGACATGGCGTTCCATCTGTCCCTGTCCAAATAGGCTTCGGCGAGCTTATTCTGCACAGCAACATAGCTGTCGAAGTCCTTCAGGACAAAGAACTCGTCATTATAGTCGGTCAAGCTTCTCAATATGCCCACAAACTCGTCAACGGGCACCCGCTGGCTCAGACCGCCGCGCATCAGCTCAAAGGCCCGTTTCAGGCGCTCATCGTTCTCCAAAACGTCCACCGCGCGGTAATTCCCGTTGGCGTAGTAATTGAGCACCTCGTCAACCGTCAGGCCAAATCTGAAAAAATTCTCTTCACCAACCAGATCGGCTATCTCAATATTCGCCCCGTCGCCGGTGCCGACTGTCAACGCCCCGTTCATCATAAACTTCATATTCGAGGTGCCGGACGCCTCCTTCGAGGCCGTAGAAATCTGCTCGCTCACCTCCGCCGCCGGAAAGATGTGCTCGGCAAGCCTTATGCCGTAGTTTTCCAAGAAGAAGCAGGCGAGTTTCCCCTTGCACCTTGGCTCAGACTCTATCGCCTGGGAAAGCTCAGCGGCAAGTTTTATCACACTCTTGGCGTAATAATAGCTGGGCGCGGCTTTGCCTGCCAGCAAGAAAGTCCTTGGCGGCCCTATGTCTATCCCATTTTTTACCTGATCAAAGAGGTACATTATATGAAGCAGGTTCAGAAGCTGTCTCTTGTACGCGTGAATCCGCTTTACCTGGAAGTCGAAAATGGAATCCGGATCCGCGCTAATGCCATATTTCTCCTTCAACATATTCGAAAATGCGATCTTGTTATCCCTCTTAATTCGTCCCAACGCGCCCAGAACCTGCTTATCGCCCTTAAAGCGCGTCATAAAGCGCATCTGAACGGGATCCCTTATCCACTGCATTCCGATGTTCTCGGAGATGAGCTCGGACAGGCTCGGATTGCTCTTTAAAAGCCAGCGGCGGTGTGTTATCCCGTTTGTCTTGTTATTGAACTTCTCGGGATAGTACTCATAAAATTCCCGCAGCACAACGCTTTTTAGAAGCTCGGAATGCACCGCCGCGACTCCGTTGACGCTGAAGGAGCCGACTATCGCGAGATGCGCCATGCGTATCTGCCCGTCTCCGATTATCGCCATACGCGACACCCGGTCCAAATCCTGGGGATATACTTTCATAAGCTCCGCGCAGAAACGCCTGTTGAGCTCGTCTGCTATCATATGTATGCGGGGAAGCAGCTCCCGGAAGGTGTCCTCAGGCCATTTTTCAAGCGCCTCCGGCATTATCGTGTGATTGGTGTAGGCAATCGTGCTTTTTGTTACCTCCCAGGCCTCGTCCCAGCCGAAGCCCTCCTCGTCCATCAGTATGCGCATCAGCTCAAGCACCGCCAGCGCCGGGTGCGTGTCGTTTATCTGGATGCAAATGAATTCAGCGAAGCGGGAGAGATCGCTGTGGTTTTTCTTGTAACGCCGCACTATGCTCTGAAGCCCGGCCGAAACGAAGAAGTACTGCTGCTTAAGCCTGAGCTGGCGGTTTTTATAGTTGCTGTCGTCAGGATACAGAACCTCGGATATCGCCTCGACCGCGTAACGGTTCGATACAGCGTTTATATGCTCACCGCGGGAAAAGCTCGCGAAGTCGAAAAGCTGATCCACAGCCTCCGCGCTCCAAAGGCGCAGGGTATTGACGACATTGCCTTTATACCCCAAAATCGGCATGTCATACGGAACCGCCATGACAGGCAGGTAGTTCTCATGTATGAATCTGGGATTCCCCTTGTTGTCCAGCTCGCTTCGGATGTTCCCGCCGAACTTCACCATAACGGCCTTGTCCGATTTGCGGATTTCCCAGACATTGCTCTCCCTGAGCCAGTTGTCCGGAAGCTCAACCTGATAGCCGTCTACAATTTTTTGGGAGAACAGACCATATTTATACCTTATGCCGCAGCCATGGCCGGGAAGCTGCAATGCAGCCAGCGAATCCAAAAAGCATGCGGCGAGCCGCCCCAGACCGCCGTTTCCCAGTCCAGCGTCGGGTTCAGCGTCTATAAGCTCCCCCAGGCTCAGCCCCATCTCCTTGAGACCCTGCTCACAGGCCTCGCGAACCCCGAGATAGATCAAATTGGATTCAAGAAACTGCCCAACCAAAAATTCAAGCGAAAAATAATATACCTGACGGGTCTCCCTCGCGAGATAGGCGCTGTTCGTATCCATCCACCGCTCGTTGATCTCCTCGCTCAGCAGCGAGGCAAGGGCAATATAGCGGTCATTTACCGAGGATTCCTCAAGAGACTTTCCGAACAAGCTGTTGATCTTGCGTTTAAAATCCCTTTTGAACGCGGTTTTGGTGGTGAACATCCAATCAAATCCTCTCGTTGGTTTTGATCCCGCGACGCTTTCCCGGACAATTATAGCAAATAGCTTACAATATTACAAGCATTCTGTCGCAAATCGGCGGTTTATGAGGAAAAAGAGGTCGGCTCGTTGTGGAGGGAAGAAACACATAATCCGAACCGCTCGCCAAGCATCCCATTGGCAAAGGGTTCGGATTGTTTTTATACTATTTCTTTGCCGCTGTGCGAAACTCCACCCTGGACTGGCGTATTTCGTTCAGCGCGGCGTGAATGGCGTCCTCGGTCCGCTTCATAGTGTTGTCGACATACTCGTTTGTGGCCTTGCGCAGCTCCCGAGTCTTGGCCTCAGCCTGCGCGATCATGTCGCTTGCCTTCTGACGGGCGACCGTAAGCACCTCCTCCTGATTCACAAGACGCCTGGCCTGCTCCTCGGCGGCGCGGCGCGTAACCTCGGCCTCGCGCTTGGCCTTGGCGATAATCTGCGCCTCCTCCTCGGCTATGCGCTTGGCCTCCTTTATGTAGCCCGGCATAGCCGCGTTTATCTCGTCCAGTAGCGCCAGAGCCTTGTCCTTGTCAACGACGCAGCGGTCGTTCCCAAGCGGTATGGTAAACGCGTCCTGAAGCATATCGTAGAGCATGCTCAAAAGGTCCTCAACATCACGCGCCATATAAAATCCCTCCTAAATCACGCCGTCAGGTATTAGACAGGTATTATTGGTCTCACGCCCTTCCGGGTATCGTTTCAAGCTCAGATACAATATAGTCCCTGTCCTCCTGCTTGGCGATATCTGCGCTGGCCTTCAACGCTTGCTCCCTATACCCGGCGGAACTGTCAAAATCCCCGCACACAGCGCAGGCCCGCGCACAGGCTTCGTAGGCAAACGCCAAATCCAGACCACCTATGGAGTTTTCAAGACAGAGTTCGAGCGAGAGTTTCCCGTGATAGAGCGCGGACTCGCCCAGCCCGGCGATGGAATAAACATGTGAAACCTGCCACTCACTTCTTGCGAAGTTCAGCGGGGTCCCCACCTGCCTCCAGTGATAAGCCGAGGCATGCGCCGTGTGGATCATCTCAAGGGTTTCCTCTCCAGTCCTGCACTTATTGTCTATAAAATCCCAGGTCTTGTTGAAGCACTCAATTCCCATCGCCTTGTGATCCATAAAAGCTCTCCCTTTCAAGTTGTCTGATGAATGCACTCAAGCAGGTCCGGCAGGATGACCGGAGGCACGAACCCCGAAATATCCCCGCCCATAGATCCAATTTCCCTGATCATGCTTGAGCTCAAATACTGGAAATGCTCCCCGGAGGTGAGAAACACCGTGTCAAGAGACGGGTTGAGCTTTCGGTTTATAAGAGCCATCTGAAATTCGTGCTCAAAGTCCGATATCGCGCGCAGCCCCTTGACGACTACAACCGCGCCCTGCTCCTTTGCGTAGTCTGCCAGCAGCTTCTCCGAGGAGTCCACCGACACGTTCGGCAGGTGCGCCACAGCCTTGCGCAGCAGCTCCACCCGCCTGCCCGCGCTGAGCCAACAGCTTTTGCTCGGGTTATGCAGCACCGCCACCAGGACACTGTCAAATATGAGCGCGGCCCGCTCAATTATATCCAGATGACCCGATGTAACAGGGTCAAAGCTTCCGGGACAAATCGCTTTTTTCATCAACACTCCGCCTGTGGTACAGTGACACAAGCGTCCTCCCGTATGTGTAGGTTCGGCCAGGCGCGTACTTTTCCGCCGCCTCGGGCAGAGCGGTATCAGCGCCGCATTCACCGAGTATTATACCACCCTCCCGGCAGATGTCAAATGACATTATCGCGGCCAGTGTTTTCGCGAACAGCCGCGTGCCATATGGAGGGTCAAGAAATATCAGGTCAAATTTTTCTTTTTGCGAGCCAATAAAACCTAACGCGTCCCCTGTCACAACCCTCGCCCTGTCCGAAAAACCGGTGGCGGAGAGATTCTTTCGTATGACCTCCGTCGCCTTGGGCGACATATCCAGAAAGGTGGCGGACGCCGCCCCCCTGCTCAGCGACTCAATCCCCATCTGGCCGCTGCCTGAAAAGAGGTCGAGCACGTCCCGCCCCTCTATGTCAAACTGAACAATGTTGAAAACAGATTCCTTCACCCGGTCGGTCGTGGGCCTCGTGTCGTCGCCCGGCAGGGTAATCAGCTTCCTGCCCTTGGCGATCCCGGCGATTATTCTCATTTTTCAATCTCCCCTTGCTTCCGCGCTCCCTCAGCCGCTCCCGGATTATCCCCGGCATAGCCGCGAAAGTGCATATAAACCGCTCCGGCCGCGTCCTTGGGCAAAATACCGCAAAGCTCCTCAAGGCTTGCCTCCTCTATGGCCTTCAGGCTTTTAAAAGAGGCGATCAGCTTGTTCCGCCTGGCTTCCCCCACACCCGGTATCTTCTCCAGCTCGGTCAGAAACATACTGCGCCGCTTTTTATGAAAAGCCAGCGCGCTCCTGTGAGTCTCCTCCTGTATCTGCCCCACAAACGCGAACAGGGCGGGCGTGGCCTCCATAGAGACCTCAAGCCCGTCCGGGCTCATAAGGCCGCGCGTGCGGTGCCTGTCGTCCTTGACCATGCCGTATACCGGAATGTCCCTCCCGAAATCCGCGACAAGCCTCGCGGCCATCGCGGCGTGCGCCGCGCCGCCGTCGACCAGCAGCAGGTCAGGTGGCTCGGCAAAGCCCTCCTTCTTCTCATCAAGGCGCTTAAAGCGGCGGGACAAGACCTCCTGCATTGAGTGGTAGTCATCCTGGCCCTCCGACTGCTTGATTATGAACTGGCGATAGGCCTTTTTCAGCGGCTTGCCGTCGACGAAGCAGGTCATGACTCCCACATTGTCGGCCTTTCCGGTGTTTGAGATATCCACCGCCTCAATTCGCTGCGGCGGCTTTGACAGCCCCAGCAGCTTCTGCAGGTCAGACAGTACCTTGCGCAGCTTCTCCTCACGGCTGGTCAGGCGCTCTATCTCCTCACGGGCGTTCGCGTCCGCCATCTCGACAAGATGAACCTTGTCTCCCTTTTTAGGAATAATGATTTTCGTCTTTCCACCCAGCTTCTCAAATAAAAGCTGCTCCACAAGCTCTCTGTCCTCTATTTCATGTGAGAGACATATCATTTTTGGGCAGCGCCTGCGAGCCAGATAGTACTGCGGAAGAAAAGCCGCAAGGGCCTCCCCCGCCGGGGCCTGCTCGGAAAGCAACTCCATGTCCCTGCCTATCAGGTTGCCCTCCATAAAATGCAGCACCGCTATCCCGGTGCGCGTCTCCCCCTCGTGGCAGGCGATCACGTCCGTGTCCGCCATGCCGCCGCCGATTACGATCTGCCTTCTCCCAAGGGCGGATATGGCCAAAAGCCGGTCCCTGACGTGCGCGGCCTTCTCAAACAAGAGCTCCCCCGCGGCCGCCTCCATCTCGCTTGTCAGCTCGCTGACAAGCCCCTGCTGCCTGCCCTCAAGCAGCATCACCGCCTGCCGGACAAGCTCGGCGTATTCCTCTTTGGTCACCTTGCCGGCGCAAACCCCGGCGCAGCGGTTTATATGGTATTGCAGACAGGGCCTGCCCTTTCCGATATCCTTCGGAAATTCCCTGCCGCAGGCCGGAAGCCGCATGGCCGCGCTGAGGGCCTTGATCACCTGGAAGCTCAGGCCGCGCCCTCCATACGGCCCGAAATACCTGTACCCGTCTTCTATCTGATGGCTGACCGTGAAGCGCGGGTACTCATCCCTCGTGGAAAGGCGGATGAACGGATAGCCCTTGCTGTCCTTGAGCAAAATATTGTACTTGGGCTGGTGGCGCTTTATCAGGCTGCACTCAAGCACCAGCGCCTCAAACTCGCTGGCCGCGATGATAGTGTCGAAATCCGCCACCTGAGCCACCATGCGGCGCGTCTTCGCGGTGTGCGCCGCGTTCGGAGCGAAATACGACGAGACACGGTTCCGGAGCGCCTTTGCCTTGCCTACATATATGACGTCACCTGATTTGTCCAGCATCAAATAGACCCCCGGCTTCAGGGGCAGCGACCTGGCTTTATCCCTAACGTCAACCTCGTTCATGTGGGAGCACTACCTATCGGAGTATATGATTTGACATTTACAGCAAAAAAGTGCCGCACCTGCGGCACTTTTACAAAAAGCGAAAACTACTCGGAGAAATTAGCGGAAATAAGCTCCGCAAGCGCCTTGACGGCCTCTTCGTCATCCGCGCCGTCCGCGGAAATGGTTATGGTAGTCCCCCGGACAATTCCAAGAGACAATACGCCAAGTAAGCTCTTGGCGTTTACCCTGCGCTCGTCCTTCTCAACCCAGATGCTACTCTTGAACTCATTTGCCTTCTGTATAAAAAATGTAGCCGGACGGGCGTGCAACCCAACCTGATTATTTACTACGACTTCTCTCGAGCACATATAAAAGCCCCCCTCCATCATAACAATATATAGTATAGCAATCTAAGCCTTACAAGTCAACAATAATTTTGTTACATCTCGCGAACGGATCGTATTTATTTGAGCTCGACAATGGTCACTCCCGCCTCACCCTCGCCGTATCTGCCGAGCCTGAAGCTCTTAACCGACCTGTTCTGCCGCAGCGCCTTGTGCACCGCCGCCCGCAGCGCACCGGTGCCCTTGCCGTGTATGATGGTGACAATGTTCAGACCGCTGGTGGCAAGCCCGTCCAGATACATTTCCATGGACAGCAGCGCTTCCTCCACCGTCATGCCGCGCAGGTCGCACTCCGGCCTCGCCGGAGCTCTGGGCGCGGTGGAAACTCCCGCCTTGGGCTTCTTTTCCTTTTCCGGCTCGGCGAATCTGAGCTCGTCCACCTTGGCCGTTATCTTCAGTATGCCAGCCTGGAGCGAAATATTCCCGTCCTTGTCCGGCGGCGCCAGTACGGTGGCCTTTGTTCCTATCGACGCCAAAAGCACGGTATCCCCCGGGACAAGCGGGCGGTCTATCCTCCCCTCCTCCTCGGGCTTTTTCATGCCTGCATAGAGCTTGTCCTCGGCCTCGTTCAGTGTCTGGCGCACTGCCACCATCTCGTCGTTTTTCACCCCGGCCGAGCGCATCCGCCCCAGCTCACGCATCACTTCATCCGCAGTCTGCCGTGCATTGTCAACAATGTGCCGCGCCTCCATGCGCGCGAGATCCGCAGCCTTGGAGCGGGTATTCTCCCAGGCTGCCCTGTCCTCGGCGGCCTTGCGGGCGTCCTCCTCCGCTCTGCGCTTCAAGACCTCAGTGTCCGTCTTTTCCTTTTCCAGCGCCTGCCGCTGACACTCAAGCCTGTACAGCACGTCCTCAAACGCCGCGTTCTCGACCCCGACCTGGGATTGCGCCGCCTCAATGATCCGCTCGTCTAAGCCAAGGCGCTTTGATATCGCGAACGCATTGCTCTTTCCCGGCACCCCGATCAGCAGCCTGAAGGTGGGCTTGAGTGTCTCCACGTCGAACTCGCAGGACGCGTTCTCCACGCCCGGGGTAGTCAGCGCAAAGGTCTTGAGCTCGGCATAGTGGGTGGTGGCGGCCACGGCGGCCCCCAGCCTCCTTGTGTGCTGTATTATGGACACCGCGAGCGCCGCGCCCTCCACCGGATCGGTGCCAGCCCCCAGCTCGTCGAACAGCGCCAGGCTCCCCGGCTCCGCCTCGGAGAGTATGGAGACAATATTCACCATGTGGGATGAGAAGGTGGACAGGCTTTGCTCTATGCTCTGCTCGTCTCCGATGTCGGCGTAGACCGCTGTCCACAGAGGCACCTCGCTGCCGCTGTCCGCCGGAATGTGCAGCCCGCACGCCGCCATCAGGGACAGCAGCCCTATAGTTTTCAGGGTCACCGTCTTGCCGCCCGTGTTGGGGCCTGTGATCACAAGCGTGTCAAACTCCATACCCAGCCTGACCGTTATCGGCACCGCCTCCTTAGGCGGCAGCAGCGGGTGACGCGCCCGCCTCAGATTCAGCCCGCCCTTTTGTTTTATAACAGGCTCCTCCGCATCCATCTCTGCGGACAGGCGCGCGCGGGCAAAAATTCCGTCCATTTCCACCAGTATGCCGTAGTCCCGCAGTATCCCCTCGGCAAATCCGGCGCACTCGGCGGACAGCTCGGCCAGTATCCGCTCAATTTCGGCCTGCTCCTTGGCCATCAGCTCGCGCAGCTCGTTGTTGAGCTTGACGACCGCCATCGGCTCCACGAACAGCGTCGCCCCGGATGAGCTGACGTCGTGCACCAGACCCGGCATCTCGCCGCGGTACTCGGCCTTGACGGGGATTACAAAGCGGTCACCCCGCTGGGTTATAATCGTGTCCTGAAGATACTTGGAGTAGGACGGTGACGAGACGTATTTCTGGAGGCTCTCGCGCACCTTCCCGCCAGTCACGCGCTGATGCCGGCGTATGGACGCCAGCTCCGGGCTGGCGTTGTCCGCTATCTCCTCCTCGCCGAGTATGCAGCCCGATATCCTGTCCTCCAGGTGCTTGTTGCCCTGCAAGAGTCTGAACATGTTGTCAAGGCAGGTCTGCTCCTCGGGCGCGTAGGCCTTTATGACCCTCGCGCAGCGCAGCGCGCTTGCTATATCAAGCAGCTCGCGCGTATTCAGGCACCCGCCCATACCGGCCCGGGAAAGGCTTGGCCCCACCGGGCGCAGCCCGGAAAAAACGGGCGCGGCCCTGCGGTTCATCATCTGGCGCGCCGCCGACGTCTGTTTCTGCCACAGTTCGGCGTCCGGGAAGTATTTCGCCGGGCGCATGGCCGCTATTTTTTCCTTCGCCTCCTCGCTGGCGGCGTGGCTCGCCAGGCGCTCCAGTATGCGCGGAAGCTCAAGTGTTCTCAGTGATTTTTCGGTTAAGTCGCTCAAGTTTAAAACACCCTATTCTTTGGTATTGTTGTGCGGGGATTGGCAATTTGGCCGTGGATGCGCGAGGCTAGGATGGTAATTATTTTCATAAGCTACTATCATCAGTTTCTTCTACAATCTGCCGTCCCAAAAACATCTCAATGTCTCGAAAGAACTGTCCTATGTTAGGAATTAGAATTTTTGCCGTCACAATATCAATATAATTTGTCTCAATGGGGTCATAGTCATGATTACTCCATGAGTTATAATCTTTAACAAGCATGAGCTGTAATGTACAAAAGCCTTTTTTGTATTTAAATGAACCTGCCCCAGATTGCTTAAAACCACCGTAGTCTTTTATAAATGCCTCAATTTTATCTGTCTTCCAAGTGTCTGACAAGCAATCGGTTGTAACACTGTAATATCCATAAAATGCGGATTCCATATCCCTCACCTTAGATACATATAATATAATTTTCTCTCCGGCAACATGTTAAGCTCTATACTCTCCAATTATGTCCTCTCTGGAGCCCTTCAGCCCCCCGCCCTGACCCTCTTCCAAAAGTCCAGCGTCCCGAACCCCCGCTCGAGCTTGGACAGCACGTAAGCCTCGCAGGTGTCCGAAAAAACCTCCAAATCTGCCTCGGAGAGCGAAAAAGCAAACAGCCGCCTTGGCTCCCCATACACGCAGTAGCGCATCGCGTCCAGCGCCCCGACGGACAGCGGCATGGAAATGCCCGGAGGCAAAAATTTCCGGCAGTCCCCGCAGTGCGCCTCCCCCTGCCCCAGATGCAGATGCGGTGCGAGCATCCCGGACTCTCCGCAGACGGCGCAGCCGCCCAGAGACGGCTCGAAACCGGCGGCAGACAGGGCCCTGAGCTCAAACGCCGCCTTTATCAGGCGCCCTGAGGCCGGACTTTTAGAAAGCGCATAGAGCGTATTTAGGGCCAGGTCGAGCAGCTCGTCCGACTCCTCCCCCTCCTGGGACAGAGCTTCACAGAGCTCGGCCACATACGAGCCGAGGGTGATGGACTCGATATCATCCCGGAGCGGCAAAAACGCGTTTATCAGCTCGGCGTCATTCAGCCTCGCCCTGTCGCGGTATATGAACAGCGTCAGCTCGCTGTACGCGAGAAGCTGCGCGCTTGCGGAAAACCTGTAGCCCTTGCGCTTGGCGCCCCGGGCCGACACGGTAAGCTTTCCCCTGCCCCTTGCCAGAACGGTCAGGATTTTGTCCGCGTCTTTATAGTGCGCTTCGCGCAGAATAAGACCCCGAGTCTTTACCTCCACGGCTCAGCGGTACCCCAGCTGGCCCAGGGCGGACGGCTTGTCGCGCCAGTTCTTGCTGACCTTTACCCAGGTCTGGAGGTTGACTTTTCCCTCGTACATCTCCTCAAGCTCAGCCCGCGCCGCCGCGCCGATGCTCTTTAGCATCGCGCCCTTCTTGCCGATCAGCATCCCCTTGTGGCTGTCCCGCTCGCAGAAGATGACAGCCTCAATATCCACCAGCCCGTCCGGGCGCTCGCTGAGCTTTTCCACTGCGACCGCCGTGCCGTGCGGTATCTCGTCCCGCATAAGCTCAAGTATTTTCTCCCTGATAATCTCGGAGATGAGCAGCTTGTCCGGCTGATCGGTGACAACATCCTCCGGGAAGAGGGCCGGCCCCTCCGGCATCAGCGGCAAGAGTTCACCCTTCAATATGTCTACGCCGTCCCCCTCAAGCGCGGACACAGGGATGACTGCCTTAAATCCGTACTCCCGGCTGTAAGTCGCGATTACCTCCAAAAGCCCGGCTTTATCCACCTTGTCAATCTTGTTGACCGCTAAAATCGCCGGGCACTTCATCCCGGCGAGCTGGGATATCAGATCCTTCTCTATATCCCCGACAGAGGCGATCGGCTCCACCACCAGCACAGCAGCGTCCGTGCCGCTCACGCTCTCGCGCACCACCTTGGACATGTATTCTCCCAGCCTTGTGCGCGGCTTGTGGAAGCCCGGGGTATCCATCAGCACCGCCTGCACGCCGTTCTCGTTTAATACGGCGCAGATACGGTGCCTTGTGGTCTGCGGCTTGTCCGTGACTATTGATACCTTCTCGCCAATCAGCTTGTTTACGAGCGTAGACTTTCCGGCGTTTGGGCGGCCGATAACGGCCACCATGCCAGCCTTTGTTACAACCATTGCAGGAACCATGCCTCTCCGGGCGCAAAGCCCAATTGATTGCGCAGGAGGCGTCAACCCCCTCCCGTGCTCATTTGCTCATCGTCAGCCAAACAGCGACATCCAGTTCTTCCATACCTCCGGCCTCGCGAAGACCGCCACCGCCACACCGACCGCTATCAGCGCTCCGAAAAAAACCGCTCCCGCCGCGATATCCTTTATATCCCTTATGATTGGGCAGCGCTCCGCGGTGATCTTGTCGCAGATGCGCTCAATTGTCGTGTTGAACATCTCGGTAATTACAACCAGCCCGAAGCTGAGCAGCACGGAAGCCCAAGCCCAGCGCTCAATCCTGCCCAAAAGTCCGGCGGCTGTCACCACGGCGACGGCAAGAACATGGACGCGCATATTCAGCTCCTGCCCCACCGCCACCGCGAAGCCGCGTATGGCGTGCCTGAAACCAAAGCCCTTCTTTTTCACATCCCTACCTCGCAATTCCGAGCGAGCCAAGGATGTCCTCCTCGGCTCGGCGCATTTTTTCAGCGTCCTCCGGCCTTTCGTGGTCATATCCCAAAAGATGCAGCACCCCGTGAACTGTAAGATACCCCAGCTCGCGAGCCTCGGAGTGGCCGTACTCGGCGGCCTGCGCATTTGCTCTCACAAGCGATATTACTATGTCGCCCAAATACACCAGGCCGGTATCCGGATCGGGCACGGGCCTGTCCCCTTTTGATATCTCAAATGCCGGGAAGCTCAGCACGTCGGTGGGCGCGTCCACGCCGCGCTGCTCAAGGTTGACGGTGGCAATACCCCTGTCGTCCGTATAGAGCACCTGAAGCCGGCAGCCGTATTCCCCCGGAAATAAACTCATTGCGGCCTCCGCGCAGCGCCTTATATGCGCCTTTTCCTCCGGGGAGGGGGCTTTTTCGCGCCTCAACGCGCATATTCCCACCTTATTTGGCACGCTTGAACCTCCCCCTGCCCTCGGTAAGCTTTTCGCTGCGCTTCATCTCGTATTGCTCATAAGCGCCCACGATGCGCTGCACCAGCGCGTGGCGCACAACGTCCTTGGCAGTCAGGTGACATATCGACACGTCCTCCACCGCCTCAAGCACCTTGAGAGCCTCATTCAGTCCAGACACCTTGTCCCTGGGCAGGTCGATCTGCGTCACGTCCCCGGTGATGACCATCTTGGAATTGAAGCCCAGGCGGGTCAAAAACATCTTCATCTGCTCACGGGACGTGTTCTGCGCCTCGTCCAAAATTATGAAGCTGTCGTCCAGCGTCCTGCCGCGCATATAGGCCAATGGCGCTACCTCTATGTTGCCGCGCTCAAGGTATTTGTTGTAGGTCTCCCCTCCAAGCATGTCGAACAGGGCGTCATACAGCGGTCTGAGATACGGGTCGACCTTATTCTGCAAATCTCCCGGAAGGAAGCCCAGCTTCTCCCCGGCTTCCACTGCGGGGCGCGTGAGGATGATTCTGTTTACCTCTTTCTTCCTGAAGGCCGTGACCGCCATGGCCACCGCCAGATAGGTCTTGCCGGTGCCCGCCGGGCCTACGCCTATCGCTATTGTGTTTTTCCCAATCGCCCTAACATATTTCTTCTGTCCCAGCGTTTTGGGCTTTACCGGCTTGCCCTTGGCGGTAACGCAAATGACGTCCTGCCCGAGCTCCGAGAGCTTATCCTCCGCGCCCTCGTCCACAAGGCTCATCACGTAGCGCACATTCTGCTCATTGAGCTGCTCGCCCCTCGCGACAAAGCTTAAAAGCCCCTCAATGACCTTCATCGCCTTCAGCACATTTTCCGGCTCGCCGCTGATCTTCAGGTCCGTGTCCCTGTTGACGACAGTCACTCCCAGCGTCTGCTCAATGAGCCTTATATTCGAATCAAACGAGCCGAACAGCAAAATTATCTGCTCCAGCCTGTCTACGCTTATCACCTGTTCTATCATTCGGCTTCTCCTTTGTAGAAAAATCGATTTTGGCGCTTTGTCGAGCTGCGCACCCCGCCCGCGCTCCGATTCCGGCATCGCCCTTCTATTGGTCCCACGATTAAACCTTGCCGCAACAGCTCCTCATCTTGGCAGCTCCACAGTGACGGCTATATCCTCGAGGCACTCGGCGGTCACACGGGCACCAAGCAGTCCGCCCCGTTTCTCATAGGCAACGTCCATTTTTGAGACCTCGCCCTTGTGCAGAGAATCATACAACGTCTCCTCAAGTCCGGAGCGCAGCATGGCGTTGCCCTCGTCCTCGGATATCGCAATCTGCTTTGGCTTGTATTCACTGAATACCTCAGTCACAAGCGAAACAGGGAACAGCATCCCGCCCGGAAGCTTCAAAACACTCTGTGTCGATATTTTATCATAGTATTCATAGTTTACGCTACCCCCGGAATACAAATTTATCCTGTTACCCATAAAAACGATAGCATTTCTGCTGTACGTCCTGCCCGTGTACTCCTTGCCCGTCACTTCGGCGGGCGTCACCGCCGTGATATCCCTCCAGGTGCGAGCCTGTACATGGGCCTGAGCGTGTATAAAGCGCGCGCCGAGATTCAGCGTGTCGACCACCCCGCTCACAAGCGTCTGCCCCTTCTGCACCGTCTGCCCCGGCTGAACCTGCGCCGCTCCCGAGAACGTATCCATCCTTACTACCAGGCCGTCCTTTGCGGCAACAATGTTGCACGGTATCTCCTTGTTAACCATATACGGCAGCGGCACCCTCTCCCGCACGGTAATCACCGCCTTTCCACCCTTGACGTTGACCCCTATCCAGCTAAGCGCGTCAAGACGCAGTATCATCTTATTCTTGAT
Source organism: Oscillospiraceae bacterium (assembly GCA_031556035.1). Classification (GTDB taxonomy): domain Bacteria; phylum Bacillota; class Clostridia; order Oscillospirales; family UBA929; genus JAVBTT01. The sequence goes on from JAVBTT010000029.1 coordinate 72,739, forward strand.
ATCCGTCATATTTATTGAGTTTGTATAAGTTCCGACTCTTACTCCGATATCCTCAAGGGCCTCCAATATAACCCCGTCGGCTATTATATGGTTCCCCTCCACCTCAAATTCCCAAACATACTGGTTTGTAACGAAAATTATCAATAAGAACAGCGCCAGTCCCCCCCAGAGGGCCACTCTTCCGCGCAGCGCGTACAGGAAAAACGGCACACCTCTTTTTGACAGCACCTTTACCGAGCATCCGGCAAGCTGAGCGTCGCGGCTGAATTTTTTCAGACCCTGCGGCAGCATCGTGACGCGCACCCTGGTCTCATCCACCTTTGCGACTCCCCAGAACGCTACCCCGTTTTGTGCGCACATGTTCAGAAAACGCTCCGGAAAGGCTCCCTCCAGCTCCACCTCTATCTTCCCGCGCATTTGATTTACCATTCCGGTCATGCTGTTTTCACCCCATCAATACTCAAAATCCACCCCGAACAGAAGCCCCTCTATCCTAAGCTCCGTAGCGTTCATCGCCTTTATCACAAAGCCCTCGCCGCGCAGCTTTATCATAACCTGCCCGCCGTTGATTCTCATCTCATTGCTCTCGTACAGCAGCAGCCCGCGGTGGTTTTCGATATACACCTCACGGCAGCCCTTTATCTCAAGCCTCGGAAGGCCCGCAATCACATCCGCGGGCATCTCAAGCCTGCGCGCGGCCTTCTCCAACAAGCTCTCCTTCACATGCACACCTCCGGTAAAGACAAACTATAAATAGGACTAATACAAAATTCTATGCCTGTCTTGGCAAAAACTTTCCCCTGTTGGCATATATTCTGAATGGTCAAGCAACTTTTCCGTGAGGAGTGATGCCATTTGATGCAGGTCATGCGCCGGACATGGCTGAGGGACACGCTGCTTGGGCTCTGCCTTCTGACGGCGATAGCAGGCCTAGTAATGTCTCCCAAGGAGATATCCGCCGCCGCGCGCCAGGGGCTTGATCTATGTCTGGACGTAATCATCCCCTCGCTCTTTCCATTTTTTGTTCTATCGACGCTCATAATAGAGTTGGGGCTGGCGCGCTACGTCGGGAGAGCATTGGAGAAAATTATGCGCCCTCTGTTTAGGGTAAGCGGCCCGTGCTCCACCGCCGTGGTGCTGGGCTTTTTGGGCGGATATCCTGTCGGCGCAAAAACGGCGATATCCCTGTATGAAAAAAAACTATGCTCCCAGGTAGAGGCAGAGCGACTCCTCGCCTTCTGCAACAACTCCGGCCCTGCGTTCATTTTGGGCGCGGTGGGCGCCGGTATACTCGGCTCCTCCCGTGCCGGCTGGATGCTGTATCTGACGCACACTGCCGCCTCACTGACGGTGGGATTCATATTCCGTTTCTACAAGCGCAAAAGCCCCCCCGCCCCGTCGTCGCGCGGCCGGGAATATTCGGTGGTCCGGCTGTCGGACGCCTTTACCGGCTCGGTCACTTCGTCGATGCGCTCAATGTTTGGTATATGCTCATTTGTTATCTTTTTCACTGTGATAATCAAGCTTCTGTATATATCGGGCGTACTGCCCGGCGCGGCAAAGCTGCTGGGCGGCCTCCTCGCTCCGTTTGAGGTTTCCGAGCAGTCTGTGCTCAACCTTCTCACCGGACTGATCGAGATAACCTCTGGGCTCTTCTCTCTTGAGGGCGGCGCCGCAATGCTGCTCACCGGCAAGATGGCGATGGCGGCCTTCATGCTCGGCTGGGCGGGATTGTCCGTCCACTGTCAGGTGCTCAGCTTTATCGGAAAAAGCGGCCTGAGCCCATGGACATACATCTCCGGCAAGCTCATGCACGGTGTCATATCAGCGGTATACACGGCCGCGTTGATGCTGCTTATGAACATGAAGCGGCCCATAGGCGCGTACTTGGCAGATCAGATGGAAGCGCTGGCTCAAATGAGCTTCTGGAGCACACTGGAAATCACTCTAAAAGTAGTGCTGGGCATAGGGGCGGCGTACGCGCTCGCGGTGTTCGCTCTGGCTGGGATAAGGCACTTCAGGCGGGCTTCGTATGGGCATTAGACTTTACGTCTGAACAACTCTTTCCCCATATACAACAGGGGTGGGGGGGGGGGGCGGGGGGGGCCCCCCCGGGGGGGCGGGGGGCGGCGAAATATTGTTGTTGAATGGGAGAGGAGGGGGGGGGGGTGGGCCGCGGCCCCGCGCGGCGGGGGGGGGTGGTGGGGGGGGGGGGGGGGGAGGGGT
>JAVBTT010000026.1:0-29442 GCA_031556035.1 Oscillospiraceae bacterium
TCTGCAAAGCCCGATCAAAGGAGGGTATGTCGATATTCTCAACCAGTCCACTCGCCTTGAAAACGCTATGAAATTTTTCGTACATGACATGACCTCCTACGATTATCTATCGTGCAGCTTGTTTTGAACCTTGGGTTAAAACAATTAAAGCGGATGCTTGACTGTGTTCATTATAGCCTTTACTATATAAAAATGCAAGCGTAATTTTTCGACTCTTTTTGTCGAATGCTCAAAAAGCCTCGTCCCGAATATGGGCGAGGCTCTGTTTTTCTATTTGCGAAAAGGTTTAATATTTGCGAAATAGTACGGCTATTTGCGAAAAGGTATACTTCAACGCGAAAAAGTATCAGCTTTACGCGAAAAAGTTTCGAAGTGTTACGGAGATTACCCCTTGATAAACCACGCTCATTTTTCATCGGGACAGGGTTTCAACGGTCAAATCAGCGCCTTGCGTTGATTTATGCGAAAAAGTATGTTTTTGGCGTACCCCCCTCGATGCTTTGTATCATCGTGCAAAGAGGGTGAACCCCCGAAAGAAGCACACCTCGGCAACCACCTAATACATGGCAAAACACCGCTGGAGGGTCGATTTACACCCACGGAATGGCAGAAACAGAGGGTTTTTGCCCATGAAACGCAAAAAAGCCGCCCCGAAGGACGGCTTTTCTGTGTATCACGTTAGACGTGATATGGTGGCGGAGGATGAGGGATTCGAACCCCCGTGGGCTTTCACCCAAATGGTTTTCAAGACCACCGCGTTATGACCGCTTCGCTAATCCTCCAAATATGTTTAACCGAATTTGACACTCGGAAAAACGTTAGACATTTACGTTAGACAGCGTCTAACATGACTGCGGCACGAGCCGCTCAAACCCGCACCAGTACAGGGTTTTCAGTGATTCCACTACATATATACAGGTTGGTTTTCAAGACCGCCCCGTTATGACCGCTTCGGTAACCCTCCGTATGAACTTGAAGTGCATTTCCGTTAGAAAAGTGTTAGAAAAACACTTATTTGGAGCATTAATTGTACCACACAAACCTTGACTTATCAAGGGTTTCAGGAAGAAATCCTGAGACAGCCTCACCGGTTTTCAAGACCACCGCGTTATGACCGCTTCGCTAATCCTCCAAATATGTTTAACCGAATTTGGCACTCGGAAAAACTTTAGACATAAGCGTTAGACAACGTCTAGCATGACTGCGGCACGAGCCGCTCAAACCCGCACCAGTACAGGGTTTTCAGTGGTTCCACAACATAAACACAGGTTGGCTTTCAAGACACCCGCCTCAAACCACTCTCGTCTCTCCAAGCGCTGCTTTCTCCGTCAGGATAAATTTACCACGGGCGGCAAATAATCGCGCCCGTGGTAAAAATATAGCCTCAAGTCAGGGAATAACGTTCAGGCTTAGAGTGAGGACGATGAACGCAATGGCGACCCATTTTGTCATCTTCGCCAGCCTTGCATCCCATGTCCTAGCCTTGTTTTTACTGAGAAATGTGTCGGCCGCGCCGGAAATAGCACCCGACAAGCCCGACCGCTTACCCGATTGCAGCAGCACAACCGCGATCAGGAAGAGGGAAAGCAGAATTTGGACTATCGACGCCACAATCATCCATACGGACAGGCCACCCATGTAAGAAACCTCCTTAAAATGCGCAGAAACACATGTAGTATAATAGCACAGTAGTTTTCGTATGTCAACCGGGATTTTATCAATCTGGTGCTTGTCCCAGAAAATATGTGTATTGTAATTCTGCGTCGAAGAATGCTATAATACATTATATTTAGATTTTTACGAAATACGGCCTATCATGCGAGGTGACAATGTGGCTTACATATTCCGCAAAAATATTGACCCCAGGTGCATATACTGCTCCCGGGGTGAAAGCATAGGAGATAACGAGGTCGTCTGCATCCGGCATGGAATCGTGGAGGCTTACAGTTCATGCCGATTATTCAAGTACGACCCATTAAAAAGAATCCCCCCCAGACCCGCAAGATTGTCAAAAAGCTATGACGATTCCGATATGAAACTATAGCCGGAGATATACATGGAAAACGAAAACACAGAGCTTAACCAGGACAAGCTTAACCCAGCGGAGAACATGATGGCCACCGCCAAGCTCAGCAAGCTTATACTGAGGTACTCGCTTCCCACTATCATCGGGATGCTTGTCAATTCTCTCTATAACACTGTCGACCGTATATGGGTCGGCAAGATACCGGACGTGGGCACTGCCGCGCTCACCGGCATCGGGCTTTGCGCTCCGATAATGAACGTCATACTCGGGCTCTCCATGCTGGTGGGGATAGGGGCGGCGGCAAATATCTCCATCTGTCTGGGGCGTAAGGACAGGGAAAAGGCGGAAAAAATACTGGGAAACTGCCTGAGCCTGATATTAATAATCAGCGCCGCTTTTTCCGTCTTGGCGCTGATATTCGCGGAAGACATTTTGCTGCTGATCGGCGCACGGGAGTCCACTCTGCCCTTCGCGCTCCCCTATATACGGGTCATACTGGCAGGCGCCGTGTTTAACATGACGGCGTTCGCGATGAACCACCCGATAAGGGCTACCGGCAACCCGGGGCTGTTTGCCCGCACACAGCTCGTCGGGGGAATAGCCAACACGATTCTCGATCCGATATTTATATTTGTCTTCAAAATGGGCATAACCGGCGCGGCGGTTGCCACCATCATCTCTCAGGCCATATCCCTCGCGCTTGTGATGTATCACCATTTCTCCCCGGGGGCGGTGCTCCGCATCAGGCTGAAAAACCTCAGGATACGCTGGGATATAACACTCACCATCTTCGCAATTGGCGTATCCCCCTTCCTGATGCAGGTCATGGGAAGCCTGATCGCGGTAATCGCCAACCGAAGCCTCATGCACTACGGGGATATTGCCTACGGTTCCGGCGGCGGGGACATCGCCATCGGAGCTATGACAGCGATAACCAGCGTATCCATGCTCTTTCTCATGCCCGTATTCGGTGTCAACCAGGGCTCGCAGCCGATAATCGGCTACAATTACGGCGCAAAGAACTACGGCCGGGTCAGGGAGGCCGCCAAATGGTCAATAATTTATCCAATGGTTTTCACTGCAGTCGGCTTTATTATAATAGAGCTTTTCGCGGAACCGCTCATCTATGTCTTCAACACGGATGAAACCCTCGTAAAGATCGGCGCAGTGGGCATGAGGATTTTTTTAAGCATGTTCATACTGGTGGGCTTTCAGGTTCCCTCGTCAAATTTTTTTCAGGCGATAGGACGGGCAAAGATATCTGTCTTTCTCAGTCTGCTCCGCCAGGTTATCCTGCTCATTCCGGCATATCTCATTCTACCGCTTTTCTTCGGGCTTACAGGCGTCTGGATGGCAGGCCCGCTCGCGGATTTCTTCGCCGCAGCGATAACCGCCGCATTTATCGCGCGCGAGATGCGTATACTGAAGATAGAAGAGCTCAGGGTCGTTTCCGAAGCGCCGGGATAATCGCCCTCTCGGTAAAAATTTTGCTCTTGAGTATGGACATCCGTCCCGCGCTGTGTTATGATACAAAAAATGAATAATAAAGGCAATGACGAAAAAGAGTACGGATTCCCGAAAGCGCAGAGAGAAGATGGCTGGTGTAAATCTTCCTGGACGGTATCCCGAAGCCCTTTCCGAGCTGTGATCCGAACGGCTTTGCCCAGTAGGCCTCACCGCGTCCGCGCGTTACAGCGGTACGGCGCTTTCGCGCTGGTTGAGAGCGGGGGATTTCCTCCCGAATTTAGGTGGTACCGCGGATTTTTATTCGCCCTAAGTCGTTTGACTTGGGGCGTTTTTTGTAATGTCAGGAGGAATGTAGTGTGCGGAGCGCGGCTGGCCCGGCATGGCCGGGGTTCTGTAAATTTTTGAATATTGGGGAAAGTTGATATGATTATACAAAAATCCGATAGAATGGCAAATGTCCGCTACGATATAAGAGGCCCGGTCTCCGAGGAGGCCGACCGGCTGGAGAAGCTCGGCGTTAAAATTCTGAGGCTCAACACCGGGAATCCCGCCGCCTTCGGCTTTGAAACCACGCCCGAGATACTCAAGAGCCTGAACGACAACGCGCAGTTCTCAGCCGCTTATTCGGGCTCCAAGGGTATAGCCGAGGCCCGTGAGGCGGTTGTGCGCTATTGCGCCTCGGTGGGCATTCCAAATGTTGACCCCGAGGACGTATACACCGGCAACGGCGTGAGCGAGCTCATTCAGGTTTCTTTACAGGCCCTGCTGAACCCCGGGGACGAGGTGCTCATCCCCACCCCGGACTATCCGCTCTGGACCGCCGCAACCCGACTTGCCGGAGGAAAGGCAGTCCATTATCTCTGCGATGAGCGGGCGGACTGGTATCCCGATTTGGACGATATCAAAAGAAAGATCACCCCCAAAACAAAAGCTGTTGTCATCATCAACCCGAACAACCCCACCGGCGCCGTATACCCGGAGGAACTGCTGAGAGAAATCGTGGAGCTCGCACGCCAAAACGATCTTCTGCTGCTCACGGATGAAATATATGACCGGCTTCTGATGGACGGCATCAAGCATGTGCCGGTGGCCTCGTTGGCCCCCGATCTGCCGGTCGTCACCTTCAACGGGCTATCAAAATCCCATCAGATTTGCGGCTATCGCTGCGGCTGGATGGTTGTAAGCGGTGACAAGGCCGGCGCGCGTGAGTATATGGAGGGGCTTACTACCCTCGCTTCCATGCGACTGTGCTCAAACGTCCTGTCGCAGACCGTAATTAAGGCGGCGCTGGAGGACGGCGGCTCCGCCGACAGATATCTGGCACCGGGCGGGAGGCTTTACGAGCAGCGGGAATACGCCTACAGTGCGCTGAACGCTATTCAGGGAATAAGCGCGGTGAAGCCACGGGCGGCGATGTACATCTTCCCCAAGCTTGACATAAAAAAGCTGCGGATTGAGGACGACGAGCGCTTCGTGCTCGACTTCCTGCGCGAAAAGCATGTGTTGCTCACCCACGGAGGCAGCTATAACTGGTCAGAGCCGGATCATTTCAGGCTTGTGTATCTTCCCTGCCTGGAGGAGCTCAAGGAGATGCTGAAAAGACTTGAGGATTTTTTGAGTATTTATCATCAATATTAAAAAATAATTGATAAATTATAATATAAAGAAGTGACAGAATTGTTCTATTACGGCAGGGCAGTATATTACTATGAAACAGACAAAATGGGGGTGGTTCACCACTCCAACTATGTGCGCTGGTTTGAGGAGGCGCGGATCGGCTATCTGGCCTCCATCGGTCTGCCCTTTATGAAAATCGAGATCGACGGCGTTCTTTGCCCTGTCATCGGCGTGGATATACGGTTTAAACGCTTCGCACGCTTCGGGGACTCCTTTACAGTCAAGCCCGAAATCAGGACGTACACCGGGCTGCGCCTGACGGTGGGGTATACCGCCGTCAATCAGGACGGTGTCCTGCTGGCCGAGGGAGAGAGCCGCCACACCTTTGTCGATCTCAATTACCGCCCGGTGCCCTTGCAAAAAAAGCTTCCGGACGCGCACAAAATACTAACAGAAAACACGGTGCGGGGAGACTGAAAGTCTTCCCGCACCATTTCTCTAAGCCGCTTCATCGGCCTTAGCCACCATAATATATACGCTCCACCTTCGGCGCGTCCGTGATGGGCATCATGCTCCCGTCCGGCTTCATCAGCATACAGGTGTCCGCGTCCAGCCAGACGACCATGGAAACCTCCCAGCCGTTCTCCCAGAACACCGCGCCATACGGGTTTTCCAGTAAAAGCTCTCCCTTGTCGTTGTAAATGTGGATCGAGCTGTCTGTGCCAAAGCCGTTGGCGCATCTGACAAACCGGCCGTATTGGGTCATGGACTCGTACCGCCCGGCCCCGATCAGTATTTCGCCTCTTTCATCCTGATACCAGCAGCCCTTGCCGCCCTGCCAGTAAACATTGCCGTTTACTGTGGAGTTTGCGGGCGCCGGCTCGCTTTTCAGCAGCGTCCCCCGCTCGTCGTACTCAAGCCGCTTCAGCTCGTTTGTGGAAACCTCAAAGAGTTCAATCACAAGCCTTCCGCCTGAAAACTCCGCGCTCTGGATATCCGAGCGCACATCGGCAGAAAGCGGTATAACAAGTCCGACAGTATTCCTGGCGCCGGTATAAAACACACTCGCTCTCCCGTCAGCTACCACTATCAGATTTTTTCCGTCATATCCAAAATAATTAAACATCTTGACCGATGTAAGAAATCCTCCGTCCGAGCTGTAGACCGTCAGCTCGTCCTTGTCCGCTTCCTGCCCCATGTTTTTATAGCCGCGCATCGCTACGATTTCACCGCCAGGGCTTATAAAGGCCCGGCTTCCGCCTGAATCCCCGCGCCTGTAGAGCTCCCTGCTGCTCTCAACAAGGGTATAGCCCGCATCGCCGACAGACAGACAGTGAGAATACTCCTCGCTCTCCTTATCCCAAACGGAAATACTCTCCCCGTCCAGCACGATATTCCCAGAATAGTCGAGCAGCGCTCTCCTGTCCCCCTTCGTTACCACCACAGCGCAGTCATAAAGGCTCACAGAATCATACTCCGCCCTGATAACCTCCTCGCCGGTGCGCATGTCCAGCACCCCGAACCTGCTGACGCCGTCAACCGTTTTGCACACCATCACATAGCCCTTGAGCGCCGGGAAATCCCAATAATCGGCATAGCTGAACAGGGTGTAATCGAAATCGGTTATAATCTTGCCGGATGTGTCCATTACGGCGTATTTCTGGTTATTGTCTATCAGCGCGTAGCCTATCACACGATCCGCGTCACGTATTGCGCAGTATGACTCTGCCTGACTTGGTAGTGAGATTCGGGTCATGTCCTTCCGTATAAACGCCGGTCTGCCTGTAATGCAGTTGAGGTATATGGTCTGCTGGTTTGTCAGCGGGGTTATTTCGGCCGCCGGGATGTAGTCCGGACACTGCGGCAGGGTTTTCACCAGCTCCGGGAGGTCGAAGGCCACATGAGCGGGCGTCTCCGCAAGGACATCCTCGCCGAGCGCGAGGGCATCCCCGTCGATGTACAGCAATTGACAGCGATCTCCTGAGAACATTGCGAAAAGTCCGGGGCCGTGCACCGCATCCTCGATTACCTGCAAATTGGGGTATTCCTCGTGCGTCCAAGTGTATGCCCCTGTTTCCCATCCGGACGACGCGGAAATTTTAAACACAATTATGAGATAGTTGAACGCCACCTCCTGCTTCGTCGAACACACTACCAACTCACGTATGCCGTCGGCGTCCAGGTCCGCCAGATATATCGCATGTATCGCCCCAATGATCTCCTCCGGAACCGTATCCGTATAGTTTGAATCAAAATTTTGAACCACAAGGCCCCCAACCTCGTCCATAGACAACCTCACGCCGGGGTTCTCAAGTCCCGCGTCCCAATTGGGCAGGGCGGAGCTCAGCACGCTGAACACAAGCTCCGCGTTCTGGTCATAGTTTTGCTCTGGCGGATTTGCGGGGCTTTGGCTGTTAAGAACGCCGCCCGATGTAATGGGCGGATTGCTCTCCGCGGGCCCCGCGCGGGGGATCCAAAGCAGTGCCAGCGCCGCGCCCATAAGTATCAGAAAGCTGGCCGCAATCGCGGCAACATTGCCGCCGCTGAAGCGATCGCGAAGCGGCTGGGCAGTGCGCATCGCAGCCAGGGTTTTGCCAAGCGCATCGTCGCCGGGGCTCTGAGCGTCGTATGTCTTTTTCAGCTCATTCTTAAATGTCATCGTATTCGCCTCCCAACATGCGCCTCAATTTTTCCCTGCCCCGCTCAAGGCGTTTTTTGACGGCGGACTGCGTGATGTCCAGGATGGCCGCAATCTCCGCCACTGAATAGCTCTCGTAGTAGTGCAGGAATATCACGTCCCGATGCTGCGGCTTAAGCGACAGCATGGCCATATGCACATCGCCGCCCGCCTCGTCCTGACAGGCCAGCGTGTCCGTCAGAGCCTCGGTGCGCCTGTGCCACGCGGACGTCTTAAGCGTGTTGCAGCGGTTTATCGCCGCGCGTATAAACCACGCTTTCTCATGCTCCTGCCCGGTGAAGCTCCGCGGCTTTCGCGCGTATGACACGAACACGTCCTGCATGACATCCTCGGCGTCCGCCTTGTTGCCGGTGCGCGAAAGCGCGACCCGGTAAACGGTCGAGGCCTGCCTCTTCAAAATCGCCTCCAGGTCGGCGCGAGACGCCACGCCCTCTGCTTGCGCTTCCCATAACTCTTCCATAGCCGCGTTTCACCTCCCTGTCATATATAAAACAGCGCGGGCTGCCCAAAAGGTGACACTCAGGGAAACATTTTATTTATAAGGTATGCCCCGGCCTTCGGCCGGGGCATACCTTATATGGCACATATTCAATCAGAGGGGTTGTTCAGTGCGCCGATAAACAGCGGAATCCCCGTCTCATTCTCAACTACAGCGTAAACAAACGGTCTGTTGAACACGATTTCCTCGGGATTGATCACCGCGCCGGTGGTTCGCATTGTCACGGATGTTGCTGCGGCGGCCTCGGTGCCCGCCTCGTCGACCGAGATATACGCCTTTTGCAGCACATCGCCGATGTATATACTCTGGCCCTGCGCGGCTCCAAGCTTTCCAAAGCTCGCCGCGTTCCCGTCAAACGCGTCTGCAAGCCCCATATCGATAAGGACAGTCTCAAGAGGCAGCGTGCTCTCGGTTTTGAATTTGGGCAGCGTCACCTTACATGAGCTGAGCTCCCTGCTCTCAAGAAGCATGGGTATGGTTTCGGCGTTCAATTTATTAATAACGTCCTCAATTGGCTTGCTCTTTTTAGGCATGAAGGCCAAAAGGCTGTACACCCCGTCGTCATAAGGCAGGACCACCCCCTGAAACTCCCCGCTCTCAACAACTCCGAAGCTCCCGGCGACATCCATAAGCTCCGTGTCCAACTTGCCGCCCGGCGCGTTGAACTTGCCCTCGTATGCCTCCTCAAAAGGAATGCCCCACTTGGCGTCAAAGCTTACCGCGTTAATGAGATACATGATGACATCCTGGTCTATCTCTTCCACAAGCCTGTCGATCCGGTTCTTTGTCCTGTCGCTCACCCACGCGTTTATGGCGTCAACAGTGGCCTTGTCGGAAAAATCCTCGCTGAAAACGTCGGCGTTGAACCAATCCACATTGTCCTGTAAAAACGATTTATTAACAGTCACGCGGGCGGTGTCGACCCATATGGAGTTTGCAAAGCTGACCGCCGTGTTTCCCGCGTCCTTTGTGAGGGCGTCCAGAAGCGCCCTGTATGCCGTAAGGGTCTCCGGAAGCGATTTGCCTGAGCCGAGAAGCTTTTCAAACTGCTTCAGCGTATTCCCCTCCGCGCCGACAGCGGCCATGCCGAGCGCCGTGTACGCGGACGCGGGGGAGAGCACAACATTTTCACCATCCTTGGCGCAGCGTTTAAAAAGCTCAATCGAAAAGTCCGACATAGCCGACACCAACCCACCGGTAATCTGCGGGGAGTCAATTGTATGGGCCTTCAGGCCCGCCGTAAGCAGTCCGCTCGCCGGAATATCCGAAGCCGCCTTCTGCGCCGAGGGCTCAGAGGACGACGGAGAGGGCTTCTCCGGAGTCTGTGTATAGCCAGACGGAAGCGTACATGAGCAAAGCGCGGTTATAATAGCAAGCGATATAATAAATAGTTTATACTTCATTGTATTATCCCCTTCCCAGACAAGTCTGCCCTATATCTATCAGACGTAGGATATGACAGTTTGTTCCGAAAAATACGCCGGCCAAGTATAAGGGTCAAATATTCCCGATCATAAAGCTTTGTCCCCCGCCATACGCGGGGGACAAAGCTTTATGATTCTATTTGTCCTAACAGCTCTTATTTCCCCAGCCTTGCCTTAAGCGCGGCCAGCTCGTCGTCCACCTCCGAGGGGTTAACGTCGTATTTCTTTTTCAAATCCCCGACCGTATCTGTAGACGTGTTCAGCTCGGACATGGCGTTGGCCCTGTCCAGCATCGCGTCCGCCTTGTCCTCAAGCCTGTCGAAGGCGGACAGATTGTCATGAGCTGAGCCTATTGAGCTGCCTATCTTGTTGATCTTGTCCTGTGTCCTGGCCACCTGCACCTTCGCTTTTATCGTCTCCCTGCGCATGTTGAGGTCGTTTATCTGCTCGGTGAGCTTGTCGTGCATCTGACGCATCTTCATTGCGTTGGAAGATGCGAGATCATAGCCCTGTTTGAGGACAACCTGACGCTCCGCAAGAAGGGATTTTCTCTTGAGAAACTCCCTGGCGTCGTTGTCGTTTCCAGCCAGCACCGCCTTTTCGGCGTAAGACGCCAGCTTTGAAATCTCCGCCCCGCACTCGTCAAGCGCACGCTTGGCCCTGGACTCCTCAGCCATAACTCCAGCCGTTTCAGACTTAACCTTTGCAAGATCATCCGTGAGCTGGCGCAAAAGTTGGTCGACCATCTTTGAAGGATCCTCAATTTTATCCAGCATTGCGTTGATGTTTGCCGACATAATGTCCTTAAAGCGTGAAAGAATCCCCATTTTGCAGCTCCTTTTCACCATGAGTTTAATGTTGGAAAAAATACGCTGGAAGCATATTGCGGGAATTATTGAGTCTGTCACAAGGCGAAATATTGTTTTTTAAATCATATTATTCCGGTAGATCGGGCCGGAGGAATATTCCCCGCTTTTAAATGCCGAAGTAATAATAACACAAATCTCGGTAAAAGTAAACCATGATAAAAGCCGGGGAGCGGGGAAGAACACGTTCAAACCAATACAATATGAAGCAAAGAAAGCAGAAAACACATCCGGGAGGGAATCCGCAGATTCCCTCCCGGCTTGCTATTGAAATACTCTACGGACACCTCGAGCAAGCTACCAGCTCATCACCGCGGGTGCGCTTTCCTCCTCGCACAGGCGCTCCCATACCGCTGACCATGGCATCGCCTTTAGCTCCTCAAGCATGGTTAGGCGCTTTGTGAAGTCAAACGAGTATTCGGCCTTTTGGAGCTCGGCATAGGGTTCCAAAAGGGCAAGCAGCAGCGCCTTGCGCATATTACGCGCTCCGATCGCCCAGGCAGATATACGGTCGATCGAGCCGTCAAAGTAGTCAAGCCCGATATGCACCTTGTCCAGGATTCCGTGGCGCACTATTTCCTGGGCAATGGCCACGATCTCGTTGTCAAGCGTCACCACATGGTCGCTGTCCCAGCGAACCGGGCGGGAAACATGCAGCAGGAGATGGTCGAGGAAGATCGCACAGGAAGATATCTTCGAAGAAATGTACTCCAGCGGATGAAAATGGCCCGCATCAAGGCAGAGGCCTATGTTGTTTTTCACAGCGTAAGCCAGATAGAACTCATGGCTCCCCACCGTGTAGCTCTCCACGCCGATTCCGAACAGCTTGCTCTCAACCACGTCTATATGGTATTTTGTATCGATTTTTTCCGCGAATATCGTGTCAAGCGAGTCGCCCAGCCTGACTCTCGGCGTGAGCTGGTCTGCGGGGACATCCTTGAAGCCGTCCGCTATCCAGAGGTTCATGACTGAGGCGCTTCCCAGCTCGCGGCCAAAGTGCTCGCTGATTTTGCGGCTTCTTTTGCAGTGCTCGATCCAGAAATCGCGCACTGCCTTTTCCGGATGCGACAAAGTTAACCCATCCGCGCTCTTGGCGTGGGAAAACAGCGTGGGGTTGAAGTCAAGTGAGATGCCCTGCTTCTTAGCCCAGTCGACCCAGGCAGAAAAGTGCTTCGGCTCTATCGAGTCGCGATCAACTCCTTTGACGTCGCCGTAGATTGCGTGCAGATTTACCCTCAGTACTCCCGGGATAAGCGCCATCGCCTTTTCCATATGTGCGCGTAGCTCGTCCGGCGTCTTCGCGGCGCCAGGATGGTTTCCCGTGGTCTGAATGCCCCCTGTCAGCTCGCCTCCGCCTTCAAAGCCGCGGACGTCGTCCCCCTGCCAGCAGTGCAGGGATACGGGAATCTCCCTGGCCTTTTTGATTGCCGCGTCGGTGTCGACCCCAATGGCCGCGTATTTTTCCCTTGCCAGCTCGTACATGCCCATAATATACACCCCTTGATTGTTATTGAGTGAAGTTCACCCGCATCAAAGCATATTGTCATTCTCGTAAAATGGAATTTTTTCGCTATGTAGTCTTTCCATAAGGATTGAAAAATTGCTGCATCCCAATGCAACTTTTGTTATTTTCCTTTTGCCGGATAATAATTCTACGCTGTCTTTTTTTACATTGACTTTACTGAGGTCTTTAATGGAAATTGACTGGTCGCTCCCGAATAAATTCCTTGATATCACAGTGTTTCCGATAACCGTCAATTTCCACCGAAGTGAGTGTATCAATAGGTATAGAGACAAAAGGATGAATCCTGAGAAACCAGCGTATACGAAACTGTTGACACTCTCGTTTGGCCAGAAAATTGTCCAGATCAGGCATCCTCCGGAAAACAACAGACCCAGTACGCCAACCACAATATTCCCCTTGTTTTGTCTAACTGTAAAGCCGTCCTTTCGCTGAGTCAACTCCATTTTACCTGCTTCATACAGCCGTACGCAAAGCAGGTCAAAACCAGACACAATGTTATCTGCCGCAAAAACTCTTTTCCCATTAATATAACCTATAATACCGCTATATTTATACTTGACCATGGAAATGTCGCCAAGTTTGACTTCACGCGCACGGTGAAACGGCATACGGATAATCAACAGGTCGCGCTTGACGGTTATTCTCCACTGTATAACATAAACGGCGAGAAACGTCCCCAACAACGCAAACCCGGTAAAGCCCAATATTGTGAGCGGCCCCATGGTCTTATTGCCTACGGCTATAGATGTTACAATAATGACGAAACAGAAAGCCGCGTCTATGACGCCGATCCAAAGTACAAACCTGGGCTGGCGCATCACATAGTTGCTTGATCCGTCCAGCTCGAAGCGGGGTTCATTTCTTTCCCCAAAAGCCGAGAGAATAATCGGCAACCAAATCACAAGCCCTGCGGCGAGACATACCGTGATTTTTATCGGCAAAGACACAATCAATTCCACCCCATATTTAATGCCCGCGTGCATTGTGCGGAGGTGGTTCAGCTCTGCAATGGCCCCCTTGCCCCCTTTCGAGAAAGGGGGATGTCGCCGCTGCGACAGGGGGATTTCCCTTGGTTGTGCTGCGCTCTCCGCTGTCAAGCTCCGCTCCCCGCTTGCGCTCCGGTTCCGCCTGCGTGGCTTTTAGCCACTACGGCGAGCCCTGCGCGCAGTTCGCAAATAAGACTGCGTCGCGACCTAAAGGTCTCTCCTTGCTTATTTGCTCACGCGCGGGGGCTCCGCTCTTCTTACTTCAATATCGACTTCCTGTACGCTTCGCTCTCCCAGTTCGCGATGAAGTCCATCGCCTTTTCGTCCATAGCGCCGACGCTTTCGCCGTTTTTGTCAAGCGTCAGGTGGATGAACATTACGGCGGCCATTATCTCCTGCTGGGCTTCGGTCAGTGTCAGATAGACCTGCTGATCGGGGTACAGCGGCAGCGCGACCCTACAGGCAAACGCCGCGAAGTCCTCAAAAGTGACCCCGTACGCGGTGGCAAACCTCTTGTTTATGTCCTCATGTATGGCGAGACACTCGTCCGCAGTGTCCGCAGTTACCACAAGACCGTGGTTTTGCATAAACACCGCTTTCGTGTCCGGCTTGAGATTTGCCTTTATCGCATGCGACAGCGCGTCGCCCGGGTTAATGTAGGGCACACATATGTAAGGATACGAGGCTCCCATGATCTCCGGCAAGCGCGTCTCAAGGCTCTTTGAGCAGAGGGCGAGATTGACGTACACCGGATGGGTGTGCAGCACATATTTGCCCAGCAGCGCGTGGAATCCCACCTCCACCGAGGGACGCCTGGGCTGGTATCCCTTTTCGACAGTGACATCCTTCAGGGTGGCTGTCTCAACAACCGCGAAGCCGTCCGTCTCCGTGACCTGTGTCAAGCGAAAGCCCGACGCCTTGATAGCCATCAGCCCTCCATCCAGCTTAACGGATGTGTTCCCGCCCCCGCCCTGCACATAGTCTGTTCTCGCGCCAACTGCGCCGGACATTCTTGCGAGTTCCGACAACATAAGAAAGCCTCCTTTTATCAAAATAAAACTGCGAAATGATATTAATTTTTGATTATTATTGAGGTACCAATTAAACTTTGCGCATTTGGCGGGGATTACGCGCCGCAGGCGCAGCCGACAAAGCGTTTTGAGGAGCCGAACAGCGCAAGGTTTGATCGTGGGACCAATAACGGAATTATAACATATGCTGTCTAAAAAAACACAAGGGTGCATAATGTTAACATTTTCTGCGTCTACTTGAACACGCGCTATTGATGTACCAGTTAAACCTTGCCGCCAGTGGCGGGGAAAATACGCCGCCCGCACAGCGGGCAGAGCGTTTTGAGTAGCTATTGCGGCAAGGTTTAATAGTGGGACCGATATCCTCTGGACAGCCTTCCCAGCAGGCTCTCAAAGCGTACTCCATGGTTGGCGGGGGTTCCGTCACTCCAACTCAGTTTTGCGCAGTCCCTGACAAACTCTGCCGCAAGACGCGCTGAATCCTCAAAGGTGACGTCTGAAAGCAAGGCTCCCAGGAGGCAGCTTGCGAACAAGTCTCCGGTTCCGTGGTATTCCATGCCTACGAACGGCAAAGATATAATACCGCTTGTGCCGCATTTGGAGTCCAGCCAGCCGGGGCCCACCTCCCCATCGCTGAGCGACAGTCCGGTAAGCGCGACACTTCGCCGACCGTTATCCGAAAGCTCCTCAAGCCAATCCAGAGCCTGCGAGGCCGAAGCTGGCGAGGCATCATAAGCCTTACCCAGAATAATAGCGGCCTCGGTTACGTTTGGTGTGATTATATCGGCAGCCTCAGCAAGTTCAGCCATATTGCTGCACATTTCGGTGGTGTATGTCTTATATGGCCTGCCATGGTCCCCCATCACCGGATCAACCAGCAGCAGAGCTTCCGGAAATAACCTTCTTGCCTGCCGTACAATTCCCATTTGCACGGGAGAGGCCAGAAATCCGCTGTATATGGCGTCAAAGCTGATACTCATCTCCGCCCAGTGCCTCAGTGCCGGCAACATCTGATCCGTCATATCATGAAAAGTAAAGCCGTCAAAGCCTGTGTGAGCCGAGAAATACGCGGCGGGCAGCGGGCAGCACTGATGCCCCATGGCACTGATAACCGGCATGGCAACCGTGAGTGAGCAGCGCCCAAAGCCTGACATGTCGTGAATCGCGGCAACGCGTTTTATATTGTTGCTCATGCTTCGCATCCGTTTCTTCCTAAAGTAGCCGTGGCGTTACCCGGCTGAGGAGTACGCATTGATTATATATCCAAAGTTCCGCTTTGACAAGGGTTGGCCTATATGCTATAATTCTGTCGTTGCGGACGTGGTGGAATGGCAGACACGATGGTCTTAGGAGCCATTGCCTATGGCGTGCAGGTTCAAGTCCTGTCGTCCGCACCATAAATGTTCATAAGGACACAAAACAGGTTGGTAATTGCCAGCCTGTTTTTGTTAATGGATGAAACATGATATACTTGCTTAAAAGGAGAGTGAAAAATGGAAACACCAATTGGCACCTTGCGGTTTATTATTGATGGTATAGAGTGCTTCCCTTCATTCACCCCGCTTCCAACAAAAAAAAGACAATTTTCGGTGGACGACAGTTGCAATGTGAATTTAATCTAACTACTCTGAAATGCCCAGTAAAACTTGAATGTGTATTTGAAACTTCCTTCCCATATCACAGCGGGGCTTGCAGTGGCGAAAACCTGATTGCCATGAGCCATGTCAGTAATAATTTTGCGTTAGCGGTTGGGTTTGAGTGTGATTTTCCACATGTGCTGCCCGAATATGTGAACAACTGCCTTTTGCTAAATATACTTGATGAAGATATAGAAAAAATAATTTGTCGCATTGCATGGCTCATATGTCAGGAAAGTGAATCTCGGAATACTGGCGTTGAATTGGCAGTTGATAACTATTAATTCCTTGGGCAGCATGTGTGGGTGCTTTTAGTTTTGTAGTCAGAAAACTATATGATATCATCAAAATAAAACCAGGCTTCCAGAAATATGAAGGTGAATAGTATTTATATTTTGAACAGTCAGAGGTGTTAACATGAGCGCATATTTTATAGCTAATATTCGCATTAGCAATGAGAAAGAGTATCAAAAATACCTTGAAAGCGTTGATATTGTTTTTAGTAAATTCAATGGTAAATATCTTTGCGTGGATAAAAGCCCTGTGGTTTTAGAGGGGAAATGGGATTATTCAAGGCTGGTTCTCATTGAGTTCTCCGATAAAGATTCATTATCCAAGTGGTATAATTCTGATGAGTATCAAGCCATACTACGGCATAGGCTCCTCGCTGCTGAATGTGACACAATTATGGTTGAACAATGAATAAGCACTTGAATCCGTGACGAAACCAGTCCCCCCATCACAAAGCAGAAAACTCACAAATAAACAAGAAAAGATTGTGAGGTTTGGTGAGATTTACGAGGTTATCCACCACGAAAGCAAGCCGGATAAACCCTTAATGGGTTTGTCGGGAAATGTTTAGTTTTACACAAATTATGCGAAAGCGGTGTATATCCGCGCAAAAGCCTCGCGCCAGATGTTGCTGCGCCCGAGACTCAAAAAGTCTGTCTGGCATGGGTGACAACATGTCCGGCGATGAATATGAGACATTGCAGAGATATCCCTCTTCCCCGAGATAGGCGTAAATCGGCGCATAGCCGTCTATACCAAGATATGTACGTTCAACACCAACTTTTTTGGTAGATGCTGTCGATGCCGAGAGCGGTGCAGTAATACGATGGGTCTTCCTGCATTTCGCGCATATCCTCATAATCTGTCTTGCCCTGGCACAGCAGACCAAGGTAACCGGTAACACATGCGTCATTGCGATGCTTGTAGTCTTTTCGTTTGCCCAAGCCATTCAAGCGCTTTTTCAAAGCTGTTCGTTGCAGCAGCCGCCCAGCCAGAGCCAGCCCGCTTGGAGTAATTAACCGTTCATTTCAAAAGTTGATTTTCAGTGGTTTTTGTTCCATCCCTTTTCACCTGCTCGGTGCGGCGTCTTTGCGCCGCTTTCCCTCAGTATATCAGGTGTTGTCGCCGTTTTTTAGGGGCTTCCTCACGGATTCAAGTTATTATATAGTTGAGTTTCGGCGGAGAATGCGGATTTGAAAGAGGCAGGTGTAAGCAACATGGTAGACAAACTTAACTTGAAAGAAAAGGCAAATGCAGTCTCGCAACTCTTTGATTATATACGAGTTGGAACATTGAATAATCATATGCTTAATGTGCTGCATGCCGAAAATCGCACCTTGGATTTTCATATACATGAACGGTCAGATGAAATGTTTTATTGTATTGAAGGGGAATTTGATATTGAATTTGATGATGGGCTTTCCCACTTAACCGAGGGTGATTTCATTATTATTCCAAAAGGTGTGCTGCATCGTCCTGTCTGCAAATCCTTAGTAAAATGCCTATTGATAGAGATAGAAGGAACTTTGAATAAAAATAATACAGGTGGCACATATACCACTTAACGTTATTTATTTGTTTATGCCCAACTGCACGACCGGACAGATCGGGGAGCTGCTCCCTTGGTCTCCGGTTGTTCAGGAAAAGTGCAAGGTGGGGGGGGTATTTGACGGATACGGGGGATTCTATAATTCTGCAAGCTTTTGCAAATTTCAAACGCAAGGTTTAATCGTGGGACCAATAGTACTAGCTCTTGTCCTTGGGCTTGGCAAGCAGCGCCGCCACAAGGCCGAACACGATGGCGGCGCTTATCCCGCCGGAGGTCGCGATAACGCCTCCGTTCAGCGCCCCCAGGAAGCCGTTCTCCTCGACGCCTTTCCTGACGCCAGTGGCCAGCGCGTAGCCAAATCCGGTCAGTGGCACGGTCGCGCCCGAGCCCGCCCACTCCACAAGCGGGCCGTATAGCCCCACCGCCGTCAGAAACACCCCCGCCACCACATAGCAGGTGAGTATGCGCGCCGGGGTGAGCTTTGTCCTGTCTATTAATATCTGCCCAATTACGCAGAGCAGTCCGCCCACCAGAAAAGCCTTGAGATAGTCCATATGCCCCTCCCGGATATTATCCCTTCGTATTGGATATTCTGACCGCGTGGCAGATTGCCGGCACCGATTCTCCCTGAGCCGAGGACACAGGGCTGAGCAGCGCCCCGGTACCGCAAAACAGTACGCTGTTCCATGCTCCGGCTCTCATCTCGTTCAAAATATGTCCGCACAGCACGACCGCTGAGCAACCGCAGCCGGAGCCCCCCGCCACCACCTCCTTCTGCTTCTCCAGATCAAATATCATCAGCCCGCAGTCGTTGTAGCGCTTGCCCAGCTTTATCCCGTCCCTGGAGAACAGGTCGGCAACGATTTCGCGCCCAATAGACCCCAGATCGCCCGTAACTATCAGGTCGAGCTGGTCGGGCGTAATCCCGGTGTCCGCGAAGAACGCGCTTATCGTCTCGTAGGCGGCCGGAGCCATCGCGGCCCCCATGTGACTTACGTCCTTGATGCCGGCGTCTATGATTTTGCCGGTGGCGGCGTGGGTCACATACGGGCCGATGCCCCCAGTGCCTACTATCGCCGCGCCGGACCCGGTGACGGTCCACTGCGCAGTGGGAGTGCGCTGCCCGCCGTATTCAAGCGGCGTGCGGTACTGGCGCTCCGCGGAGCAGAAGTGTGAGGAGGTGAGAGCGGCGGCATAGGAGGAAAAGCCTCCATCCACACTCATAGCGGCCAGCGAAAGGCTCTCGGCCATAGTCGAGCAGGCCCCGTAGAGCCCATAGAACGGAATGCCTGACTCACGCAGACCGAACGTCGTGCCGATGCACTGATTCAGCAGGTCACCGGCAAATATCACATCCAGCTTTTCATTGGGAATATTGGATTTTGTTATCGCTCTGGCAAGAGCGTCCTTCATCATGCGGGACTCGGACTTCTCCCAGCTGCTCTCCCCGCAGGTCGTATCGTCGTATATCAGGTCGAATGTGCGCTTGAGAGGCCCCTCCGATTCCTTTTTGCCGGTAACGCTGGCGTAGCCAAGTATAGACGGCGGCTCGGCAAAGGCCACCGTCTGCTTGCCAAGCTTCTTGAGCGCCTGAGGCATATGTTCGCCCCTCTCGGAAGATTTTCGGATAATTCATTTCAGGTTTTGGCTAAAAATATCGATATGCACAATTGGCGAAGGTTTTCCCATGCCAGGAGTTTTGTGGAGAACCGGCGCGCGGGGGCTCCGCTCTTCGGCGATGTCAAGCTGCGCTCCCCGCTTGCGCTCCGGTCTCGCCTGCGGCCCTGAGGGGCCTTCGGCAAGCCCTGCGCGAAGTCTCAAAATATCCCGCGTCGTGCGCTGCGCTGCTCCTTGGATATTTCTCGACACGCGGGGGCTCCGCTCTTCTAATCGTATAATTTCCCCCGTTAGTTCAAAAAATACAGTTTGCCCATCAATCCAGATTTTTCTTTCTCTCTGGACATTTCGCTAAAGCGTATGTATAATAGCCGTGTCAAACAGCTTTTCTTTGCCAAAAACCCTATATCATAAGATATTTCAGATTGATTTTGCCAACATTACGCGTAAAGAGGGTGAAACAATGTCACTGGACGCTATAAAGAGCGTCGCTAAGGCGGAGGAGGAGGCCGGGGCCGCGAAATCAACGCAGGCGGCCGCCGCCAAAAAGCTGCTTGCGGATACCGAGGCCGCGGGGAAGGCCGCGTTTGAAAAACGCCGGAGTGAAACCGAGGCACTAAACGCCGAAAAACTCGCTAAGGCCGCCGAGGCCGCCGCCGCTGACTGCGACGCGATACTCGCGAAGGCCGACTCGGACTGCGCGGCGCTGAAAGCGAAGGCCGAGAATCGGCTGAAGGACGCCAGGGCGCTCATTGTCGGAAGGGTAGTGGGGCGCTGATGGCAATTGTCAAAATGAGGCGCGTTAAGCTGCTCGCGCTCCAGACCGACCGCACTGCCATCCTGTCAGCCCTCCAGAGGGAGGGCTGCGTACAGATCGACGAGTCCATGCCTGTCGAGGGCTCGCCCCTTGTCCGGCAGCGCAGCGGAGAGCTGAGCGAGTGGCGCGCCAGGCAGTCCCTCGTCAAGTCCGCGTTGGACTCGCTGCAAAAGCTCGCCGGAGTGGGGCGCTCCATGTTTACCCCGCGCCCGGAGGTCGAGCTTGAACGTTTCCTGAGCGCGGAGCATCTTCAGCAGGCGCTGGATATCGCGGAAGAGATATGCGGCGTCGCCCGCAAAATCACCGCGCTGAACTCCGAGGAGGGGCGGCTGAACAACCGGCTCGCAACCCTGTCTCCGTGGCTTCCGCTGAACATCCCGCTGGATATCAGGCCGCTGGAATCGCTGGACATCTCGTTCGGAGTTATTCCGGCCCAGGCCAGCTTTGAGGAGCTGGAGACCGTTCTCGCCTCCGAGGCGGAGCTCGCGCAGGCCTTCTTGTCCGACGCCGACGCGGAGTCGCAGTACATCTGTGTGATGTGCCACCCGTCGGTCAGGGACACGGCCGGGGGAGTTCTGAAGTCCTTCGGGTTTTCCCGGATGACCTTCAAGGACGTGCAGGGCTCGCCGGGGGAAAACATCGCGCTGGCCGAGAAAAGGCTGGGTGAGCTCAGGTGGGAGAGGGAAGCCCTGACAAAGGGGGTAGCGGATTTCGCCACCCGGCGCGAGGACCTGGAGCTGGCCTGCGACGCGATCTCGATGCACTGCGTGCGCGAGGAGGCGGCGGGGAGGCTGCTCGCCACCGACACGGCGTTTTATCTGGAGGGCTGGATAGACGAGCCGTCTGTGGAGAGGGTCACGCAAAGGCTCTCCGGCTTCGCCTGCGCGACCGAATTCGCGCAGCCGTCCGGGGAGGACGAGCCTCCGGTGCTGCTGCGCAACTCAAGGCTGATCCGGCCGTTCAACATGGTCACGAAGATGTACGGCCTGCCCAAGTACAGCAACATCGACCCGAACCCGCTTATCGCGCCGTTCTATGCGATATTCTTCGGCATGATGTTCGCGGACATCGCCTACGGCGCGGTGCTGCTCGCGATATCGCTGTTCGTGTCAAAAAAGCTCAAGCCCAAGGGGCCGATGGTGCGCTACATGTTCCCGCTGATGGGGCTGTGCGGCGTGGCTTCCATGATCTGGGGCGTGATCTACGGCAGCTTTTTCGCGGATATCATCGAGCGGGTGGCAATGGTCTACTTCGGGGCGCCCGAGGGCTTCGTGCTGAAGTTCGGCCCGTACAAGATGGTCGATCCCATGCAGGACGCGGTGGTTGTGCTGCTGATCGCTGTCGCGCTGGGCGTAATTCACCTGATAACCGGCATGGCGATCAAGTTCTATATCCTCTGCCGGGACGGCAAGCCCCTGGACGCGCTGATGGACGTCGGCTCCTGGTGGCTGCTGTTCGCGGGCATCGCGGTGCTCGTGCTGGCAGGCTTCCCCTGGCTTATGGTCGCGGGCTTCGCCGCGCTGATACTGACTCAGGGGCGGCGCAGCAAGTCGATACCCGGCAAGCTGTTCGGTGGCATTGCCAGCCTGTACGACCTGACCGGCTACCTGTCCGACATCCTGTCCTACTCCCGCCTGATGGCGCTCGGGCTTGCCGGCGGAGTTCTGGGAAGCGTGTTCAACACGATGGGCGGAATGCTGGGCGGCGCGTTCCTGGGCACCGAGAACCCGGTGCTGTGGTTTATCGGCTTCATCGTGGGGCTCGCGCTGTTTATCGCGATTTTTGCCTTCGGGCATACGTTCAACATGGCGGTCAACGTCATCGGCACCTATGTGCACGCCGCGAGGCTCCAGTATATAGAGTACTTCGGCAAGTTCTACGACAGCGGCGGCAGGGAATTCGCCCCGCTTGAGATCGGCGCGAAATATGTTGACATAAAAGGAGTAGATATCAATGGCTGAATTTCTGACTCTTATCGGGGGAAACGTCATCGCATTCACGGGGGCCTGCCTGGCCGTAGCCCTGGCCTGCATAGGCTCTGCCAAGGGCGTGGGCATCGCCGGTGAGGCCGGCTCAGGCCTGATCGCCGAGGATCCGTCCAAGTTCTCCAGCGTGCTCATCCTCCAGCTTCTGCCCGGCACCCAGGGCCTGTACGGCTTTGTCATCTGGTTCTTCGCGTTTTTCATGAAGATGAACATGGGGCAGGATATCCTCAACGTGGGGCAGGGCACCTTCATATTCGCGGCCTGTCTGCCGGTCGCGCTGGGCGGACTGTTCTCAGCAATCGCGCAGGGGCGCGTCTCCGCTGGGGGCATGGGCATCATCGCCAAGCGACCTGAAGCGCAGGGCAACGCCATGGCGCTTGCCATCATGGTCGAGTTCTACGCTATTATCCCGTTCCTTGCGTCCCTGCTCCTGCTGCTGATGGTTCCCCTCGAAAAATTTGTGTGAGCAATATGCAGGGTATAGATAAGATCACCGCGCGCATCGCTTCGGACGCGAAGGCCGAGGGCGACGCGCTTATGGCCGGGGCCAAGGCCCAGGCCGCGGAGCTCGCGCGCAAAATGGTGCGCGAGGCGGATGCCGAGATTGAAAAGCTCGTCCTGGAGGGCGAAAAAGCCGCAGCGGAGCGCGCCGAGCGCCTGAAGGGCGTGGCGGACATGGAGGTGCGCAAGCGCCTGCTCGGGGCGAAGCAGGAGATGATTTCGAAGGCCTTCGACGGGGCCGTCGAAGAGCTTTCTTCGCTGCCGGAGGACGAACTCGTAAAGCTGCTCGCGAGGCTAGTAGCGGACGCGTCCTCCTCGGGGCGCGAGCAGATCGTGCTCACGATGGCGGATCACACCCGCTTCGGCAAGAGGGTTGCCGAGGCCGCGAACGCCAATCTCAAGGCCAGGGGCAGGGAGCCGGGGCTCACGCTGTCCTCGTCTCCGCGCCCGCTGTCCGGCGGAGGGTTCATGCTCAGCGACGGCGATATTGAGATCAACGGCACCTTTTCGTCTATCGTCGCCGGGCTCAGGCCCGAGCTGACAGGGCCGGTGGCGAAGCTGCTGTTTGATTAATCGAAGAGCGGAGCCGGCGCGAGTCGAAAAATAACCGAGGAGAAACGAAGTGTACGACGAAGGTTATTTTGAGACTGCGCGAAGGCGTTTGACGAAGGCTCCGAAGGGGCCACAGGCAAAGCCGGAGCGCAAGCGCCGAGCGAAGCTTGACATGACCGTAAGAGCGGAGCCGGAGCGTGTCGAAAAATAAGCCGAGCATGGTTGCGCAGCAAGCACGCGCAGGCTTATTTTGAGACCATGCGCAGCGTTTGCCTGGAACCCGCCGAGGGCGGGTGAAGGCGAAAGCGAAGCATGAGCGCCGAGCGAAGCTTGACATGACCGTAAGAGCGGAGCCGGCGCGAGTCCCCTGTAGGGGCCAACCTTCCCCGGTCGCCCGCCGCGTCCCCTTCCCGGGATTTTAAAAACGGCGCGCCGGGTCGTCGCGCCCTGCGATATTAACAACCGCCCTGATTTGGAGGCGATTATTTGCCCAGAGCGAAATTGAAGGACACCGCGTTTCTCAGCTCCACCATGCGTGTACGCGCACTTGAGCGGTATTTGCTGGGGCGCGAGCGCGCCGAGCGGATGCTTGAGGCGCCCACCCACGAGGAGGCCGCGAAGGTGCTCCTCGAGTGCGGCTATGACGAGATGGCCCCCGTCACCCAGCAGAGCGTCGAGGCCGCCATCCAGTCCGACCGTGAGCGGCTCTACAGGCTTATGGCGTCCATCTGCCCCGAGACGCGGCTTGTGGACGTGTTCCGTGTGCGCTACGACTACCATAACATCAAGACCCTCATCAAGTCCGAGGCCACCGGCGAAAACGCCGAGGCACTGCTTACTGACTCCGGGCGCGTCCCGGTGAATAAGCTGCTGGACATTTACAGGAACCTGAGCTTTTCGGCGTTGCCCGCCGATATGCGCGGGGTAACCCTGGACGCGCGCGAGCTGCTGGCCCGCTCGGGTGATCCGCAGCGCAGCGACTTCCTGCTGGACAACGCCTGTATGCGCGCCATGCTTGAGCTGGCGGGCCCCTCGCCGTTCCTGACCGGATACGTGCGCCTGATGATCGACTCGCTGAACCTCAGAAGCGTCGTCCGCTCCGACCGCATACAGAAGGGGCCGGACTTCCTGCGCCTGATACTGTGCCCCGGCGGGAACGTTGAGGTCTCCCGCATAACGGGACTTCTCCTTTCAGGCGGGCAGCTTGAGGACGTGTTCTCGGGCCCGCTGGCCGAGGCGGCCGCGGTAGGAACCCCCGCCATGCGCGGGGACGCGCCGCTGACCGAGTTTGAGAAGCTCTGCGACGACGCGCTTGTGCGATACCTGAAAAAGGCGCGCTACATCGCCTTCGGGGAGCAGCCGCTGGTAGGCTACATCGCGGCCAAGGAGGCCGAGGCCACCGCGGTGCGCACGCTGATGACCGGACGTCTGGCCGGGGTGCCCGCCGACGCCATGCGGGAAAGGCTGAGGGAATACTATGAGTAGCTACAGAATAGCCTGCCTGGGCGACAGAGACAGCGTGCTGGGCTTTCGCGCCCTCGGGCTGGACACCTATTTCGCGGACACTCCGGAGGAGGCCGCGCCGATCCTGAAGGCGCTCGCGTCACAGAATACTGCGGTCGTCTATATCACGGAGCAGCTCGCCCAGGGGCTTTCCCCGGAGATAGACGCGTATAAGGAAGCCCTGACCCCCGCAATAATCCTGATCCCCGGAAAGCACGGCTCACTCGGCTTGGGCAAGGCCGCGTTGAAAAGCGCTGTGGAGCGGGCGGTGGGGGCGGATATCTTGTAGGAAGAGCGGAGCCCCCGCGTGTGTTGTCAAGCTCCGCACCCCGCTTGCGCTCCATCCCCGCCTTCGCCCGGCTTACGCCCGGCTCCAGCCGGGTATTGTGCGCAGTCTCAAAATAAGCTTCCTCGTGCACTCCGTTGCTCGTCGTTTATTTTTTCGACGCACGGGGGCTGCGCTCTTCGATAGAAAGGTGGAATATACTTGGGCAAGATTGTCAAAATTTCCGGCCCGCTGGTGGTGGCCGAGGGTCTGGCCGACGCGAACATGTTCGACGTCGTGCGAGTGGGCCGTCAGCGTCTCATCGGCGAGATAATAGAGATGCGCGGCGACAGGGCATCGATACAGGTCTATGAGGAGACGGCGGGCCTCGGCCCCGGCGACGAGGTGGAGACCACCGGCGCACCGCTGTCCGTCGAGCTCGGGCCCGGCCTGATTGAGACGATATATGACGGCATCCAGCGCCCGCTTGAGGAGATCAGGCGACTGTCGGGCGACGTCATCCAGCGCGGCATTGAGGTGCCTGCCATCGCCCGCGGCAGGAAATGGGACTTTGTCCCTAGGGTCAAGCCGGGGGACAGGGTCTCCGAGGGTGATATTTTGGGCACGGTGCAGGAGACGGTGGTGGTCGAGCACCGCGTCATGGTGCCGCGCGGAGTGTCCGGCACCGTTAAGAGCATCTCGCCCGGCAAGTTCACGGTGGAGGATACTGTCTGTACGCTGAGCACCGATAACGGCGAGGTCAAGCTCACTATGATGCAGAGGTGGCCTGTCCGTGTGGGCAGGGCATACAGGGAGAAAATCCCCCCCAACGTGCCGATGATAACCGGTCAGAGGACGATAGACACTCTGTTCCCGATTGCGAAGGGCGGCACCGCCGCTGTCCCAGGCCCGTTCGGCTCCGGCAAGACAGTCGTGCAGCACCAGCTGGCCAAATGGTCGGACGTGGACATCGTCATTTACATCGGCTGCGGCGAGCGCGGCAACGAGATGACTGACGTGCTGCGAGAGTTCCCTGAGATCAAGGATCCGCGCACCGGCGAGACGCTGATGAAGCGCACCGTGCTGATAGCCAATACCTCCGACATGCCGGTTGCGGCCCGCGAGGCCAGCATCTACACCGGCATAACGATAGCCGAATACTTCCGCGACATGGGGTACGACGTGGCCGTCATCGCCGACTCCACCTCGCGCTGGGCCGAGGCCCTTCGCGAGATGTCCGGGCGCCTTGAGGAGATGCCCGGCGAGGAGGGCTACCCCGCCTACCTCGCGTCACGTCTGGCGCAGTTTTATGAGCGCGCGGGGCGCGTGTACACCCTCTGCTCGGACGGGACGCGCACCGGCTCCCTGACCGCGATCGGCGCGGTATCCCCTCCTGGCGG
Source organism: Oscillospiraceae bacterium (assembly GCA_031556035.1). Classification (GTDB taxonomy): domain Bacteria; phylum Bacillota; class Clostridia; order Oscillospirales; family UBA929; genus JAVBTT01. Next base: position 26,257 of record JAVBTT010000026.1, read on the forward strand.
AGACATGTCCGAGCCGGTCAGCCAGGCCACGATGCGCATTGTCAAGGTCTTCTGGGCGCTGGACAGCGCACTGGCCTACCGCCGGCACTTTCCGGCCATCAACTGGCTAAACTCATATTCGCTATACCTCGACCGACTCAGCGCCTGGAGCAACGAGCACGTCGCGCGTGACTTCTCTGAGCTGCGGGGAAGGGCGATGACGATACTCCAGAATGAGGCAAACCTGGATGAAATCGTCCAGCTCGTCGGCATAGACAGCCTCTCTCCATCTGACCGCCTCATCATGGAGGTGGCGAGGATGATCCGCGAGGACTTCCTGCAGCAGGACGCCTTCGGCGACGTGGACGCCTACTCCTCCTCCGGCCGGCAGTATACGCTCCTGAAGCTGATACTGTCCTATCAGGAGCTGGCGGCGGACGCAATGGCCAAGGGGGCCGCGATGAACGAAGTGTTTTCAATTCCGGTGCGCGAGGAGATCGGCCGCGCCAAGAGCGTCCCGGCTGACAAATATGAGACCGCGTACGCCGAGTACGGCAAAAAAATGGCCGCCCAGCTTGAGGCGGCGGCGAAGGGAGCTGAGCGGGCATGATCAGGGAATACAGGACGATTCAGGAGGTCGCCGGCCCGCTGATGCTGGTTAAAAGGGTCGAGGGAGTCACATACAACGAGCTGGGCGAGATAGAGCTCCCGAGCGGGGAGCGCAGGCGCTGCAAGGTCCTGGAGATCAACGGCTCGGACGCGCTGGTGCAGCTGTTCGAGTCCTCGGCGGGCATCAACCTGCGCGACTCCAAGGTGCGCTTCCTGGGGCACAGCCTGGAGCTGGCCGTCTCCCCCGATATGCTCGGGCGCGTGTTTGACGGCCTTGGGCACCCCTCGGACGGGGGCCCGGATATACTGGCCGAGGCGCACAATGACATCAACGGCCTGCCTATGAATCCGGCAGCCCGCGACTACCCCAACGAGTTCATCCAGACGGGCGTGAGCTCGATAGACGGGCTGAACACCCTGGTGCGCGGGCAAAAGCTGCCGATCTTCTCCGGCTCCGGCCTTCCGCACGCGCAGCTTGCCGCGCAGATAGCGCGCCAGGCCAAGGTGCTGGACACGTCCTCCAACTTCGCGGTCGTGTTCGCCGCCATCGGCATAACGTTCGAGGAGGCCGAGTTCTTTATCTCCGACTTTAAGCGCACCGGGGCGATTGACCGTACCGTGCTGTTTATCAACCTGGCGTCAGACCCGGCCATCGAGCGCATCGCGACTCCGCGAATGGCGCTGACGGCGGCAGAGTATCTGGCGTTCGAGCGCGACATGCACGTGCTGGTTATCATGACCGACATCACAAACTACGCCGAAGCCCTGCGCGAGGTATCCGCCGCGCGCAAGGAGGTTCCGGGACGCAGGGGCTATCCCGGCTACCTGTACACCGACCTGGCGACCATGTACGAACGCGCCGGGCGCAGAATCGGCAAGGCGGGCTCGATCACCATGATCCCGATCCTGTCCATGCCGGAGGACGACAAGACCCACCCGATCCCGGATCTGACCGGATATATCACCGAGGGGCAGATCATACTCTCGCGCGAGCTCTACCGCAAGGGCATGGCGCCGCCGGTGGACGTGCTGCCTAGTTTGAGCCGCCTGAAGGACAAAGGCATCGGGGTTGACAAGCACACCGGCAGGAAGAAAACCCGCGAGGACCACGCCAACACGATGAACCAGCTGTTTGCCTCTTACGCGCGCGGCAAGGAGTGCAAGGAGCTTATGACCATACTCGGAGAGGCGGCGCTGACCGAGACCGACAAGCTTTACGCCAAATTCGCGGACGAATTTGAGAAGCGCTACGTCAGCCAAGGCTACGAGACCAACCGCACGATTGAGGAGACACTGACCATCGGCTGGGAGCTGCTGACCATACTGCCCAAGGCGGAGCTGAAGAGGATAAAGCCGGAGCTTATCGAGAAGTACTATCCGAAGGGAACGTAGGGGCGATTCGTAATCGCCCGCGGCGGTGAATCCTCTTCCGTCTGCGGACGGCACCTCTCCCAAAGGCAGAGGCAAGGCCCCTATCTCGGCTCTCCCTTTGGGAGAGCTGTCCTGCAGGACTGAGAGGGTTTTCCAGCTTAAATCCTTTAAAATTCCTCCCACCAAAGGAGGCGACTCTATGGCAAGACTTAACGTAAACCCCACCCGCATGGAGCTCACGCGGCTTAAAAACCGCCTGCGCATGGCTCGGCGCGGTCACAAGCTGCTTAAGGACAAGCGCGACGAGCTGATGAAGCAGTTTCTGGATATCGTTCGCAAAAACAGGGAGCTGAGGGGCCGGGTGGAGGATTCGCTGATGCGCGTCCACCGCAGCTTCACGGTGGCCTCGGCGCTTATGAGTCCGGAGATGCTGGAGCAGGCGCTGCTGTACCCGAAGCAGGGCGTGTCGCTGGAGATGGGCTTCAAGAACATTATGAGCGTCAACGTCCCGGTGTACGAATACCGCACAAAGAACGAGGATCGGGCGGATATTTATCCGTACGGCTTCACGCAGACCTCCGGCGAGCTTGACGACGCGCTGACCGCGCTGAGCCAGACCTTCTCCGACCTGCTGGAGTTGGCTGAGATAGAGAAGGCCATGCAACTTCTCGCGCAGGAGATCGAGAAGACCCGCCGCCGCGTCAATGCGCTGGAATATGTGATGATCCCGCAACTTGAGGAAACTATCAAGTATATCACGATGAAGCTGGACGAGAACGAGCGCGGCAACCTGACGCGCCTTATGAAGGTCAAGGATATGATGCTGGAGGCCGCAGGCTACGGCGCGGAAGCCGGGGCGTAAGGGGCTATGTGTTGGGGGATAGAGCGCGGCAGCGTAAAGAATTTGCCCGCATGCCCCCAGGAATAAAGCAAATTACGATTATTGGCCCCACGATTAAACCTTGCCGCAATAGCTCCTCAAAATGCGCCGCCCGCTGTGCGGGCGGCGCATCAGAGTGAAGACAAAGTCCGCGACCTCCGTCCTTTTTCACTTTTGCGCGTCGAGCCTGACGCCGGAGGCGGCAGGTTCTTGCTTGACCGCAAGAGTGAAAAAGTTTGAAATTCAAGGCTTTCACGGATTCACTCCGAGAAAGCCTTTCTCTGCGAGCCGCCTTAGCGGCGACAGCTTGCCCTCGTTTTCGCTGACAAACTGTAGTTTGTCAGCAG
>JAVBTT010000033.1:0-22876 GCA_031556035.1 Oscillospiraceae bacterium
CGCGCGGTAAAGTATGTCCTTGGAGGTCAGCTGCAGCGTCGCGGGGATGAGCACGGCGCCGAGCTTGTGCAGGGCTGCAGCGCAGACCCAGTACTCCCAGCGCTGGCGCAGTATGAGCATTACGACGCTGCCCTTTTTGACGCCGCTGTTCTTCAGCATATTCGCGGTCTTGTTTGACAGCATCTTCATCTCTCCGAAGCTGATGAGCTTCTCACCGCCGTGGTCGTCGCACCAGAGCAGGGCCGGCTTCTCCGGCTCTGTGTCCGCCCAGCCGTCGACAATGTCAAAGCCGAAGTTGAAATTCTCGGGAATGTTCACTTTATAATTCTGCTTAAAGTCGTCGTATGAGGAAAATTCGATACGAGGCAAATAATTATTCAGCATAGAAAAAACTCCGTTCTGCCCATTACTCGGCGATTATTGTCACAAACTTGGCCTGCTTGTCTCCGCCGCATCTCTGCCCGTGCGGGTGTGTAGGGTTAAAATATACGCTGTCGCCGGGCTCGAGGACGAGGTCCCTGTCGTCAAAGGTGACTATCACGGTCCCCTCAAGGCAGAGGTTAAACTCCTGGCCTACATGTGTGACAAGGGCAGCCGGCTTGTCAGAGGGGTCGAGCGTGACGAGCAGGGGCTGCATTATCTTGTGCGTGTACCTGAAGGCGAGGTCCTGGTAGTTGTAGCCGGGGTAGCGTCTTACGCTGCGCCCGTTTCCGGCCTTGACGAAGTGGTAGGTGTCGAGCTTTGCAGCGTTGCCGGTCAGAATCTCGGTGAAATCCACGCCGAACTTGTGCGCTATCTGGAAAATTACACTGATCGGAATATCGAGCCCGTTCTCCTCGTACTTGGCATATACATCGCGCGGAATGTCGAGCTCATCGGCGAGAGTCTCCCGCGAGTAGCCGCAGACCTCTCTGAGTTCTACGATTCGCATGGCGATTTCCTTTACATTGCTGTCCATAATGCGGCTCCTTTCTCATTCATATACACAAAACTCGGGGGCAGATGCAAGTTTATTTTGCACTGCCCCGCAAGAACTATTTGCAAATTCAACGCCTAAAAATCCGCTCCGATTTTCAGGGCCTTCCTGTTGAAATCGAGAAGCTCTGCCTTGTTGGAGGGAACGGACTTGACGAGCGCCATGTCCAGTGTTTCCTCTGAGCAGAAGGGCATTACCTTCGAGAGCTTTCCGGTCAGGATAATATTTGCCAGTCCCTTGAGGCCGTTCTCCTCGGCGAGCGAGGTCGCGGGTACGTAATATACCTCTACATCGGTTCTCTCTACCTTCTTGGCGATCATCGCGCTGTCTACAATTACGATGCCGCCGGGTACTACAGTGCCGACGAACTTCTCAAGCGAGGGCAGGTTCATCGCGATAAGTACGTTAGGCGTAAGCACGAGAGGCGAGCCGATTGCGGCGTCGCTCACGCATACGCTGCAGTTTGCCGTACCGCCGCGCATCTCGGGGCCGTATGAGGGAAGCCATGAAATCTCGCGGCCCTCGATGAGGCCGGCGTACGCGATGACCTTGCCGGCGAAGAGGAGACCCTGTCCGCCGAAGCCAGCGAGAAGCAGATTCAAATCACGATTCATAAACTTACCTCCGTTCTAAGGGTTGATTTCCGGGTACTTGTCTTTGTAAACGCCGAGCGGGTAATAGGGCAGCATATTCTCGCGCATCCAGTCCAGAGCCTCGTTCGGGGTGAGACCCCAGTTGGTCGGGCAGGTTGAGAGTATCTCGATGATACTGTAGCCCCTGCCGTTGACCTGATTGTCGAAGGCCTTTCTGATGGCCTTTTTAGCTGCGCGGACATTCCTCACACTGTCGACAGTGACGCGCTGTGCAAGCGCAACACCGTCGAGGGTGGAGAGCAGCTCGCAGACGCGAATCGGGAAGCCTGCGGCGCTCGTGTCGCGCCCGTAGGGAGAGGTTTGCGTCACCTGCTTCGGCAGGCTTGTCGGGGCCATCTGACCGCCCGTCATGCCGTAGATAGCGTTGTTGACGAATATCACCGTGATATTCTCCCCGCGTGCGGCGGCGTGTATTGTCTCCGCCGTGCCTATGGCGGCGAGGTCGCCGTCGCCCTGATAGGTAAACACAGTCAGGGCGGGGTTGGCGCGCTTGACGCCGGTTGCCACCGCGGGGGCCCTTCCGTGGGCAGCCTGAATCATATCGCACTCAAAGTAGTTGTACGCCAGCACCGAGCAGCCGACAGGCGCGACGCCGACTGTTTTTCCGGTAACGCCAAGCTCGTCCAGTGTCTCGGCCACCAGGCGGTGGATTATGCCGTGGGTGCAGCCGGGGCAATAGTGAGTGGATACATCCGACAGAGCGGACGGTTTTTCAAACACTGTGGTCATTTTGTGATCAATCCTTTCCGGGTAGAATGATGTCAAGCTCGCTTTCGCCGCTGCCGCTCCGTCCCCGCTTCGCTGGCCTTCGGTCAGCAAAGGAGGGGACTGCGCTTCGTTTTGAAAAATCCTGCGTCATGCACACGGTTGCGGCAGATATTTGCCGCAACGCAAGTTATTCCTTGGATTTTTCAAAACCCGAGGCAGCGAGCTCTTCGATTTTTGCCAAAATATCCTCCGGAGTCGGCACCATACCGCCCACCCGGTTGCAGAGCCCGACCGGGCGCGAGCATTCTATGGCGAGGCTGACGTCCTCAATCATCTGCCCCATGCTCATTTCAACCGTCAAAAATGCTTTGGCGCTCTTCGCCGCGTCCATAAACGCCTTTTGGGGGAAGGGCCACAGGGTGATCGGGCGCAGCAACCCGGCCTTTATTCCCTTTTCCCGCGCGGCGTCTATCGCGTTTTTGGCGATGCGGGACGTCGCCCCATAGGCAGTTACCACCAGCTCGGCATCCTCCAGCAGGTAGCTGTCGAATCTCGCCTCGGTTTCCTGGATGAGAGCATATTTTTTGTAGCGCTCGAAGTTGAGGCGCTCAAGATCCTCAGGGGCGAGGAACAGCGAGTTAACTATGTTTTTCCTGCGCTTTCCGCCCGTCCCGGTCACGGCCCACGGCTTCTCGAACTTTCCGGCCTCGGATTCGGCAAACCGCACCGGCTCCATCATCTGGCCCAGTATGCCGTCGGTTAGCAGCATACAGGTGACCCTGTATTTGTCGGCTAGGTCGAACGCGAGCGACGTGTAGTCCGCCATCTCCTGTATGGTGTTAGGCGCGAGGACGATCAGGTGAAAGTCCCCGTGTCCGGTGCTGCGGGTGGCGTGAAAATAGTCGGCCTGCGACGGCTGTATCCCGCCCAGGCCCGGCCCGCCGCGCTGCACGTTTACAAGCACCGCCGGAAGGTCGCAGCCGGCCAGATAGCTCAGCCCCTCGCTCTTGAGCGCGATGCCCGGGCTGGACGAGCTGGTCATGCAGCGAACTCCCGCGCTGGAAGCCCCTATAACCATGTTTATCGCCGCGATTTCGCTCTCGGCCTGAAGGTATGTCCCGCCGATCTTGGGCATGCGCCGGGACATATAGGCCGCGAGCTCGGTCTGGGGCGTTATCGGGTAGCCGAAGAAGTGCCGGCAGCCGGCCATAATCGCGGCCTCGGCTATGGCCTCGTTGCCCTTCATTAAAACCTTTTCGCTCATCTCGTCACATTCCCTCCCTATTTTTCGACTGTGATTACCACGTCCGGGCACATGGTCGCGCAGAACGCGCAGGCGATGCAGGCCTCCTGATCTGTAACCTCCGCCGGGTGGAAGCCCTTCTGGTTCATCCTGTCCGGCGAAAGGCGCAGGATTTTCTTAGGGCAGGCTGAGACGCACAGTGCGCAGCCCTTGCAGCGTTTTTCGTCAAATGTAACCTTTGCCATGTCGCTGTTCCCCTCCTGGAATGTATTAATATGTTTATGATATGTTTTCAGATCCGCCACGCGTTTTTCTCGAATATCGTAATGGGATACAGGTTTTCCACACCCTCCAGCCCGGGAATCAGCTCTTTTCGCGCCGCCGTGCATACAATAGGCAGACAGGCCGCCTCGGATATCCTCCGGGCGTAATCCAGGCTGTCCAAAACAGTCCTCGCAGTGGTCTCGCGCCCGAGATTGGAGTTGTTGACGATGCCGGTAAACGAAACCCTTCCGGCCGCCTCGATCTCGCGCATGATCCCGAGGGTCTCATCCACCCCGGAGGTGAGCGGGCGGTATTTATTTATGACAAGCAGCGCCCGCGCGTCCCGCCTCAGCCCGGCCGCGTAGCGCCCCAGCGCCACGGCCCCGCGGTCGTCGCCGCCCACGTCCAGCACACAGCAGAGCCCCTCGTCGTCCAGCATCGCGGCCGTCTCGGGGGCGAGCCCCGGAAGCTCCACATTGCTGCCCGCGAACGGAGAGATAATGAGTCTCACTCCCGCCTCATGGAGAATACCTGTATGGTCGCCGGAGCGGAAATAGGGGTTGACTATGTCAAGGTCGACAAGGGCAACGCGCTCGTGTTTTTTTTTCAGCGCCAGCGCCATGTTTATCGCCAGCTGTGTCTTGCCGCTGCCGTAATGCCCGGCCAGCATAGTTATGCGGGAGTCGGCCATGCGCCCTCCCTCCTCCGCTCGTATATTTTATAGCAAAACCGGGGTATTTACAACCCCAAGACACGGGGCTGGCAAAAACTATTTCCGGTTACAGCACTGTCTGGCTAATCTTACGCGAGTCCGCAAAAACCGTTCTGTCTCAGCGCCTCGTAGAGGCAAAGCGCCACGGCGTTTGACAGATTCAGGCTCCTTGTGTCCCCAAGCATTGGTATTCTGAGGCAACAGCCGGGGTGGGCCTCCCGGATTTTCTCCGGCAGCCCCGCCGTCTCCTTGCCGAAAACCAGGTAGTCCCCGTCGAAAAACCGCGCGTCGGCATAGAGACTGTCAGCCTTGGTCGTGAACAGCCAAAGCCGTGAAGGCACCTCTTTGAGGAGGAAATCCTCCCAGTCGGGGTGTATGCGTATGTCCATGCCGTGCCAGTAGTCCAGCCCCGCCCGCTTCAGCTTGGCGTCGTCGATCTGAAATCCCAGCGGCTCGATAAGGTGAAGCACGCTTCCGGTGGCCTTGCAGGTGCGCACAATGTTCCCGGTGTTCTGCGGAATCTCAGGCTCATGGAGCACTATATGCATCACGTCTTCGCCCTGGATCCCAGCCTGCTCTCCGTCCCCCTGACGAGCCGCGTTATGTTTTTTCTGTGTAGCGTTATAATGCCTGCGGCCAGCAGAATCATTGCCCCTATGTAGAGCGGGTCGGTGCGCCCGAAGGCCCACGACGTGAACGGCAGGGTGAAGGCAGCCAGAATTGAGCCCAGCGACACGTAGCGGGTTACGGCTACGACGACGATAAACAGCCCCAGCGCGATGACGGCCACACGCCAGTCCACCACGAGCATTACGGCCAGGGTTGTGAATATCCCCTTGCCGCCCCGGAAGCCGAAGTAGAGGGGAAAGACATGCCCGATGATCGCGCAGATGCCCCCTATCAGGCGCCCGTCGTCCCCTGCGAGCCAGCCGCCTATCAGCGCGGCTGCGACCCCCTTCAGCACGTCGCCGAGTGACACCAGGGCGGTCAGCTTCGCGCCCATAACCCGCAGCGAATTAGTGGCCCCTGCGTTGCCGCTGCCCTGAGTCCTTATGTCCTGCTTTGTGGCTATTTTTGAGATGATGATGCCGAAATTAAGGCTGCCAAGCAGATAGCCCGCAACGGCCGCGACCATATACCTCCAAAGCTCCTGCGGCATTAGTCCTCTTCTCCCTTCTCCCGAATGGTGGTGACGATCGGAGTCCCGTCCAGTCCGAATGTCTGGCGGATCTGGTTCTCAAGGTAGCGCTTGTAGGAGTAGTGGAACAGCTTTTTGTCGTTGCAGAACGCGATAAAATGCGGCGGGCGTGTCGATATTTGGGTCATATAGTATATTTTCAGCCGCTTGCCCTTGTCGGTGGGGGGCTGAACCCTGCCGGTCGCGTCCGCGAGCACCTCGTTGAGCTGCCCGGTCGGGATGCGCACGCCGGCCTTGTCGTACACATAGCGGATGCGCTCAAACAGCCTGTTGACCCGCGAGCCGGTCAGCGCCGAGATAAACTCTACAGGCGCGTAGGGCATGTACCCCAGGTCCCGCCTGATATCCTCGGTGATTTTCTGCATGGTCTTGTCGTCCTTGTCGACCGCGTCCCATTTGTTCGCCACGATGACGGACGGCTTCCCCGCTTCGTGGGCAAGGCCGGCCACCTTGGTGTCCTGCTCGGTGACTCCGTCACGGGCGTCCAGCAGGATCAGGCAGACGTCGCTACGCTCTATGGCCATGATGGCGCGCAGGACGCTGTAGTGCTCAATGCCGTACTCAATTTTCGATTTGCGGCGCAGACCGGCGGTATCGGTGAAAATAAACGGCCCCAGCGGGTGCTCCAGCCGTTCGTCTATCGCGTCTCTTGTTGTTCCCGCAACATCGCTGACAATGGCTCGCTCCTGCCCGAGCAGCCTGTTCAGCAGCGAGGATTTGCCCGCGTTGGGCTTGCCGATGATGGCGACCCGTATCGCGTCGTCCTCGGCCTCATCCTCCGCCTCATGGGGGAAGTGCTCAAAGCAGGCGTCCAGCAGGTCGCCCGTGCCATGCCCGTGCAGCGCCGACACCGGATACGGATCGCCGAGCCCCAGTCCGTAGAACTCGTACAGCTCCGCGGGGGCCCGACCCACACCGTCGCATTTGTTCACCGCCAGCACGACCGGCTTTTTCGCCCTCAGCAGCATGTTAGCCACCTCCTGGTCGGCGGCGGTCATGCCGGTCTTCACATCGGTCAGCAGCACAACAACGTCCGCGCTGCCTATCGCGATACTTGCCTGCTCGTGCATAAACCTGAGCATCTCGTCGTCGGCGCGCGGCTCGATTCCGCCGGTGTCTATCAGGGTGAACGGCCTGCCGCGCCACTCGCAGGGCGCGTAGAGCCGGTCGCGCGTGACGCCCGGCGTGTCCTCCACAATGGACAGCCTGCGCCCGGCAAGCTTGTTGAAGAGCATGGACTTGCCGACGTTCGGCCTTCCCACTATTGCGACAATCGGCATCGGCTTTCTCCTTAAGAATTTATAATTCCTGTAACATATCCCATAGTGCGCCGCCGTCCGTATCCACGGGCACGACCGGGACGCCAAGGCGCGAGGCGAGCTCATCCGTGGTCATATCGTCCAGGAACACGTTCTCGCCGCTCCGCAGGCTGTTTTTGGGTATCAGGACACGCGATCCCAGCTCCTCGCACTCAAGCGCGGACAGATAGTCGCCTCCGGTCAAAAGCCCGCTGACGGTCACGTGCCCCCCGAAAAAGCGGTTCGGCACCGGAACCACCCTCGCGTTCGTCCCGTCCAAAATCCTCCTGATATACGGCGCCGCGGCCTCTCCGGTCGCCAGTGTCTGCGCACTCAGGGGCGGAAGCGGGCCGCAGGAGTTGAACTCGTCGATAAACATCGCCATCATGCCCACGCCGTTTTCAAGCTGCGGGAACTCGTCGTAGTGCCCCACCGGAGGCAAGTCCCTCTGGGCAAGTATATACAGCTCGTCGGCGCAAAATACTCGTTTATAGCGGCAGCACAGATCGATTGTGTCCGCCGCGATCTCCCTTGTGACCGGCTCCAGGCGGACAAGACCCTCGCGGTGCGCGGTCAGGCCAACCGGAACAACCGAAAGGCTGTTCAGCCCGAGCGGCTCAAGCTCATCCAGCGTGCGCCGGAGGTTTTTCCCGTCGTTGTAGCCGGGGCAGAGCACGATCTGGCCGTTTATGGATATTCCCGCGTCCCTGAAGCGTCTCAATACGCTCAGGCACTCCCCGGCCCGTCTGTTGCGCAGCATCTTCACCCTGAGCTCCGGATCCGTCGTGTGAATCGACACTCCCAGCGGGCTGACCCTCATTTCGCAGATGCGCTCTATCTCGCGCTCATCCAGGTTGGTCAGCGTGATATAGTTGCCCAGCAGAAAGCTCAGCCGCGCGTCGTCATCCTTGACATACAGGCTCTCGCGGCAGCCCCTCGGCATCTGGTCGATGAAGCAGAAAACGCAGCTGTTGCGGCAGGTGCGCTCCCCGTCCATCAGATAGGTCTCAAACTCCAGGCCGATATCAGAGCCCTCGGGGTGGAACAGGTCGACCGTCCTTGTCAGTCCGTCCGCGTCCGCTATTGTCAGGGCAAGCCTCTGGTCGTACGTGTAAAACCTGTAGTCCAGCACGTCAGTGATCGCGCGTCCATTCACGGCCTCAAGGCTTTCGCCCGGCCGTACAGCAGCTCTGTGCGCGGGGGAGCCCCGCTCAACCTTTGTTATGCGCATAGCAATCGTCCTCGCCGCGACACGGCAAAAAAGGGAGGCGTAACCCCCCTTGCCAAGTCAAAGGATTTTTAAAGCGCAGGCACTTACTTCGCTTCCTTGATCTCGATGACCTCGCGGCCGTTGTATGTGCCGCACGCCCTGCATACCCTGTGCTGGAGCTTGTATTCGCCGCACTTGGGGCAGGCCACAAGGTTGGGAACGTCGAGCTTCCAGACCGCGCTGCGGCGCTTGTTGCGCCTTTGCTTGGAAGTCTTTTTCTTTGGAACCGCCATCTATCACACCACCTTATCTACTTATCCAGATACTGGCCCAGCTTGGCCAGTCTGGGATCGATCTCGCGATTATCACAGCCGCAGACACCGTTGTTGAGGTTAAAGCCGCACTTTGGGCAAAGTCCGCAGCAGTCCTCGCGGCAGAGATTCTTGATATCCATTTCCAATATGAGCGCTGGAACTAAGATTTCATCCACGTCGCACAGACCGTCGCTGACAAGCACAAGCTCGCCGTCATAGTCCTCCTCGGGATTGTTCAGGCTCTCCGTTAGAACCACGGAAACCTCCTGCTCAAAAGTCCTCAAGAAGGGGTCGGCGCAGCGTCCGCAGACGAGATGCAGCGTGGTGGAGACCTGCGCCCGAAGCGTAACAATCCCGGCGCGGTTCGCGATCTCTCCTGTCACCAAAACCGGCTCGGCAAAAGGCTTTTCTCCAAAAAACTCATACTCCGCAAGAGAGAGCTCTCCTGAAAACTCAAGGGGCCTGCCCTCAAAACAGGCTCTTACATCCAGCGTCATAAAAGCACCTCTCAAGACGATACGAATGGTATTATACTGGCTGAGCCAGCCGTTGTCAAGCAAAATGAGAAGCCCGCAGACTCATTTCGCATAAAAAACAGCCCTCTGTGAATATGACGGAATAAAACGGTATTGTCCGCGCCATTGACTTTATACTCATCTCATGTTAAAGAAAAGATGTTTTACAATCGAAAAACTTGCTACGGCAAGCTTTTGCCGGTTATTTTATCTACTCTTTAAACAGATATTAGTATTAATCGCCTTTCCCTATCCGCTATTTACCCCTCCCCTGCTTATCTGTCACCTTCCCCATGGCTCTGGCGACTTTCTGATCCGCGGCTTCCTGATATAGATCCGCATATGTTTTTGAGTCCTTGATCAGATCGTCGCAAAAACCCGCCACGTTGCTGCCGGTCACATCCAACGCACCCTTACCGGCAGCCGCGCCCTCCTCGAAAAGGTCGACAATCCCCGACAGCAGGCCAGAACCGCCGCTGAGCTCGACCGGGCCAACCTTAAAGAGATATTTCTGCATCTCCTTGTAAACAATCTGATAATCCTGCGGGAGAGCTTTGACCCGCGCCATGTGCGCCCGCCACTCCTTTTTTCCTTCAATAATATCCTGTATGCTCATATTCGGCTTCCCTTCACTTACCAATTTTTCTGGCGATATTACTGTTCAGCTGATCGCGCCACTTGTCGCGGTAAGACTTTGCCCCCTCCTCGCCCACAAGCGCCGAGCAGAAACCTTTGATATCGTCTCCCAAAACCTCCCGGATACTCTGACCGTCCGTAGCCGACTCCTCAAGCAGGCCAAGCACACCGTCGAGAATCGGCATGAGGTTGCGTCCGGTGAAATCTGAGTGCGGCCATATATTGGTTTTTATTTCGTTCCAGGCCGACTGATAATCAGCCGGAAGCTTTCCGGCACGCGTCTCGAAAGCTTTCATTTCCTTTCTCATGTCACTTCCCGTGACTTTTTCCCACATGTTCATTGTCCGCTCCCCCTCATCTCGTCAATTTTTGAAGCGATAAAATCCCATTTTACCCAAAAGCGCCGCAACTCCTCACGCCCGGCGTCATTGAGGGTGAAAAATTTGCGCGGCGGTCCCATATCGGAAGGCTTCCTGCGAGTATCCACAAGCTTGCTTTTCTCCAGCCGAACAAGGATGGTGTAGACCGTCCCGTCCACAACATCGGCGAAGCCAAACGCGTTCAGGCGCCGCGTGATTTCATAGCCGTAGGTTTCGCCCCGGCTGATTATTTCGAGAACACAGCCCTCCAGCACCCCTTTAAGCATTTCAGTCAGGTTTTCCGTGTTAATCGCCCCTCTCTACTGCGTATTACTGATATCAAGTATTAATGACTACCGGTATATAGTATCACACAATAACTAAGCTGTCAACAGGAAAATGCAATAATATTCGGTCGCTTCTATGGCAAAGCTATCACAAACTGACGATGGAGATGATGGCGTGGCATCGGTATGGAGCGAAAGCGTAAAGAGCGAATCCCGAACGGCATTCCCTGCGCTTGACATGGATATAAAAACCGACGTCCTGATAGTGGGAGGAGGGATGGCGGGCGTGCTGGCGGCGCACGCGCTTCAAAACGCGGGGGTTTCCTGCGTCGTTGCCGAGGCGAAGTCTGTCGGCGGCGGGGTGACAAAAAACACCACCGCAAAGGTTACGGCTCAGCACGGTCTTATTTACGCGGATATTGCGAAAAAATTCGGGGCGGACAAGGCCCGGCTCTACTATGACGCGAATACCAGGGCCATTGAGACGCTCAGGGAGCTGTCAACGCGGTATCCCTGCGACTTTGAGGAGAAAACCGCGTACGTCTACACCGTAGACGACAGGAGCAAGCTGGAGCGCGAGCTCGAAGCGTATCGAGAGCTCGGCATTCCGGGCCGCATCGCGGAGAAGCTGCCGCTCCCGATCAAAACCGCCGGCGCGGTCGCCATGGAGAGGCAGGCGCAGATTAACCCCTTGATGCTTCTGCGCGCGCTGGCAGAAGAACTGAAAATATATGAAAATACCTTCATTCAAAAAATCGAGGGAAATACGGCGGTTGCCGCCCATGGAAAAATCACCGCGAAGCATATCGTTCTGGCCACCCATTTCCCGATGGTCAACATTCCGGGACTGTATTTCATCAAGCTGTACCAGCACCGCAGCTATGTAATCGCGCTGGACGGAGCGCCCGCGCTGGACGGCATGTTTGTGGACGAGCGCCCGGACGGGCACTCGTTTCGAACCTATCAAAACCTGCTGCTCATAGGCGGAGGCGACCACAAGACCGGCAAAAAGGGAGGCGGCTTCGGAGAGCTGCGCGGGCTGGCGGGGCGGGCCTTTCCGAGGGCGAGGGAGCGATATCACTGGGCTACCCAGGACTGCATGACGCTGGATGGCATTCCCTATATCGGCCCGCACAGACACGGCGTCATCAATCTGTACGTCGCCGCGGGGTTCAACAAGTGGGGCATGACGGGGGCGGCCGTCGCCTCCCGGCTTCTGCGCGATTTGATTGTGGACGGCGAAAGCGAGCTTGATGAGCTGTATTCACCCTGCCGGTCTATGCTGACGAAGCAGCTCGCGGTCAACCTGGGCGCCGCCGCAGTGGGGCTTCTTGGGATAGGCGGGCCGAGATGCTCTCACATGGGCTGCAAGCTCCACTGGAACCGGGCTGAAAAGAGCTGGGACTGCTCCTGCCACGGCTCCAGGTTTGACAAGGCGGGGCATGTGCTCGACAACCCGGCTATGAAATCCACAAGAACATGAGGAAGCGCTTTGAGGGCTGGTATTACAAGCAGCGCGCCAACGGCCTCTCGCTGGCGCTTATTCCCGGCCGTTCGGCCGGTGGGGCGTTTATTCAGGTGGTCACAGATGATCGCTCGTATCAGGTGGATTATCCGCCGGAGGAATACCAAAGGCATGGCAACAGCCTCCGCATCGGCAGCAGTCAGTTCTCCGAATCAGGCGTGATCCTTGACATCGCGGGAGGCGGCCTGCGGCTGTCCGGCTACCTGATATACTCCGGCCTCACTCCTCTGAGGGGCGACATTATGGGGCCGTTCCGCTTTTTCCCCATGGAGTGCCGCCACGGGGTGGTCAGTATGCGCCACGCCGTGGAGGGGAGCGTCTCTCTGAACGGTGAGACACTTGATTTTTCCCGGGGAAAGGGATATATAGAGACGGACAGCGGGAGCTCCTTCCCCGAGGGGTACGCCTGGGTGCAGTGCGGGGATTTTGACCGAAACTGCTCCATCATGGCGTCGGCAGCCCGCATACCGTTCGCGGGTCTTAAGTTCTGGGGCTGCATCTGCGCGGTGTGGCTTGACGGCCGCGAGTACCGCCTTGCCACCTACAACGGGGCAAGGATCGTACGGTGCGGGCCGGGGGGCCTTGAGCTGAGACAGGGAAAATACAAGCTTACGGCTGACGTTCAGGCCAGGGACGGCCTGGCGCTTTCCGCGCCACGGAACGGGCTCATGGGGCGGACGATCCACGAGAGCATAGCCTGCCCGGCCCGTTTTGTCTTTTCAATGGGGGATACAGTATTGTTCGACGGCAACGGACAGGCGAGCTATGAATTTGTGACGACACAGCTAACCCCGGAATAAAACCGCGTGCTCACGCCTCGGTACAATCCTCCCGATAACGGCGGCCTGCGGGTCGTCTCTTTTTATATCGCGCAGAAGCGCATCCGCCTGTTCCGCGTCCGCGCAGACGAGAAGTCCTCCCGAGGTCTGCGGGTCGAACAGCAGCTCCTGGAGGGCGAACGGCAGCCTGGACACATCGCCCGAGTCGGCGAAATGCTCGCGGTTGCGCTGGCCGGCGGCGGTCAGCAGATACTCGTCCGCATAGCCGTACGCCTCGGGGATAATCGGCAGGGCGTCCGCATCCAGCTCCACCGAAGCCGTTTCGCCGCACACCTCCAGCAAGTGCGCGAGCAGGCCAAAGCCGGTCACGTCCGTGCAGGCGCTGACGCCGTATCCGGGAAGCTTTTCCGAGGCATAAAGGTTTAAGCGCTGCATGGACTCCAGCGCTTTATCGACAGCCTCCGCGCTCGCCTGCCCGGCGCGGTTGGCCGCCATTATTATGCCCACGCCGAGCGGCTTGGTCAGAATGACGCTGTGGCCGACGCGCGGAGTGTTGTTGCGCAGTACTTTGTCCGTGTCCGCAAAGCCGGTGACTGCCAGGCCATACTTGAGCTCCCTGTCGTAAATCGAGTGCCCGCCGCCGACCACCGCCCCGGCCTCCCTTATTTTCTCCGCGCCTCCCTCCAGCACCTCGCCCAGAACAGAAACGGGCAGGCGTTCGGGGAAGCACACCAGATTAAGCGCCACCGCGGGGGTTCCGCCCATAGCGTATATATCGCTCAGAGCGTTGGCGGCGGCTATCCGGCCGAATACGCGGGGGTCGTCGACCATGGGGGAAAAGAAATCCACGGTCGATATCATGCAGCGCCCGCCGTCCAGCCGGTATACGGCGGCGTCGTCCGAGGCGTCGAAGCCCACCAGAAGGCGCTCGTCCTCAAAGGCGGGGAGGCCCTTGAGAACGGTGCCCAGGACGCCCGGGCCGAACTTGGCCCCGCAGCCCCCGCCGGTGCAGCCCGAAAGGATTGAATCAGCGTTGTTCATTGCGCAGTCCTCCACAGTGTGTACTTGCACGAGCCGGTCACGTTCTCGCTCTCGTATATGTCGCCAAGAGCTATGCCGCCGGAGGTCAGCAGCCCCATTGCCCTGCCTGCCTCGGCGGTGGAAACGCGCAGGCAAAGCCCGCAGCCCGCTCTTATGGCGGAGGGCAGAGGCATCACTCTAGCGTCCACCCCGCGGGAGAGAAGAAGGCCCTCGGCGCGGATAGCGTGGTGAGTGCTGTCAAAGGTGAATACATAGTCCATGGCTATCTCCCGGAGGCGACGCAAGCCAGCGCCTCAAGCGCCGTGTCTATTTCATCCGCTGTATTAAAGAGGCTGAACGAGAAGCGCGTCATTCCCCTGCCCTCGGTGCCGAAGCGTCTGTGCGCCATCGGGGCGCAGTGGCTGCCGGGGCGGGTGGCGATGGAGTGCTTTTCCCAAAGCGCCAGTGAGACCTCATCGGAGGAGAGCCCGTCCACATTAAGGGAGACAATCGGGAGACGGGGCTCGCCCGCCGGGGGGCCGTATACCCGCACTCTCGGTATTGCCTGCGCGCCCTCCAGGAAACGCCGGGTCAGCTCCGCCTCTCTGGCAAAAATCGCGTCTGTTCCGAATCTGTTGACAAAGGCCGCTCCCTCCCGCAGACCGGCAAGCCCGTGAGCGTTCTGGGTGCCCGCCTCAAGCACGCCCGGCATTTGTCTTGGATGGGTCTCAGAGAAGCTGTCGTAACCCGAACCGCCCGACTTTACGGCGCGGAAGGTCAGCTCCCGGCGCGCAATGACGCCGCCGGTGCCCTGCGGGCCGAAGAGCGCCTTGTGCCCGGTGAAGCACAGCGCGTCGGCCATATCCGCCGAAACATGTGCGCAGCCGAGGGTCTGGGCCGCGTCCAGTATAAAAATCAGCCCGTTACCCCGGCAAAATCTCCTGATAGTATCAGTATCCGAAATATTTCCGAGCAGGTTTGAGCCGTGGTGGCAGACGAAAAAACGGGTGTTTTTATCCAGGTGCTTCTCCATATCCTCAAGCAGGAGATTTCCACCGTCGTCGCAGCCGACAAAGGATAACAGGCAGCCGGCATTGTAAAGCGGGCGGAGCACAGAGTTGTGCTCAAGCACTGTTGTGATCACGCCGTCCCCGGGAGAAACGAGCCCCGAGAGCACGAGGTTCAGGCTCTCGGTCGCTCCGGACGTAAAGGCGACGCGCAGCGGGTCGTCAAGCCCCGTCAGCGCCGCAAGCTCGCTCCGGGCCTCAAAGACCGCCCTCAGCGCCGCCATCGCGGGCTCATGGAAGGAGCGTCCCGGGTTGCCGAGCCCGTTTAGCGCGCGCCCAACCGCCTCCGCGACTCCGGGAGGCTTGTGCAGGCTTGTCGCGGCATTGTCGAAGTAGATCATTTTTACCTCGCGCATTCCCCATCCCGCCCGGTGAGCACGTCCAGCCCGTGCCGCAGTTCGGGAAGGATGAACTCAAGGGACTCGCGAACCGCCTTGGGGCTGCCCGGCAGGTTGACGATCAGCGTTTTGCCCCGTATCGCGGACACCGCCCTGCTGAGCATAGCGCGATGGGTCACGGTCATGCCGAAAGCCCTGATAGCCTCGGAAATTCCCGGCGCGACGCGCTCCGCCACCGCGAGCGTGGCCTCCGGCATGTTGTCCCTCGGGGAGAAGCCGGTGCCGCCGGTGGTCAGTATCAGATCCGCCTCGCCACCGTCGCAGATTGAGCTGAGAGCTTCCTCAAGCCCTGCCCGGTCGTCCGGAAGAAGCCTGTATCCGACTGCGCGGTACCCGTGAGCCTCGGTGATTTCGCGTATCAGCGGGCCGCTGTAGTCCTCGCGCCCGCCCGCGGCCCCCCTGTCGCTGGCTGTTATAACGGCCACGCGGTAGGGATAAAGCTCAGTTATCGACATATATCTCATCCCCCGTCCTTATAACCCCGCCCTCCAGCACCTCGGCAAAAACGCCCTCGCGCGGCATTATGCAGTCGCCGACCTGTTGAAATACGGAGCAGCCGCTGTGGCACGCCTTGCCGATTTGCGTAATCCGCAGCAGCGCCTTCCCGCAGCGCAGAAGCGAGCCGACCGGAAGCGAGCGAAGCTCAACGCCCTCCACCACAAGGTTCTCGCCAAAGGCGCCGTCTCCAACATTCGCTCCGCGCCCGCGAAAATCCTCAATTTTCTCGTGTGAGAGCAGGCTGATCTGGCGCTTCCCCGCGCCGGCGTGCGCGTCGCCCTCAATGCCGTGCGCCGTGATGAGCCTTGCCTCGCCCACGCGCGTCTTGGGAGTCCCCTTGGATGGGCTTGTGCATATCGCGAGAATTTTGCCCATAATGGCTCAGCCTCCTATTTCGTGCATGGAGCGGCGGACGCCGGGCGCTCCATTAATTTCAAAAGCGTGCCCTGCGGGCTTCGACGCCAGCGCGGACGCTATCGCGCCGCGAAGTTGAGTGTCGGACGCGCCCGAACGCAGGAGTCCGCGCAGGTCGAGGCCCGCGTCGTGAGCCAGGCACAGTCTGAGCCGCCCGTCAGGCGTGAGCCGGATACGGTTGCAGGCCTTGCAGAATCTGTCGCCTATCGCCTCAATAAAGCCTATTTTCCCCCTGAAACCGGGCAGGTGGTAATATCTGGCGGGGCCGCTGCCGAGCGTCCCGCCGCAGGGCTCAAGTTTTCCAAAGCGCCGCTCCAGCGCGGCCCTGAGCTCCGGGATGGAAAGACCGGTTCTTTCGGCGGCGCGGCCTATCGGCATCAGCTCGATAAAGCGCACGGCGGCCGCCTTATCCATCGCGAGCAGCGCGATATCCGCGATGCCCTCCGCGGACAGCCCGCGCAGGGGCACGCAGTTTATTTTGACCGGAACTCCGCAGGCCGCTGCCGCGTCGACTCCCGCCAGCGCCGCCCCGAGCTCATCACGCCCGGTCAGGGCAAGGCATTCGGCGGGGTTCAGTGTGTCCAGACTGACGTTGATTCCGTCCAGACAGAACGCGAGCCGGCCTATATATCGCGTCAGAAGCGTGCCGTTTGTGGTCATGAAAACCTGACTGACTCCCGGCACGCGCCTCAGATCCGCGATAAAGTCCGCCGCGCCTTTGCGGACGAGGGGCTCACCTCCCGTGACCCTGATCCGGTCAACCCCGAGCCCCGCGAATATCCCGGCCAGGCGGAGCAGCTCCTCATAGCGCAGTATATCAGCGTGAGGCGTATTGGGAACGCCGTCCGGCGGCATGCAGTACGCGCAGCGCAGGTTGCAGCGGTCAGTGATGGACAGCCGCAGGTAGTTGATCTCCCTGCCCAGACCGTCCCTCATAGCGTGTACTCGCCGCTTTTGCCGCCGGATTTGCGGGTCAGGCGGACTGACCGTATCTCCATGCCCCGATCGGCGGACTTGCACATGTCGTATATAGTGAGCAGCGCCGCCGTGACGCCTGTCAGCGCCTCCATCTCCACACCGGTTCTGCCTGCGGCCCGCACGGAGCATACCGCCTCGACGGCGCAGTTTTCCTCGTCAAACTCGAACTCCACGCGGCAGCTGTCCAATATAAGCGGATGGCAGAGCGGGATAAGCTCGAACGTCCGCTTCGCGGCCATTATGCCCGCCACCCGCGCGATACTGAGTACGTCTCCCTTTTTTACCGCGCCGTCACTTATAGCGCGGAGGGTCTCCGGACGCATGGCGATGCTCCCCCGAGCGGACGCCTCGCGCACTGTGACATCTTTGCCGGACACATCCACCATGACGGCGTTGCCCGCGCCGTCGAAATGGTTGAAATCTTGGCTCATTTACTGCCCTCCTTTGAACTGATCTTCGGTCAGCGGCAATACCGCCTTCGGCGGAATATGAATATAGTCGGGCGGATTAGCCGCCGCGCCCCTGGGGCACTTCCACCACAGCCGACCCGGCGTCCCGCCGGAGTCCGCGTTTTCAAATATGATATTACACTCAAAAGGTTCCTCGGTCAACTCCAGCACCCGTATTCGCGCGAGGTTGACAGCGCCGGGCTCCGGCTTGGACAGGGGTACAAAATCATGCGCACGTACGCCGACATGCGACAGCCCCTCACCCACACGTTCTCCGGTGCGCAGCCTCAGTCCCCAGTCCGGGACCTCCAGCTCATATTCACTCAGGCGGCTGGCGGGCGCTATGTTTTTGCAGCCTGTCAACCGGGCTGCCTGAACAGTGCGCGGATTCTTAAAGATATCCACGGTCGCGCCTGAAGCTATAACGCGCCCGCCGTCAATAATCAGCAGACTGCCGCACAGCCTGTAGACCTCGTCCCTGCTGTGCGTGACCAATACGGCGTTGTCGAGTCCGCGAAGCAGCTCGCCCAGCTCAAACAGCATCTCCTCCCGCAAATAGGCGTCAAGGGCCGAAAACGGCTCGTCAAGGAGCACCGCGGACGGCCCGGCCGCCAGCATCCGGGCCAGCGCCGCCCTCTGCCTCTGCCCGCCCGACAGCATGTGCGGATACAGGCCCTCCGCGCCCTCAAGCCGGAATCGGGCCAGCATTTCGCGGGCTGTCCGAGTTTTATCAGCCCGAGGGAGCCGCAATACGCTCGTTATGTTTTGAAGCGCCGTCATATTGGGGAAAAGGGCGTAATCCTGGAATAGATATCCGGTTTTTCGCAGCTGAGGTCGGAGGTTTATCCCCCGCTCCGAGTCGAACAGCACCCGCCCGTCCAAGACAATACGGCCGCTGTCCGGCGTCTCGATTCCGGCTATGCATTTCAGCGTCAGGCTTTTGCCGCAGCCGGACGCACCGAGAATGCCCAGCGGCCCGCCTTCCGAGCTGAATTCGACCTCAAGCCTGAAATCACCCAGCTCTTTGCGCAGCGACACCTCAAGGCTCATGGGTTCCCCCTCTTCGCCCGCGCGTCCCTCTCCCTCGCCGTGAAATAGTTCATCAACACAACAACGGCGAATGAGATGAGCACTGTGACGCCCACGTAGCCGTACGCGCCGTCCATATCCCCGGCGGCGACTGCGGAGTAAACAGCCAGCGGGAGGGTGCGCGTTTTCCCGGCGATGTTTCCCGCTATCATCGCGGTCGCGCCGAACTCCCCCAGTCCCCTGGCGAAAGCCAGAATCCCGCCGGAGACTATGCCTGGGAGTGCGCAGGGTATTATCACGCGCAAGAAAATTTTCAGTTCAGGCATTCCCAGCGTGCGCGCCGCGCTCACAAGATTTTGGTCAACCTGCTCAAGCGCACCGCGAGCCGAGCGGTACATAAGCGGAAAGGAGATTACCGCCGCTGCCAGCACCGCAGCGCCCCATGAAAACGCAATTTTCACACTGAAATAGTCCACGAAGAACTTTCCTACAGGGCGATTTACGCCGAAGATATAGAGCAGGAAAAAACCGGCCACAGTCGGAGGAAGTACAAGAGGAAGGGTGAGAAGACCGTCCAGGACAGCCTTCAGGTAACGGTTTCTCATTCCCGCCACCGCGCGCGCGGCCGCGAGTCCAAGAAAAAATGTTATGGCAATGGACAGCGCGGCTGTCCTGAGCGATATCAGAATGGGGGATACATCCATGCGGCAAACTCCTCAAAAGGGAAATCCCGTAAAAATCACTTACTTGGCGTGAACCCGTATTCCTCAAAAACCTTCAGGGCTTCCGGCGAACCGAGAAATTCAATCAGCAAGCCCGCCTCGTCGGGATGCGCAGACGCCGACACCATGCCGACGGGATAGATAACGGGCGTGCTCAGGCTCCCCTCCGGGGTCTCAGCCACAATCGAGACCTTGTCGGTTGTCGCCGCGTCGGTGGCGTAGACCACGCCCAGGTCGGCGCTGCCCTCCGCGACCCAGGCCAGCACCTCGGTGACGTTTGTTCCGAGGCTCGCCTTCGCGAGCACATCATCCCAATTGCCGATGGAGGTGAACACTTCTTTGGCGTACTGCCCCGCGGGGACGCTCTCCGGGTCGCCTATGGCGATAACACCGGCGTCGGCTGCCGTCTCAAAGCTGTCTGCGGCGGGAGCGGCTTTCGAAGGCGCTATCAGCACGATCTTGTTCTCCAGAAGCCGCGCCACGCTGTCCGCGTCAACAAGCCCGGCGTCCGCAAGAGCGTTCATCTGCTTCGTGGCCGCAGACATGAACACGTCCGCCTCAAGGCCCTCCTCTATCTGTATCTGGAGCTTGCCTGAGCTGTCGTATGTCGCCTCCACTGTTATCCAGGGGTATTTCTCTGTAAACATGGGTATCAGCCTGTCCCTGAATGAGTATTCAAGACTTGCGGCGGCAGCCAGCAGTATTGTTGCGGGCTCGCGGGACGGAGACGGGGATGGGGACTGCATCGAGGGAGGCGGAGATGAAGGGGCCGAGGCCGACGGCAGAGCCCCGGGGGAGGCGCAGGAGGCGAGCAGGGAAAACGCCAGCAGGATTGACACATAAACGGAAAAAACCTTCATTTTTTCTTCCTTGTAGTTTTAGAATTTACCAAATCCACAATTGGGATAAGTACATTTTTCGCAGTTCAGGCACAGGCCTCCGTATCCGAGCTCCGCCATGTCCTCCGCAGATATCGGAACATCGGCCATCGCCCTGGCAAGCGCCAGATCAAACACGGTGCGCCCTGAGTACATCACGCAGCCCGGCAGCCCCATGATCGGAACGCCCTCGTCTGTATAGGCCAGCATGAACATGGCGCCGGGTAGCACCGGGGCGCCGTAGCCGACGACGCGCGCTCCGGTATTCCTGATTGCCAGCGGAGTGCGGTCATCCGGGTCCACGCTCATGCCGCCGGTGCACAGCACCATGTCCGCTCCCCTGTTCAGCATCGAAAGTATGGCGGAGGTTATTCCGGCGGGATCGTCCGGCAGGATAACGCTGTCCAGAACCTCAGCCCCGTACTCGGAAAGCTTGTCTCTGAGCACCGGCGTGAAGGCGTCCTGTATGAGCCCGCCGTACACCTCGTTTCCGGTAGTGACTATCCCGACTTTTTTCTTTTTGAACGGGCGCAGCTCAAGCAGGGGAACGCCGCCGCCAATGGACTTGGCGGCCTCCATTTTTTCTTCACTTATGACCAGCGGAATAACTCTCGCGCCCGCCAGCCTGTCCCCGCTGTGAACCGGGTAATAACCGTGGCGGGTCGCGATCATCATCTCGCCCAGCGAGTTGATTCGCCGCAGGCGCTCCCGGTCGACCGTCAACAGCCCGTCGCAGTCGGCGATCACCTCAATTTTGCCCTCCTTGATTTCGGAGCGGCGCATGCCCTCCCCGGCGCAGAGACCATACAGGATTTCGGCGGCCTCGTTTTCATGCAGCGTCCCCGGAACAGCCTCCCAGACGTAAAGGTTATCCTTGCCCAGCGACAGCAGCACCGGAATATCCCCGGCGGTGACAATGTGCCCCTTGCGGAACGCCGCTTCCTTTGTCACGCCTCTTATAATCCGGGTGATATCATGGCAGATCACATGCCCGACGGCTTCGCGGGTGGGTATCTGTTTCATTTTTAAACCCTCATCGATTTATTTTACAAAACAAGTCGCTTTCCTAAAAAATTGAGCCCTTCTGAGAGCCTGTTTATAATCTTTTCAACAGCAAAGCAACAGATACCAGAACATTTGGCGCATCTGTTGGAACGAGCCATATGCAGTTGTCCACTGTGATAACGCTGCCGTTTTTATGAGCCGCCAAAACCGCAGAAAGATTTTCATAAATTGAGTCGGCAGCCAAATCAGCAATGGAAGCAAGAGCCGTCATGCTCCCCCACGCCAGCCGATTGTTTTTTTGGTTGCAGGCGAGTGATAAACTCCCCTGCGTATCCACACGCTAATTTTTCAATCATACCGCAACTCCATCCGTACTCTTCACACGCAAAACGCAGCGCAATGCGGTACCACGCGGACATTGTCGCCCTGCCCGAAGTTTTTCTCCGAGAACCGTATCGAATAGGACGGCGTGTATTTCTTGACAAAAACGCTCAGGCTTTTTGACTTGGTCTTTATCCCCTTTTTCACTTCAACGCCGATAATATCAGTACCTTTTTGTAAAACAAAACCAAGCTCGGCAGAGTGCTCGCTGGACCAGTAATAAAGGGTATGCCCGTTTGCCGCCAAAGCTTGTGCGATGTCGTTTTCCGTCACTGAGCCCATGAACAAATTCGATTCTCCGCTCAGCACAGTTTGCTGCGGCAGACGACTCTAAGGAATCGACGCAGGCAGGCATTCCGCCGGTAATCAAATAGAAACGGTACAGCTCGATTGCTTTCTGATGCAAGGCTTCGGGCATCGGCTCTATAGCGTAGAAGCATTCCCGGATTTGAGCGGCAAGCCTTTCCTCTCCGGCAGCCCAGAGAAACTCATCGAAATCCAGCGGATAAAGCGTCATGCTTTCGACCTTGCCTACAGGGAAGGAATATTTCTACCGGTTTATCGCAACGCCAAGGAGGCTTCCCGCCGCCGCTATATGGTATTCCGGTGCAAGCTCGAAAAAATATTTCAGTGAAGTCAGTGCCCGTTCACAGGATTGTATTTCGTGAAAGATAATCAGGGTTTCGCCAGGCGTGATCACATCGTTGACTGTTGTTTCAAGAAAGCGAATCAGTCGCTCGGGCGATATGTCATCAGCGAAATAATTTGCGACAAGCAGATTCGTTTCCAAATTGATATAGACTATGTTCCGGAAATGCTTATCCCCGAATTCGTTTAAGATATATGCTTTGCCTACCTAACGCGCTCCGTACAAAAGCAAAGGCATACGGTCTTTTTTGGATTTCCACTCAGAAAGATATGTTTCAATTTTTCTACGCATGATACATCACCTCAGCATAATTATACTGCAAAAACGCGGATATGTCAAAATTTATACCGTGTGATTGCAATAATTCTGAAGCGCTCAGCCCGTTGATACTCTTGCGCATATCAGCCGCCGCAGGCCAGATATACAGGCTTCTCCGAAAATCTCAGCATAGCGTAGCCAGCGCCCGACAGACTTACGGTGCCTGTGACATCTGCAAAATCAGTCTGAGGGTTTCCCGGATTCACTCGGGGAAACCCTCAGACTGATGCGGGGTGAGTTTGCGCCCCATTTCTTACCCTTCGCTATGAAGATATTACGGGATTGCCACCGTAAATGTAAAGCTGTAGCTCGGGAACAGCTCGGCGTATTTGACGCCCGCAATAACCAGCTTCTGGCCTTCGCTGACGGTCACGCCTGAGATTGTAATGGCGT
>JAVBTT010000010.1:0-108612 GCA_031556035.1 Oscillospiraceae bacterium
CTGCTGACAAACTACAGTTTGTCAGCGAAAACGAGGGCAAGCTGTCGCCGCTAAGGCGGCTCGCAGAGAAAGGCTTTCTCGGAGTGAATCCGTGAAAGCCTTGAATTTCAAACTTTTTCACTCTTGCGGTCAAGCAAGAACTAAACATAGGATTAGTATAATGACGCCTGCTTATAACTTTGTGTATTATTTTTCTTTCGCCGTCAATATCCTGATCCTTCCGCCGGCGGCGTAGCCGTTGTCATCCAGCCAGGCCGTGACGGTGTACTTGGAGGCGTCGCTTATATCCGCAACCTCCACAAAATAGTATGCGCCGTCCTTCTCAATATATGCCTGCACATCGTCGCGCACCAGGTACTCCTTCGCGCCGGCCACAGCCTTTGTCCCGCTCAGCAAATCCAGCTTGAGTCGGCTCAGGGGCTTTATTTTGTCTACCCTGACGGAGGAGAGCCAGATAAGCATGGCCGGACCGGTATCCACCCCGAACAGCTCCTTCGTGGAGGTGTACTTGCCGGTCAATCCGTTCTGCACATACTCGTATACCCC
The DNA here is from genome assembly GCA_031556035.1 of Oscillospiraceae bacterium. GTDB lineage: Bacteria > Bacillota > Clostridia > Oscillospirales > UBA929 > JAVBTT01. Next base: position 547 of record JAVBTT010000010.1, read on the forward strand.
GTTAAAGCCCTGTGCCGAGTTCTCCTCGCTCACTGTTGTGAGGATCGCATAGTCGTTCAGGTCGCCGGTGGCGTTGCTCAGTATCAGATGGCTTATCTCCCCGCTCACGTTGAGCGCGTGGAAAATGACGTCCTTATCCGCCAGTCTAGACCCGGCCAGCCTCGACGGGTATATGCGGGCATATCTGCCGCTCTCAGAGTAGTCAAGAATTTCGGCGTCAGGCGCGAATTTTAGCTTGCCAAGCTGGGTGCCCTCCGCGTTGACATAGCCGCTCACAGCGCTTGGCTGCAATGTCTTTACAGTCACAGTGCCGCCCTGTATCCCCGCCAGCGCGAGCTTCCCCTCCGCCGGGCCCTTGTTCGCGGTCACAAACTCGCGCTCCGTTCCGTCGGTGCAGAGCACGGTTGTAAAGTAACCATACCTTACTCCGCCCGAGCTCTCATAGCTCTTATAGTCGACCCTGGTCACAACGCCGTAGTACGCCAGCTCGCTTTTAGAGGGCGCAATAACATCGACCGCAGCGCCGTTTTTGTCCAGCAGCAGAACTACCGTGTCCCCATACGAGAACCCTCCCTGCCTGGAGAGCTTTGTTTTCGCGTCCCTGCCGGACAGAGTATAGGTCTTTCCTCCCACCGTGGCGGAGGTCGGCTCGTTCTGGTTGGGCGAGGCGGCGGCGTACATGCCGACAGCCTTGTCGCTGTACGCCCACACCGTCTTGCTCTTAGCGTTGTAATAATACACGTCGTACTGCGCCACGGACGACATATCCGAAAGCCTGCCGTCGCGGTACACATATTTTGGCGCTGTGTCAAATGGGGTTGAGAACGCGCCTGTCACAACGTACGGCCCTTTTGTGTCGCTCTCAATCAGCTTGTCATAGTCAATCCCGCCGTCGGAGTTCATAGCGTGCCCGAGCGTAACGCCGTAGATCTGCCCGCTCTTGCCCTTGGCGCCCATCAGGTTGTAAAAGATATACATGCAGTCCCGCCTTGTCAGCGCCTTGCCCTGGGAGACGGCAATGCCCTCGTCCATCTCCAGCGACCGGAACTTGGCTATCTGCGCGGTCGGGTATGAGCCCCTTATGTCGTCCGAGGTGTAGCCCAGCAGGTTCATCAGCGCCGCCGCCGCGTGATCCAGCGTGACCGGGTCGCCCGGCCGGAACGTGCCGTCCGTGTACCCGGACACCCATCCGGCGTTCACCGCCGTCTTTATATATTCCACCGCCCAGTGGGACGCCTTGACGTCCGAGAACGGGGAGGTTCTGCCTCCGCCGCCCACGCTTCCCTCATACACCGAGGCGGCAATCATCATCCTGACAAACTCGGCTCTCGTCACGTTGTTGCCCAGCTTCATATCCCCGCTGCCGTCGCCGTTCATGATGCCCAACGCGGATACGGCAGCCTGTACGGTCGCCTCGTCGGACGCCGCCGACACTGCGGGGATCAGGGCAAGGGCCAGCATGACGGCGAGCGCTGTCGCGCAGATTCGTTTCATGGTTATGTTCTCCTTATGGCGTATTTGTGTTTTGTGGCGCTGTGTCAAGCCGCGCTCCCCGCTTGCGCTCCGGTCTCGCCTGCGTCCGCTTTGCGGACTGCGGCAAGCCCTGTGCGCAGTCTCAAAATAAGCCTGCGCGTGCTTGCTGCGCAACCATGCTCGCCTTATTTCTCGACTCGCGGGAGCTCCGCTCTTCTATTCATACCTCAGCGCGTCTATCGGGTTCAGCCTCGCCGCCTTGCGGGCGGGCAGATATCCGAAGAGCACACCGATTCCCGCCGAGATGCCGAAGGCCATCAGCACTGCGCCGGTGCTGGGGGATACGGCCATATCGGTCTCCAGTATAGTAACTATGAGCTGCGTGGCGAGCACGCTCAGACCGTATCCTCCCAATATGCCCAAAATACCGCCTATCGCGCTCGTGGTTCCCGCTTCAATTACAAACTGGCTCATGATATGTCTCCGCTTTGCCCCCAGCGCCTTGCGTATGCCAATCTCGCGCGTGCGCTCGGAGACGGACACCAGCATTATATTCATGATGCCAATGCCTCCGACCACCAGAGATATGCTCGCTATCGCCGCCAGTATCACAACCACCATGTTGAGCATACTGGACATCGTGTCCAGTATTTCGCTCATGCTTGTGACGCGGAACGCACTGGTGCTGCCGAACACCTCGGTGAGCTTGTCGGTGATGACAGCCTTGGCCTTTGCAACATTGTTCTCATCCAGCATCGCGAAGGAGTAGCTGGAGATATTCCCGCTGCCCAGCAGCTTGGACGCGGTGGCGAAGGGAAGATGCAGCGTATCGTCTGAGCTGCGCTCCTCGCTGGAATCCTGCTCGTCCAGCACGCCGACAATCCGGAAGGTGTTGCCGTTGATATTCAGGGTCTGCCCCACAGCGCCCGTCGGGAAAAACTCCCTTTCTATGTAGCTTCCCACGACGCACACCTTTGTCCGCTTCAGGTTGTCGACATATTCTATATACCGCCCCGAGGAGAGCTTATATCCCCTCATGTCCGCGTAATCCTCGCCGACTCCCGTGATGCTGGTATATGAAAGCGTCTCGCTGCCTATCTTTGTCGAGCCGCCCACGCTCACTGTCGGGGACATGGTGGCGTACAGCTCGGGGTGCTCGTCCGCCAGCTCGAACATGTCCTCCACCGAAACGCTGCGGGAGGAGCCGCGCCCTGTCACGCTTACCGCGAGTATGTTTGTGCCCATACTTTTGAAGCTGTCGGTCATGTAGTTCTCCATGCCGTTGCCCAGCCCGACTATGACGATGACCGCCGCCACGCCTATGATGATGCCCAGCATGGTCAGCATGGAGCGCGCCTTGCTGCCCAAGATGCTTTTTATCGCCAGGCTGAAGCTTTTCAGTACGCTCACGCGGTCACCTCCTCGGCCTCGCGAAGCACCTGCCTGTATTCGTCCGGCGTGCCGTCGAAAATGACCATGCCGTCCTCAAGCCGCACTATCCGCTTTGCGGACAGCGCTATTGAGTTGTCATGCGTGATCAGTACTATCGTATTGCCCTCGCGGTTGAGCTCCCTTAGCAGGTTTATGACCTCGTGCCCTGTGTGCGAATCCAGCGCGCCTGTCGGCTCGTCGGCCAGTATCACCGAGGGTCTGCCCGCCAGCGCCCGCGCTATCGACACCCGCTGCTGCTGTCCGCCCGAGAGCTGCGACGGCTTGTTCTTGAGCTTATCGGACAGCCCAACCCGCTCCAGCACCTCGCAGGCCCGCTCGACGCGCTCGTGCCTCGGCATCCCCGCGTACAGCAGAGAGAGCTCAACGTTCTCGCGTACATTCAGCTTGGGAAGCAGGTTGTACTGCTGGAAGATGAAGCCCAGCCTGCGGTTTCTTATATCGGCCAGCTCGTTATCGGTCATGTCGCTCACATCGCGCCCCTCCAGCCGGTATTCCCCGTCTGTCGGAACATCCAGACAGCCCACTATGTTCATAAAGGTGGATTTTCCTGAGCCTGACTGTCCGACAATGGCCACAAACTCCCCCTTTTCAATGCCGAGGCTCACGTCGTCAAGCGCACGAACCTGGTTGTCTCCCATCTCGTATATCTTGGACAGGTGGTCAAACTCTATAAGAGCTCCCATAATCAGCCGCCTCTCGTGCCGCCGCCGCCGCCGAAGTTGCCGCCGCCGCCGCTAAAGTTGCCTCCGCCCGCCGGCATGGCGCCGCCGCCGAAATTGCCGCCCCCGGCCGGCATAGCGCCGCCGCCGTTTGTGATCACAAATCCGCCGTTCATGCCCCCTGGGAACATGTTGTCCGCCGCAGTCGTCACAGCCGCCCTGTAGGCTATGACGTCGCCCTCGCTAAGGCCCTCGGTCACCTCAATAAAATTGTCGTCTGAAACTCCAGCCTTTACCTGTACGTATTCAAAGCCCTCCGGAGCAAAGCCTCCCTCCGGGATCGGAGCGTTCGGATCCGCCCCCGGCGTCACCTGCTTGAGCACTCGGTTGCCGCGGATGAGCGCACCGGTGGGTATCGCTATCGTGTTTTCGCTCTGCGAGACGATGATCTCCGCGCTGACATTCATTCCCGGCAGCAGACCGTCCGTCTCGGTGATCTTTATTGTGACCGGATAAGAGGTGGCGCCGTTGGAGGTGCTGCCCTTGACGCTGATGCGCGTCACGGTTCCCCTGTAGAAGCGCCCCTCCACAGCGTCGGCCGTTATCGTAACCTCCTGCCCGACCTCCATCATCGACACGTCCAGCTCGTCGATATTCATGTCAAAGCTGAGTGACGACAGGTCGTATATTATGGCCATGCTCACCGCGGAGTTGCCGGAGGTTCCGCCGACCTTGTCCCCGGCCTTATATGTCTTCTCAATGACTGTGCCGTCTATCGGGGAGGTAATCACATAGTCGTCCAGCGCTTCCCTGACCGTTTCAAGGCTGTCCTGGCGCTTTGCCAGAGTCTTTTCCGCGTCAGTTATTGTATCAAGCGCGTTGCTGAGCTGCTTGTCATAGTCCACCGCGTCGTCGTTCTCGACCAGCTTCAGTATGAGCTGGCCCTCCGCGACGCGGTCGCCTTCCTTGACGTACAGGGCTTCAATTTCTCCCGACTTCGAAGCCTGTATGGTCGTCTTGGTGTTATATCTGAATGTCCCTTCCTCGTTGCAGGCGGCGCCGCCGGCCTCCGCCGAGGCCTTCGCGCCTTCGTAGAGCCCTCCGGGATTGGAGACCGCTATAGTGACCTCGCGCACCGGCACACCGCGCGCGTTTATCTTCCCGACTGTCGAAACGCTGTCGACTTTGCCGCCCAGCGTCTCGCCCGTGGCGGAGAGCGTCACGGCGGCGTAATCCCCCGCCGAGAGCAGATCCGCGTCATCCGTCAGGAACGGCACGGTCAGAAGCATAACGGCGCTGTCCAGCACGTCCGCTACAGCAGCTCCCGCGTTTACCGTATCGCCCTTCTCAAAGTACAGCTTGGTTATTTGCCCGGAATCCCCGGAGGTCAGCTTCAGCTTTTCACGCTCCTTGGCGCGGTCGGAGTCGTGGTCAGCCTTGTCCTCAAGCAAATCCTGATAGTTTTTCTGAGCTTTATCGAGGGACTGCTGTGCGCTTTCTACGTTTTCCTCGGCGGTTTTTATGCTCTGCTCGGCGTTTTTTGGATCTATCCGGAAGAGCACGGCGTCCTTTTTAATGACGTCACCCTCCTCAAAGCCAGTCTCAAGTATCTCGCCGGACACAAGGCTGGTCACCGTGTACGAGTCCGCGGGCTGAAGGGTGCCGCTGCCGCTGAGGCTGCTGACGATATTGCGCCTCGCAGCCGTGTAGGAGGTGTATTCCAGGGAGGCCAGAGCCGTCCCCGGTCCGCCTCTTGTCAGGAAATACAAAATGGTCGCTCCGGCAAGCAAAAGCGCGACCACGGGGATAATTATTTTTTTCCTGTTTTTTCGCTTTTTTTTCGCCTTTACGGGTGCTACCGGCTCAGGAGGCCCGTCCGCCTCAACCGAATTTTTGGCTTTTTTCAACTCAGCTGCCATTAGTGTCATCCTTTCCCGCCTACTCTTACCGTTAGATTATCAAAGAATTGTGAATATTCTGTGTACATATTGATGAATATTGCGTGAATAAAAAATATCAAGCGACCGATAGCTCTTTTTGCCACGCGCAGGCGGACGGCGGGCATATTGCCCGCCGTCCGCCTGCGCGTATGTTTATGTCATTTGTACACTGTGAAGGTAAAGCTGTAGCTCGGGAAAAGCACTGGATACTTGACCCCGGCGACGACAATTTTCTCCCCTGCCGCCAGGCTGTCGTAGCTTATCTGGGATACAGTCAGCGAGTTTATGCCGACGACCGAGGCGCTGTACTTCCTGCCGCCGACGGTCACACTGTTCACAAAGTTTGTCCTGCTGGATATCTCCGCATTGAAGCGGATACCCAGCTTACCGTCCTCGGTAGTAAATGCCGCAGCAGTCCAGATGTCGGTATTGTAGACCACTACGTCAATATCGCAGACTCCTCTGTATCCCTCCCCCAGCACGACAAGCTCGTAATCGCCCGCGTCCGGAGCGGCAGGGATGTACATGCGCCCCTTGCCTCCTGTGACCGGAGTCTCATGCAAAAGCTCTCCGCCCGCGGACAGATACGCCTTCAGCTCAATGCCGTCCGGAGCGTCCGCGACCGTGATGTTCAGATATGCCGCCAGCGTCTCAACGATAGTTTGAGTGCTGACCGAGACCTCAACGGGCGCGGTTTTGGCATGATATACGACTGCGCCGCTGAGCAGGGTGCTGAACTGCACGCCGCTCATGCCGGTGGCCGCCTCGTTCTTCTCCATGGTCGGGCGTACGGTCAGGGTGTGCGCACCATCGTTCAGGATCGGGCTCCTGTAGATAAGTGCGTCTGAATTTGCCTCGGCGGAATATGCGTCAAACTTGCCGGCGTACACACCGTCAAGATAGAGGTTGTAGACGCCGCCGTTGGCCTCCGTCCTTCCGTAAAGCTCGACGCGGGAGCCGGTGAATTTGAGCTCCGCACTCACCGAGTTCACGCTTCCGTTGATCCAGCCGTTCAAAAGCGCCGTGCGGTAGGTGCCGCCAAGCGCCGCGGCGTCTGTGCAAGGCGTCCAGGAGCCTTCATACTTAAAGCTGTTGTCTCCAGAGGTGTCCGTATCGTTGACACTCACGGTCTCCCATTCAGTCTCGGCTAGCTTTACAGTAACTGCGCAGGACGCTAGAAGCCCCCTGTCGCCCACCGTGGCCGTTATCACGGCGCTTCCCGCAGCCACTGCTGTCACCGTGCCGCTTTCATCGACGACCGCCACCGCCTCGTCGCCGGACGCCCAGACAACATCCCTGTGGGTCGCTGCCTCCGGTGCAATCCCCACCGCGAGAGTTGTTTTCTCCCCGACGGCCAGGGCTGCCGCGCTGATGAGCTCGGCCTTCTCGACCGGAAGATAGGAGTTATAGACCGTCGCCCCGTCCACCGACATCTCGACCCTGGAGTTGAGCCTGGCGTTTTTAATTGTCAGCGTGTGCTCGCCGTTCTCAAGGATCGGGCTCTTGAAAACGGAGGCGCCCCAGACGGTGGAAGCAGAATAGCCCGACACGCGTGTAAAGAGCACGCCGTCAATGTAGACGTCGTAATCCGCCATCGTGCTCGACTTCTTGCCGAACAGCTCGACCTGGCGTCCGATAAAGCGGAAGCTTGCCTCTGCGGCGACGTTTGTCGAATAGTGGTTTGTGCCCTTGTAGGTGGGATATGTAACCGGGCTCAGCCCTTGATCAGACGCAAACGCTGGTACAAAGCTGAACTGGTTGATCCCGTTGCCTATATTGGCGTCATCGAACTTCATTGAGAGCATGCTCTGCTGCGGGATCACCGCAACCGCGCACTGAGCCGTAAAGCCCCCGTCGACAGTTGTAACGGTGATCACGGCTGAACCCGCCGCGACCGCTGTGAGCTCACCGGAGGCCGACACGGCGGCGACAGCCCCGTCGGACGTCGAAAAAGTTACATCTTTATTGGCCGCGCCCGCCGGATGGACATTCGCCAGTAGCTGTAGCCCGGCACCCTCCTCAAGCGTCACCTTAGCAGGCGCCAGGGTTACGCCGGACACCGAATTTGGAACAACCTCTATGCTGTATACGAGCTTTATATCGGGGTTGGCCCTGCTGGAAAACGTGAGGGTCAGGGCACCCTCCCTGACTCCGGTGACTTTGCCGTCAGAATAAGTGATTATACCGGGCTCGCTCATGGCGATAACAAGGCCCTTGTAATATAGCGGACCGTCCGAGGCAAACTGTGGATTGATCTCGACGGTCTCTCCGGTGTACAGTTTTACGTTCGTGCCGTTCGGATCGGACATTCCGGTCGGCACGCCAGTGGCCCCATCCGCAGTGTCACCTGAGAACTCGTGAATTCCAATGTCAGGCGCTCCTGCAATCGGGTTGCCGTACATATCCCTCTCAAGCGGGAACCGAGCCCCAACGCTCCCGGTATAGGTCACAGCGACACCCGCGTCGATGGCCGGGGAACCGGGCTGAAGCTTGTAGGCTGCGAGCTTGGAAAGATCAAAGCCCGCCTGCGCTGTGCCTGCATTGGAGATTACTCCCTCTGGAACAACGCCCGGCTCGACCAGCATCGGGTTGACAAACAGGTTGTCTTTTACCTGCACTGCTGCTCTCAGCCGCGACGGGGTGTTTATGTAGTACAGATCGCCGGGAAAGAATATATTGTTCGTGATATCTCCGCCGGTAATGTTTCCGCTGCCGCCTGGGCTGCCCGGGTTAAAGAACGGAACCCTGTTGGAGTTTGTGCACGCGACAATGTTGTTGTTAAAATGGATGTACCCATTGCTGCTCCAGTCAAAGAGGCAGTGGAGCTTCTCGTCGACGATGAAGGTATTGTTGTGGATATACGGCGCGTTTGATATGTCGCTGTCATTTGCGGCGAGAAACAGATGATCCTTATTGCCAGCGCCCTGGCCGGTGCCGTCGTTGACGCTCAAGTTGTATCGAAAAACGTTGTGTCGGGCCGTGTACATCCACAGCAGCACACCGCCGGAGTTTTTGCTGGAGTAGTTGTACTGGTAGACATTATTAAGGCAGAAAGCGTCGAAGTCGAATGCCGTGCCGTCGGCATTGGTGTGGTACGGATTGTTGACGACCTCGTTGTACTGAACCATCATGTTGTTGCAGCCCATCATCCAGAGCGCTGCGTAGTTCGCCCTGCCGTTCGAGGTGCCGTAATAGCTGTTTCCGCAGTCTGTCACAACATTTCTCTCACAGAGGCCCTCACTCGACTGTGAGAGCACTATGCCGTCGCCGCTGCATTTTTCAACATAGTTGTTATTGAAGTAAATGCTGCCCGCCGCCTGGAACGCTGTTTCCGACAAAGCCCCGCCTCGCGCCGCCGGATGACTGCCCGCATTGCGGATGCCCTCCATGTCCACCTTGCTGACCGTGTTGTTCTCAAAACGCAGATCGTCGATGTAGCCCACTGCGATAATGCCGCCTGAGGACTTCGGACCACCGGTGGTCTGGGTATGTGCGTTGACGTTATGGACATAGCAGTCCCGCACGTAGATGTGGCTCTTCTTGCTGGCCAGCCACGAGGCGTTAGTGGCCTCCTCATACTCATTGAGTATGAATATCCCGCAACGACCGCTGTCCAGAGACTCTCCCTCGTTTGTGATCTCAAGCCCGCTGATTTCCCAGTAGGCCAGACTGATGAGTTCAATCGTTCCTGAGCCCCACTTTTTGGCCTCAAACGCCTGGTAAACCGTCTCGGCGATTGTGCCGTTGCCGTTGATGATCGGGCGCCTGGAGGGATCGTCCGTGCCGTACTTCTGAAGTGTTATCGGCAATCCCTCAACACCGGAACCCTTGGGTTTGATCTGCCCGTTCCAGACGCTGTCCGCGTGCAGATAGACGGCATCGCCCGGATAATAGCTGGTGGCGTTCAGCTTGGCGAGCGATTTCCACGCGGTCTCCGGTGTGTGTCCATCATTGGAGTCGTCGCCGTTTATGGCGTCAAAGTAGTATTTCTGTGGCATGCTGCCGGATACCGACAGGCTGAACACCAGTTCCTTTCCCGGAAACTTGAACGTAAAGTTGTAGGTGCCGACCTCCAATGTTGACAGGTACTCTTTTTCAAATGTGAAGGTCGTGCCTGAAACCGTGTAGTCACGATCCGCGACGAGCTCAGCGTCATTAAGGAACAGTCCGGCGAAGCCGTCGATGTCCGGAGTGACGCCGACGCTTATATCAGCGGGATATTCAAGGCTGAAGTTATCAAAGTCTTTTGTCAGCGCGCACTGCTTGCCCTGCTCAATTATGTTGACAACAAGCGGCAGCCCGACCGCGCCTAGCCTCACAGTGAACTGATGCTCACCAAGCGTCAGGCCGGAGAGATATTCCCTTTTTAGGGTCAGTGCGCGTCCCGAGAGGTCGTACTCGATGCCGGCCGTCAGTTCTGTCTCGCCCTTGAGCAGGCGCAGGCCGGTCGCGTCCGGAATTACAGTTGTGGATACATCTTTCGGATACAGTTTGTCGAACGTCAGCGAGCTCTCGCTAAGGCTGTAATCCGTTCCCTTAATGGTGAGCTTGCAGCTCAGAGTCTCTCTGACGGTCTCAGCGTCCAGCGGTACAACATATACGTCGTCGATAAAGAACTTGTCGGCTGTATAGCTTAATACCAGCGGGTTGTTGTTCCAGTTGCACTGGAGAATCAGCCGATTGAAGCTGGTAAGCGACTTCATGGCCGCCTCGCCCTTGTCCGCGCGCACTCCGTCTACGTACAATTTCATGCCGTCCCCGTCGACTATCCACTCAAGTTTGTGCCAGCCGGCCGAGCGCGCCACTCCGGTATTTGTGTTGTAGGTAACGCCGGTGTTGGGGCGATATATATAGTGAGTTTTTAAATTGTTGGCATCCGGCATAAACATGTCATACCCGACACCCATCATGTTCGAGTAGCCGCTGGCCCCTACCACCGAGAATGTATACTTGACCTGCGGCGAGCTTGCGGACTGTTCGGCCGCGGTAAACGGGTCGTAATACCACGCCGTCACCTTGCCGGTGATGTAGCCTGGGAAGGTGTATGTAGGTGTTCCCGCCGTCGTGCCGTAGGGCGTCGCAGACCTGCGCCCGGTACGGGACCTGGTTTCAGACTGAGCGTACATCGTGTTGGGAGCCGCGAATTATTTCTCGCCCTCAAAGCTGTCGGCAAACAGCGGGGAGGCGTAGTAGTCAACCTGCGCCGTGACCGTCACTTCCACATCGCTTGCGGATCCGTATCCGGGCTTGAGGGATACCACTCCCTCCGGGGATATCTCAATTTTGTCGGAGTCGGGGGTTCCATATACGATCCTGTCTACCCCATATGCGTCAGCTTCATCCAGGTATAAACGCACAGCATCCCCCTCCCTGAGCTCTGCGGCGCTCGGTACCAGTTCAATCCCGCTTTCGGCAGCGAGCCCTGCCTGAGGCGAGGCAAGCGACATAGACAGAATAAGCGAAAGTGCAAGGAAGGCGCTCAAAAATCTCTTTTTCACTCTCAATTCCTCCATACTCTATTTTGTTCTATCCGCCGGCCGCCAAATAAATTTCCCTGTCTTCACCTCCTCCTATCCAATCTTCAGGGCCTCATACAGGCCGTTGTTAAATTTGACGCGTGCCTTGGATACTCTTTCATCAATCAGCCCGCGCAAGCTCTCCTCCGCGTAAATCCGAAGTACGCTCTCCCTGGCATCCTCAAACGGAGTGCTTCCCATGTCCTCTTTATCCAGAACCTTGAAGCGCACCATGCCTTCGGACAACTCAAGCTCTTCCGTCTCCTCCCCCTCAGTCATCTGGCTTAAAAAGTCGAATATTGTTTGGAGCTCGTTGCTCTCTTTAGGAATATCCGCCTGCTTCAGAGTGATTGTCTCTTTTCCGGCAGCCGTAATCTTCTCTGCCGTTATTTCCAAGCCAAGCGAGAAATAAGGGAGGTTGTTATTGTACGTCTCACGCAGCGCGGTATCCCCGACCTTGCCGCGCTGGAGCTCCGTCTCCGAATCCAGAAGCCGAGTCCAGCGGTTAGAGCGAGTATAGAAATAAAACTCCAGCGGCTTATATTCGCTCAGGCCGTATACCACTTCTCCGGCGGCTATCTTTTCTGCACGCTCTGCGTTCGTCCGCTCCATCTCCGCCATGAGCGCGCCGTAGCTTACATCCTCCAGCAACCCGCGCTCCTTGAGCAGGATACTCTCCATTTTCGCCGGCATAAGCTCGTCAAGGGCGGTCTGACGAGCGTACCGGTTCGGGGTAAGCCCTCCGTATTCCCTGTCCCAGAAGCCCTGATCCACCTCTGCGCCGTGCTCTTTGTAGAAGTAGGACGCCGTGGCTGCGCGCCTGTCGTTGAGAAACAGCGCAAACTCCTCGGCGGTGACAGGATAGCCGTCGATAGTGAGCACAGCCCCCTCCGGCACTCCGCGCGGCATAAAAACAACCAGCGCCGCGGCGACCAGCGCTAAAGCGCAGGCCACCGCGGCGCAAATCGCCGTCTTGTTTTTTTTGTTGGTTTTTTTTGCTGCGCTCCAAGAGGCTTTTGTCGACATATTCCTGACACCTCTCTAATACTATTACTCCGGCACTTATCAGCGGTAAATTTGGCGGGCTTGATTTGCCGGAGTAATATTGATTTTAAAACATATTACGGCGGCTGTATAAGCCACATAAATTACTACTGTTAGATGCCGCCGTAATATTACTCCGGCACTTATCAGTGGTAAATTTGGCAGGCTTGATTTGCCGGAGTAATATTGATTTTAAAACATATTACGGCGGCTGTATAAGCCACATAAATTACTACCGTTAGATGCCGCCGTAATATTACCCTTTGAGGCCGGACGTGGCCACTCCCTGCACAAAGAAGCGCTGGAAGGTCAGAAACACTGCGATAACCGGCACCAACGCCACCATGGATGCTGCCATTATGAGCCCGTACTCGGTGGAATACTGGCCAATGAACATGCGTATACCAAGCTGAATGGTCTTGAGTCTGTCGGGGTTGAAGTAGATCATCGGACCCATGAAGTCATTCCATATTGTAACAAAGCTCAGAATCGTCAGCGTCGCGATAACCGGCTTGGAGAGCGGCAGTACAATACGGAAATATATGCCGTACTCGCTCAAACCGTCAATGCGCGCCGCCTCCATCAGCTCGTCCGGAATGCTCAGGTAGAACTGGCGCATCAGGAACACGCCCATGGCGATGAAGCTTTGCATCAGTATATAGCCCATGTGGGTGTTTGTCAGGTTCAACATGCGCATTTCTATAAACTGCGGCAACATGTACACCTGCCATGGTATGGCTATGGTGGCTATATAGGCCAGGAACAATGTGTTCCTGCCCCTGAAATTGCACTTTGAGAAGCCGTACGCGGCAAAGCTGGAGGTAATCACCTGAATGATTGTGATAATTATAGTCAGCTTAAACGAGTTTAAGGTATAGGTGGAGAGGTTGATCTTCTGCCATATCTTCAGATAGTTTCCCCACTGCGGATCCTGCGGTATCCAGCGCACTGGCACAGAAAAGACCTCATGGTCAAGCTTGAGGGAGGCCGAAAGCATCCACAACAGCGGAAGCAGCGTTATGATCGCAATCAGCGCGAGGAAGACATAGGTTACGGCCTTTCCGAGCTTTGAGCTTCGTTCAATCATCCCTGCGCCCCCCCTATCTGCTGGCCCGTTTCTCGAAACGGAACTGAACAAGCGTTATCGCGGTTATAATAACAAGCAGCACCATCGCCGCCGCGCTGGCAATGCCGTACTTTTCATTAATAAATCCCTTTGTATAGATATATTGCGATATTATCGTCGTCGCCTGACCAGGCCCGCCCTCGGTCAGCACATAAATAAGGTCGAAGGTTTTAAAGCTGTTAATCGTGAGCATAAGCACCACAAAGAACGTGGATGGCGCGAGCATGGGCAGCGTAATGCGCCAAAAATGTTGAAAGCCATTCGCGCCATCAATTGACGAGGCTTCGCGCAGCTCAACCGGAATATCCTGCAGCGCTGCCAGGTAGACTATCATGTAGTAGCCCATGTACCGCCAGATTGTGACAATAACGACGGCCGGCAGCGCCCATTGGGTCGAGGCGAGCCACCCGGGAGGATCCTGTATCCCAATAATGCGCAGGAACGAATTTATCGGACCAAAATCCTTCATGAACATCATCTGCCACACAGCACCGACCGCGACAACAGAGGCGACATAGGGGAAATAGATTGAGCTCCTGAATATCCCCTTCATAATAATCTTCTTGTTCAATAGCACCGCAAGTCCCAGGGAAACAAAGGTGGTGATACCCACAACGAACACCGAGTATACCACCGTGCGCCAGATAGCCTGGAGAAAGTACTTGTCCTTGAATATTGTCACAAAGTTCCGGAAGCCCACAAATGTCATCTGCGTAAAGCCGTCCCACTTCATAAAGCTGAGGACAAGCGAGAAAATCACCGGGATGAGAACAAATATCAAAAAGCCAATAAAATTCGGCAGTATGAACGACAGCCCCACCAACGTATTGCGCGCGCCGAGACTCATCTTGCCGCGCCGACCGGAAACGCTTTGCATAAAAATCCCTCCTCAGGGTCTGTTGACTAAAGGATATTCAGGGGACGGACGTCTCCGCCCGCCCCCTTTTTGTCATGTTTTATTCAGCCTGAATCTCGGCCGAGCGCTCTGTAATAGTTGCGATAAAGTCGTCAAGTGTGGTCTCTCCAAGCATAACCAGGCTGTGCTCCTCGCCCAGCATCTGGTTGACTTCGTTGACGAAAGGCACATATGGCCTGTCGAGCACAATGTTGTCGACCTTAAGCGCGTCCGCCGCTCCTTCGGGCACTCCCTCGGCGCTTGTAATGGTGGCCAGAAGCTGATCGTTGACACACCCCGGGAAGGCGCCGCTTTCAGCCAGAATTTGGGCACCCTCGGCGCCGGTGCAGAACTTCAGGAACGCCCAGGCGGCCTCCTGGTTTTTGCTGGCCGCGTTAATTGCCATCGGAGTGGTCGCGCCGACCGTCTCGCCGGCTTTCTCACCGCTGGCATGAGGTATGGTGGCGATCCCCCAGTCGATATTTGCCTCGCCCGCATTGATCTTGCCAATGACGCTTGACATAAACCATGTTCCCATCGGCATCATGGCGACGTTGCCGGTGTAGAAGGCGTTGGAATAGTGAATATTCGCGGTTTTAAGGGTCGCGAAGTCCTGAATTGATTTGTCGTCGTTCTGCATACGGAGAACCATCTCATAATAGGGCTTGAAAAAGCTGTAGTCCGGCCCCATAATGGTTCCCTTGCCGCCCTGAACAGCCCAGTTCTCAACACAGGCCTGCCAGGTGTGGAAGTGTGCGCCGTAGACCTTGTCACTGCCGGAGCCCTTGGTGAGCTTCTTGGCAAGCGCCTCAAACTCAGTCCAGGTCATGTCGTTAGACGGATAAGGCTCATCGGCCGCGTCGAAGATTCCCTTGTTGTAATAGAGGATGTAATAGTCGGTGCGGAAGGGCAGGCCAACCTGCTTGCCGTCCATGCCGAAGTACTTGTCCAGGCCGTTATAGATGCCCAGATCCACGCCGTCACGGGCGATCAGCGGAGAGAGGTCGGCGAGCTGGCCCTTTTGATTGAGCGCGTATGTGGTGTCGGCGTCCTTGATCATGATCATATCCGCGCCGGCTCCGCCGTTGAGGTCCACGTTTAGCTTGGAGGTGTAATCGGCAGACGGGATGTCAATGAACTCAATCTCCACTTCGGGATAGAGCTTATTGAACTCCACCGCCATTGTCTCCAAATATGCGTTGGAAGTTACAAGGTCCCAGGTCGACACCGTTATCTTGCCGCTCACGTCAGGTGTCTCGGGCTCATCGGGGGTGGAGGACGTCTCCGGTGTCGTGTCGGACCCACTGCTGGGTGTCGGGTTCAAGGATGCGCTGGGCGCGGGGCTGCTCTGGCAGCTGAACAAGCAGACCGCCAGCATCAAAACCGCCAGTGTAATGACCATGGTTCTTTTCATGCGTTTCCTCTCCTACTCAATAAATTGAAAAACTACACGTTAATTTTAGCATTCCTTTGGGCATTATCACAATTAAGGATATTAAGAGGATACAGTAATATTTTTTAATCACACCCGCGTCTTATAGTATTATTTATTGAATTTGTATTATTTTTTAAATTAATGTTGTCTACTTTGACAATCAAGTGCGGACGTAATATACTACTGTTGCCTAGGCTCTTCCGCAGCCGGGACACGGAGGAATCACATGAACCTTCACAGCCTGAAGCTAAAAATAATCCTCTCCTCGGCCGTTTGTATTATTCTGCTCGGAGTGGCGAGCAATGTATACCTCTACAGTTACCTGACCTCCATTATAGCGGAAAAATCCGACAATATTGACCGCCTAAACCTGGAGACGATCCACTCCGGGCTGGATCATATACTTTACCAGCTTGAGCAGCTCGGCAGTCTGTGCGCAAACGACCTTGATGTCGCCAAGGCGATGCGAAACAGTGGGCTTAACACGCTTTCCTCCAAGCGCGAGGCACTCAGGGCCCAGGAGACTCTCAAGCTGTATCTCTCCGCCTCCAACGTTGAAAAATACGTCACCAAGCTGATGGCCTTCAACGGGCATGACCTCATGACGCAGGCCGGCAGCAGCGTATACAACTCCATGGAAGACGCGTCCCGAGTCCGCGCCCTTCCGTTATATCGAGCCCCGTCGAGCAATAATGCGCGCTGGACAGCCGCGGTCTCCGAATCCATTGTCGACGGCAAGGAATGCATCGCCCTGTTGAGCCCCATTTATGATTTTGCAACCTCGTCCTATAACGGCTGGCTCTATATAGAGATGAACATGGACTGGCTCAGCGACATAATCAGTCCATACGGCGACACCAGCTTTTTTATTTCACGCGGGGATGGAAGCCTCGTCTCCGCCGGGAACTCCGGAACACTGCCGGACGTCTTCGGGACTCAACCGCTTTACGACGGCCAGCGCCTTAAGCATGACGGCAAGGTATACCATATACAGGCCATAAGCCTGAGGCTGGGCGGCCTGACCCTTTTAGGCGGCTTCGATGTCACATTTCTCAGCAGCGGAGGTCGGCCGCTTATATATACCGTGATGGTGGTTATCGCGACATCGCTGGTTGTCGCGATGGTTCTTGCAGTCCTGCTCTCCAATATAATTACAAGACCGCTGACCCGGCTAATGCACCGCATACGCAAAATTTCCAGAAATGATCTTTCTTATGACCCCGAAATAGAGCGCGGCAACGACGAAATAGCGCATTTGGGCCGGATGCTCAACGAGATGAGCGGAAGCATACGCAGCCTTCTGTCCGAAATGGAGGATATGTATAAAAAAGAAAAAAACTCGGAAATAGCGCTTCTCCAAAGCCAGGTCAACCCGCATTTCCTTTATAACACCCTCGATTCGATACACTGGATGGCCGCCATACAAAAAAACACAGGGATAATGACAATGACAAAAAGCCTGTCGGCGCTGCTCAAAAACCTGGCGAAGGGCGTCGGTGACAAAATCCCGCTTGAGGAAGAGCTCTCCCTCCTTTGCTCATACGTCGACATTCAATCCCTTAGATATATGGAATCTTTTGAGTTTATTATAGACGTGCCCAAAGAGCTTTTAATGTGTAAAATAGTTAAATTTACGCTCCAGCCGCTCGTTGAAAACGCGATTTTTCATGGAGTAGAGCCCAAAGGCGGCCAGGGCTTAATATCGGTTAGCGCATCTGAGGACAGCGGCGATCTGCTAATAACCGTCAGGGATGACGGGGTTGGTATGACCGCTGAGGAACTCGCGTCAGTACTCAGCGCTCGTGATAAAGCATCTTCAGGCGGACTTTCGGGCATCGGCGTGCAGAATGTCGACGAGCGCCTCAAGCTCGTATACGGCAGCCGTTGGGGACTCACGATCAGAAGCGAAAAAAATGTCTGCACGGAGGCGACCGTCCGTATCCCCAAGGAGGTGTGAGAGTATGTACAGGGTGTTGCTTGTAGACGATGAGCCGCTTATTCTGTCCGGGCTCAAGTTTATGCTCAACTGGGAGAACGCGGGCTGCACACTTGCGGGTACAGCCAGAAACGGCCGCCAGGCTCTTGATCTTATTTGTACTTTGAATCCGGATATTGTCATCGCCGACATCAATATGCCAGTTATGAACGGACTTGAGCTCTTGAAAGAGGTGCAGAAAGACAGGCCGTACGTAGCCTTTATTATGCTGACCAACCTTCAGGAATTTGGGCTGATTCAGGAGGCGCTGCGTTTAGGCGCGGTCGATTATCTTGTCAAGACGCAGCTCGATGAAAACACCCTATCGGAAGGGCTGTCCCGCGCGTGCGCAAGGGCCGGGGAATACAGGCGCGCTGCATTGGCCGACGCAGTCAGGCAGGACACTGAGAGAGAAAGCGAAAAGCTTCTCGAATCGGCTGTTAAACGTCTTTTTGGTAAAATACCGCTTGCAGACATACACAGAAACGCCCTTAGGGAATGCGGGGTTTGGGATGCCTACGGGGCCGCGGAGGTGCGTCTTCCGCCATCCGACGAAAGCGCCGATGAACTGTGTCGCCTTTTTCGCTGGGAGTCGGAAATGGCTGAAAACTTAGCTGTCACTTTTTTCCGAAGGCATATCGCGGTAAAAACCGAGGAGCCGTGCCTGCTCCTGCTTTATTGGGTAAACCCCGGCGACTCGCAGACCTTTGCTGAAAAACTGACCGCTGTGTCTTGCGACGTCATAGGAACCGAGCCCTGTATATTTTTATGCGGCCCGTATATTGGGGAACAAAGCGTCGGACTGTGCGGCGAGCACCTGGACGCCCTTCGCAAGTATCAGTATCTTACAGGCGAAAACATGCTGTTTTTTGAAGATATACCGCAAATACAGTATCTTCCAATAGCGCCTGTTGGCATCTCCTCAAGATTGGAAGCTGAGTTAAACAGCCGCAGCTCCTCAGCGTGCGAGCTGCTTCTCGAGAGGCTGATAGACAAGGCCTCGTCGACCCCACATGAAAAGGATGAAATGCTCTGGTTGTGCGGAGAACTCTATTCTGTAGCGCACAAGGTGTTTTCCTCTCTTCCGGGGAATCACTTTTTCAGTGACGAAACCGCCGGAACCGCCGAAATCGGGAGGCTGCGCACGCGCGAGCTGGCAGTCAACTGGCTGAAAAAACTAAAAAATGAGCTCGTTGCGCTCCTTGAACCCTCCTCACCCGGTCATTGGGAATTATTGGACAAGGCGAGGCGCTATGTAACCGACAACATCGGAAAGCGAATACTTCTTAAGGACGCCGCAAATGCCGCCTGCATCTCGCCGGCCTATCTTTCTGCGCTCTTTAAAAAGGAATATGGCCAGAATTTCGTGGATTTTGTCAATCAGACCAAGATAAAGCGCGCCTGTGAAATGATCGAGCAGGGCAACTACCGCATAAACGAGATAGGCTACATGCTCGGCTTTGAAAATGCGGACTATTTCAGCAAGGTGTTCCGGAGACACACCGGAATGACCCCAACCGATTACCAGCACCACCATGATTGAGTATGCTTTATATTGACTGGCAGGCATATCAAAGAAGCCCGCATCAAAGCGGGCCTCTGTCATAAGGAATTGTCCGACAAGTCGTTTGAGGTTACAATAGCCCGACCTCGAGCATAACAGGACGATTGTCAAGGCCGCTCAGCAGACGCTCCGACTCATTTTCCGAATAGTCAACGGCATATAGCCTGCTCTGATACTTTATATGCCTGATCTTCTCTATAACATCCATTAACGGGTGGTTATTAAACAAACCAAGCATAACAAAGTCATAATTTCTTGCCTCGCTTAAAACGAGCTTTAAAAATAATCTCGCTATATCAAAATTTTCATTCTCAACAATTAACAAAGCTATACTTGCATAATTGGCTGATTCTCCAGGTTTGGGCATAACTGGATATCCCAATAAACCAATGGGTAAATGTGAAAGCATTTTATAAACTCCGCTATATCCGGAAATTGTATACTGCTTGTAGCTTTGCTGGTTCCAAAGCGCACAGGCGGCAAGTATTTTCCCGTCCGGCGACTGTAAATAGTAAAAATCATCACTTTTCAACCCGTATAACCATTCGTCCCCTGGGGATAGATTGTACTTGGGCAAATGCTCTTTGTAAAACGCTGAAAGCGATGGGGTGTGACCACGGGAAAACGTATAGCCTCCGCTTTTTGTCCTGCCACCCGTTCCAAGACAGAACACGGTGTATTCGCCTATATAAATATACGGCGGCATATTTTTTCGCCTTTTTTCCAATAGCTTTATGGCGTTTTCATTGCTTTTTAGAATGGTCGTATAGTAAAAAGGATTGAACGCCGCAGTCTTTTCAGCAAGCAACTTATAGGCGGGCACAATGCAGTTTATTTTTCTTTGATGGCTTTGCAAAATCTTCAAGCCGGTCAGATATCCCGTATTCTGCAAAATGCCGTTCACATGCGCCCGACGTATAACGCAGCCGCCGACGCCCAATATTTCATTTGTTTCAATATCCTTTACAATCGGCATGACAATATGCTCACCTTCGTTCCAGAAGGAACGGTACGGGTCAGGATATCTGCTGAATTTAACGGAAATACCGCCTCCAAAGCTGCCGTCATCAAAAACTTTTTGAATGCCGGCAGAATCTTCCTGTTCCGCAATTGAAAGCTCCCAGCTTTTATTTGGGCCACTCATCCAAATATCCTCCCAACGGAACATTCATTTTCTGGTCGATTTCTTCACCCAGCCGTAAATTCATCGCCCAAAACAGCGACCATATTGAAAGGCTGTTTCTTTTCATGGAGGCTATACCGCGGCTCAGCACAGCAGGAAGCTTCGCAAAGCCGTGCCGTGTGTCCCGGCACAGGCGGCTCATATGCTCGGGTGTCATATATGCGGGCGAAAACGCCAGCTCCCCGTAACGGTATTCCCGTTCCAGCCACCATTTATCGTACAATAGTCTACCTTCGCGTTTTAAGCGACAGTATGTATCCGTACCGGGAAACGGTAATAAATGGTTGAATGCGGCCGTATAAAACTTGTGTTTTTTAGCAAAGCGGAGCGCCTCATCAAAAGTCCGCTCATTATCTCCGTCAAAGCCGAACACAAAGGTGGCGTAGATACCGATACCCGCCCTGTGTATATTTTCTACCAGCTCATCACGCTCACCAAGCGCAGCTTCCCACGATTTGTTCATCTGCTTCAGGCTTTGCTCGTTTAGAGATTCAAACCCTATCAGAATTAATTCGCATCCGCTTTCCTTCATTATCCGGAGCAATTCCAAATCTCTTGCGACAGCAAGCGTTCCCTGTCCCGCCCACTTGATTTTCAGAGGCTTCATTTTTTTAAAAAGCCCTATTGCGTGTTGGCGGTTGCCGATCAGGTTATCGTCTACCAAAAAATGATATTTGTGTTTTGATTGCTCTAGCTCCTCTACAATATCCTCATGCGGACGGGGGATATATTGGCTGCAATAATAAGCCGAAATGGCGCAAAATTCACATTTATGGTTGCAGCCCCTTCCCGTCTCAACAAGTGTTATCGGAAGATACTTTTTATTTTCGTAAATACTTCGGTCGGGGTGAACGCGGGCGTAACCGTTATTGCCGTCATAACGCGGTTTGAGGCATCCCCTCTCAAAATCGGAAAGCGCTTCCGCCCACACCGCTTCAGCATTGCCTGCAATCACGCAGTCGCCGTGATGCATCGCTTCCTCAGGGCAAAGGGTCGCGTGATATCCGCCGAAAATGACCGCCTTGCCTCTGGCTCGAAATCTTGCAGCTATATCGTAGCCGCGCAGAGCGGTATAGGTTTCCAGCGCGATGGCGACAATATCGGTTTCGGTATCATAGTCGATCAATTCGATACGGTCATCAAAAAATTCTGTTTCAAATCGATCTGGGGTAATGGCTTTAAGAAGCGCAATGGTAAGCGGTTCCATTTTCCATGTGCCTATGTATTTTTTCCCCGGCTTTTTCCCGATAGCAGGCAAAATAAACGTAATTTTCATGAGCATTACTCCCTCTCTACGTTGCTGCCCACATACTTGAAGCCCAAATTAGCGCCCAACAACAGGAGCTTATCATCAAACGAATGTGCGCTTTTGATTCTGCCCCATATTTTTTTTAGCTTGTAAGACTCCTTCCATACCTTGGCATATATCTTTTCCAGTTCATATACGGACATATTCTTTGGTCGAAAAACAGCCTTGTTTTGAGTGTATTTTGTCCAGTCGGTCGTAAGAATCCGCCCTTCGCCGTCAAGCCGTTTATAAAGCTTAGAGCCGGGCACTGGGGTCAGGATGGCATATCTGACAATATTTATACCTAAAAACTCCACCTGCTCCGGAAGGGACATCAGGCTTTCCTTTGTGTCGCTGTCAAATCCTAGGACAAAGCATCCGTTGACACTGATATTGTGCTCATGCATAATATCAACGGCCTTCTTGAATTTTTTCGGATCGTTAAACCCCTTTTTAGCGCTTAGCAAAGAATCCCGGCTCAGGGATTCGAGCCCAAACAAAACTCCCGCGCAGCCGCTTTTTTGCGCGGCGGCCACAAGCTCATCGTCAAATGCCGTTGTAACAGTCGCGTTGCTGGCCCAGCGAACGTTCAAACTCTCAAGACCGCTCATCAGCTCCAGGGCATATTGCTTATTATAAAAGAAATTTGGGTCAAAGAAAATCAAGCGTTTTGTGTTCATTGCTTTTATTTCGTCGATTACGTTGGCGACAGAGCGCGGGCACGGTGGATTCATCGCGCTTATGGCGCAAAATTCACACTTATTCGGGCATCCGCGGTTCGCCACCACACAGGGAACATTCAGGTATCCGCGCCTGGGAAGTAAATCCCGGCGCGGAATGACATAGTCGCCGGGCTCCAAGCTTAGCTCGTATCGTGCTTTTGGTTTCCCTTCGGAGAAATCACGCAAAAATTGGGGAAGCGATTTCTCTGCCGCCCCGACAATAATTGTGTCAGCGTGCTCTGCTGCTTCCTCCGGCATAAAAGTCGTATGGTAACCGCCAAATACAATATAAGAGCCCTTTTCTTTGAATTTTGCCGCTATCTTATATGCCCGCAAGCTGCTCGGGGTCACAAAACTAATGGCGACAATGTCGTACGCCTTGTCATACGAAAAGCTTTGCGCCATTTCATCGCATACGTCAATCTCCGCCCCGAGCTCCTGCGGTATCAAGGCTGCAAGGGCGGCGAGGGTGAGCGGAGGATAGGTCAGCAAATTTGAAAACTTATCCCTGTATGCTTTATAATCCTTCTCCCATGGCAAAAGCAACAATATCTTCATATATTTCCCTCTGATTGCGGCTTGAAGTGCCTTAAGCCAAATCTCAATCCCTGTTTTTTGTGTACTTCCCTGCGGAAAAGCGGATTATACAACCAGTATGTAATGAATTTCTTAAATGTCCGCATATTGGTGTGTGGCTCAAACATCCTGAAAAAAACAGACAGAGGGCTGTTAAACTTTTTCCTGCAATAAAATGAAAGCTCTGTCAGTTCCTGCGCCGTCATATTTTTAGGCGCAAAGGCGGCATAATTGAAACGGTATTCGTCATGTATCCACCATTTTCCGCCATACAATAGCCGCCCCTGCGATTCAAGCTGATCATATAGCGGAGTTTTTGGATATGGCATTAAAATATTAAAGGCCGCGAATGTAAATTTGTTCTTAAGCGCCCATTTCACCGTTTGCTTTATACTGTCAATCGTGTCGGTATCATGGCCGACGGTAAAAGCGGCCCATGTCTGCAAGCCGTATTTCCTTAAGACTTTTATTTCGTTTTTATACCGGTCAAAACCATGCTCTTTGTTGACGCCCTTGTTCATCAAGTCAAGGCTATCCGGGTTTATGCTTTCAAAACCGATCACAAACCCCATTCCGCCGCTTTTTACGATAAGCTCCATCAATTCATCGTCATACACCATATTGACTGTGCCTTGACTGACCCAGTTTATTTTAAGCGGTATCAAGGCGCGAAACAGAGCTTTCGCTTTTTCGATATCCGCGACGATATTGTCGTCGACAAAAAAAATGAATTTTCTTTTCTGCGCCCTTATTTCGCTGACCACCTCATCAATAACGCGGCAGTAATGCTTTTTCTCAAAATATACGCTGCCCGCGCAATATCGACAACCATGTATGCAGCCGCGGCTGAACTGCACAAGCGTGATGGGCAAATACCCCTTCCCTTTAAAAATATCACGCCTTGTCGGACAAGAGGATTGCGGCGGGTCGGCTATGCCGCAGGAATATAGTTTTTGCAGAGCTCCGTTTTTCAAGTCTTCAACAGCCTGCGGCAGGGTGTTTTCCGCGTCACCGGAAACGGCGCAGTCGCAGTGCGCCATGACTTCATCCGTTGCGAGCCGAACGTGCATCCCTCCCATGATAACGGGAACCCCGCGCGCCATATACTCCTCCGCTATTTCATACGCTCGTTTAGCCGTAAAGGTCTCCACCGTGAGCATAACCGCGTCGGTTGGCTCATCATATGGTATTTCCTCCATCCGGTCGTCATACATAACGACATCGACGTCCGAAGGGAGTAACGCGGCGATAACCCCAAGCTGCAACGGTTCCATACGGCCTTCGTCGACGTACAGACTATGGCTTTTTGTGCCTATTGTCGGCTTGATCAGCGTAATTTTCACCGCGCCTTCCCTCCCAGCTTGCTTTTTTGCTTTTTGCGGATTTGGACACCGGAGACAATATTGAGGAGCAAAAACACAGGCAAATTACGCAAATTCACAGAGCTGAACATCCTTCTCATAATCCCGAACACGGAATAAAACCTGTAGCGCAGCCGCTTGCAGTTTTCCGCCAGCTGTTGCGCCGAGTAGTTTTCCGGCTTGTGCATTGCGTCCCCGTACCTGTAGGCCTCCGAGAGCCACCATTTTTCATCAATAAGTTTGTTCTGATTTTTAAGCTCATCGTACAGGTCAGTGGCGGGCATGGCCATAAGCGGATTGAAATTGGTTATGGCAAACTTATGCTTCATGGCAAACTTATAAACTTGATCGAAGGTTTTCAAAGTGTCGCCGGGATAGCCGAATATAAAAGTGGCGTAAATCATTATGCCGTATGAATATATTTTTTTTATTGCGCTGTCGTAATCCGCGCTTTGCCTTTTCCCGATTTTGGCAAGGTTATCCGCATTGAGGCTCTCGAAGCCGATGAGCATTAAAATGCAGCCGCTTTGTTTCATGAGCGATAAAATCTCGCTGTCACTTACCACATTTATACTGACCTGACAACCCCATCTTTTTTTGAGCGGGATGAGCTTCAGTAAGAACTCTTTTAGTTTTTGCTTGTCGTGCAGCAAGTTGTCATCGGCGATGAAAATAACTTTTTCTTTCTTGCTTTTTATCTCATTGATAACATCATCAATTTCGCGTTCTATTACGCGGGACTTGTAAAAAGATCTGATCGAGCAAAAATCACATCTCCCCACACATCCGCGTTTCCATTGCACTACACCGATATTGGCGTATTTTTTCCCCTTGTATATCCGCAGATCGGTTTCGGGGTACGGCAGCATGCACGAGTTTGATGATGTGTAACGTCGCTTTAATGCCCCATCCCGCAAGTCTACCATAACCTGTCCCCAAACAGGCTCTGCATCGCCGACAACAACGCTGTCAGAATACCTCTCCGCTTCATCCGGGCAGGCGCTTGGATGAAACCCGCCCATGATGATTTTCACATCCGGATTACGTCTTCTGTAGCTCTCTGCGAGAGAATATGCTCGTTTGGCTGAAAAGGTATCAACACTGAAGCAAATCGCATCCCCGTCGATTATTTGCGGCAGCTTCTCTATCCGTTCATCATAAAAACTGACGTCACAGTCCTTTGGCGTTAAGCCGGATAATATGGCAAAAACGATTGGAGTCAAAGCGTCTGAGTATTGTTTGCCGTCCATGCTCGGGCGGATACAGGTTATTTTCATGATGGTTCCCCGATATCGCTGTTGTCGCACATCACATCGCGGGTGAACTTTAAGAACTTTTCAGCGTAACCCCGGTAACCGAAATTCAGCGGAAGCGAAAGCCACGCGCTTTGGGTAAACGGGGCTAGCCGTTTGGCAATGCCGCTGAGCTTATAGGTTTCCTTCCATGCCCAGGCCGTACCTTCTTCGAGCTGCTCTTTCGACATTAACGCCGGTCTATAAACGCAGTGCTCCACGTCGTACATCGCCCAGTTGCGCTCAAGAATTCGTCCTTCGCTATCCAGCTGGCGATAATACTCCGTGCCCGGAAACGGCGTTAAAATTGAATAGCGCGGAAGATCAATCTTTGCCCGCTGCACAAGCTCTACGGTGCGTTCAAATGTGGAGGCGTCCTCGTTATCGGCGCCAAACGCGAAGCATCCCTGTACTAAAATCCCGGAGTTGTGCAGCCGTTTCATTAATTCCTCATAACCGCTGACCTTATTAACGCCTTTGCCGACATACTTCTGGGATTCCTGATTGACCGATTCAAAGCCAATGAGTAATCCCTTGCAGCCGCTTTTACGAAAAACCGCAATCAGCTCATCGTCAATGCCCACCGACGATGTAGCAAGACCCAGCCAAATCTTTTTAAGCGGAATCAGGGCAGTAAATAATTTTATGGCGTGTTCCCGGTCTGCGATCAGGTTCACATCCGGGAAAAGAATAATCTTGCTGTCAAGTTCTTCAATTTCGGCGACCACCTCGTGAATCGGCCGCTTATAAACCGTTTTCCCGAAGGCTGCGGGGTAAGCGCAAAAAGTACATGGCAGTGAACAGCCTCGTACAGCTTCCAGTGTGTTCATCGTTATGTAGCGCTTTTTGTTTAAAAGCTCCCGGCGCGGAGCGGGCCGGCCCGCGATGGTGAAATCACAGCCCTGTGTATAGCGGGGCTTAAGCTGTTTAGCCGCAAAATCAAGCAGCAGTTGAGGAAATGTGTATTCCGCAAAGCCTGTTACAACAGTGTCGGCGTGTAAAGAGGCTTCATCCGGCAACATTGTCGGGTGAACGCCGCCCAGCACGACTGTTATCCCCCTTCGCCTGAAATAATCGGCGTAGGCGTAACAGCGTGGGGCCGTACCTGTTATGCAAGTGATACATATTAAATCCGCCTCAAGATCAAGCGGTATCTTCCCGGCGGTTTCGTCGTAAATAACCGGTTCAGCGTTTAACTCCGGCGGAATCAACGCCGCGAGAGTGGTCAGCGTCAGCGGGGCATAATGCAGGGATTTTCCGAAGCTGCCGCCCCATCTGTGCATGGCGCCTGCCGGTGCCAAAAACGCTATTTTCATATAGTTAAATGCCTCCTACAAGAATGACGCTACAGCCATTAAAATGTACATAATCATAACAGCAAGAGCCAGCGCACTGCTGCTTCCAAATTTCCCGAGCATAATATCGCTGTATGGCGCCGCCTGGATCGAATTTCGGTATGCAGGCACCACCATCAGCGCAATAATGACCGCAGTCGCGCCTCCCGCTATTTGCATCAGTTCGAGGAATCCCGCCGCTGGCAGCAGCGCCACGACGAAGCACGGCAAAGTTCCTATAAGCCACGACATCCTGCGCCCTGTTTTGAAAAAGGCTTTGCTCATGTCGCAAAGCTGCAATGATATCGACCAAAAAGTCCCCAACATGGCGAGGAAAATAAACAATGATCCAAATACATTGACCAGCGGCCCCAACGCCTTTGCCCATCCAATTATGGCAACCTCTGTCACCTGTCGGGTAGAATACAGCACACAAACTGTAATTGCAATGGTTACTAATAAGTTGATTAAAAGCCCAAAAAACACAGCCCAAATCAGTTTTTTCCTCGAATGCGCGAGGCCCGAAGCCGCTTGCGGAACAGCGAACAAGGAAGACAGGCTGAACATAATCATTCCATAAACCGCCAGCAAAGGCGCGAGGGACGGCACATTGAAAGGTATTTGTCCGGGCTTAAGAAAAGTCAGTACCGACATTGTCACCAAAAACAAAAGCATGACCGATACCGCGATCACTTCATTGACCGCAATTTTTTTAAGCCCGAAAAATACAACCGCCGCAGCCAAAATAAAAAATATAATCTTGCCTGCAATTAAAGGGATATTTACAAGCGAGGACAGGATATCGCCGCTTCCCGTGACATAAGCGGCAAGGTTACATACAAGGGTAATCGACATCAAGATATAAAACCCGATTCTCAGCGTTTTCTTATCTCGGAAGAGATGTTTGGAAAAAACAGTCAACAGTTCGCTGGAATAATCGGTTCTCACCGACAGTTCCGCCACCATGATGTGAAGAATAAATGTAACCGCATATGCAAGGATTGCGACAATTATGGTAGAAACGAGACCCGCCCGTTGTGCCAGGTATGGTACAGCCATAACGCCGCCGCCAATACCCGCACCTGCTACTAAGCAAGTCGCTTCAAATGTAGTAAGGTTTTTATTTTTCATTTAAGCTTCCCTTTGCATTTCGCTGTTTTGCGTTTCATAAATAATTCAGGGAATTTATCGTATTGAACAGAGCGGATCATCCTTAGGCAAACAGGCAAACTACATAACATGCAAAACAATCCCTCTCTGCAAAATAACGCTACTGTGGAATGTACACAGTGTCACTTCCTAGCCGATTTATTATTCAATATTATAGGCAAGGGAGGGTGGGCAGTCAACACACGTAGTAATAAAAATGTAATTTTGGTCTATCCGTGTCGACTTCTCGTATGATTTCCCTATTCTGTTTATTAGTATAACGACCCATGATCAGGGCTTGCTTTGACACTTATTCCCATATTCAAAATATTAATAATAAGCCGAAGGGTTTTTTATGTAAAACGGAGTATTTATTAATACTCGGCAAAATGGGGGGGTACCTATGACTCCGAGGGAGCGAACCGAGCAATGGGAAAAAATCAATTTAGCCCCGTGGGCGTCGCTGGCTGAGACCTCAAAGGGACGCGCGGAGCCGGAAATCCCCTGCGAGGTCAGGACGTGCTATCAGCGCGACGTCGACAGGATAACGCACAGCAAGGCGTTCAGGAGGCTGGCCCACAAGACTCAGGTGTTTTTAAACCCGGGCGGGGATCATTACCGCACAAGGCTGACCCATGTGCTGGAGGTCGCCCGCATAGCGCGCACCGCGGCGAGGGCGCTGGCGCTCAATGAGGATCTCGTCGAGGCCGCCGCCATGGGGCACGACCTGGGGCACGCACCGTTCGGGCACGCGGGGGAACGGGCGCTGAACGAGCTTATCCCGTTTTCGCACAATACTCAGGGCAGGCGCGTGGCCATGCTGCTTGAGAAGGGGGGCAGGGGGCTGAATCTGTGCCATGAGACCCTGGACGCGATTGAGCGCCATTCGGGAAGCGTCAGCCCTGAAACACTGGAGGGTAAGCTCATACATATAGCGGATCGCGTAGCGTATCTCAACCACGATATGGACGACGCGATACGCGCAGGAATACTTTCAGAGTTGGATTTGCCGTCAAGTCTCAGGGAAACGCTTGGCAGCAGCCCCCGGGAGCGGATCAACACGATGGTGATTGATCTTGTGAGCTCCAGCGCAGGGCGCGCCGAGGTCTCCCTTTCGCCGGAAATCTCCGAGGCGATGCTGAGTCTTAGAAAATTCATGTTTGAAAACGTCTACTTCAACCCGGCCGCCAAGGGGGAGGAACGCAAGGTTGGGGACATGGTCAGGACGCTGTTTGAATATTTCGTCGCCCATCCGGACGAGCTGCCGGAGGATTTACGGGCCCTGGCCGAGGCTCAGGGGGTGGAGCGAAGCGCGGCGGACTATATCGCCGGTATGACGGACCGCTTCGCGGAGGAAAAGGCGATGGACATAATCATTCCAAAGGGGTGGGAAAGGCGGTAGTAACACCGAGCTGTACCTGAGCGGCAACCAAATTACCGACTGGTCGCCGGTGGCGCATGTGCCGGTTGTTGATGGAAGGCCGTAAGGTATGATATACAGGGATTTTCGGTGCGCTAACCGCATGCGGGACGCCCAAGGGGGCGTCCCCTACCGGAAAACGCCCATTTCTGGCCTTCCCTCGCCTCCCTTTTGTATACTCTATACATAATCTGGCAAATATACCTGTATTGCCGTACAAACACGGCGATACGCCCTGAAAGGTTGCGAAAATGGCATTTTCTGAGAGGTTTTTGGACGAGCTCTCCGCGAGGACGGACATAGTCGACCTCGTGGGCAGATATGTTCCTCTTGTGAAGCGCGGCAACCGCTATTTCGGTCGCTGCCCGTTCCACAGCGAGAAGACGGCCTCGTTCAGCGTGCTGCCCGAGCGCGAGATGTTCTACTGCTTCGGCTGCCACGCGGGCGGCGGGGCGATACAGTTCGCGATGAAAATCGACAACCTCAGCTACCCCGAGGCGGTGCGGATGCTTGCCCAGCGGGCCGGGCTTCCGGTTCCCGAGGAGGAGCGCGGCGCGCCCGGAGCGATAAGGCGGGACAGGCTGATCGAGGTATCCAAGATGGCCGCGCGGTTTTTCTACTCAAATCTGTCAGGGCCCGAGGGCGCAAAAGCGGCTGGGTACCTGAAAGGACGCGGCATTTCGCCCAAGACGGCGCGGCGCTTCGGCCTCGGGGCGGCAGGAAGCGAGCGCGACGGACTGGTAAGGCATCTGCTGGAGCAGGGCGTCACCCGCGAGGAGATCGTGCAGGCGGGGCTGACCGTCAAAAACGACCGGGGGCTTTTATACGACGCGTTCAGGGACAGGCTGATGTTCCCGATCTTTGACCCGCCGGGGAACGTGGTGGCGTTTTCCGGAAGGAGCCTTGAGGACACGGGCTTCCAGAAGTATAAAAACTCCGCCGAGTCATCCCTGTATTCCAAGCGGCGCACGCTGTACGCGCTGAACTTCGCCAAGGCGTCCAAGTGCCCTTATTTTATACTGGCAGAGGGCAATATCGACGTGATAATGCTCCACCAGAACGGCTTTGACAGCGCCCTGGCGACATGCGGCACCGCGCTGACCCAGGAGCAGGCGAAGCTGATGGCGAGATACAAGCAGCAGGTGGTGCTGTCCTACGACGGCGACGCCGCCGGAATCGCGGCGACGCAGAAGGCGATCCCGATACTGGACGCGGCG
The DNA here is from genome assembly GCA_031556035.1 of Oscillospiraceae bacterium. Classification (GTDB taxonomy): domain Bacteria; phylum Bacillota; class Clostridia; order Oscillospirales; family UBA929; genus JAVBTT01. The sequence goes on from JAVBTT010000010.1 coordinate 31,168, forward strand.
GGGCTCAAGGTGAGGGTGCTGCGGCTACCGCCCGGCACCGACCCGGATGATCTTATCAGAAAGTTCGGCAGGGCCGCGTTTGAGGATCTGCTCAACGGCGCCGAGGGTCACATGGACTACAGGCTTCAGTTGCTGCAATCCCAGTTTGACCTCGGAAGCGATTCGGGCAGGGTGGACTTTCTCAGGCAGGCGTCACAGCTTCTGATTACCCTTCCGAGCGAGGCGGAGCGAGGCGTCTGGGGCGGCAGGGTGGCCGAGGCCGCCGGGGTAACAAGACAGGCGGTGCAGGCTGATGTCGAGAGGGCGCTGAAACAGCGGCGGCGCAAGGAGCAGCGTGCCGAGAAAATGGCGCTTGTCTACCCGAGAACAACCCTTGACAAGGCCCAGGAGCAGCTTTTGGCCTTCTTGCTGCACAGCCCGGAGCTGGCCGCAGGACTTGACGGGAGAGTTGAGCAGGAAGATTTTGGAGAGCCAATTCTTTCGGGAGTTTTTTCGCATATAATTACCGGGGGGAGGATTGACGACCCCGCGCTCTCCCCTGAACAGACGGCGCTTATTGCCAGACTGCTGGCCTCTGACTGCGAGGCGTCGCAGCAGGCGTTTGAGGACTGCCTGGCACGGGTGCTCGAGCAGAGCGCTCTTCGGAAGGCGGTAAGCGGGGGGGAGGACGCCCTTATGGTTAAGTACAGACTGCAAAAAGAAAAGAAAAGGTACGGAGGATAAAGATATGCCCGGAGAAGAAAAAAGCGCGGCGATTCAGGAACTTATCGAAATGGGGAAAAAAAAGGGCAAGCTGTCCGGCAAGGAACTGGCGGACGCCCTGGAAGAGCTTGAGCTGGATTCGGAGCAGATAGACAAGCTCTATGACCAGCTGGAGAGCTTCGAGATTGAGCTTCAGATGGAAGAAGAGTATCTTGTGGAGCTCCCGGACGACATTCAACCCGATGCTGAGGAGCTCGAGGAAATCCCCACAGAGGAGCTTGCTGACCCGGAGGTGCTGGCCGAAGGCTTCAACATCGACGATCCGGTTCGCATGTATCTCAAGGAGATCGGCAAGGTCTGCCTTCTGTCCAGCGAGGAGGAGGTCGAGCTCGCCCGTCTGATGTGCGAGGGGGACGAGATTGCCAAGATGAGGCTGGCAGAGGCCAACCTCAGGCTTGTCGTGTCCATAGCCAAGCGCTATGTTGGGCGCGGGATGCTGTTCCTTGACCTTATTCAGGAGGGCAACCTCGGACTTATCAAGGCGGTGGAGAAGTTCGACCACACGAAGGGGTACAAGTTTTCCACATACGCCACCTGGTGGATACGTCAGGCGATAACCCGCGCGATAGCGGATCAGGCCCGCACTATACGCATCCCGGTGCATATGGTCGAGACGATCAACAAGGTGATAAGGGTCTCCCGCCAGCTTCTCCAGGAGTTGGGACACGACCCGAGTCCGGAGGAGATCGCTGAAGAGATGGGCATGAGCGTGGACAAGGTACGCGAGATTATGAAGATCGCGCAGGAGCCTGTGTCGCTTGAGACCCCGATCGGCGAGGAGGAGGACAGCCACCTGGGGGATTTTATCCCGGATGAGGACGCGTCGGAGCCGGCAGAGGCGGCGTCCTTCACGCTGCTGAAGGAGCAGTTGGTTGACGTGCTGGGCTCGCTGACTCCGCGTGAGGAAAAGGTTTTAAAGCTGCGCTTTGGCATCGAGGACGGGCGTACCCGCACCCTGGAGGAGGTCGGGCGAGAGTTCAACGTGACGCGCGAGCGCATACGTCAAATAGAGGCCAAGGCACTGCGCAAGCTGCGCCATCCGAGCCGCTCGAAAAAACTGAAGGACTTCTTGAACTGAGAGCGGTTTGTACTGATGAATATAACCCCCAACATGAAATTGACCGTAGTTTCGGACGAGCGGCTGGAGAAGGATTCCTCATTCTATATGACCTCCTCGCTGGAGGACATTTTGCCGGGCGACGTTTTTCTGATAACGGCGCCTGTTCTGAGAGAGCTCCAGATACCTATCCGGAACGGCGAAAGGCTCAGGCTCAGCTTTCAGGACAGAGCCGCCAGCTACGGCTTTGAGGCCGAGGTTTTGGAGCGGGTAAAGAAAGACAGGCTGGATTACCTCAGGGTAAAGCGGCTTTCGCCGATAATCAGGGTGCAGCGGAGGCAGGACTTCAGGCTTGAAATTGAGCTGGACGGCAAGCTGGATCAGGCTTACGTGGATATGAGCGGAGAGCGGAAGGTGCGCAGACTGCCGATTGTCACAAAGGACGTCAGCGGCGGGGGCGCCTTTATAAGGCTGAACACCCAGCTCTTTGTCAATGAAAACGTGGTTGTGTATTTGCCGCTTGGGAATTGCGGGGACATAAAGGCGTTTCCAGCGTCGGTCAGGTGGTGCGCCAGGGCCGAGGTGCAGGATCCGCGCTGGAAGTGGTACACCGGAATCATGTTCAGGCATAGGGAGCAGGCAGAGAAGGAGACTCTGGTCAGGTACTTGTTCGCGCTCCAGCAGAGGCTGCGGAAGATGGAAGCGGACAAGGAAGAGCGGAGTCGGCCGGGTCTAAAAAAATCCAAGGAATAGCGGAGCTCCCGCGCGTGAGCGAATAAGCAAGGAGCGGCTGCCTCCCTCACTGAGGGAGGGCGACCACCCCCGGCCCTGCGGGGCCACCCCTCCAAGGAGGGGAATGGGGAATCAGCCGGTGCGCCGGAATCGTTGCGCCCTGCGGGGGTAAACACCCGCCGTACGCGGACGGCACCCTCTATTGCGAAAGAGAGCAGGGAGCAAAGTCTGATATTATAGAAGAGCGCTGATAGGAGGAAAAGCAAACATGGACTGGCTTCAGACCTTTATCCTGTCAATTGTACAGGGGCTCGCGGAGTTCCTACCGATATCCAGCTCAGGGCATCTTGCGATTCTGGAGCATTTTTTCGGTATTTCCGAGACCGAAAACATGCTGTTTTTTAACGTAATGCTCCACCTCGGGACGCTAATCGCGGTGTTTGCCGCGTTCCGCAAGGACATAACTGAGATGGTGAAGGAATTTTTCCGCATATTCACCAACAAGCTGCCGGGGCCGATCCCGCCCGCGCGCCGCATGATCGTACTTATCCTTATCGCCTCGCTGCCGCTTGTGTTCGTGCTGTTTTTCGACAAGGTGGTTGAAGCCGCGACGCTGCAGCCTTTTTTTGTGGGCGGTGCGCTCATCGCCACCGGGATACTGCTGCTCATAGCCGACCGTGTGCCCAAGGGCAGGAAGAGCGAGAGCTCGGCCCGAGTTGGCGACGCGCTGTTTGTCGGAGGAATGCAGGTCTTAGCAACCCTGCCGGGGTTGTCCCGCTCAGGTCTTACAATTTCCGCAGGGCTGCTCAGGGGCTTTGAACGCCAGTTCGCGGTGCGGTTTTCTTTTATTATGAGCATCCCGGCGGTGCTGGGGGCAACAGTGCTTGAGACGAAAAAGGCGCTGGACGTGGGCATAGATACGTCGATGCTGCCCAAGATGCTGGTGGGCATGGCAATTGCCGCAGTGGTGGGCTACATAGCGATCAAGCTTGTCAGAAAGCTGATCGACAACGGCAAGTTCGGTATTTTCGCCTGGTACTGCATGGTGGTGGGAGCCGCCACCGTTATCATTCTGCTTGTTCAGAACAATCTGGGGGTAAAATAAATGGCGGGGAGCAGAAAAAAAGCTGCGGCCAGGCCCCGGAAGCCAAAAGCGGCGGGGTATGGAGGTCAGAAAGCCGAAAAACGCCCCATAAGGCGCGAGGTCGGCTCGATTGTCTGCTTTTTGCTGGCGATATTCTCGCTGCTCGGCCTCATGGGCGTGAAGGCCCTGTTTATTGACTTTTTGGACTATCTCGCGAAAATGCTGCTTGGATGGGGGGCGTATCTGCTGCCCCCCGCCCTTCTCGCGGCTTCGGTCGTCTTGCTGTTTCATCGGGGGAGACCTGTGAGGCTCAGGCTGGTAGCGGTGCTGCTGCTTCCCGTCACGCTGGGCGCGATATTACATATGTTTAAGTGCAAGACGGAGCTAGCCTGGGGCTTCAATATCTTCGGGAAGCTGCTCAACGACGGAGGGAGCGTTACCTCGGGCGGGCTGCTGTGCGGGCTTTTGGGCAAGGCCCTGTCCGACGCGCTCAGCGTAGCCGGGGCGACGATACTGCTGATTGTGGTATTACTCGCCGAAATATTTGTGCTTTTCAGGCTGTCCATAGTCAAGCTCTACGACGATTTCCGCGCGCGCCCGAAGTATGTCCCCGAACCGGATCCGATTCGCCCTAAAACTCCCGCGGCGTCCCCGGCCTCTTCACCAAAAAAACGCTCCGCCGTGGATATCCCGCTGTATTTGGACGAGACCGCGCGGGAGGAGCCGGGCAGGGTGGGCGAGCTGAAGGACAAGCCTGAGGGCGTGAAGACCCCCGCCGAGGCCCTCGCTGAGAAGCCGGAGCCGATAACAATTCCGCAGGTGTTTTACTTTGAGGATGAGCCCGCAAAGCTTGATCCGGAGACGGGGGAGGACGTAGCCCCGCTTGCGCATCAGGAGGAGCCCGAGCCCGAGCCGGTGGTTCCGGCTGGGCCGCCGCCCGATCCCGCCCCTCCGGAGCCGTACCGCTATCCGCCGATATCGCTGCTGGCGCAGCCCCGCGCGGGTCAGGCGGTGGACGCGACCGAGGAGCTGCGCATGTCGGCGATAAGGCTAATAGAGGTGCTCGCGAGCTTCGGTATAATCGCCAAAATCAGCGACATCACGCGCGGGCCCACGATAACCCGCTTCGAAATAGAGCTGGAATCGGGCACAAAGCTGGCCAGGCTGACCTCCCTGTCAGACGATATAGCGCTCGCGCTTGGAACGCCGGGCGTGAATATCTCGCCTGTACAGGGCAAGATGAGCGTCGTGGGCGTCGAGGTGCCCAACAAGCTTGTCAGCACCGTGTTTATACGGGACGTCCTGGACTCCGCGGATTTCAAGGGCAAGCCGTCTCAGACGGCCTTCGCGGTGGGAAGGGATATTTCGGGCAATAATATTGTCGGGGATATCACCAAACTGACCCATCTGCTGATAGCCGGCACGACAGGTTCGGGAAAATCCGTCTGTATGAACAGCCTCATCGTGTCCCTTCTATACAAGGCGACGCCAGAGGAGGTCAAGTTCATCATGGTCGACCCGAAGATGGTTGAGCTGGGGGTTTACAACGGCATCCCGCACCTGCTACAGCCGGTGGTCACCGATCCGAAAAAGGCCGCTGGAGCCCTGGAGTGGGCCGTCTATCAGATGGACAAGCGCTTCAATCTGCTGCTGGAACGTGGAAAGCGCGACATAGACAGCTACAACGAGTCGGTGAGGGACGACCCGGACACCCCGCAGATGGAGCGGATTATAATAATAATCGACGAGATGGCCGACCTGATGATGGTGGCGCGCAAGGAGGTCGAGACCTCGATAGCGCGCATCGCGCAGAAGGCCCGAGCCTGCGGCATCCACCTGATACTCGCCACACAGCGCCCGTCGGCGCAGGTGGTAACCGGAATAATTAAAGCCAACACGCCGTCACGCATTGCCTTCGCGGTCGCGTCCAACATTGACAGCCGTATTATCCTGGATACCTCCGGGGCGGAGAAGCTGATCGGGCGCGGCGACATGCTGTACTTCCCGACCGGGGCCGCCAAGCCCACGCGCGTACAGGGCTGCCTTATCAGCTCGGATGAGGTGGAGAAGGTTGTCGAATACGTCAAGCAGAGGGGGCAGGCGGTCTATTCGGATGAGCTTCGTGAGTTCATAGAGAAGGATCCGGACTCAAAGGGCGCAGGCCCCATGACCCCGGCGGAGGGTGCTCAGGACGAGGACGACAGCATGCTGCCCGCCGCGATTGAGGTCATAATAGAGGCGGGGCAGGGCTCGGTATCGTTTTTGCAGCGGCGGCTCAAGCTTGGCTACGCCCGCGCCGCGCGCCTTATGGACCTGATGGAGGAGCGGGGCATCGTCGGACCATACGAGGGCTCTAAGCCGCGCAAGGTGCTAATTACAAAGGCGCAGTGGGACGAGATGAACAGCAAGGGGTAATATTATCCGGCACTCGAACAGTCGTTAAATTTTAACCGTATACCGTGCCGGATAATAATATTTTAATAACATATTACGACGCACGGAAGTTGTATTGTATATCTTCTCTTCGAGTGCGTCGTAATATATGCCCAGTCGCAGGAGGCGGAATAATATTACAAATTCGTAATAACCGAAGGGGGCCATTTGACATATGGGCAGAGCGGGAGGCGGCGGATGCCGCAGCTCAGGGGGCGGCGGTGGCCGAAGCTCCGGCGGAAGAAGCGGAAGCTTCGGAGGCGGCAGAGGAGGCGGCTTTGGCGGCGGCAGGAGCGGTGGAAGCTTCGGCGGCGGGAGCTTTGGAGGCGGTTTCGGCGGCGGGCCGGGAGGCTTTGGGCCGCGGCCGCCGCATCACCATCACCACAGCCACATGCCAATATTCATCCCCTTCGGCGGAAGACGCCGGGGCTATGGCTACGGAGGCGGGGGTGGCGGCTGCGGCTGCGCGACCCTGCCTGTTTTACTGACGTTCGCCGTCGTTATCCTGGTGCTGGCGATCGGCTTTGCCGCGCTCACCCAATCCGGTGGCGGGGAGGTTACCCGTTCGACAGTAAAGCGCGAGCCTTTGCCGAAGGGCTCAGTGACCGAGACGGCGTACTACACCGACCAGCTGGGCTGGGTGGGCAGCAAGACCAAGCTGGCGGATGGAATGAAAAACTTTTACGACAGAACCGGGGTTCAGCCGCATCTGTATATTACCGATACGATAAACGGCACTCACAACCCCTCGGAGGACGACTTTAGGGCCGTTGAGGACGAGATATACGACAGCCTGTTTTCGGATGAGGCGCACGTGCTTCTGATTTTTTTTGAGTACGACAGCAAATACCGCACCTGGTACCGCTGCGGCTCCCAGGCCGACACGGTGCTGGACAGCGAGGCCATGGACATCCTGCTGGACTATTTGGACTATTACTATTACAGCAGCCTGTCCACCGAGGAGTATTTCAGCGAGTCCTTTGATGAGGCTGGAAAACGCATTATGAGCGTTACAGTATCGCCATGGGTTTGGGTTGGCGGAGTGGCGGCCGCGCTAGCGATAGTGATAGTTGCCTTTGTCTGGTGGGGCAAGGCCAAAAAGCAAAAAAACCTTGAGGCCGAACAGAAGGAGCGGATCTTGAACACTCCCCTTGAGACGTTTGGGGACAAGGATTTTGAGGACATGAAGAACAGGTACGACGATAAAAAGGACGACTAAGGACGGCACGGTGTCGCTCAGTGGTTCTGGAGGTTTTGTGAATGCGCGGCTTTGTAATTTTGGCGTTTTTCGCCGCCGTGATAATAACGGCGCTTTGCCTGCTGATAAAGATGAGCCTGGACTCGAAACGCGAGAGGGAGAAACAGCGAGTGGCCGAGGCGGACAGACGCGAGGCGCTGAGCCGTGAGATGGCAGCTGAGGGCGCTCTCTGCGCGGCGTCTCTCTTCCATGTGAGGGGACTGCCGATGGAGGGGAGCGTACCCTGCGTATGCTGCGCCGGGGAGGACGGCTTTGTGTTTGTCAGGAACGAGCTCAGGGTCAGCCTTCCGTTTGAGAAGATCGTGGACGCCGTTCTCACGACTCGCCGCGAGCTGAGGGAATCCGGCAGGCTCAACTATGCCGCCGGGTTAGACGGTGATTTGTATCTCGCGATGATTTACCGCAGGGACGCGGAGGCTGATGAGTCCGCTTTCTTTTACTGTGGCTATCCTGGCGAGGCGCGGGAGCTGCTTGAGGTGTTCAACAAGTCCCCGCGCAGGGTTCGCAGCGTGACAATATAGAAGAGCGGAGCCGGGCGGGTCAGCAAATAAGCGAGGAACAGCGAAGCGCATGACGAAGCTTATTCGCTGACAAAGCGCAGGCGTTTGCTGAAGGCGGCGCAGCCGCCGCAGGCAAAGCCGAAGCGACAGCCCGGCGGGAGCTTGACATCACCCGAAGAGCGGAGCCGGGCGGGTTCACGACAATCCAAGGAGTAACGAAGTGCACGACGCGGGATTTTCGGGAACAAAGCGCAGGCGTTTGCTGAAGGCGGCGCAGCCGCCGCAGGCAAAGCCGGAGCGACAGCCCGGCGGGAGCTTGACATCACTTTTTGCGGGACGCCGAGGGCGGCGTCCCCTACAATAACATCAAAAAATCCGCCCCGCCGGTTAGGATATAATTTCCTGACCGGCGGGGGTGTTGTTTGCGTTTTTTCGCAGAAACTAATACCAATACCATGTAATTAGTGAAGCTACAATCACAGCTTGCGGAGGGCGCGATATGCAGTCCCCATATATCGGCCGGGAGGTGTCCTGGCTGCGTTTCAATGAGCGGGTGCTTGAACAGGCGCGGGATAAGTCCCTGCCGCCGCTTGAGCGCATGAAATACATCGAGATCGCGGGCAGAAACCTGGACGAGTTTTTTATGGTCAGGATAGGCGGTTTGATGGACAGGCTCGCCATGGGCGAAGCCTGCGCGGACGCAAGAACTGGGCGGGGTCCGGGGGAGGTTCTGGACGAGTCCTGCCTGATGGCCCGAGGTCAGCTCTCCGTCCGGGACGAGCTGTACGCAATTGTGGCGTCGGAGCTGGCGGAGCATGGAATTGTGTGCCGACGGTATTCATCCCTGAGTAAAAAGGAGCGGCGCAGCGTGGCTGAGCTGTTCAGAAGGGATATGCTCCCGCTGCTGTCTCCGCAGGTGCTGGATTCCAGGCATCCGTTCCCGCATATGGAGAATCTGGGCCTTTATATCCTGGCGCTGCTCAAAAACGGAGAATCGTCGGTGTTTGGGCTGCTGCCGGTGCCCAGGGCGCTTGAAAGGCTTGTGCGGCTGCCGGGAGGCGGCTTTATGCTGTGTGAGGAAATACTGCTGCATCAGCTTGCAAAGGTGTTCAGGGGGTACAAAACCGAGGGCAAATGCGTGGTGCGGGTGACGCGCAGCGCGGATATCGACCTGCTTGACGACCTGGATAGGGACGGCCCAGATTTTGCGGCGGCACTAAAGAAAAAGTTAAAAAAACGCGAGCGTCTTTCCCCCGTAAGACTCGAGTTTTACGGAAAAATCAGACCGCCCGTAAAAAAACTGCTCGCAACGCGTTTCGGGCTCAGGGACAGGCAGATTTATTCGCAGGAAGCCCCGCTGGGGCTGGATTTTTCCGGGAGGCTCCCGGAATTCGCTGTGCCGGGGGCGTCAGGCCTTTTATCCAGCCCGCCGCACAAACCTGTGCAGAGCCTCTCTTCACAGCCTGTACTGGGAATGGCGCTCGGAAGCGACATTCTGCTGGCCTATCCCTATGACAGCATGGTTCCCCTGATCCGCCTTATTGCGGAGGCGGCTGAGGATCCGTGTGTGCTGTCTGTAAAAATAACCCTCTACCGGTTGAGCGAAAGCTCGCAGGTGGCGGCCGCGCTTTGCGCCGCAGCGGAAAACGGCAAGGAGGTCACCGCCATACTGGAGCTGAGGGCGCGCTTTGACGAGAGAAGCAATATAGGCTGGGCCAAGAGGCTGGAGGAGGCGGGCTGCCGCGTTATATACGGCCCGGAGGGCTTTAAGGTGCACGCGAAAATGCTCCTGATAACCCGCAGGAAGGACGGGAGGCTGCAAACCGTTGTCCATATTGGCACCGGCAATTTTAACGAGCTGACAGCCAGGCAGTATACCGACTTTTCTCTGATAACGGCGCGGCCGGATATCGGGGGGGATGCGGTGCGATTCTTCCAGAATATACCCATTGGCAGCCTGGACGGGGATTACAGAAGGCTCCTGGTGGCTCCGGGAGGCCTTAAAAAGGCGCTTATCGGACTTGTTGACGCAGAAATCGCGAGATCGGAGAGAGGAGAGCACGGCGAGATATTCGCGAAGATGAATGCGCTGACGGACAGAGAGCTGATAGACAAGCTGCTGGAGGCTTCCCGCGCCGAAGTCGGGGTGCGGCTGCTGGTGCGCGGCATATGCTGCATAAGCCCGGGAATTCCCGGGCTTAGCGAAAATATAGAGGTGAAAAGCGTGGTGGGGCGGTTCCTGGAACACTCGCGCGTGTTCTGGTTCGGCCCCAAGACAGCTCGGGAGGTCTATTTATCGTCGGCCGACTGGATGACCCGCAACACCGAGCGCCGGGTGGAGGTGGCGGTTCCTGTGCAGGATCCGGCGCTGCGGACAAGGCTTGAGTCCATGATGGAGCTGATGTGGCGGGACAATGTAAAGGCGTGGAGGCTTATGCCGGACGGCACATACTCAAGGCTGGAACCAGAAAAAGGGGATGAGCTTGACGCGCAGGAAAGACTTGCGCGTCGAAAGTAATTGGTCCCACGATTAAACCTTGCCGCAATAGCACCTCATACTAATGCCTGTTGCAGAGGCAGTTAAAGATACTTTTTTATCTGATTTATCGCATTTTTTTCAAGTCGGGACACCTGGGCTTGGCTTATTCCGATCTCCCCGGCGACCTCCATCTGGGTCTTGCCGTCGAAAAACCTTAGCGCCAGTATATGCTTTTCTCTAGAGTCCAGATGGGAAATCGCCTCCTTGAGCGCGATTTTTTCGAGCCAGTTTTCATCGAGATTTTTCTGATCAGACACTTGATCCATAACGCATATCGAGTCCCCGCTGTCCGTGTGTACCGGCTCATAAAGAGAAACCGGATCCAGTATTGCGTCAAGGGCAACGACCACGTCTGCGCGCGGCAAATCCATAGCCTTCGCTATCTCGTCAATGCTGGGCTCGCGCTGGCTGCTGTTCATCAGCTTCTCCTTGGTTTGCAGCACCTTGTAGGCCGTGTCCCTTACTGAACGGGAGACGCGTATCACGCTGTTGTCGCGCAAATAGCGCCTTATCTCGCCAATAATCATCGGAACGGCGTATGTCGAAAACCTAACGTTTTGTGTCATGTCAAAGTTGTCTATGGACTTTATCAGGCCGATGCAGCCAACCTGGAACAGATCGTCAACCAGTTCTCCCCTGCCGATAAAGCGCTGAATTACACTTAAAACCAATCTCAAATTACCCGAAATAAGGGCGTCTCTGGCGTCCTTTTCCCCGGCCTGGGCTTTTCGCAAAAGCTCCATAGTCTCGTGGCCGGGCAACACCTTGAGCTTCGAGGTGTTGACACCGCATATTTCCACCTTGCCCTGCATCAAAAAACCACCCCCATATCTGTCCATAAACACGCCATATGGACAGTATTGCCCGGGGGTGGTTTTTTAATTCAGGGAACAAATTATAGTATTCGACAGGAAAGGCTTGCCCTTTGCCGTAGCGCATTACGGCGCCATGAAATGCCGATGCACAGTTCGGCCCGCATGTTGTCCGCTGTGGAGAAGCCCAGTATCGCTCCGTCAAAGCAGTCCGTAACCGCGCAATGGTATGACACTCCGTCTTTACACTGCGTCTCCGTGATGTCCGTCAGCCACACCTAGTTCATTGAAGTTGTAACTATTATTTAATTTGACATTTCAGTTGCAGTATGTTTTAATATTTTCATGTTTTATGTCATAAATCCCCAAAAAGGAGTTTAACCATGCAGAAAACCGATGTTTGGGCAGACAGGCTTGAGAAGCTCTTTGTCTGGTATCTGTTTGCCAACCCGCTGTTTGACATAATCAACGGCATGTTCATCTTTTTTACCCGCGAATTCGGATACAATATAAAGAGCTGGGTCTTTCCTATCACTCCGACCCTTCTGGTTCGACTCGCTTTTCTGGGCCTTATGGGGATTTACATTCTGCTCAGGCGCGACTGGAAAAGCCTGGCCCCAATTCTGCTGATCGGCGCGGCGGGCGTTCTGAGCACCGTTATAGCCGTCTACTGGATGCAAAACGGCTACAACACCTTTACCGATATGCAGTATATCGCCCGCTTTCTGTACAATGTTGTGGCTCTGCTGGTTTATACCCGTTCGCTGACAAGCTCCGGAAGGGTCAAGCGCGGAGAGGTTATGGAAATACTGCGAAGATTTTTCACATGGTCCTCGCTCGTCGTGGCCGGCTCAATAATTCTGTGCTTCATCCTGTCGTCGATAACCTCAACACGCATAGGCTTTTTCTCCTACGCGGACCGCTTCGGCTACCGGGGCGCAAGCGGCTTTTATTACGCCGCCAACGAGGCCACCGCCATATTGATGCTGCTGCTGCCGCTTGCCGTATACGATTTTCTTCAGATTACAGATTATAAAAACAGGAAAAACTGGCCCAGACTGGCCGCTCCGGCGCTCATTGTAAACGCGATGCTGCTGATTGGCACAAAGACGGCGCTGCTCGCCATCATTCTCACCGCCGTGGCGGCGACGATATTTTATTTATGGAACAGCTTAAAAAACAAGGTCAGGGGCTTTGTCAAACCCTTCGCGATTTTACTCGCGGGCATAATCCTGCTCTTCCTGCTGCTTTCGCTGTTCGGCATGGCAAGCAGTCTGCTCGCGTCCTTAAGGGGATTTGAAAAAATATCCACAGAGGAACCGACGGAAGAGACATTAGACCACATCTCAGACCCGGAGCAAAGAGAAGTGCTCGCTAATTCCCCGTGGATTGTTCGCATTTTGTTAAGCGGGCGCCAGTTTTACCTTATGAAGACGGCGGAAGCCTGGGCAGACGGCGGATTCCCAGCCTGGGTATTCGGAGTCGGGCGCAGCTCCCAGACACACACAATCGAGATGGATATATTTGAAATGCTGTTCTACTATGGCATATTCGGCTTCATAGTGCTGCTTATGCCCTATGTGCGGGCATGGTGGCGGCTGCTTAAGAGCTTCTTCACAAGCAAGCCCCACCTGCTGAGCTTCTGCATGATGCTTGCCCTGGCCCTGACATTCTTTTACTCGGCCATTGCCGGACATGTGCTTTTCAGCGTGACCGGAGGCTTCTACTTTGTCATGATCATGATCTACGCGGATTTCTTTTACCGTCCGGACAGCGTCCACCCCAAGGTCAAGGCGAGGGAGAAGAAGAAAAAACACTGAGCCAATATGCTTTCATCCAAGGCTCGCCTCTGGATGAAAGTCTTTTGCCGCCGTGGTGGAATGGCAGACACCAGGGACTTAAAATCCCTTGGGAGCAATCCCGTACCGGTTCGAGTCCGGTCGGCGGCACCAAACCAATATAATCCGAACCAATCACTACAGCTAATCACTGTCGGCGATGGGTTCGGATTTGTGTTGTTTATACTATTGATCCCACGATTATACCTTGCTGCAGCAAGGTTTCTTGATTATGATACATCTGCTCTTTTACACGAGATGAGTATAAATGGGCGATTTTGACACTGGACTAGTATAGCCCAAGCGTAATGGTTATCGCTCAGACAAGCCTTTTGCAGCTCTCCCTGCGTACGATTTGAGTGTCAAACAGCTTTATGATCGCTTCGGAATCCAGGCCATCCACACGATGGATAAGAGTGTTGATCGCCGCTTCCGCAATGTCGTCAAACGGGTAGGAGACCGATGTAACTCCAGGCGTTATATAATGAAGCATGCTCATATTGTCAAAGCTTATTAGTGAAATGTCGTCAGGCACCTTAATGTTCATCGTATTGAGAAAGCTCATCAGGCGGATGGCATTTATGTCGTTAAAGCATATAAACGCAGTCGGCATATTGTCATTGTGTATCAGATTGTGCACGTTTTGGCAGTTGTCGGTATCGAGTATCACATGCTGCTGTTCAAGTGAAAGACCATTTGCTTCCAACGTGCGCACTATCCCCTTCAGGCGTTTATTATAGGTATATTGGTTTGAGCTGTTATCCCATATAGTGAAATACCCGATTTTTTTATGCCCGAGATCCAGCAGATACTGAGTTGCCCTCGCCGAGGCCTGCTCGTAGTTTATCGAAACAAAATCAAAATTGTAATTCTTGATTTTGCGTATCACCGTCACAACCGGTATGCCCATCTGCATTATTTTTTTTATTTCCGAGCCGTCATCCCCCAGGGGGAATAAGATAATGCCATCAGCGTTTATCTTTAAATGCTCAGCCAGACACTTCCTCTCTAATTCAATATTGAATTCCGAAAATGAGACCATGGTGTGATATCCCTGTATCTTGGCCGCCTTCGTCACTGAGACGAGGAGATCCGCAAAAAACGGCAACGCCGCAGGCACAATTATCCCGATAATTTTTGATTTTCCCGCCTTATAGTAAGAGGGCAGGTTTGCCTTGTGATAGTTTAACTGCGCGGCGGTGCTCAGAATCAAATCTCTTGTCTCTTTTTTTATATTGCTGCGATTATTCATGGCGCGGTCCACAGTCGCCTGGGATACGCCACAGGCCTTCGCGATGTCGTATGTGGTTATGCGGGCCATCAGTCAACACCCTCCTTTGAAATGTATTCATTATATCATGTATTATGACGTAAATCAATCATCATCGTCAACTTTCCAGCACAGAACACAAATCAAGCCATGAGAGCCATGCCGCAGGCATTTCCCGCCTGTTTCACCGCCGGGAATGCCTGCGGCTCTATATGTTGTTCTTAATGACTATAGTCAAGCAGCGCAATAATAAATGCAAGAAGCATTTAAATTATCCAGTTTTATGTCAGCAATAATAATAAAAATATTGATTGTTGACCCGCATATTTGTGTATGTTACACTACAAAATGAAAGCAGCGCTATAGGGATACCACATCATTTTACGATGTAAAATGATGTAAAAACATCACTGATATCGCGTTTTCCCCGACAACCCGCGTGGTTTATTAAACCATCAATTATATGAAAGGAAGACTAAGAAGATGAAAAAGCTTGCAAAGGCCCTGGCGCTGACTCTAGCGATCGCGGTGATATTTTCGCTCGCCTCCTGCGCTTCCCCGGTTTCCAGCCCGCCCGCCACGTCGCATTCCGCGGCCACGTCCGCCTCGCCATCCTCAGGCAATACGGAAACGTCTACTGAACCCGGAAAGACCCATGTCATCAAGATCTGCGACAGTCAGCCGGCTGGCTCCCCGATCGTCACACACATTGAGCTTTTTGGAGAATATCTTAGTGAAGCATCGGGCGGGAGGATAACAGTTGAGGTTTTCCCGGCCGCGATGATGGGTGACGGCACGTCATGCATGCAGCAGGTTCAGATAGGTTCGCTTGATATGTACCGCTGCGACGCTTCCGCGCTTTATGATTTCGGGGTGGACAGCATGAAAATCCCAGGGCTGCCCTATCTCTTCAACAGCCGGGAGCACGCTATGGACGCGATGTATGGCGAGATTGGGGATAAGTTCCTGCAAGACACAACCGATGCCGACGTCGGATTTGTCGGACTTGGCTATTTGATAGATTCAGCCAGATGTCTTTTCACAGTCGATAGAAAGGTCGATACGCTCGCGGCCGCAAAGGGCCTTAAAACACGCAGCCTTTCCGCTGCGCTTTTTGTGGACTACAAGTCGGCGCTTGGCTTTAATCCGGTGCCGCTGCCCTTTAGCGAAGTCTATACCTCACTTTCCACCGGCGTCATTGACGGCGCCTGGAATACAATTGACTCCTTCGTCACAAACAAGCTGTACGAGGTGTGCAAGTACTTCATATGGACCGACACCCTTTTTAGCGCGTATCCAGTCGTTTTCTCCGAGGTAAACTGGGCTAATTATTCTTCGGAGGATCAGCGGCTGATCATCGACTCATGGCAAAAAGCAATGGATAAATACGACGTCGCCGTCGGTGAGAACCGCGAAAAATTCGTTTCACAAATGGAGGCTGAGGGCGTTGAATTTGTCGAGCTGACCGACAAAGATGAGTGGGCAAAGGCAGTAGAGCCTGTAATAAAGGAATATAGCGTCGGCTATGAGGATATAGTTCAGTCCATTCGCGACATGGGTTAATACTAATCCCATGTTAAAACCTTTCCGTTTAGAAATTTGCAAAAGTTTGCCGCAGTATACTTCTTCAAATTAATGCGTCAGATTTTAACAGGCATTAGTATAAGTACTTCTTTGAATTGCGGCGGCAGGAGACACTGCCCAATGCGCGTTACATAATGCCGCCGCAATACTATTGCAGGAAAATGATACTGAAAGGCAGCTGCCCACTATGATTAAGGCTATCAGACAGACATATGCGGCGTTCTTCAGCATCGTTGACGCCCTGTCGATTTTTTTCGCAATCGGCATGGTAATCATCATGGTCTATAATGTTTTCATGCGCTATGTTATGCAGAATACGCCAAGATGGGGGGACGAAATGTCCTTGTTCTGCATGATCTGGTTTGGCCTGTTGAGCGCATCGATAGCGATGAAGGATGACCGTCATATCCGGGTTCGATTTTGGAATGACATTTTGCCTCCGAAGGGCGTGAAGGTGTTGGAGCTCATTCTTCATCTCCTTGCCTGCGTGGTTCTGATCGTGCTCTGCAGGGAAGGGATGGCTCTTATGAAGCTTGCCGGCGCAACGCGCATGAGCGGCTCCGGATGGCCGTTGTGGACCTTATACATATCCCTGCCAATATCGTCGGTTTGCATGATAATCGGAGCGGTAGGAAGGAGTTGTGAAATCATTGGAAGGAAATCTTGATGTTCTGCTCATTCTGCTCGGTTCGTTTTTTATTTTGATATTCTCCGGATTTCATATCGGCCTGGCGGTATTGGCCTCATCCTTCATCACGTGCCTGTATATGGGCATCCCTCTACAGACCATGGCGATACAAGTCATTAAAAGCATGAACGTGTATTCTCTAATGGCCGTCCCGTTTTTTATCATAGCTGGTGAAATTATGATGCGAGGGGGGATAACAGACAGACTTGTGAATCTCTCTAAAGCGCTCATTGGCTGGATGAAGGGGAGTCTTTCGCAGGCTAACATAGTCGCGAGCCTTTTTTTCGGGTCTATTTCCGGCTCCTCGGCCGCGGATACCGCGTCAATCGGCGCAATGATGATCCCTGTTATGGAAAAGGACGGCTATGAGCGCGATTTCGCCACTAGCGTTACGATGGCCAGCTCGGTTGAGAGCATGCTTATTCCACCGAGCCATAACATGGTTCTTTTTGCCTTGGCGGCGGGCAATGTTTCCATTGCGAGGCTGTTCATGGGCGGAGTGGTTCCCGGGATCCTGCTCGCATTGACCTTGAGCGTCTATTGCTATTTTATCGCGCGCAAGCGCAACCATCCAAAAGGCGACCGGTTCCGGCTGGGCGTGGCCTGGAAAGCATTTACAAAAGCGCTTCCGGGGCTGAGCACGGTGTTAATTGTCGTTGTGGGCGTGATCGGCGGCTTTTTTACAGCGACAGAGGCCGCAGCTTTCGCGGTCATATGGTCGCTGATTGTCGGCTTATTTATTTACAAAGAGATAAAGTTTAAGGACATTCCGGGTATTTTCAAGAGTGCGCTGAAAACGGTATCCATCATACTGCTGCTTATTGGCGCTTCCGGCTGCTTTGGATGGCTGATTTCTTACATTGGCATTGCGGATATGCTGGCGAGCTGGATGCTCGGCATCACCTCAAGCAGGATTCTCATTTTGCTGATGATAAACGTGTTCCTGCTCGTTTGCGGAATGCTTATGGATATGGCTGCGCTTATCCTGATAGTCACCCCCATTCTGTTGCCGGTTGTGACACATCTTGGCATGGATCCTGTGCAATTTTGCATGATGCTCATCATCAACCTGGGAATTGGTTTGATTACACCGCCTGTGGGCAACACACTCTTCATCGGAAGCGCGATCTCCAAGCTGAGCATAGGGCGGCTGTCCAGATCCATGGTACCATTTTATGTGGTTATGGTTATTGCGCTTCTATTGGTGACGTTTGTCCCGGGTATTTCCACGATATTGCCCGATTTATTGGTCAAATGAGTGCTGGAGGAAATGCGACATGTCAAAAATAAAAGTAGGCGTTTTATCTTTTTCCGATGTCCGTGCGGATGTGCATGAGTCATTGAAGGAGGAAATCGGAAGGCAAGCCGATCAAATAAAGGAGGCTCTTGCCTCGACCGGAGAAATTACCGTCTTTGACACGACGGAAATTGTCAGAAGCAACGGGACTGCGCGTGAATGCGCACTGCAGCTAAAGGCCCTGCTTCTCGACGCTGTTGTTTTTAATGTGCCGGTTTTCGCCTTTCCGAATTTTTCTTTAATTGCCAGCAGTATTTTAAAGCTCCCAACCTTCCTTATATCGAACGTCAACGGAAACCTTCCCGGCCTTGGCGGCCTGCAGGCGGCGACAAATCTTATGCGGCAGTGCGGGTATTCATGCGAAAAGGCTTGGGGCAATATTAAGGAAAAAACGGTTTTGGACAAATGCATGCGCTTTTTGCGAGCGGCATACGCCTCAAGCCAGCTAAATGGAAGCGTGTTCGGGCTGATCGGAGGGCGCAGCATTGGCATGGGAAGCGGTGTGGCGTGCGCCGATTCCTGGCAGCGCACATTCGGAGTTGACATTGACCATGTGGATCAGTCAGAAATCCTGCGGCGCGCCGATGGTATTGACGATGTAAAGGTGGAGAGCGCCTTCAGATGGCTGTCTGAGCACGTAAACATAGAGTATGACGAAGAAAAGTTGACTGAGAAATCGTTAAAAACGCAACTCCGCCACTATTACGCAACCAAAGATATATGTGAAGAGAAAAGCTTCGCTTTTGTCGGAGTTAAATGCCATTATGAAATGAGCGCCTATTATTGCACCCAATGCCTTTCTGCGGCTTTTTTCAATGATCCTTACGATTGGGACGGTCCAAAGGAAACACGTGTCTTTACTTGCGAGGCGGACTGTGAGGGCGGCCTGACCATGCAGATTATGAAGCTGCTCTCCGGAAAACCAGCAATATTCTCTGACCTGCGCTTTTACAACAAGGAGCAGGGTGTTTTTTATCTTTGCAACTGCGGCGCGATGGCGACCTGGTACTCATCCCAAAGCGACAATTTTTTGGAAAACCTTAGAGGAGTGTCACTGCGCCCCATAATCTCCAAGTATGCGGGGCAGGGCGCCCACGTACAATATGTCGCCGCAGGCTCATCGGAGAAAATGACCTTTGGCAGGCTGACACATGATGGCAGCGGCTTTATCTTCACGGTATTTACTGGCCATGCCATAAACATGCCGGAGCGTGCGCTTGAAGAGACCTGCCCGGTCTGGCCCCATATATTCGTAGTTGCTGACGCGCCCGTGGATTCTATTTTAGAAAAGTACGACTGCAATCACGTACACGCCGTAGCGGGAGATTATGTTGAGGAAATCAGGCAGTTTTGCAGGCTGAAAAACATCGAGTTCCGCTATATTGTTACGCCGGAACAGTAACCTGGAAGGGAGGTTTGCCAAATTGCTTTGTTATCAGATGGCCACTCCTGATATCGCGATATCGCCGGAGGTTACGGCCTACCAGGGCGACCTGGATCAGGGTCTATCCGCCCTGTCCGCCTTGGGCTACAACGGCGTGGAATTCATGACACTGGCGCCTGACAGGCTTGATGTGGGCAAAATTGAGGAAATGCTCTCCAAATACGGCCTGTCTGTTCCACTGATATGCACGGGCGAGATATTTGGCCAGCTTCAGTACTCCTTTGCCGATCCGGATGCGGATGTTCGGGGCAAAGCCGTCGAGCGCCTGAGGGATATTGTTGATTTTGCGTCGAGGCTGGGAGCGAACGTAAATATAGGGCGTGTCCGCGGGCACTATTCGCCGGGCGTCCCGAAGGAACGCACTTACCGTATGGCAGTTGAAGCGCTGCGTGAGATATGCGACTATGCCGCCCCCAAGGGAGTACAACTGGCTATAGAGACGGTAACCATCATGCAGACAAATTTCATCAATACTCTTGAGGAGGCCGCTTTGCTGCTCCATGCCGTGGGGCGCCGGAACTGCAGGCTTATGATGGATGTATTTCATATGAATTTAGAGGAGAAAGACCTGCTTGAGGCGATCCGCAAGTATGCGGAGCTCTGCATACACGTTCATCTTGCCGACAACAACCGACGTTATCCCGGAAATTGCGGCCTGGACTTTCGCAAAATTTTGTCGGCGTTTCATGAGGTCGGCTATAGCGGCGCTTTTTGTACCGAGATATTTCAAATCCCCGATCAGGACAGTGCGGCGAAGGGCGCAATTGAGCATTTGGCCCCGATTATCAGTGAGATTTACGGCTGATATTATTATCCGGCACTCGAACAGTCGAATAACACATGGCGAGCGCGGAGGCTTATAGACAGAGATCAATGTCAGGGGGGGCGCGATAAAATGACGCGGGAGAGAAAAACGGAGCTCGACAGCATGTGCGCTGAGTTCCGCAAGGATGTGCTGAGCGTATTGCACAGTATTCAGACAGGTCATCCGGGCGGCTCCCTGTCCGTATGCGAAATATTGGCCGCGATTTACATGGAAAAAGCCAATATCAATCCAAATAACCTGAAGGACCCCAATCGGGACAAGGTCGTGCTCAGCAAAGGCCATGCCGCCCCCATGCTGTATAGGATTTTAGCCGAGAAGGGGTTTTTTCCTTTGGGGGACATGAAATCTCTTCGGCAGATAGGAAGCCATTTGCAGGGACATCCCTCGTTGCATACGCCGGGCGTCGAGGTGACAAGCGGCCCGCTGGGGTGCGCATATGCCGCAGCGCTCGGCATTGCGCTTGCGGACAGACTGGACGGCAGGGAGTCCTATGTTTACGTTGTCCTGGGTGACGGCGAAATCAACGAGGGCGTGATCTGGGAAACCTGTATGAACGCCTCCAAGCAGAAGGCTGACCGTATGATCTCCATTCTTGACTGGAACGGCGTGCAGCTCGACGGAGACACCTCAGAGATCATGCCGATGGGAGATTTGGAGGAAAAATTCAGGGCGTTTGGCTACAATACAATCTTCGTGAGGAACGGTCACGACGTACGGTCACTTTGCGACGCCATCGACGCGGCGAAGGCATTCAGGGGCAAACCCTCAATTATACTCGCAAAAACCGTCAAGGGAAGGGGCGTGTCGTTTATGGAAGGAAAAAGCTCCTGGCATGGCCGGCCTATCGACCGCGAGAGCTACGACACTGCCATGCGGGATTTGGAGGAGCGTGCGCATGGGTAAGTCAATTAGAGACGCTTACGGCGAAGCCCTTCTCAAGTACGGCGGGGCGGACGTCAGGGTGGTGGTGCTGGACGCCGATGTATCCAGCTCAACTAAATCGGGTGTTTTTGCGGCGCAATATCCTGAGCGCTTCTTTAACTGCGGCATTTCCGAAGGCGCTATGGCTGGAATGGCGTCGGGCTTTGCCATTGCCGGGAAGATAGCTTTTGTAAACACCTTCGCCGTGTTTATCAGCACTATGTGCGCGGTTGCGGCAAGGACGTATTTATCCTATTCCCGCCTTAATGTAAAGTTGATGGGAGCTTACGCCGGGTTATCCGCCGGATTTGACGGCTCGACCCACCATACCCTTGAGGATATTGCCATTATGCGCGCCATGCCGAATATGGTGGTTATGGTGGCCTCCGACGAAGCCGCAACGGATTGGATGGTCAAAACAGCAATAGATACGGACGCACCGATGTACATCAGGCTCTCAAGGGAAGCGGCGCCATCCTGCCACGGCGAGAATCCCGCTTTTGAGCTCGGAAAATGCTTCGTTGTTAGGGAGGGCAGGGACGCGACCGTTTTCGCGTGCGGCATAATGGTATCCGAAGCCTTAAAAGCGGCGGACGTCCTGTCGGCTAAGGGCATTGAGATCAAGGTCGCGGATATGTTCTGCATCAAGCCGCTCGATCGCGAGCTCCTGCTCAAATGCGCCAGGGAAACGGGCGCGGTGGTCACAGCGGAGGAGCACAGTATAATTGGCGGACTCGGATCCGCCGTCGCGGAGGAGCTGGTCAAAAGTGATGTGAGCGTGCCGGTGGAAATGGTCGGAATGCGCGATTGCCATGCCGAGTCCGGTATGTATGGCGCACTTTTGCAAAAATATAATATGGATGCGGCGGCGATAACCGCCGCTGTGGAGAAAGTGATTGCGAGAAAGAACAAAATACGCTCTATGTGAAAGGAAAGGCGTTATGAACGATTCTATTCACAGGTATTTTAAGGTGGGAACGATACAATGGATGTCCCATCCGCCGGGAAAATACAATTTGCTTGATTCGTTAAAGCTTTTCACCCGCGATGACTATTTCGACGCCATTGAGATAACCTGGATAAAGGACGACGAAACGCGCGCGAAGGCTAAAGCCATCCTGGAACAGTCCGGCATGACGGTTTGTTACGGAGCTCAGCCGAGGCTGCTGGGCCCAAAGCTCAATCCAAATCATCTCATCGAGGATGAGCGGCTTGCCGCAGAGAAAACGCTCCTGGAGGCGATTGACGAGGCTGAATATATGGGCGCGAAAGGGATTGCGTTCTTGTCCGGCAAATGGGACGCCGAGACAAAGGAGCTCAATTACGCCCAATTGTTAAAAACCACCCGCGCGGTATGCGATTATGCCGCCGCGAAAAATATGACGGTTGAGCTAGAGGTCTTTGACTTTGACTTAGACAAGGCTGCTCTGATTGGTTCCGCCCCCCTTGCGGCGCGATTTGCCGCGGATATGCGCACAAGCCACGGCAATTTTGGGTTGCTGGCGGATCTCAGCCACTTCCCGACTACCTATGAAACATCAAAATTTGCGGTGCAGGTTATGCGACCGTATATAACTCACCTGCATTTTGGAAATGCCGTGGTGAAACCGGGCTGCGAAGCCTTCGGCGATATGCATCCGCGTTTTGGATATCCAAACAGCTCAAACGGAATTGAGGAGTTGGTGGATTTCCTTTTTGTTTTAAGTCGGGAAGGCTTCTTTAACGAGCGGAACCCTCTGGTTTTATCCATGGAGGTGACTCCGCGCCCCGATGAAGACGCGGATATCGTCCTTGCAAACACCAAACGCGCCCTAAACCGTGCATGGGCGCTTCTTGAGATTTAGGTGGTAGTTAGAATATGAAAATAGTCATTCTGGACGGATACACTGAAAATCCCGGTGATCTAAGCTGGGAAGCTTTTGAAAGACTTGGCAGTCTCACGGTGTATGACCGCACCCCGCTTGCTGACGAAGCTGAAATTATCGCACGCGCCGGCGACGCGGACGCCTTGATTACCAATAAAACCCCGATATCCGCCGCGGTGCTGGAGGCCTGCCCAAATATAAAATACATCGGCGTACTTGCGACCGGCTACAATGTTGTCGACGTCAAGACAGCTAAAGCGAAAGGAATTCCAGTCTGCAATGTGCCCGTTTACGGTACGGCTGCCGTCGGGCAGTTCGCTGTCGCGCTACTGTTGGAAATATGCCACCATGTCGGGCGGCACGACAGGGCAGTGCATGAGGGACGCTGGGAAAGCTGCCCCGATTTTTGCTTTTGGGACTATCCCTTGATTGAGCTGGAAGGCAAGACGATGGGCATTATCGGCTTTGGGCGGATCGGCCAAGCTACGGGGAGGATTGCGAAAGCCATGGGAATGAAAGTGGTCGCGTATGACCTGTACCCCGTAGACGACGGGAGGGAAATAGCCGAATATATTCCGCTGGATGAGCTCTATGCGAGATCCGACGTGATCAGCTTGCATTGTCCGCTGTTTCCGTCAACCGAGGGCATAATAAATAAGAGCAGCATTTCGAAAATGAAGGATGGCGTTATTATTATCAACAATTCCCGCGGGCCTCTGATTAACGAGCGGGAGCTCGCGGATGCGCTTAATTCGGGAAAGGTTCGCGCGGCAGGGCTGGACGTGCTTTCGTACGAGCCTGCCAGAAGCGACAATCCTCTTCTGAAGGCGAAAAACTGCATCATTACCCCGCATATCTCCTGGGCGCCCATTGAAAGCCGAGCCAGACTGATGGATATTGCGGCAAGCAATCTCGCGGCGTTTATAAAGGGCGCGCCGGAAAACGTGGTTAACAGATAGTGTATGCGGGCTTGACAGGAAGGAGGGCGTTTAAACGGCAGACAACACATTATACTAATACCTGTTTAAAACCTGACGGCATTAATCTGCAAAAGCCTGCTGCGGCAAGCTTTTGCAGATTTCCAAACGGAAGGTTTTAACATGGGATTAGGAAAAGAGAGTAGACGTAGTTGCTCGTCATCCAAAATTACAAACGAGGGGTATGATTATGAATTCTAATAAACTGATAATTCGGAGACTGGCGGCGCTGACGCTGGTGGGCTTTCTAGTGTTAACCTCCGTTTCGAGCGTTGCCGTTTTCACTCCGCATTCAGATGAAAACACCGGCAAGCTTGCGGCGGCGGAGATTACGCCGGTCGTCCCTGTTGGGCTGGACACATACCGCATGTGGGATCGGTGGGCTTATCAGAGGATTGGCGTAAGGACATACATGAGGTGTACCTATGACCGCCGAGGCGGAAATGAATCCGCCGACGCGAGCCATTATCTGTATCAGGAAAACGAGGCGTCCTCGGGGACGAAGCTGCTCAGTTATCCGCTTGACATCGAGGGAACGGGCGTTCTGTACTGTGCCAGAGCGAATCACTGGCATGGCAGCCCGTGGCACTACGAACTTGACAATACCAGGGTTGTTATCAGCACGTCTGACACCGCCAGGAAAACGGCCAGCAACTTAAACTCGACATATCTGCCAAAGGATATCTACCCGGCCCCTCTGGCCAGCACCTACTCACAGAACAGTGGCGCGAGCATGATGGGCGTCCCCATATCGTTTGCGGAAAAATTCCGGATCGGATATGAGTACACGGATTATGGGACCGGATATTTCATATACAGCCTGTATAACCGCGACGCCAATTTGTCAATGCCCATAGCGACGTTTGACTCCGCTACCCCTCCGGACGAGGACGTGAGGAGTCTGCTTAACAAAGCGGGACAGGATCTTATTCCGCAGACCGGTACATACGACGCCAATCAGATGGGCATTCACGAGTCATCCGGAATCACGACGCTGGCGGCAAACTCAACTGAAACGCTTGTGACCATCAATGAAGCGCCCTCCACTATACGCGCAATCAATTTTTCTGTCCCAGTCGATAAAATATCCAGCTTAATAAACACAAGGGTAAGAATTACCTGGGACAACCGGGCAATGCCCTCGGTAGACGCTCCTGTACCTTTATTTTTTGGGGTTGGTAGGCTTCAAAACTCGCTTCCGTCATGCGAGTATCAAGTTAAGGGTTTTCCCCTGAACATAAAATACGACAGCAATCGCGCGTATCTGTCGTGTTATTTCCCCATGCCCTTCTTCATTAACGCCAAAATTGAGCTTGTGGAAACCGGCGGGGCTGAAATAAACGATATCAACTGGAGCGTCAGATACGCGCCATACACCGATCCCATCAACCATGTTTCATATTTCCACGCGACATATAACAATTTCCCCGACACGTCCATATACAGGAACAAAGACCTTGTGGCGCTGGACACAAGAGGAATTGAAGGCAGCGAGGAGTGGTCGGGCCAGTTTGTCGGGATGTCGTTTACATTTACCGATATGGATAGTCCGGTTATGGGTACGCTGGAAGGCGACCCGCGTTTCTTCTTTGACGACAGCAGGAGTCCGCAGGTTCAAGGCACCGGAACCGAGGAATGGGCTGGCGGCGGAGACTATTTCAAAGGCGGTACGCCAACGCTTCCGTTCTATGGACAGCCGACAAGAGGCTCGGCTTACCGTTATCTGCTGTCCGACCTGATGCCCTTTGGCAAAAACGCTGTGATAAGGCTGGAGCATGGCGCAACAAATACTTCCGTCGAGCCGTACCAATTTGTTTCGTACTGGTATGGGACTCCTAGCGCCACCCTTGTGCAGACGGATTTGCTTAAGGTTGGCGATTTGGAAAGCGAGCGGTCACACGGTTATGACTCCCCCCAGGCCTCTGAGCCGTATTCCCTGACGTCGCGCTACGAGGAGGGCCCGGACGCGGGATTTTCCGCCGAAACCGATATCGGCAGATACACCAGAGGAGACTCTAAATTTACCCTTGAGGTGGAGCCTGATAATTTGGGCGTCCTGTTGCGCAGGAAACTGGATTACAAGTATCCCAATCAGCGAGCTGAGGTGTACATTGCCGACGGCGACGCGCAAAGCCCCAAATGGGAGCTTGCCGGCGTATGGTATCTGGCGGGATCAAATACCTGCATCTATTCTGATCCTCCCGGCGAGTTTGATTTGGCAATGCACAATGTACAAACCTCCAACCGCCAGTTCAGGGATGACGAGTTTATTGTGCCCAGCAGCCTGACGCATGGCTTATCGAAAATGAAGGTGTGGATAAGATTTACTCCGGTTAACAGGGAGCTTTACCCAAAGGTTGAATATCCGGAAATGTCCGCATGGAGTGAATTCGAGTATAAGGCCTACTGCTACAGGATGCCGGAAGCGCCCGTACAGCTGCCGGAGGATACCGGCAACCCTGAAATCAGCGAAATAGCTGTCAGTGACATATTGGACAATGAGGCTGTGGTAACATTTAACACTGACGAATGGACTTCAGTTTCCATTGAGTATGGTGCCAAGGTGTCCAGCCTTGATTTAACATTAAGCGGCGGCGAAGGCTTCAAAACCAGTCATCTGTATAAGCTGGAGGGGTTGAGTCCTAATACTGATTATTACTATAGAATTATTGCCGCCGATTTAGCGGGCAACGAGACTGTTTCGCAGGTGAAATCCTTCGCAACGGGCGATCCCGCGCCGCATTCGCCTTATATCCTGTTATACGAAGCCGAGGACCTGTTATACATGTCGCCCACGAAAGACCTCGTCTCCTCGGAAAACGACGCCGGCTGCAGCAACGGCGCTTACCGCGTCTTAAACGGGAACGCAAAGGACGACAGGCTCCAGTTTAACGTCAATGTCCCGCAAACAGGACTGTATGAGATATATGTCGGCGGCAGAAAATCAAGTACCGAAGGGGTGTACCAGCTTTCAATCAACAGCGCAAACCAGGGGACGCCTCAAAATCAGTACGCCGATTCTGTTGAAATATCTGAGTCGAGTCTGGGCCGAAAGCTGTTCAGCACCACTGGAAACAATACATTCAGGTTTACAGTGACTGATGGAGTCAATGACGGCTTCACATGCAGTATTGACTATATCAAGCTGGTTAAAATCAGCCCCGCCACCGACACGCGTATAGTGTACCAGGCTGAAAACATCCCTGCCGCTTCCGCGCAGGGAAGGGCAATAACCAATGAGAACGACACGCGTGTCGAAAACGCGACGTGGGTGCAGCTTCACGCCACTGAGGCGGGAGACAGCATTGATTTCACGGTACACGTACCGGCTGCAGGCACATATTCTGTCTCCACGCTCTATAAAACCCTCAATACAAGGGGTATCATCCAGCTGTATGTTGATGGTGAGCCTGTTGGCGCGCCGGTTGATATGTATTCGGAGCAGCAATTGTATATTCCGTTTGACTGGGGCAGGGTAACATTCACGAGCCCCGGCAACAAGATATTTACATTCGCGGTGACAGGAAGCAATCCCGTCAGCAAGGGGTTTAGCTGCAGCGTCGACTATATTAAGCTGACCGGGGTAAAAAATTAGCGCGGGACGGCAAATTTGAATTGTATTTATAAAAACTGAGGAGAATATTTATGAAAATAAAAAAAATACTGTCGCTTGCTTTATGCCTGTGCATAATAAGCGCCGTATTCCCCTTTGCAGTTGCCGTTCCCGATGACGGGGACGCCACGGCCAAGCACTATACATATTCCGATATTGCGAATCAGATGTTGGATATGAGACATGCGGCCAAGATTCCGTCCCCCGGCGAGGCGAGCTCCCTGTGGTCATCTTCCGACAGGGCGGCTCAATTTAATACGGAGACCGACAAATACGACAACTGGAGCTCAAACAGCGACTGGACAGGCTACATCAGCCGCGAACAAATCTCAGGCTACCAATACCGCTATCTTATTGCGGATATGGAGGGGCCTGGCGTAATTTGGCGCATTTGGTGCGCTAAGCCCGCAAACGCGATTATAGAGATATGCATAGATGACGATACATACGAGACACCCACCATCACAAAAAACTGGAGCAGCCTGTTCACCGGCAACGACTCATACTTCAGCTTCCCCGGGTTGAGCTACACCAACAGCGCCCAGGGCAGGAACTGCTATCAGCCCATCACCTACAACAAGTCCTGCAAAATTTACATCCGCAATACGGAGTTCCCGCTGAACTTCCCATATCAGGTAACATACTCAACCTTGCCTGAGGGCTCTGAGGTAGAGAGTTCGTCCGGCTCGCTGAGCGAGGAGCAGAGCGCGGCCCTCTCTGCCGTAAATGATTTTTTCCAAAACAAGATCGGGGAAAATCCCAACAGCCTCAGCGATGTCAGGAAGAGCGTGAAGCAGTGGTTTAATATCCCCGCTAAGGGCAAAACCACAGTTCTTGACTTTGACGGCGCTGGCGCAATCGCGCAATTCAAGATCAGGCCGGATATCCCTTTCCAGAGCCTGAGCGAGAACGAGATTTTGCATATTATGAAGGAGCTTACGGTCAGCATGTATTGGGATGACGAAAGCACCCCCAGCGTGTGGGCTCCTCTGTGCGACTTCTTCGGCGACTCCGGCGGGTGCGATGTGTACAGGACACTCCCCATGGGATATACGGAAAACGGCGAATTCTACTGCTACATCTATATGCCGTTCAAAACAGGCGCGAGGATCGTAATCGGCAACGACGGCGCAGTGGGGAGAGGCCTTAATATGGATATTGCCGTTGTGCCCCTGGAGGGGGACGCTGACGACTATCTGCGGTTTCACGCCAAATGGCACAGAGGGTTATACAGCGAAAACGCCGATCGTCAGCCGGATTATTCCGTGTTGAGAACCGAAGGAGCGGGGCGCTTCCTGGGTTTATCCCTGCATGCCTATAAAGCAGACGACAATAGAGATCCAGCCGCGTTCTGGTGGGGAGAGGGCGACGAAAAATTCTTTGTTGACGGGGAGAAGTTCCCCTCCACCTTCGGCACGGGCACTGACGATTATTTCGGTTACGCCTGGGGCGACCCCGCCGCATTTGCCGCCCCATACCACGCCCAGACGTTCGCGGGTGAAAGTACGCATCTGAAGGGGCACAAGTCAAACGTGAGGTATCAGCTTAATGACAATGTCCCGTTCTTTGATTCCTTTGACGGATTCATTGAAAAATACTATCTCACCAGCGCGGAATATGGCATCACGTCTTACTGGTATCTGTCGGAGGATGGAACCGACTCGTACGAGCCAAAATCCCTGAAGGCTCGCACCGACTACTTCGGCGAACGCGGCAAGACATACCTTTCCCATTACGAGGACGATTTTTCAAGTGGAAAGGTAAACCTGCTGTCCTATATCGCAGACAGCAACATTTACGCCTCCGGGGACAAAAACGTTGCATTGGAAAACAAGGCGGCCTTGATTGACTATAGGCTGCACACTCCGGAGACAGACCCAACCTCAAGCTCCAGGTGGGGCAGGATGTTCTCGCACTATGTAGCAGGCTCACAGACCGCCACCCCCAATCCCGACCCCGCTTTTGGCCATGACCCAGCTCTTGGAAACCGCGTCTGGTTCGCGTTCGATTTGGGCGCGCTGGAAACCTTCGATTCTTATCAGGAGCTCGGTACGACACTGTCCCGCTGGGATAGCGACATGAATTTGAATTTGCGCTCCTGGACAATGGAAATTACCAATGACGATAATCCGAACTGGAAAGAAAAAACCGGCTGGACTCAAGTGGACCAGGTTGCTGATAACCGCAGCGAGGTTGTGAACCGTGTTTTACCGGAGCCCGTTACAGCTCGTTACGTCAGATTTATTGTCGACAGGGCCAACTGGATTTCGGGCGCCGGTTCCAACAGGGTAAGAATTGGCGCAATAAAGATTTTCGAGTCCGATTCAGTCCCGAAAATTGAGGCCAGGGTCAGCCCGACAACTATTGTAACCGGATGCGCCGCCAATGTTAACGTCAATGTGGTGAGTAGCGGTATGGAGGAAGACGTTATAACCATAACACTGTTTAATCAAACGCTGGAGGTTGGCGATGACGGTTTGGCGAGATTCAGATTTGAAGCGAGCGAAGTTCCGGAAGCCGGCGTTTATAGTCCCGTTGTCAGGGTAAACGGCGAGGAGAGGCCGACTGAAGGCAGGCTGACAGTAGTGCCGCTGGACAACGACATTTGGACAATGAGCGTGATTCCAGGCTCAACCGATACCGCGCTGGGATTCCTTCCGGAAATAGCGCCTAAAAAAGGCTCCAGCTTTATCGTGCTTGTCAACGGTTCGGAAAAGGCATTTATCAAGGAGGGCAACAGCCTGATCATTCCTTGCGTCGTAAACGACGGAGACGTCATCGTGGTTAAAAACGTCAAATTCCCAGTCCTCTTTCCAAGCTACTCCTTTACATTCACGACCACCTACATCGCTCAAGCTTGATATTCTAGGTTTTCCCGAATTCACTTCGGGAAAACCGTTCTCTGTGAGCAGCCTCAGCGGCGACAGCTTGCCCTCGTTTTCGATGACAAACTGTAGTTTGTCATCGGTCTAAAAGCCCGGCCCCCGCCGTTTGGCGGGGGCCGGGCTTTTATCTTGGCTTTACTTACTTGGTGAGGGTAAAGGTGAAGCTGTAGCTCGGGAACAGCACAGGGTACTTGACGCCTGCGGCCACAATCTTCGTGCCCTGCTCAAGGCTCTCGAACGCGGCGTTTACAAGAATGCTCTTGCCGTCCGCCGGGAGAGTGTATGCTGTAGACTTGCCGCCCACAGTGACGGCGATCCTGCCGCCGTTCTTATGGGTGATCGCTTCGCTGAACACGATCAGCGCGTTGCCGGACTCAGCGTCAAAGGTCAGCGTCGGGTTCCACAGCTCAGCGGGGTTGTAGCCTGCTATGGTAATGTCGCAGGAGCCCTCCGCGCCTTCCGCCGATACAAACACCGAGGTCGGGGTGCCGTAGGCCGGAGCCGTCTCAACGTACATTCTGCCGGTCCACTTGCCGTTCGCGTAGGTGAGATTTGTGGGATACAGCCACTGCTCGCCCGTGTACAGGAAGGCGATGGGCGGGTTCTCCACGTCGTCATAGCCCTCAACCGTGATGTTCAGGTAGGCCGACAGGGTGGCGACAATCGTCCGGGTGCTGACGGATACGCTCAGCGTATCAATCTGGCGCTCGACGACAAATCCGGCTGACTTGGACTCGCCGCCCTTGTAGCTGACGTACACGGTGTACTCCCCGGGGGCCGTGAACTGCTCAAAGGCGAAGGAGGCGGTGGATGTCGCGCTGTCATAGCTGAAGCCGGCATCAAGCCCGACCTTCTCGCCGCCATCTACGGAGCACTCAACCGCAAAGTCTTCGGCGGCCGGGGCTATCAGCCTCGGGTCGTAGCTCAGCTTGGCCGTGGCAAGACCGTTTGCCGCGGTGACCGACTCAAGCAGCGGGGACTGGGTGTAGGATACGGCCACGGTGCCTGCGGTGCGGTTGTTGCCGGTGTTGGTTTGCTGGAGAAGGATGTTGAAGAACAAATAATAAGTAGTGGTAACGTAATCAGCGGCGTAGGCGTTGACTGTGACGTTGCCGGTCTTGCTGACCTCGGTAACCGGGAATGGGATGTCGAAGTCACCGTATTCATCGCAGTAGCGATACCCGGAGGTGCCAAGATACAGCGCGTTTAACTCCTGGCCAATAACCGGGTTTCCGATATAATTGCCGTTGCCGATTTCGTTGGCCACAAGCAACTCGCCCGCGCGGCTCCAAATGTTGCCCTTAATATGCACGACTGTCTCGCCGTTTATATACTCATACACGGGCGGAGCCGGATCAAAGGTCAGAACCGGGCGCTGATTGTCGATGACCAGGCCGGCGATTATATAATAGTAGGTGGAATCCGCTATGGCGATCTGATAGACGCCCTCCGGGAATGTTACAGGCGCAGCTGCGATGTTTCCATCCTCATCCACAGGTCTAGCGTTGGCGGTGACCGCTCCAATGTACAGGTCGGCCTCTCCGCTGCCTTCGCCCATATCACTGTATGTGCCGTAATAACCGATGACGTCACCTTCCATGTCGCAGATGAGGACGTCCATCCTATCCCCGGGCCAGGCGCCGGTGTAATCAAGGCCGATCGGGGTGGTGTTTGAGTACGTGGTATGCCTTATATTCGCGTTGGTGTTTGAGGTAATGACCGGCTTAATCAGGAAGGCGTCGTTAATAATAAACGGCTTCGGGGGATCTCCGGTGGCGCAGCCGAACGGCACGACATAGTCGGACTCGCCCGCTGTGAAGTGCAGATATCCCTCAAACCTGCCGCTGGGGGCTCCGGCCGGAACGACCATCTTCGCGGTGACGGCGGCGGTACCGCCCGCAGCCACAGTGACGGAGGTCTTGTCGGTCTGCAGGGTGACGCCCGCGGCGGCGGCGGACAGCGAATATCCGGTGTCGTTGTTGTAGCTCGGAGCGATGGCAAATGTCTTCTCGGTGGCGCCGGTGTTGTGCACCGTGATCTCCAGCGCACGGGACTCAACGGCCTCGGTCGCGTTCGGGGTAACGACTCCGAAGCTCATAGAGGACAGCGTCTGGTTGGCGATTATTGTGCCCGATTTCTCACCGGGGATATCATCCTGAAGGGTTATGTAGACGTCCCTGTCGGTGACCATGGCGCGCCATGGGTTGACAAAGCCCGCGCCGACCTCGAACACGCTGGCGGTCGGGGTTGCGGCGACGCCGGACTTGATGAGGGCCGGATCAGCCGTGTTCATAAGCCTGGCCTTGATCTCGGCCACGGAGGCGCTCGGGAAGCTCTGGCGCATCAGGACCGCGATGCCGGTCATGTGCGGGGCGGACATCGAGGTGCCGCCCTTCCTGGCGTAAGAGTTGGAGTAATCGGTGGCGTTGTGGTCGGGGTTTACTATAAACGCCGGCTGGGTGGACATGATGTCAAATCCGGGGGCGATGATGTCGGGCTTCAGTCCGATGGTCTCGGTTACGGGGCCGATGGAGCTGAAGCTGGCCGGAGTTTTCTCAAGCGGAACGGCCACAAACTCTCCGGGCTCAATATATGTTGTCGCATCCCCGGCTGCTGCGACGGCGGAGGCAATGATATCCCCCACCTGGTGTGTCGTGGTCAGAACCGGGAGATGGCCAAGCTGCTCCCCGCCGATGGTGATGTTGCGAATGGGGCCTACCTCATCGTTTCTGTTGATAATGAGAACAGCGCCGGCGCCAAGACGTTTGGCCTGCGGCGGAATATCGGTGAAGGTAAGGGCGCCGCGCTTAACGACAAGTATCTGCCCCTGAAGGCTGTTGTCGGCAAGTGCTTGGAGCTGGGCGAGAGAGGTCGCGGAGTTACCCTCTCCGAGAACAAGCTTGAACTGATATCCCTTGCCCTCGACATAGGTAAGGTTGGGGGCGTTAATTTTGCCGTTTTCAAAAGTATTGCTGAAGTCGCATCCGGCGACTATAAAGGATACACCCGAAACGGCCTGATCGTTATAGAGCACACGGGCGCCGGCGTATGTCTTTTCAGCCCCTCCACCGTAATTTGACGCCGCTACGGTTATCGGCAGATAGGCGGTTCCGGGGGTGCCGAGGCTCAGAACCTGGCGGGAGGTGGCGCCGGTCGGCATCGCGTTGTTGCCGGCGGAAACGCAGACGATGGTGCCGGCGATGCAGGCGTTGTTCAGGGCAACCACATCGGCGCCGTAGGCGGTATCCTGATCCGCGCCGAGCGAGAGGTTGATGACCTGCATTCCGTTGACAACCGACTCGTTGACAGCCTTGATGATGCCGGTGGAGGGGCCGGAGCCGTAGGGTCCGAGCACTCTGTATACGTACAGATCGGCCTCCGGAGCTACGCCAAGCGTGTTGTAGTGGGAGGTTGTGTTCTTGCCGCGGGCGGCTACGGTGCCGCTCACATGCGTTCCGTGGCTGGTGTAGTATTCATTGCCGCGGGCATTAACCTCAACCGCCCGGCTGTCGGCGGTGTAGGCAGCTTGCCAATCTTCATAGGTGGTCTCCATCGGGTTGTCGTCCTCGTTTACGGTGGTGACGGTGACGCCGTTGTAGTTTCCTATGTAGTCATGGCCGCCCTTGAAGGCGTCCTTGAGGTCGGGATGGTTGTAGTCAATGCCGGTGTCCAGCACGCAGACCTTGACATTTTTGCCGGTGATGCCCATCTCGTTGAGCTCAACGGTCTTGAGTATCTCGCGGCTTTCCTTCATGCCGCCGGCGACGATCTCGGAATAGTCGATCGGGTCGCTCTCATCGGCGTACATTATGTAGTCGGGGGAGACCGACAGCACGCCGTCCATCGCCGCGATTTTCTCTATCATATTGGCAGGCACTGTCATGCCCACGCCGTTAAACACCTCGTGGAAATCGTAGCCGAACTTGATCTGAGCCTTCTCAGCCTTTGAAAAGGTGGACTTAAAGGCATTCAGGGGTGCGGCGGCGGCCTTCTCGTAGTTGACGTTTTTGATATTGTGAAGGCTGTTGTAGGCCTTCAGCATGCTGGCGGGCAGCGTGTCGAACTGCACAATGATGTTGACCGGCTCGTCGGAGGTCGTGTCGTCAAAGCCAATAGCGCCGAGAGGACGGTTCATGGAGTCGGCAAGCTGCTCGACATAGGTGGCTTCCTCATTGGAAAGTCCGGCGGCGGCCAGATT
Source organism: Oscillospiraceae bacterium (assembly GCA_031556035.1). Lineage (GTDB taxonomy): Bacteria > Bacillota > Clostridia > Oscillospirales > UBA929 > JAVBTT01. The sequence goes on from JAVBTT010000010.1 coordinate 65,751, forward strand.
CAGCTGAGCCGTAATCTGGGTTTTATCGTATGTAAGTGCGTTGTCGGCAATTGTCGCGTTGCTGAGGTCTTTTGCCACATACTTTCCGGTGTCGGCCAGCTGAAAATCCCCTGCCTGAACCGACGAGGCCGCCGAGGCCGGAGTCACGAGCACAAGGCCGAAAATCATAACCGCGCTGAGCAGCAGGCTGAGGAATCTGCTTGAAGTCTTAGTTCTCACAATTACTTCTCCTTTTTCTTTTTATCGTTTTTCTCTGTTCTTCCTTACTGGTGTCCATTTCTTTACGTTCTCACCTCGATCAATATATTAAAAAAGCCGACATTCCGATCTGGCTGGAGATGTCCGGCGCTTTTTTCAATTGGGCTGCACAGATATATGGTGAGGAATACTATAGTAAATTAAGACGTACGGCAAAGGACATTCTATCTATCGGGATATCTATATTTCTTTTATCTTACTACTTTTCTATCAAAATGTCAAATATTACTTATGAGTAAACCTGCAAATATTGTTAAATATTTATGCTGTTCTAGTTGACAGACTTGAATTGCAAATTCATGTGCTGTATAATAGCGATATAGGTATAGATGGTGAAAATTTCCGCCTTTTGCGGGCGGCGGAGTGTTGCGGAGGAAAGCGCTGGTACAATGGAAAAGCGAGTATATTATATTTCGGTTGACAGCGAAAGCACGGTTCGCCGAATTGCCGCGCATCATCTTGAGCAGGCGCTGCCCTGCCGAGAATGTGTACCGGGGGCCTTTTCAGGGCAGTGGAAAGGGCTTTCGGTTTTTGTTTTTTGCGGGGGGTGGACGCCGCCTCCCGGTCTAAGCGACGGGGTTTACATAGGGGAATGCGAGTCGCTCAGCCCGGAGTATGCGTTGGGAACTCTCGTACTTGCGGCGCCTCCCGGCGGCATGGGCATGATAAACAATGCGCTTTATGTCGCGTTGGGCGCGGGGACACAGACTATCCGCGCACACCTTGAAATCGATATACTGTCGAGGCCGGCAAGTGATTTTTTCTTCGAGGCGGACGCCAGGGGGGACAAGCCGTGCGCTCTTCTGACGGTGACATCTGAGAAATATTCAGGACGAAAGCTCACTCCCCTGGAAACGCCCAGGCTTCTTGAAAACGCCACCGTGCTGGCGCTGGATACCTTTTGCGTCCTTTAGGCAGGCGCTGGTCTGCATGCAGGGGCGATTTGCAATCGCCCGCCGCTTCCTAAGAATTTGATATGTTGTTCGCGGTTTTCGAAAAAAAGCGGAGATTCCCAACCGCTTTTCAGATAAGAAACGGAGGAAGAAAAAATGAGAAAAGTATTTCCCATGAGGGCGCTTGCCCTGCTTATGTGCCTTGTAATGGCGCTGAACCTGATTCTGGTCGCGGCTCCCTCGTCGCTCGCCGCCGACAATGTGGCGCTGGCGAAGTTTTCCTTTGTACAGGGGGGCACGGCCACCACGGCTACCCTGCCGCAGACAGCGGTCGACGGCGTTTTCCAGGCGTCCGCATTTTCGCATTACTTAAAAACGGACGTAAGCTACACGGCCTCCAGCAAATCGATTTACACAAACGGGTGGGAGAACGCGGACCAGACTGAGAAGTACTGGCAGATCACCACCTCGTCCAAGGGCTACTCCGGGCTGAACGTCACCTTCAACGCCTGGGGCTCGGGCACCGCTCCAAAAAATTTCACGCTGAAATACTCGGCGGACGGGGCCGCTTTCTCAGAAGCAAAGGCCTATGAGCTGGCTGACTCCAGCAGGACGATAAGCGTTGACCTGCCCGCCGAAGCCGCCAACGCGGATATCCTGATCCTGCGCTTTGTGGCGACAGGGACGGTCTCCATCAATGGCGGAACGGTGGCCTCCGGCGGTAACAGCCGGATGGCCGAGATCGCGATAACCGGCACAGGCGGAGGCGTCGAGCCGCTTCCCAAGCTGGACCCGCCGACGGCCACTCCGGCTCCGGGAGAATACGACGCGCTGCCGGACGGCATAACCCTAAGCGCCTCCGCCGGGGCCTCCATTCTCTACACGCTTGGCTCCGGCGAACCGGACACTCTGTATGCGGGCCCGATAGCCGCAGCGCTTCCCGTCACTGTCCGGGCGATTGCCAGGCAGGACGGGCATCTGGACAGCGACGAGGCGGTGTTCACCTATACCAAGAAATATATCCCCGATCCCGGCGAGGACAGCTGGGTCGTCGAGGATGACACCGGTACCGCCCTCAGCGTCCTCTACTCCAACAACAACGGCCTGTATGCCGACATAACCGGCGACTTCGCAGCGGTTTCCGAGGCGGGCTTCATCAGGGACGGAGCGCCTGTGACGCTCACCTTCGGCTCGGGCGGCGCTAACCTCTCCGGGCTCGCGGGCATGTCCGGCAAGGCCTACTGGCTGATAAAGACCTCATCCAGGGGCATGGACCGGCTCGTGTTCAGCGGCACGCTGCGCTCCTCCAACACCGGCCCGCGCGACTTCAAGGCGCAATACAGCGCGGACGGCTCGACCTGGCACGACGTCCCGGACGGGGACGTGACCGCAGGCGCTACCGTACACAGCCCGTTCTCGGTGACGCTGCCAAGGGGGGCCTCCAACAGGGACACGCTGTACATACGCCTGCTGATGAGCTCCGAGATTTCCGCCAACGGCGGCACTGTCGGCTCGGGTGGCACACATCAGATAAACCAGATACGGCTTGAGGGCAGCTACATAATATTGGACAACCAGGTCGCCCCCGTCGCGCCGTCAGTGTCCGGCGGTGAAGTCCCGCTCAGAACCACGGTTGAGTTCACAAGCCCTACAGAGGGAGCTTCGGTGATGCTCAGCACGGACGGCGGCTCGACCTACTCGCAGGCGTCGTCGTTCGCCGCGGAGACTCTGCCCGTGACGCTCCACCTCAAGGCCGTAAAGGCTGGAATGCTGGACAGCCGCGTGAAGGCTGTCACATATGTCCAGGAGAAGGTGAAGATCGTCAAGCCCCTCTCCAGCAGCTTCGACGTGGCCCCGGGAGCCAAGGTCACTCTGACCTGCGAAACCGCGAACGCCTCTATCTTCTATAAGCTGGGCGACAGTGAGTACGCCGTCTACGAGGGCCCGATCACACTGACGGAGCTGCCCGCGACAATCACCGCCTACGCGACCGCCCCCGGCTGCGTCCCGGGCGACGAGGTGAGCTACACCTACCGCAAGGGCATGACGGTGGACGAATACAACATCTATTTCGGTCAGCTGCACAGCCACACGATTCTGTCCGACGGCATCGGCACCCCCGAGCAGGCTTATGACTACGCCAAAAACCAGGCAAGGCAGATCGACTTTTTGGCTATTACCGACCACTCCAACATGTTTGACAGCGCCTCGGCCTCAGCCTACGACATCAACGGCCCAAAGGGGACCGCTGTCAGCGCCGCGTGGAACCGAGGGCATGAGGCCGCGGACGCCGCCACCGACGGAAGCTTTGTCGGCATCTACGGCTACGAGATGACCTGGTCGGGCTCCACCGGCGGCTTCGGGCACATCAACACATACAATACCAAGGGCTTCGAGAGCCGCAACGACTCATATTTTACCGCTAACACGGCGGACAAAGCCACAAACGGCCTCTACCGCTACTACGAGCGCCTGACCACCGCGCCCGGCGCGCTGAGCCAGCTCAACCACCCCGGCACGACCTTCGGAGATTTCCTTGACTTCAACTTCTATGAGGAGCGCTTTGACGATTTCGTGAACCTCATTGAGGTCGGCAACGGCGAGGGCGATATCTCATCCGGCGGCTATTTCCGCTCGTATGACTCCTACACCAGGGCGCTGGACCGCGGCTGGCACGTCGCGCCGTCCAATAACCAGGACAACCATCAGGGCAAATGGGGAGACGCTAACACCGGTCGCACCGTCGTGCTCGCTCAGGGCCTCACCCGCGACGACATCTACGCCGCCGTCGCCGCGCGGCGCGTTTACGCCACCGAGGACGACAACCTGGGCATACGCTTCAGCCTGGACGGGCACCCGATGGGCTACCGCTATCCGGCGGGCGAGGCCCCGGACGGGTCAGTCAACGTCTATGTCAAGCTTGTCGACCCGGACAACGTGATCGAGGGCTCCGACATTTCGATAATCGTCAACTACGGTCAGAAGGCGATAACCCGCAAGGTCGCGGACGGCAACGGCGCCACTCTGACCAGGGACGAAAACGGCACCACGTTTATCTGGAACGTGACGCTGCCCGCCTCCTACGCGTACTACTACGTGCAGCTCAGCGAGCCCTCCGGCCTTCTGGCTGTGACCGCCCCGGTGTGGCTGGGCAAGGTCGAGGACATGGGCATAAACAGAACCACCTCCAGCACCGTGATGCCGGTCAAGGGTGAGCCAATGCCTGTCAAGACTACGCTGTACAACAACGAGGAAAAGCCGCTCGTTATCGACAGAATAGAGTACTCTATCGGCGGCGCGGTTATACATGAGAACGCGGCCCCGGCGATCACGCTCAACAAGGGCGACAGCGCGGCCTACGAGTTTGAATACACCCCGGACTCGCTGGGCGACAAGAACATAGACGTCAGGGTCTACGCGACCTACGGCAGCGAGCCGCGCGTTTACGCGGACGTGCTCAAGATAAAGGTCTACGACCCGGAGAGCCTGGTGACCATCGCCATTGACGCCGCGCACTACAACGCCTACGTCGCGGGCAATTACGCCGGCAGCTACTCGGCGTTCCTGAACGTCTGCGCGGCAAACAACATCCGCGTCAAGATACTGAGCGAGCTGACGGCGACCTCGCTTGAGGGCTGCTCGGCGCTCGTCATGACCCCACCCGCCACCCGCGCCGGCACCTACACCCCGAGGGACGGCTCCCCGGCCATCAGCTACACCGCGCAGGCTTACAGCGAGGCCGAGCTTGCTGTGCTGGCGGACTTCGCGGCCGACGGAGGAAGCTTCCTGATCGGCGGGGTGGCCGACTACGGCGACCAGAAGCCGGACTATCCGAAGACCTCTCCGCACCATTCCTCCACCCAGATGAACGCCGTCCTCGAGGCGATCGGCGCGACAACCCGCCAGGAGGACGACGAGGTCGTCGACTTCGACAACAAGGTCAACGAGAGCTACCGGCTCGCCTTCGGCCATGACCTGCATAACGCGGCTTCCGCATACACCGAGGGCGTGCGCGACGCGCAGACCTACAGCTTCTACAGCGGATGCGCGGTCACGATTGACCCCGTCAGAGCCGAGTGGCTGGTAAAGGGCTTCCCGACCACCTTCTCGATAGACGCGGACGGCGACACGAACGGAACCGCCCTGTCGGCCTCCACCCGTCCGTCCGACATGAACGATCCCCGTATTATCAAGAAGCCCGGCGAGGTGATCGCGCTGGCGGCGGAGAAGCTGCCCGGCGGCGGCACAGCGTTTGTCGGCGGAACGGTGTTCTTCTCCGACTTTGAGATTCCGGACTTTGACGCGGGCAACAACGTGGTCAACAGCAACATGATGCTGGTCTGGAACATGCTCAAGACGCTGCAAAAGGATACGGGCGTCACCCCGATAGGCGAGGCGCGGAAGCTGGAGCTGGGCAAGCGCGTCACAATTGAGGGCATGGCGATGACCCACTCGACCGGCTCAAATCCCGAGCTCGCGTTCTTCGACTGCCTGTACGTGCAGGACGAGACCGGCGGCATCAACGTGTTCGGCATCACAAACGACATGGTTATCAAGGCCGGGCAGACGGTGCGGGTGACGGGCGTCATCCACGAGTACCTGGGCGACCTGGAGCTGATGATCGAGAGCCCGGCGGACATGGTGGTTGTGGATGAGGAACAGGGAAACTACCGTCAAAAAGAAAAAAGGATGAACCCTTCCGATGTTACTAATCCTGCCAACAACGGCTGGTACGCATTTATAATAGGACTTGTAACAAAGGTTGAAAAAGATGACGCGGGTAAAATAAAGGCTTTTTGGCTACGTGATGAATCCTCAGGCAATTCTGCCGAGGCCAGGATATTTATCGACGGTTATATCGGCTACAGCTCAAACTCCAGCAAGATAATAGAGAATTTCGTAACCGTTGGGAATTTCATTTCAGTGGCGGGATTTGTCTCGACCGATCCGGACGGGCAGAGGTTGCGGGTGGCAGATAAGACTAGGATTTTCGGTGTGATATCGGCGAGGAAGACAACTGTTTCTCCCCAGTATATTGTGGAGTCACTGGCAGCCAATATCATTGTCAATATCGACGGGTATAATCTTGACGGGCTGTCCCCGTTCATTGTTCGCTTGGAGAGCGAAGACGGCGTAGCGGTAAGCGATGATTATTTTGTACCGCGAGGGAAAAACGTCATTTATATACCTAAGGCTCCTGCGGCTGGGACATATCAAATCAGTGTTTATTGGAATCCCAAGGATTTGGCTGTTGGTGATTCTACAACTTATGCATTGGCATATGGTACCCCCCTCACCGTCCTCCCCTACAACCCCGACCTGCTCTGGACCGCCTCCAAGCTGGATATAGACGGCAAGCTGGCGGTGAAGTTCAACGCACCCGCTGCCAAATCCCCCGGCAAGTTCGCGATAACGGTGGACGGTAAGGCGGCGAGCGGCGAGTTCATCGACGATACCACGCTGCTGCTGAACAAAAACGTTGCCGACGTGGATCTTGAAACCTGCGTCATCGTCGTCAAGGGCGTCAAGTTCCCACTGCACTTCCCGAGCTACTCGTTTACGTTTACGGTAAGGTAAGCGAACACATAAAAGAGTTCTCCCGGCCGGAACGGCCGGGAGAACTCTTTTTGAAAGTTATTTATTGAGCCGCAACCTTGTCGGCCAGCACAAGCACGTCCGGATGGAGTTGGAGAAGGGAAGCGGGGCACATCGGGTCTATTTTGCCGGAGAACATTTTGCGTAGAACCGGAGTCTTGCGCGCGCCGCTGACAAGCACGACGATGGATTTAGCGCTCATTATCGAGCCCATGCCCATTGTGAGAGCACTCTTCGGGACATCGTCTGGCGAAGCGAAAAAGCGGGAATTCGCGTTAATCGTTGAGTCCGTAAGTGAGGTCTTATGAGTGTCCAGGCAGAGCTCCGAATCGGGCTCGTTGAAGCCTATATGCCCGTTATCCCCCACCCCCAGGAGCTGGATATCTATTCCCGCCGCCCTGAGCGCCTTTTCATACTCGGCGCACGCGGCAATCGGGTCCTTGGCCTCGCCGTCAGGCAGATGGATGTTTTCAGGCTTTATATTAATCCTGTTGAAAAGGTTTGTATGCATGAAGTGGTAGTAGCTCTGCGGATCGGCGCGGGGAATAGGGTAATACTCGTCCAGATTGTAGCTTGAAACACGCGAAAAATCCAGCTCTCCGGACTCAAACAGCGAAACCAGCCCGTTATACAGACCGAGGGGTGTGCTGCCGGTGGCGAGCCCAAGCACGGTATCCGGGCGTTTGGAAATCTGCTGCGCAAAAACAAGTGTTGCGGCCCTGCTCATCTCTTCGTAGTTTTCAAAGATATATTTTCTCATAGAATGCCCTTTCTGATAGGTTTTACGGAGGAGGAAACACTACAGAACAAACGTTAAAAAAAGCGCTTTACCCCATCGGTGGCGGTTTCGACCTTTTCGGAGGCGGTTATCGTAAAGTTAACGCCGTTTTCATTGCCGAAGGTCTCGCACCAATTCAGGAATTTCTCGCATTCGGCCATGTCGGAGTTTCCGGTGATCTTAAAGAGACTGTCTATGAACACATGGTTGATATCGTAGTTGCCTGCGTACAGACCCGTGATGAAGCCCCTCAGCACCTGATAGCTTCTGATGTCGTAAGGAACGGTATCTATAAGGCGGGCGCCGTGGTGGATGTCGAAGGTCAGCTTCTGCCCATGCTCGATGCATACCGTCACGCCGTGGTTGCGTTCCACGGCCTCGTTGACCAAGTCGATCATTTGCTTGGTCTTGCCGGAGCCCTTCAGGCCCATAATAAGCTTAACCAAATTATATCAAGCCCCTTTCCGTTTGATGGGCCTATTATATCATCGCGCTTTTCAAAAATCAATGAACAAAGAATGAAGATTGCCAAAGGTACCCGCAGGCTACCCCGACATTAATAACATAGAGTAATCAGTTCTCAAGTTTCCCGCAGCCTGCCCTGCTCGTCGAAATAAATGCCGTCAGACAGCTTCTCAAGCCTGTCGAGCCGCTGGCGCGCATTATCCGGCTCGGAGACGATCGATGTGTAAGGGCTGTCTATCGTGCACGGGACTACCTCCAGCCATAAATCCTCCTCGGTTATGTTCAGCACCGCCACGCAGGTCTCCGGGTGCGAGGACGTAAAGATGAAGTTTCCGAGGCTGTAGGCGATCGGCTTGCCCTGATAAATCTCATAGCCCTGAAGCACATGCGGGTGGGAGCCTATTACGGCGTCCGCGCCCGCGTCGACATATCCCCTGGCGAGCTTGACCTGGTAGTCCTCCGGCTCGGTCGCGCCCTCCTTGCCCCAGTGGACAAAGACCACGACATAGTCGTATTTTGCTTTCGCCGCCTCTATCGCGGCGTTCAGATTGGCCGGGTCGTAGGTGGTCAGCATTCCGGGCTTTTTATCGGTCGCGTTCCAGTTTGTAACCGGTATCACCCGGGAGGCGGCCAGCAGCGCTATTGTATGCCCCTGAGCCTCAGCCACCCAGGGCGCGCTCGCCTCGGACAGGTCATGTCCGGCGCCGGCGTAGCCTATGCCAGCCTCCTCAAGATGCTCCATTGTGTCCAGAAACGCGTCCATCCCGTAGTCCAGGGAGTGATTATTGGCCAGGCTGACGGCGTCTATGCCCATCGTGTCGGCAATCAGCGGCAGGTGCCCCGGCTTGCCACGGAAGGTGAACTCCTTGTCCTCCATCGGCTTGCCGCGCTCGCTGACAGACATCTCGAAGTTGACAAACGCCAGGTCGGCCTCTGCCAGGAGCCCGGCCAGCTCCGGCTGTATAACAGCGTCATGACCGCCCTCGTCCAGCGCCTTCGCCACCCTGCCGTAAAGCAGCACGTCTCCCGTAAACGCAAGCCTGATATGTAGCGGCTCGGACTCGGGCTCGTTCATGGCCGGAACAGCGGGATTGTCCTCGGCCGACGGAGAAACCGGCATATACGGAGATACCCCGGCCGAGGGTTCGGCCGAGGCATTCGCCTGCCCCAGTTCAGGCGGCGGGTTTATTGAAACCGGCGGGGGAGTGCGCGCGCAGGAGACCAGCAGCAGGGCGACCGCTGCGTCGAGTATCAGGCGGCGCGTACGCTCAAAGCTCATCCTTCGTTCCTCTCCTCGGGGCAGTAAACCACGGACGGATCCATCAAAGGCTCCAGCCATTTCGCGCTGTTTCTGAGAGAGTAACCGTCAATGTTCTGCCTGTCCATAAAGATATAGCTGCCATAGGCCTTCAGATACGGGGGCATACCCACCCCGCAGAGGATTTTAAATCCGCTCTGCAAAAGGTGCTGAAACTCCGGTTCAGAATGCTTTGTATACTCGCCGTAAGGGAACACATAGACCTGCGTGTCCCCGACTATCGAGGCCACCTCATTTTCCCAGTGCTCGGTGTCGGTCTTGACGCGGTCAATCCCGACCTTCTGAGAGTGTATGTGCCCGTAGCTGTGCGACGCAAAAGTCCAGCCTGACAACTTGAGGGCCTCGACCAGCGGCTTCACGGCCTCAATCTCGGCGTCCCTGTCAGGGCTGTCACGCTGAACGCGGTAGCCGAGTATACCGTCGTATCCGGTAATGGCGAGCAGACCCTTGGCTCCGAACGGGGAAAAGTCGGGATACTCCTCGCAGAACTTTTCAAGCAGCGGCACCACGCCGTTGTCGTATGTTATTAGCTCCGAGCCGTCAGATTGAACGGTGCTCATCGCGAAATTGCCATTGTCGTCCAGAATTATCCTGTCACATATGCCCTTGCCGTGGTTGGCCGAATAGTAGTTGATATCGTCAAAGGACATAATGAGCGGTTTTTTGCCCTTGGGTACCATCAGCCTGGCCTTTTTGACGTTGCCGTTCTCGTCCTCGGTGATGTAGCCGTTGATATCCATCAGCACATAGCCGTTTTTATACAGCTCCTCAAGCGAGCGCCAGAATTCGGTGGGGGTGACGCAGACCTCATCCATGTACTTGCCGTATGGGTTGGAATAGGCCACCTCTGGAAAGGCGATCAAAAAGTGGTAGAAGACGTGGTGGATGTTTCCGGTGTATTCCTCCAAATCCTCCGGGTTGATCGTGGGCCTGGGGGTCGGGGTGAGAGAGGGCGTCGGGGTCGGAGTTGTGGTGGGGTCGGGCGATGGAAGGGCTGCGGGAGAGGACGAGGGAGCGTCCGACGGCAGGTCGCCTCCGGACGAGCCCGGCGCGTTCGAGGGAGATGACGAGGGGAGATAGCTGCATCCCGCAAGCGCGAACAGCGCGAGCAATAGGGCAAGGGACTTGATTATTCTGCTCATTTTTTCGACTTCCTTTTGGTCATGGTAATCTGCGCTCAGACCTCTTTCAGTTTACCATAAAAGCTGTCGAAAAAAAACGAATATAGTTACAAAATAGTGAAAATTTAATAACTATGTCGGGTTGTCCATATAGCAGCCCAAATATTGGCTGCTAGGCGGTTATTTTTACACTGTCGCCCTCGATGGACGCCGTGAGGGTCTTTATCGTCCTGTCGTAGCCGCTGATCAGGATCGAGGCTATCGCGTCCTCAATCTCCTTCTGTATGAGCCTGCGGAGATTGCGGGCTCCGTACTTGAGGGAGAAGGATTTTTTCACCAAATAGCTTATAAGGTCGTCGCCGTAAACAAAAGAGTAGCCGCGCTCCGACAGGCTGACCTTGAGCTCATCCAGCATGATGACGGCAATTTTTGAGAAGTCGTCCTCGGACAAGGAGTTAAAGGCCACCACCTCGTCCACGCGGTTGATAAACTCCGGCTTCATGATGTCCTGAAGCGACTTCAGGGCCTTTTCCTTGCCCTGCTCGCCCAGTGATTTCGTGAAGCCCAGAGGCGCGTTGTTTTTTCCGCTGCCTGCGTTTGAGGTCATGATGATTATGGTGTTCTCAAAATTGACCTTTCGCCCGTGGGCGTCGGTTATATGCCCGTCGTCCAGTATCTGAAGCAGCACATTCAGAACGTCGGGGTGCGCCTTCTCTATCTCATCAAACAGCACTACACTGTAAGGCTTGCGCCGTATCTTCTCAGTGAGCTGGCCGGCCTCGTCATAGCCAACATAGCCGGGAGGGGAGCCGATGATGCGCGAGACCGAGTGCTTCTCCATAAATTCGCTCATGTCCAGCCTAATGAGCGATTCGGGGGTGTTGAACAGATCCTGCGCCAGGCGCTTGACGAGCTCGGTCTTGCCCACGCCGGTGGGGCCGGTGAATATGAACGACACCGGCTTGTGCTTGGCGGAGATTCCAACCCGGTTTCGGCGGATCGCCGCCGAAACCGCCTCGACCGCCTCGTCCTGTCCTATGATATGGCTTTTAAGCCTATCCTGAAGCTTGCTCAGGCGCTCAAACTCCTCTTCCCTTATGCGGGAGGCGGGAATTTTTGTCCAGAGCTCAATGACGCTGGCCAGATTTTCCATCTTGAGCTCGGGCGCGCCGTTCTTCATAATCTCAGCCAGGCGCGAGGAGAGCATCATCTCCCGGCTGCGCAGAATCGCGAGGCGCTCGTAGGTCGAGGGAGAGGTGTCGTCCATCAGCCCCTCGCGCTCGGATCGGATGGCGTCAAGGTCGCGCCTTATTGTCTCGGCCTCATGAATCGCCGGATTTTTCAGGTTCAAGTCCGAGCAGGCCTCGTCGATCAGGTCTATCGCCTTGTCCGGCAAAAACCTGTCGGTGATATAGCGCTCGGAGAGCAGCACCGCCTGACGCGCCATCTCGGGGGTTATGGACACCCCGTGAAACTGCTCGTAGTAGCGGGCGATGCCCTTGATTATATCTATCGACTCCTCAATTGAGGGCTCATTGATGATGACGGGCTGGAAGCGGCGCTCCAGCGCGGCGTCCTTTTCGATGTGCTTGCGGTACTCGGCGAAGGTGGTCGCGCCGACGACCTGGATCTCGCCGCGGGACAGCGCGGGCTTGAGGATATTGGCGGCGTTCATCGAGCCCTCGGCGTCGCCCGCGCCGACGAGGTTGTGCACCTCGTCAATGACGAGGATGATATTGCCGAGCTTGCGTATCTCCTCTATGAGACCCTTCATCCGGCTCTCGAACTGGCCTCGAAACTGGGTTCCCGCGACAAGGGCGGTAAGGTCGAGCAGGTAGACCTCCTTGGAGGCCAGCTTGACCGGCACCGCGCCGTCCGCGATGCGCTGGGCGAGGCCCTCCGCAATGGCGGTCTTGCCCACCCCGGGTTCTCCTATAAGGCAGGGGTTGTTCTTTTGGCGGCGGTTGAGTATTTGCACGACGCGCTGTATCTCCTCGTCCCGCCCGACAATGCGGTCGAGCTTGCCCTCCTTTGCGCGAGAGCTCAGGGAAATGCAGTAGCTCTCCAAAAACTTGCGTTTGGGGGCGGAGGGCTCACGCCTGTCCTCCCGCTGCTGGCGCTGCCCCTCAGAGGGCTGCGAGGGCGGCTGATCGGACAGGCCGCTGCCGAAGAGCCTGTTCAGGAACGGGAAGGTGGCCGTCTTGCCCTCCTCGTCGTCGCTGTCATCGCCAGTCTCCTGCAGCTGCCCCATAGTCTCCATCATGTCCTGGGTCAGGGTGTCCAGATCATCATCCGAAATGCCCATGCGCTTCATAAGATCGCCTATGGGCTGGATTCCCAGTTCCTTGGCGCACTTGAGGCATATTCCCTCGTTCGTTGAAACCCCGTTTTCGACCTTGGTTATGAAAACGATGGCTATATTCTTCTTGCAGCGGCTGCAGAGGTTAGATTGCATTGTCACATCTCCTATTTTGTTTGCTTATCCCCGCAGCGGGCGGGGAAGCGGGGCGTCAGCGCTTCCGGGTAAGCCTTAAGAATTTGAGTAAATAATTAAAAAACGCGGCTAGCGTGAATGAAAGCGCGACGCATATCAGCGTGATCGCAAGCCAGGTATACATGCCCGGGACGAGCATTATCGCGAGGCACACGGCAAAGAAAAACACGGTTGAGAACTTGCCGAGAAAGTTGGACGGGGGTACGTCGTCAATCTTTTTATACTGCAGCAGCGCACCAATGCCCATAAACGCCTCCTTGAAGAAGTATATGGCGGCGGCCCACCAGGGTATGAGGCCCTTTATAACGAGCGAAACCAGTACTGTGAACGCCATCAGCTTGTCGGCCAGCGGGTCGAGCACCCTGCCGAGGCGGGAAATCAGGTCGTACTTTCTGGCGATGTAGCCGTCCAGAAAGTCGGTAAAAGTTGCCAGAGCATACACTCCTCCCGCCCAGTAATGCGCGTACTGCCCTCCGCCAAAATAGACGGCGCAGAAGACGGGCACCAGCGCGAGCCGCAGCAGCGATAGGGCATTTGGGACATTCACAAGGGCCCCTCCAATGCGTTTGAATTATTTTAAGTGACGCGGCGGGCCGCCCGGGGACGGCAGGGCCTACTTCGCTATCGAGCCCAAAAGCCCGGACAGCAGATTTGACTTGTAAAACATTTTGAGCAGCACGGTTTTTTCTATGAGCTCCTGGGGAACCAGCATGCCCGCGTACTTCAGGGCCCATCCGATGACCGTCAATATAAGCACCGCATACAGCAAGCCCGAGGCGACGCCCCCGACCTTGTCGATCAGGTTGAGCACTGGAAGCTTAAACACCGCCGCGATAAAATGTATGAGCAGCGTCAGCAGTATCATAACGACAATAAAGCCGAAGACGCAGAGTATCATATAGGACAGGGACTTCAGGAAGGTAAATGTCACCGCCTCCCGGAACGAGAGCTCCTTTTCCGCCATGTAGTCAAAGACCTTGCCGGCCAGACCCTCTTTGTCGACAAACGAGAAGCCCATTCCACCGAGCGCGTCCTGGGCGATTTCGGAAAGTGTCTTCTGATCGGTTATATCAATCAGTCTGCCCTTGCCGCGCGCGGCCTCGTCTATCGCGTCGTCGGCCAGCCAACCCAGCACAGGCTGTATCTTGTCCGCAAACGCCTCTGAATATTGCGCTGCGATTTTCCCGGCGGACCACGAGGAGATCAAAATAATCAGAACCCCCGCCACTGTAAGTATTAGCCCCTTGCGGTACCCCTGCCAGATACAGAAGCCGATTATCAGCAGCGCGAGAATATCCAACATAAATGGCGTCATAAGAAAGCACCTCCGTAAAGCTTGAAATATTGCGCCGGAATAATAATTCACAGCGGTGATCAGGATTTCCCGGGCGAATACAGCCTTGCGCTGTCGCCCTCCAGGAGAAAGACCGAGCCGTCTGGCTGCTGCGCTATTTTTCTCACGGAGGCGCAGTCGTTCAGTGTATCAATTTTTTCACACTTTCCGTTGTATATATCCAAAATCGAGCCCGACAGAACGGAGAAATACCCCCCGCGCGCCGAAAGATCGGTGATATCCCCGCTGATTGATATTTTTGAGATTGGATTGCCGTCGTAATCAAGGCTGACGAGCTCGCTTATCTGCGCAGACTCAGTAAATTTTACCGCAATGAGTAAGAAATCAGAGGAGAAGGCGTATTCTGTAAATATCTTGCCGCCGCTGGAATAGACTCCGAGCTTTTCGCCGTCCTCGCTGTAAAACTCCGCTCCGTCCTCCGTTATGACGCACACATGGTTGTTGTCCGGATAAATCAGCGACAGGGGCAGCCCGCCCGTGAGCTCGGCGGTGTATTCGGGAGCGTCCGAGTCCTTCGAGATGTCGTGAAAGCTCACGCTGCTCACAAGCCGGTCCCCGTCCTGAGAGGCTGACGCGATTGCCAGGCGCTTGCCGCCTGGCGAGACAGCGGCGTCCAGTATGTAGCCGCTGGAGGAGTTCCACGCATAGCGCCGCCTGCACTTGTTGTCATAGACCGTCACAACGCCCTTGAATCCAGTTTCGCGGGAAATTACCGCCAGCCACTGCCGGGAGTTGAATTTCGCCCCCAAAACCGGTCCGTCCAGCTCCAACAGTACTGAGGAACCGTCGGATATAACAAGGCCGCCGCCACGGTCATAGGCCATTACCCTGTCGCCGGAGGCCTCCAGCGCGGGATTTTCCATCGACACGGCCATAGAAAACGTCTCGGTTCCGGAGGAGGAGTAGAGCGCGAGCCTCTCCTTTGAGAGGACGGCAAGCTTGCCGTCGTAAAAGCCGTAAATGTTGCGCAGCCCGGAGTCAAAGCTGACCTCGTCGGCGGGGGGGGCGCTTTCGGATGAGAATGGAATGAGCCGTTTAATACCCCTCAATGTGTCCGTGCCAATCCTGTCCCTGAAAATAAAAAAAACGGCGACCAGAACCAGCGCGACCAAAAGGAATAAAGTCGATAAAATTCCCCGGACAATGCCGGACTTTGGTGGAGGTTTTTTTTTGGTATGCATTTTCGTCACCATTCAAGAATATCACCGTACCATACGCCCGTCATATAGAGCCCGTGCGGAGGAAGTGTGGGCCCGGCGGCGGTTCGGTCGCCGGATCGCAACAGGGCGGGTATGTCGTCGAGCTTGCCCTCGTTGGCGTAGAGAACGCTGCCGACCAGCGAGCGGGCCATATTGTACAGAAAGCCATTGGCAGTCAGCTCAAAGGCGACCATATCGCCGTCCGGCTTTACATCAAACGAGTATAGGGTACGCACCGTGCTCTTTACGTCGGTGCCCGCGCTTTTGACGCAGGCGAAGTCGTGTGTGCCCACGAACTGAGCCGCCGCCGCCCTGCACATTTCCACGTCAAGCGGATAGTGGTACTGCAGGGCTCTGCGGGTGGAAAACGGGTCGCGGTGGCGGGCCGGGTAAATATAGTAGGTGTATTGCTTTTTGATACATGAGCCTATAGCGTGAAACTCATCCGGGACGACGGCGGCGTCCATGACCGCGACGTCCTCCGGCAGGCGGCTGTTCAGCGCGTACGGCAGGCGGTCGGGCGGTATGCGCGTGTCCGAGCGGAAGTTTGCGACATAGCGCCTGGCGTGAACCCCGGCGTCGGTGCGCCCGCAGCCGTGCAGCGTGACGCTGTGGCCCACGGTCTTTTCGATAGCCCTTGTCACAGTCGCGCAGACGGACACCGCGTTTTTCTGTATCTGCCAGCCGTGATAGGCACTTCCGTCATAGCGGAGCAGCAGCGCGACGTTCATAGTCCGAACCACCCGAGAACTGCCGCTAAGGCGAATACCGCGAGGCACACGGAGAAAACGGCAATGTCAAGCGTTGTCAGGTGAAGTTGCTTCATGCGCGTGCGGCCCTCCCCGCCGTGGTAGCAGCGGCACTCCATGGCTGTCGCCAACTCCTCGGCTCGCCTTATCGCGCTGACAAACAGCGGGATGAGCAGCGGCACCAGCGCCCTTGCCCTGCGGAAGATGTTGCCTGACTCGAAGTCCGCGCCCCTGGCCTTCTGCGCGTTCATAATCTTATCGGTCTCGTCTATCAGCGTCGGGATAAAGCGCAGGGCGATAGTCATCATCATCGCCAGCTCGTGGACTGGTACCTTTATCAGTCCGAGCGGCCGCATGAGCCGCTCAAGCGCGTCGGTCAGAGCTATCGGCGAGGTGGTGTAGGTCAACAGCACGAAGGTGCCGGTGATAAGCATCAGTATGCGCAGAGCGGTGAAAGCCGCAAGTACAATGCCCTCGCGCGTTATTGTAAATATCTTCCACGACCATAGCACGGTTTCGCCCTGAGTGTAAAAGATGTTCAGGACGGCGGTAAATATTATGATGAAGACGAGCGGCTTCATGCCTTTGACCACAATACGCGGGCTTATCCCGGACACCGCGACCGCGGCTGTCAGAAAGAGCAGCATAACAGCGTAGGAGAACACGAACTTGGCCATGAACAGCGCCACGATGTACAGCATGGTCAGGGCCAGCTTGATTCTGGGGTCCAGCCTGTGAAGTATGGAATCTCCCGGAAAATACTGGCCGAGAGTGATGTCCTTAAGCATGGGAGGCTCCCTTCACGCGCAGCAGCTCGCGCCTGGCGTCCTCCACAGTGTAGGCCGCAGCGTCCAGAGTTATTCCCATAGCGCGCAGGCGCAGCATGATTTGCGTTATCGAGGGTACCGCCAGCCCGACCCTCTCAAGCTCATCCCCTCGGGAAAAAACCTCCCGCAAATTTCCCGACATTACGACCCTGGCTTCGGACAGCACGGTGAGGTCGTCGACGGTGCGCGCGATATCCTCCATGCTGTGGGTCACGAGCACTATCGCCGCTCCGGTGACCTGGCGGTACTGTTTTATATGCGCAAGTATCTCGCGCCGCCCCGAGGGATCAAGGCCCGCCGTGGGCTCGTCTAGTATCAGAACTCTGGGCCTCATCGCGATGACTCCCGCTATGGCAACCCGGCGCTTCTGCCCGCCGGAGAGGTCGAACGGGGATTTTTCCGACAGGGACGCTTCAAGCCCGACAAAGTCCATCGCCTCGCCCACCCGCTCGGCGGTCTCGGTTTCGCTGAGGCCCATGTTTTTGGGTCCGAACGCGATGTCGGCGGCTATTGTCTCCTCAAAGAGCTGGTACTCCGGATACTGGAACACAAGCCCAACCTTGAAGCGGAGCTCCCGGGCGGGCTTCTTGCCCTCCCAGATGTCCGCGCCCTCGAACAGCACCTTCCCGGAGGTCGGCTTGAGCAGTCCGTTGAGATGCTGTATCAGCGTGGATTTGCCCGAGCCTGTGTGCCCAATGAGGCCCATGCACTGGCCCTCATGGAGTTTGAAGTCAACCGCGTCGACCGCTCTGCGCTCAAACGGGGTGCCGGCGCCATATATAAATGTAAGCTTTTGGGTTTCAAGCAAGAGGCTTTCCTCCACAATCAGGCTGTTGAAAAACTTTATTTCGACCCGAAGCCGCTTTCTATGCCAGCCATCTGTATATCGCGTCCGCGCACTCCTCCACGGTCAGCGCCTGCGCGCCGTCCAGTCCGAGCTGGTGCGCGAGCTCGAACGGCTGAGGGACAGAGAGCCCCAGGGCTCGCATGTCGTCATAGCGCCCGAAGACCTCGCGGGGCGGGCCGTCCATCTCAACCACGCCTTTATTCATAACGACAAGCCTGCCGCAACGGGCGGCCTCGTTCATGTGGTGGGTTATCAGCACAATTGTGATGCCGTACTGCCTGTTTAGCTGCGCGATGGTGTCCATCACCTCGCTGCGGCCCACCGGGTCCAGCATGGCGGTGGGTTCGTCCAGCACTATGCAGCGAGGGCGCATCGCTATCACTCCCGCGATAGCCACCCGCTGCTTTTGCCCTCCCGAGAGCCTGTGTGGCGCGTGCATCGCGTATTTTGACATGCCGACCGTCTCGAGCGCCCTGTCCACCCTGCGCCGTATTTCGTCAGACGGAACACCCAGGTTTTCAAGCGCGAACGCCACATCCTCCTCAACGACGGTGGCAACAATCTGGTTGTCCGGATTTTGGAACACCATTCCGACGGACTGGCGAATTTCGAGGAGCTTTTCCTCGTCCCTTGTGTCCATGCCGCTGACGAGCATCCTGCCACTGTCGGGAAGCAGTATTGCGTTTGTCATCTTGGCGAGGGTGGATTTGCCCGAGCCGTTGTGCCCCACTATGGCGACAAATTCGCCCGCGCCTATGGCAAGGCTCACGCCGTCAAGCACCTTAACAGGCCCGGCGTCCGCCATCGGATATGAAAAGGATATATTGTCAAAGCTTAGTAATGCATCCATCGTCCGGTCGCTCCACAGGGAAGTATAAGTCCGGACCTGGCCACCGGGAGCCCCAGTTCCTCAGCCTCCGAGCGCCCGCCCCAGCGCGGGGCGAATACGGTCTGAAGCAGATATTTCAGGGTCGAGGGGGCGAGTCCGGTGGTATAGGCGTTTACAAACACGAAAGCCGCGTCGTCGGATAAAACCTGAGAGCAGAGGACGAGAAAATCGTACAGGCTGTCCTCAAGCTTCCATGTTTCTCCGCCGGGGCCCCGCCCGTAGGAGGGCGGATCCATAATAATTGCGTCGTATCTGTTGCCGCGCCTTATCTCGCGCTGAACAAACTTCACGCAGTCGTCGACCAGAAATCTGGCTTCAACCCCGCAGAGCGCGGCATTGTCCTTGGCCCAGGCCACCATGCCCTTGGCCGCGTCCACATGGGTGACAACGGCGCCGGCCTTGGCCGCAGCGGCTGTGGCCGCTCCGGTGTAGGCAAAAAGGTTGAGCAGCCGCACCTCACGGCCGTGCCGGGCGATCAGCCCCGCGGCGCTGTCCCAGTTGACCGCCTGCTCGGGGAAAATGCCGGTGTGCTTGAAGTTCATCGGCTTTACCGAAAAGGTCAGCTCGCCGTATGAAATTTTCCATTGCGGGGGCAGGCTGTGGCTTGACCAGCTTCCTCCGCCGGAAGCGCTCCTGGAGTAGATGGCATCGGGATTTTGCCACATTTCGCTCGTCCGCGGAGTCTTCCAGATAACCTGTGGATCGGGTCTCGCGAGGGTATATCTGCCCCAGCGCTCAAGCCGCATGCCGTCGGTGGCGTCAAGCAGCTCATAGTCCACCCAGTTTTCCGAAACCCACATACGCGCCTCGCTTTAATCTGATGCCGCTGCTGCGGGAAACCAGGTTCCCTCGCGCGTGGCAATAATCAACGTATTATATCATCTGCTCGTTTTATTGGCAAGATCAAAAATGCAAGCTCTCCAATTCACAATGCTCAAGAGTCAAATGAACGGTGACATCTGCGCATTGCGAATTGAACTTAACCCTCAAATCCCCTTTACAAGCCCTTTGGCTTCCTGTACAATTAACCATGGGCTTTTTGCCCGGCAAAAGACTGATCTTGTATGAGTTGCAGAGGAGAGCAATGTGCTATGAAAAGTGATATATCCTCAAAGGGCCGAGTTACAATCCCAACCGATATGGACGTCATACCCCAGACGCTTGAAATCATGAGGAAATGGGGCGCGGACGCGATACGCGACTGCGACGGCACCGAGTTCCCTTCGGAGCTCAGGGACGCCGGAGCCAAGGTGTACGCGACTTACTACACTACCCGCAAGGACAACGAGTGGGCCAGGGCCAACCCGGACGAGATACAGCAGTGCTACATCATGACCGGCTTCCGCACTGCGGAGGGCCCCGAGCTGAGGGTGCGCCTGCTGGACGGCTTCAGCGATCAGCTGCTGAAGGTCAACAGCCGCGACGACATCGCCCGCTGGTGGGAGGTCATGGACCGCACTGCCGGCGAGCCCGTGCCGCCGTCCGGTTGGAGCTACGACGAGGCGACGGGAGAGGTGACGATACGCGGAGCCGTGCCCTATCACGAGTACACGGTGAGCTTTCTGGCCTACCTGATATGGGACCCTGTGCATATGTACAACGCGGTCGTAAACGACTGGAAGGACGTGGAGCACCAGATCACGTTCGATGTGCGCCAGCCAAAGACCAGGGAATTCTCAATGCGTAGGCTGCGCCGCTTCCTTGAGGAAAACCCGTATGTGGACGTCGTGCGCTTCACCACGTTCTTTCACCAGTTCACCCTTGTCTTCGACGAGCTGCGACGCGAGAAATACGTCGACTGGTACGGCTACTCGGCGTCCGTGAGCCCGTACATCCTGGAGCGCTTCGAGAGAGAGGCCGGCTACAGGTTCCGCCCGGAGTACATCGTCGACCAGGGCTACTACAACAATCAATACCGGGTTCCATCCAGTGAGTTCAAGGACTTTATGGCGTTTCAGCGGCGCGAGGTGGCAGCGCTGGCCAAGGAGATGGTCGACATTGTCCACGGGTACGGCAAGGAGGCAATGATGTTCCTCGGCGACCACTGGATTGGCACGGAGCCCTATATGGATGAGTTCGCCTCCATCGGGCTTGACGCGGTGGTTGGAAGCGTCGGCAACGGCAGCACCCTGCGCCTGATAAGCGACATCGGCGGCGTTAAATACACCGAGGGGCGTTTCCTGCCCTATTTCTTCCCGGACACCTTCCACGAGGGCGGGGATCCGGTGAGGGAGGCCAGGGAAAACTGGATTTGCGCGCGCCGGGCGATCATGCGCAGCCCCATCGACCGGATAGGCTACGGAGGATACCTCAAGCTGGCGCTCGACTTCCCCGAGTTTGTCGATTACATCGGGAGCGTGTGCGACGAGTTCCGGGTGTTCTATGAAAACGTGAAGGGCACGAAGCCATTCTGCCACAAGCGCGTGGCGGTGCTGAACAGCTGGGGCAGGGCGCGCTCGTGGGGCTGCCACATGGTGCACCACGCGCTGTACCAGAAGCAGAACTACAGCTACGCCGGAGTGATTGAGGCTCTCTCTGGCGCACCCTTCGACGTCAGCTTCATAAGCTTTGACAAGCTGCTGGGGAACCCGGCGATGCTCAACGATATCGATGTGCTCGTCAATGTCGGCGGGGCAGACACGGCCCACACCGGCGGGGATATCTGGCGCGACGAGCGTATAATAACCGCCGTGCGCGCGTTTATCGCGGGCGGGGGAGGCTTTATCGGGGTCGGCGAGCCCTCGGGGCACCTGTGCCAGGGCAGATTCTTCCAGCTCGCGGCTGCCCTCGGGGTGGAGAAGGAGACCGGCTTCACGCTGGGCTACGATAAGTATAACTGGGAGGAAACATCCCACTTCATCACCGGTGACGCCGCCGGGGATATCGATTTCGGCGAGGGCGCGAGCGGGGTCTACGCGCTTGAGGGCGCGTCCGTGCTCATCCAGCGGGACAGGGAGGTGCAGCTTGCCGCCAACGGGTACGGCGGGGGCCGGGCCGTTTATATCGGCGGACTTCCCTACAGCGCCGAGAACGCCAGGCTACTGCACCGCGCCATACTCTGGAGCGCTCACGCCGAGGACGCGCTGCACGTTTGGTTTTCCGAAAACTTCGCGGTTGACGTGCATGCCTATCCGGAAAGCGGGCGCTACTGCGTTGTGAACAACAGCTATGAAAAGCAGAGCACCGTCGTTCACACAGAGGGCGGAGGGAGCTTTCCGCTGGAGCTCGGCCCCGGCGAGCTGAGATGGTTTTTAATACCCGAAGAGCGAAGCCGGGCGGGTTTCTAAAAATCCAAGGAGCAGCGTAGCGCACGACGCAGGATTCTTAGAAACAAAGCGCAGAACCCGCAATCATCAACACCCGCTTCAGAAAGGGATACTCTAGTATGCTTAATTTCGACTATCAGAACAAGACGCGCATCATCTTCGGCAGGGGCGAGCAAGGCCGCGTCGGAGAGCTTATCCGGCCGCACACGGACAGTATTCTGCTGCACTACGGAGGCGAGAGCGCAAAAAAAAGCGGCCTGCTGGACCAGGTGACAAGCTCCCTGAGGGCGAGCGGGATCGAATATTTTGAGCTGGGGGGCGTAAAGCCCAACCCCAGGCTGGCTCTTGTCCGCGAGGGTGTAGCCATGTGCCGCGGAGAGGGTATCGGGTTTATTCTGGCGGTCGGAGGCGGAAGCGTGATCGACTCTGCCAAGGCCATCGCGATGGGAGTCCCCTATAATGGAGACGTCTGGGATTTTTACGAAAAGAAAATCGGACTTGAATGCGCCCTGCCGGTAGCGGCCGTTTTGACAATACCCGCCTCCGGAAGCGAGTCCAGCGTGAGCTCCGTTATCACAAACGAGGACAAGGGGCTGAAGCTGGGCTACAACCATGAGCTCCTGAGGCCGGTTTTCAGCGTTATAAATCCCGAGTGCTTCTTCACCCTTCCGGCGGAGCAGATGGCCTGCGGTGTCTGCGATATGATGAGCCATATATTGGAGCGGTATTTTACAAAAACCACGCGCACCGATTTGATAGACGGCCTGTGCGAGAGCGTCCTCCGGACTGTTATGCGAAGCGCCCGCGTCCTGCTCAGGGAGCCTGGCAACTATGACTCCTGGGCAGAGCTCGGGTACGCGGGGACGCTGGCCCACAACAACCTGCTGGGTGTCGGCAGGGCGCAGGACTGGGCCTGCCACGGGATGGAGCACGAGCTGTCCGCGATTTATGACGTCCCTCACGGCGCGGGGCTGGCGGTTCTCACCCCCTCATGGATGAGGTATGTATACAGGGAGAACCTGCCGATGTTCGTGCAGTTCGCGGTGAACGTGATGGGCGTGGATGGGAGCCTCCGCGACTTTGAGGCCGTAGCCTCCGAGGGAATAGACCGCCTGGAGGCGTTTTTTGCCGAGCTCGGCCTGCCCGTTACAATGCGGGGCCTGGGCATAGGCGAGGACAAGCTTGAGCTGATGGCGAAAAGGGCGGCGGGGCCCGACTCGCACAGGAAGACCACTCTCGGCGCGATAAAAAAGCTGGGCTGGGAAGATGTTCTTAATATCTACAGACTCGCCCGCTAGATTGGGCAATAGTATGGAGCGGCCATCGAAAGGTGGTCGCTCCATACTAATCTCTAGTATTAAAAGCTGGTTATCCTGCGCCGCCGTCCTCCGGACTCTGCCTCTTTCCTCAGCATGTAAGCGCCGAAATCCTCATTCGGCATGGCATGTGAGAAGAAAAAGCCCTGTGCGTAATCGCAGCCGTAATCCTTCAAATCCAGATACTGCTCCTGCACCTCAACTCCCGCGCAAAACACCCCGCAGCCGGCGGACTTGGCCAGCGCAATGGAGGTCTGCACCACAGTGTCGCTGAACTCGTCGTGCTGCATACTGCCGATCAGGGAGATATCCATATTTACAAAGTCTATGTTGGCTCGCACGACGCGGGAGAGCGCGTTGTACGAGGTCCCCTTGTTGTCCAGCGATATGTGGGCTCCGAGCTTTCGCAGCTTGCCCAGCGTATTGTCGCCGGACTGCATGTCAAAAGCCGCAGCGCTCTCGCTGACACCCAGCACCAGGTTGCCGGATTCAACACCGGCTTCCGCGAGAGCCGCACCCACCTCCTCCGGGAGGGCTCCGCTCTGGAACTGGCGCAGCGACAGATTGATAACAACGAAAAACCCGGGGGAGCAATACGGCTTCATGTCGCGAAGCGCCGTTCTCAGAACAAACAGACCCAGCGTGCTCATAAGGCCCAGCGACTCGGCTATGCTCAGGAATGAGTCGGGATATAGCAGGCGCCCCTCCTCGTCTCTCCAGCGCAGCAGAGCCTCCGCGCCGGAGACCCTTGATTCGGCAAGGCTCACGACCGGCTGGTAATGCACCTCAAAGCCCTCAAAGCCGTTCTTTATCGCCGCGCGCAGCCTGTTCTCCACGGCCATTCGCTGAGCAATACCTCCCTCAAGCCCCTTGCGGAAAAACACCGCGGAGTTCTTTCCTTCGTACTTGGCCTTGTACATCGCGACGTCGGCGTAGCGCAAAAGCTCTCCGGACGCGGCCCCATCCTCCGGAAACCGGGACACCCCTATGCTGACCGTACTGTAGATATTGAGCCCGTCAAGCTCCCAGGGCTGCTGGAAGCGATCCCACACGCTCTCCACGGTATCGGCGATACTCTCCGAGTCGAAGCCGTCGAGGATCAGCATAAACTCATCACCGCCGAGCCTGTACAGCCTGTTTCTTGTGGGCTCAAACTCCTGGAAAAACCCGGCTATGGCTTTCAGCAGCAAGTCCCCCCTGTGGTGACCGAGGCTGTCGTTTACAAGCTTGAAGTCGTCAAGGTCCATAAACACCAGACCGCCCCCCGAGCCCTCCGCAGCGCTTTTTCTAAGAGCCGACTCAATGTCCAGCTCAAACTTGCGTCTGTTTGGAACATTAAGCAGCGGGTCATAATAGGCAAGCCTCTCTATCAGGCGTTCCCGCTCGCGGTTCATAGTTATGTCCGCCGCGGAGACGAGCTGCACCTGTCGGCCGTTATGCCAGGGCACCCGATCCGTCGTGGCGAGAAACACCCTGTCTCCCCTTGTCAGCTCCGATATCTCCGCGGTGTCATCAGAGAACGCTCCGCCTGGGATTATCCCCGGAAACACCTCCCACGCCAGCCCCGGCTCATCACGGTCTATGCCCAGGTTCTTGACGCAATAATCGTTGACATAGAGCACATTGAAGGTATCCGGGTCATACGTGAGCACCGCCATATCCAGGTTGAGCATGACGGTGTCGATCGCGGCGTGGGAGCGCTCGACCTCCCTTTCGGCGTTTCTGCGCAGCACTATGCTTGAAATCAGGCGCAGCAGAACGTCCAGGAATTCCCTGTCCTGCTGGAAATAAATCCGCGTATGGGCGCACTCCTCAAATACGATCGCCCCCTCCAGCTCCCCTCCCGCGAATATTGACAGATGCACCGAGCTTTTTGTCCCGGTTGCGACATACCGCGGGGAATCTGATGAATAGCGGATGTCCAGAATTTTTAGCCCCGGCTCGGCGTATATCCCGGCATCGGCGCTGTTTTGGATAAGCACCCTGTACTCCCATGGAATAGGGGCTATGTTTTCATCGCGCCACTCGTGAGTTATCGCAAGCAGGCCCGACGCCCTTTTCTCCATTATATAAGCCCGCGAAAAACCCAAATCCTCTCCGGCGCAGGCGAGGATTCCGTCTATAGCTGAGGAAAGGTTCTCCGAAGAGCGGGTTAGGTTGTAGCATTTGTTTATTAATCTCTGCTGCGAGAGGCTATATAGTATTTTCTGAGTGGAGCGCCGCGCGGACTCGGCCTGACTGAGCAGATGCCCGGTTCTGACGCACTGCATGGACACAATTCCGGCGAGACGCCTAAACTCGGTCAGAGCCTCCAGGAACTGCGCCTCCCCCATTTCAAGCTGGCTTTTATACAGCTTGAGCGTCCTTTTGGGATCAACTCCGTTCATATGGCAGCTTTCGGTAAAGGTGTCCTCGTCAAGCGGCGATAGCCTGACATGTCCGATGATCCAGGTGGCCAGATGCCGTCCGCCCCACATAAACGGCACGGCGGCCACATGCAGCCCCGTGCTGAGGCAGGTTTTTCTTACCGGCATACCCGTGCGGCCGGCCTCGTCGGCGAGCTCCTTCAGCTCCCCCTGCACAAATCCCGCCGCCATTGGCTTTTTTATTATGAATTCAATCAGCGGGTTCGGAGCCGACTGAACGGTGATAGGTGCGCCATAAGAATCCAACGCGATGGCGGAGAGCTCGAATATGCGCGCGAGAGTGTCCTGATGCCGCTGGAACTGCTCTGTGTTGATTAGCTTGCCCATAGCCATTCCCGAGTCGGCAAGTTCCGGATCTCGGCCCAGTATGCGTGATATCCTCTCCTGTATCGAGCGGGACTCCTCCATCAGGCGCTGCTGCAGAGCCGCGCGCACACTTATGTCCACCATCATGCCCTCAAGTGCCGGCCCATCGTCCCTGAGCACACAGCGCAGGTGCATCTGAACAATACGCCGTCCGCCGCCTGCGTCCGCGAGAGGGACGGTATGGGTGTATTCCCCGCCGGGCCTTGTTATATCCTCGACGAAATGAACAAAGGACTCGCGGGCGTCCTCGCAGACCAGCGCGGCAAATGACGCTCCTGACGCGGCCAGCTCGTCGGCGTCGTAGCCGTATTGACGGACGCTTTCAGTAATATATTTAATATTGGCGTCCGCCGACTTTGAGATAATAAGAGCCATCGAGCGGGACTGGTCTATTATGTCCTGCTGAACGCGCTTGTTTTGGAGCGCCGAATAAAGCAGCGAGTCCCCAGACTCAATCTGATCGGTTATATCCTCTGCCAGCGTCACCAGCGCGATAAAGCGGCCCGAGGGTGTTACCGCCGCCATGCTGTTGGTTCTCACCCAGGACATAGCTCCGTCCTTGCCGTACAGTGTGAAATAGCGGCCAAGCTCCGGGGCCCCCGCGACAAGAACCTTCGCGTTGTTCCCGCGTATCAAAGACGCCCTCTCCCGCCAGCTCAGCTCAAAATCAGTCTTACCGCGGTAATCTATATCCCCAACCATGGAAGAAAAGGAGGAGTTCCCCCCGATGTAGCACAACTCGTCATCCTTAATGCTCACACCTTGTGGAATCGCCTCAAGCGCGTCCTGAGCCCAGACCTCCAGCTCAGGTCTCGTCAAAAGAAGGTGTGCGCAAAAGGTGGCGACTACACACTGCAGCGCCTGATATGAGTCCGCTCCAAGCGCGGCCAGCCTGACCGTGAGCCCTCCGGCCAGAGTAATGGCGGAGCAGAATCCGTCCGCGCACAGAAGATGCGAGCGCCTCTCGGAATCCCGCCACTCAACCGTCATGCTCCCCTTTTCGCATCCTGTATCCGGCCGGAACTCTCCCACCCAGGAAAACACTGGACTCACTCCGTCCCAATTCGGCAACTGAGTTTTAAAGGCTTTGTTGGGCACGGCCTCACCGTCCGCCTCCAGTATCATCTGGACGGCCATTCCCTCCATGTATGTCGTCATCAGCCCAACATGGGCGCTGTCCGCTCTGTCCATTGGCCTCAGTCCTTTATCAAGCTATTGCGCCGGAACAATATTGCAATCAATAGAATCTGTTGTACATCTCCCGAAGAGCGAAGTAAGCTCCCTCGTAATAACTTTCGTCCGGATAAAGCGACCTCAGTACATCAAACTTTTCGATAAACCAGGGAATACGCGCTTCGTCCGCGAGAAACCCCAGCGCTACCAGCAGCATAGACTGCGCGTAAGGATTTCGAATATCATCAAAAGACGCAATAATGTCGACAGCAATATCCTTTTCGCACATTGCCAAAACCCTGATTGCGAGCTCAATAAATCCGTCATTTCCGCTGGTTTTCAGCATTCGCAACAACTCGGGGATCATCTCTTCCTCAAACTCAAGCGCCCTGTTAATGAGATAATTCTGGTTCACAGAGTCCGGATTCCGACGCATGATGCGGATTAACTGCCCGCAGGTCTCGGCGGATTCTATCTCAGTGCGCTCGTCCATCGCGCTGGCCTCGCGCCCGGGTTGTTCCTTGAAAACCAACTCGTTTATGAGCGTTCGAATTTTCTCGTTCGCGTCCGGATTTTTTAGCAGCGTGATGTGAATATGAGCAAGGGCGGGGGCTGATGGTATTTCGTCGTCTACGTCATTCAGACTGAAAAAACGGTCTAAGAGCTTCTTGGACATACGATACCCCTCCATGGCGGCTTATTGCCTTAAAACGAATATAAGTATAAGCAATTTTACACCATGTCGCATTCTAATTCAAGAAGCAAAAGCGTCATTCGGCCCATAATAAAGCGGGGCGTATCCCGGAAGGCGTACGCCCCGCTCAAGGCTATGAAGGTACAGCGAGCTCTCTACGCGGCGGTCATCAGCTTGGATGCGGACGCGGAAACCTTCAGTGTGTACTTGATCGTGTTGTTCATCGCGTAGGCCTCAAGCGTTACAGAATAGTACCCCGGGCTCGCAATCTTTGCGGACGCCGACACGGAGGGCCCGGAGAATCCGGCGGAGGCAAGCGTATTCCCCGCTCTGTCCTTTATCGTTACGCACGCCTTTCCGTTGCCCGCCCACGCCGCGCCTGCGGTCAGAGTCCCGGCTGCGTTTACATATACCTCGTGCGACGCCGACCTCTCGGAGTTCCTATCCCCTATTTTGCCGCTGAACGTCTTGTCTCCACCCTCAGGCTCCGGAGACGGCTCCACTACAGGGTCGGGAACAGGCGAGGGCGTGGCGGCGGGCGGCGATACCGGGGCCGCTGACGGAGTGGGCACAGGCGTGGGAACCGCAGAGGGAGACGGCTCGGCTGACGGCGTCGTTTTTGCGCCTCCCCCAGCCATCTCCCTGGCGTTTTGAAGCGTCAGGGCCAGGTCAATGAGCCCCCAGCCGGTATAATAGTCATAGCCGTCGTTTCCCAGGTTGCTCACGCTCCTCCGGATAAGCTCCATGGCCTCCTCCTGCGTTATGTCCGGATATATTCCGGCAGCCAGCGAGAGTATTCCGGATATTATCGGAGCTGAAAAAGAGGTGCCCACGCAGGTCGAGTAGCCCCCGCTCATTGATGTGGAGTACTGGCTTCCGACCGCCAGCACGGTGAGACCGGGGCCGTAATTTGAATAGCTCTGCCGTCCCTGCAGGCTCCCGCTTCCGACCGCTATCACATTGTCGTACCTCGCGGGATAGGGGATGGACGACTTGCCTTCGTTTCCAGTCGCGGCGACAAGTATCACGCCTTTTTTGCACGCGTAATCTATCGCGTCCTTGAGCACAAATGTAGGATAATCACAGACAAGACTCATGTTTATTATCTTCGCACCACGGTCCGCCGCGTAAATAATACCGCTCGCGACAACATCCACAGAGCCCTTTCCTGAGCTGTCCAGCACCTTAACAGGCAATACCCTGGCATTCCAGTTGACCCCGGCTATCCCGATCTTATTGTTCCCATTGGCCGCTATGATACCTGCAACAAGCGTGCCGTGACCGGTCTCGTCTACGGCGGACGCTCTCCTGCTTACAAAGTCATAACCGGTGGCGGATATCCGCCCCTGCATGTCGGGATGGGAGGGCGTAACGCCGGAGTCAAGCACAGCCACCAGCACGTCCGCTCCCGTAGATATATCCCACGCCTTTTCAATATTCATTGTTGACAGTGCGCCCTGCGATTTATATAATCCGTCATTCGGCGCAAAGGTGGAATAGGCATAACGGTTTATGTCGGCCTCGGCTATCAATCCCGTATATTTTTTAAGCGCGGCGTATATATCCAATCCCACTTCGCCGTTTCGCGCAAGCTTGATAACGGCGGCGTTTATTTCCGGAATTTCTCTTATGAGCTCGAAATCTCCGCTTTCAAAAAGTGAATACCTCTCATCCCCCGCGTTATCCCCATACTTGACAATCAGCTCTCCCTCGGCCCCAAGCCCGGAATACCACGCCTCGGTAAAATTTAGAAGCCTTCTTCCCCCTGGCTCCGACGCTGGCGTACGGATGCCACCCCCTACAATCAAAGACATTACGACAGCAAGAGAAAGTATTGCGCGCAAACCTATGCCGGGGTGTTTTTTTCTCATATGTACCTCCATATTTTCAGCTTTCATAGGTCAGGGCGACCCACTTCGATTCGCCCGTCTCGTTAAAAGCCGGTTTACGATACTCCCCATAAATCACAACCGTATCATCCCCGGAAAGCGGGGATGATACGGTAGATACAGTAATCCGGGTTATTTCTCCACTGTTATTTTGATATAGCGACCGAGCAAAACACCTGCTCCAAGGCAGAGGATACCAATCGAAAGGACAAGTATCCATGTGTAGTCCGGCTCAGTTGCTGGTACCGGATAAGCGTCCAGAGCTATTTCACCCTGCCCCAAATCACTGGTTAGATAGGGGAAGGTGGCGTTTATCGTATACTTTATCGTATTTCTCTGATCCTTTGCCTGAAGAACAATCCAGTACTCGTCAGCCGTGGGCAGCGTGTAGGTCATTGACGCTGGGCTTGAGGTAATTTCCCCCATGCTCAACACCTTCTGATTTTTGTCAACTATCAGGAATCTTGCCTGTCCGTTGCCGCTCCACGTCGCGGAGAGGGCAATCTGCCCCTTGTTGTTAAAGAGAAACTTGTGCGCATACGCCTGCGGAGAGGTTCTGTCGCCGATCTTACCGGAAATGACCCTTATTTCGCTGGAGGGTGTTGGCGTAGGTGTCGGGGTTGGCGTGGGTGTCGGGGCGGGGGAGGGAGAAGGCGTCGGCGTGGGCGTCGGGGTGGGGGGCGGCGTCGGAGTGGGCGTCGGAGTGGGCGAAGGCGTAGGGTTCAGCTCCGCTAGAGTTTTTGCGTTTTGCAAAAGCTTCACCGGGTCAATGAGACCCCAGCCGGTTACCGTGTCATAGCCCTTTGCGCCCTTGTCCACGCAGCTATCCGAGATCAGCAGCATCGCGTCGTCCGGGGTCATGTCCGGATATATCCCCTTAGCGAGCGACAGCACTCCGGCGACAAACGGGGTAGCGTACGAGGTGCCGGCACCAACGGTGTAACCTCCGGTTTTAATGGTGGAGTATTGAGTTCCAGGCGCTATAAGAGTCAGCCCCGGACCGTAATTTGAATAGTTTGCTTTGTCCCCGGTTGTGGCGCTGGCTCCAACGGCTATCACGTTGTCATATCTGGCCGGATAAATGATTGAAGTCTTGCTGTCGTTGCCGGTAGCGGCAACGACAATTATCCCCTTTGAATAGGCCAAATCAACCGCTTTTTTCATCGTGGTGGACGCGGAGGCCGCGCCGCCGCTGAGGTTAATAATATCAGCGCCGTTGTTTACAGCGTAAATAATACCGTTCGCAATCATATCGGTCTTGCCTGTGCCGAGGTTGTCAAAGGACTTGACGGGTAAAATCCTGACTCCCCAGTTTACTCCGGCCACGCCCTTTTTGTTGTTTCCATTGGCTCCGATTATTCCCGATACCATGGTGCCGTGTCCATGGTCGTCTGTCGGGTCGCTGTCGTTGTTGATAAAGTCGTAGCCGTTGCCGGTAAAGCGCCCGGCCATATCAGTGTGTGTAAAGGTCACGCCGGTATCCACGACCGCCACGACAACATCCGCGCTGGTCGACGTGCCCCAGGCAGATTCCATGCTTGTGGTGTAGAAAAACTGGGACTTATAGTATTCGTCGTTTGGAATCAGCGACACTGACATCGTGTAGTTGGGCTCGACGGCCTCGATTGTTCCGGAGTATTTGCTCACCAGCGACTTTAACTGCTCGGCGCTGCGGCCGGCCGGCAGCTTGACAACAACCGTGTTTATTTGGGGTATCTCGTTCGTGACCTCCAGTGTCTCAGCTTCCAATATATCATTTTTCTTTGTTTTATCAACTGTCTTTTTAAAATTTATCAGTATTTCGTCCGTAGGCTCCGAGACCGTCTTGTTGGGCTCCGGCTCCTCCTCCCCTCCCGTGGCCATTATGGGCACAAGGCAGGAGAACATGATCAGCAGGGAGAGGGAAAGACAAAAAACGCGTAGATTTTCGAATATTCTTCTCATAGTGACGAAAAATGCCTCCATATCTCTATATATTTGTTTAAAATATACCGGCGGGAGCAGGCTCCCGCCGGTATAAGAGGCATAGGGAGCGGCGCTAGGCCGCCGGTGCTCAGGGAACGTCCAGCACTGGGGGTATCTCGTACCCCTCGGGGGCGTAAACGACTACACCGTTGACAAAGATGTTGATTGCCTTATTTGTCTTCAGTCCCATAGTTTTAAGCGGAATCCTGAACAGGGTGGCGTCGTCTTTGTCCCTGTACTGCGTGGCGTTGAGATTGCTGTTGTTTTTCAGGTAACCGGCAAAGAAAGAGGTGGAGTTAGCGACTCCGACATTAATTTCGGGTACCCCGTTGATGAGGCCGAAGGAATACTTCGCCTTGTTGAGGTCGACCTTAATAAGCAGGTAATCCCCGTCAATCGTAGCCGTAAAGGTTCCAACCGTCTTCCCGCCCTTGCCAAAAGCTCCTGGGTTGCCGGCCTGGAGGTTGAAGGTTTCGGACTTCTTGTTCGCGGCAAGGGTTACATAGGTGTACCAGCTGCTGTCGAAGCAGCCGTTGTAGACCTTTTTTGCGCACTTGTTGTAGCCGCAGAACGTGTCCGTGCAGACGTTCTTCAGGGTGTTTTTGAATTTAACGCAATTGTACTCAGGCTTCTCCCCGGTAAGTGTCACCTTTACCTCGGGTTTGTAGCCTGTGACGGCCTGCCAGTACTCGTTGGTGGGCTCGACGACCTTGTATTTCCCCAAGGGCAGTTTGTCGAACTCAAAATAGCCGTTCTTGTCGGTGACAGTCTCGGCAACGAGGTTTCCGGCGGCGTCAAAAAGATAAATGTGGTAGCCCTGCTTGGGGACATCGATATAGGTCGGGCACCAGCACGAGGACTTGACTATACGCTGGTATTTGTGCCCCGATATCTTCCCAAACTGTTCTTCCTGCTTCTTTGTGTTGTAAAACTTGTTTTCGTCAAAGACGGTCGGCACGGAATCCACGATTTTAACGGGCATAAACGAACCCTGAGGTCCGTAAATCCAGCCCTCCTTGGGAACCTCCCAGACAACATAGTCCTCCTCGGGATCAAGGACAAAATCGTCATCTTTATACTCCGGGGTGCCGTTGTTCTCAAGGAAAACCGCAATGCCAGAATCAGTGGTGGCTTTCGCCAGGGGCTCGCCGACAAATGAGTGTGTGTCCACATCATACTGACTGGCTTTGTAAAGCCAGAACTCAAATGTTTCATCGGTAATCAATACGTCGCCGTCGGTGTTGTATTTGGCGACGTACGCTACACTGGCGGCCCCTACCTCAGAAAAGGGGTGTTGAGTACCTCGACCTTCACTTTGTCGCAGAGCCTGTAGATGGTAAAGGTTCCATCATATCTTATTTCGGGCGGGCCGTATTCGTCACCGTCGCCCTTGGAAATGACGGTTGTCTTGATATAGGCCTTATAGCCGCTTACCGGAGTTCCGTCCGCGTTGATCTCTGTGACGGCGTAATCGCCCTCAAACAGCGCGAGATTGAAATAACCGGCAGCGCCGATCTGATAGACGGTGCCCTTTATGGGATCGCCGTCCCCATCCAGCAGAGTCACGCCGTTGACAACAGCGTTTTTCTGGAAGGCGGGGCCCTGGAACAGCAGATAGAAGGTGTCCGGGGACTGAAGCTTGATCAGGTTGGTGTTGGCTACCTCGCCGTTAATGAATATGGAGGCCTGGGTCTCGCCCACGTCAAAGAGCTCCGCGAGAGCCGCCGCGTCCGCGATCTGGAACTCGGTGCCGGCGACTATGTCGTTGCTGGAGAACATGTTCGACGGTGTCGCAATGGAGACGAAGACGTCGCTCTTAAGCGGCGGGCAGTTTGCGTTGGGAGTGAACAGTCCGTAGAGTCCGCCGTCAATCTTCTTGGAAATGTTGAGGCTGCCAACTCTGAAGAGCTGGTTGTCAGCGTTGGCGAGAACCACGCCGATATCAAAGTTCACCGCTCCGGCGAGGGCTTCCTTGGTGATCATGTACGCGCTCTCCCACTCGCTGCCGGCAATCAGGTAGTTGGCGTCGAGCGACAGGGTGGCGGTGGCGGCCTGGAAGCCGACTTCCTTGGTCACGTCGACCTTGGTGCGCATGTAGTCGTTTGTGAAAATGAAGGCTTCTTCAATGGGGTTGCCGGCCTCAACAGTGACTATGATGAAGTCATAGGCGCGGGTGGGCCCGAACAGCAGGTTGTAGGGCCTGAATCTGCCGACCTGGTTCCTGACGGTGGAGAGCTCCTCAAAGATATAATAGGTTCCGGGGGCCAGCTCGCCGAAATCGGCGAGTCCGTCAACCGTATCGGCCTCGGCGACCTTGGAGGAGATAACCGGCTTGCCCTTGCTGTCGATCTCGGTGTAGGCCACGAAGTGGAAGGTCTCGTTGACCAGGAGACGTCCGGCAACGTCATATTTCGCTACTACGACGTCCTGCTGAATTATCCCGGAGTACGGCACCTCTAGGGTGAACACCACTCCGGCGGGATTGAGGTACTGGGTTCCGACCGTGCCGTTGTTGTCCTCAGCGGTCATCTCCTCGTTTAAGCCGATGACCGTAATGGTGTTCTCGCCATCCTCAAGCATTTCGGCGCTCACCGGGATGGAGACAGCCTT
Source organism: Oscillospiraceae bacterium (assembly GCA_031556035.1). GTDB lineage: Bacteria > Bacillota > Clostridia > Oscillospirales > UBA929 > JAVBTT01. The sequence continues at coordinate 100,243 of JAVBTT010000010.1, forward strand.
GGCGATTTTCCAGTCGGAGGTGGTGACCTTGTCCTCAGTGATGCGCGGGAACAGACTCGCTACGGCGTCGATTCCGTCAGTCGCGATCGCGGCTTCAATGTTGGCCTTGACAGTGGCGCGATCCACTCCGAAGAACATGCTGTCGGATACGTGCAGAAGGCGGCCGTTGACGAACACGATGCAGCCGTTGTCGGCGGCTATGTAGAGAGTGGCGTCATCGGGGGTTCCGTCAACCGTGAAGGTCTTGTCGAAGCGGACTATGTCGCCGAGGATGGCGGGATTAGCCGCTCCGGCTTCCCCACCGATCAGGGTGCCGGATTCCTCAACCTTGGAGGTGCTCCAGATCCACTGCGCGTCGCCCGACGTGAGGGCGGCCTGAAGGATGGCCGCGGAGCCGTCGCCATTGTCCACGAGTTGGCCGTTCCAGGTTCCGGCAAGCGTCGAGTCGTCAAGCGTCACGGCGGGGGCGGCAAGGCCTGAGCCGTTCGCGATCCCGTACGCGGAGTACATGAGGGACTTGTAGGACATTGAATCGTTCGAGCCGGTGCCTGTCGCGAAAATAATTTTATCTCCGTCGTCAACATACAGAGCCGAAGCCGGGACAATCACGGCGGCCATCATAAGCACCGCGATCAGCAAGGATAAGGTTTTCTTCATAATACTTGATTTTTTCATAAGGGTATGTCATCCTTTCGCCAAATAATAGATTAAGCTACTATTGGCAGCCGGACGGCCATGGCGGATCTCTATCTATCGTTCCGGACGGTGTTCGCTTTTCCCAAATACCCACACCTGCCAAAGTCCGCTTCTCGCGGACAAAGTGGCGCAACCCCTTTTTTCGCGCCGGAGCGATATTTCCGCTTTAGACTCCAAAGCTTTGCGTCCCGGGCTTTCACCCGGTTTGCCCTTGACAGTTTTCTCCAGATATTGCTGTGTGCACATCACCTCTGTTTAATAGTGTGACGGGATATGTCCATGTTGCCGTACTTATATAGTTCGTACGATATCAGCGCATTTAAGGTGTAATTGTTATTTTGCCCCTTTTTTTTTTACAAAAACAATGTTATACTTGGAGTTGCGGCACGCTAGTCCAAGCATCCATTATCCAAGCGCGGCATTGAATTTGTATGAACTTGGGCAGGTGAATCTATGACCGACAATCAGCTTACGCGCGAGCTCTCCCTTGACGAACGCGTGGTGATGATGTCCGCCACGCATGACGGGATAAACGAACTAATCGACGAGTTCAGACCCTTTATCTCCTCCTGCGCATATCGCAACGGGAACCTTGACCGCAAAATTGAAAGGGATGAGCTTCTCAGCGCCGCTTACATTGCCTTTTACGAAGCCCTTGGAACATATAATATCTCGAAAGGGCATTTTTTGCCCTTCGCCGCGACTGTCATACGAAGGCGCCTGGTTGACCTTGCCCGTCGTGAGTTCAAGTCGGAAACCCATTCTGTCCCGCTTGACATTCAAGACGAGTTTGGGGGAAGCGAAAACCCGGCGGTTATGCAGTCCGCGATAAAGGTTTTTAACTTCAGTGTGCAACAGGAACTGCTCAGATACGAGATTGACTCCTTTAGGCGCGAACTGAGCGATTGGGGCATTGAGCTTGAGGATTTGCTCAGGGAGTCCCCAAAGCACAAGGCACTGATTCAGCTGTACAGGGAGATAGCCCAGACCGTGCTCACGGACACCGATATACTGAATACAGTACTCGTCAAAAAATATTTTCCGATAAAAAAAATATCCCAGCTCACGAAAACACCTCAAAAAAAGATCGAGCGCGCTCGAAAATATATAGTAGCTTCGGTTCTTATCGCGGTGGGAGACTATGATTACCTTTCAGAATATATTCGAGTGAGGAAGTCGGATTTATGAAAGGTATAGTCCTGTACCACGAGAAGAACCGGACCTATGTACTCGATCGGGACGGGATATTTCGTCGGGTCAAGGGGCTTGGAAACCGCAGCGTTGCGGAAGAGGTGGATCTCCCCTTCTTTCTTTCTCGCCGTTTCCAGGTGTCTGTGTCTGTTGCCGCAAGCTTTATAGTCCTTCTGGCTGTTGCTTTCGCCGTTGTTTTTGGCGTTAGCTCTTATTATTTGTGCGTTGACGTAAGCCCAAGCGTTGAAATATCCTTTAATGTTTTCAACCTCTACAGGTCAGCGCGCGCGCTCAATCCGGAAGGAGAAGTCATTTTGGACGGTCTCGATCTCCGCGGACCGCCCGAGCGTGTTGTATCCGATATTGTTAGGAAGATGAACGAATTCGAGTACATATCTGACGCGCCCGAAAACGGCGTTAAAATTTGCGTAACTGTCGTTGGCAGGAATGAACGGGCATGCGCCGCCGTTGAGCACAGGCTGCAGCCGTTGCTTGACGACGCCGAGCGGCAGTATCCGATTCTCCTCAGCTCTTGTGATTTTGAGTTGAGGGAGAAGGCCGAGTACTTGGGCGTTTCATCCGGTGTTCTTTTATTGGCGGAGCTTTTTCAGGAGAACAACGAGGAAATTCCGCTGGCCGACATACTCGAGATGCCGGTGCGGGATATTCTCAAAGGCGTCCCGCCGCATGATTCCGCCTCTCGGCAGAGAGAATGAGGAAATTACGCCTCCACACCATATAGATATAAAATATGTATTGAGCTTATTTGCACGGTAAGGATAAGGAAGAACTGCAATATTCAAAAGCCGCTCTGGTCAGGGCGGCTTTTGCCTTCGTTTAATAGCAGATAACCCCTGACCCTGGTGTGCAAGATGCAACCATGCTAATACTAATCCCATGTTTAAAGAGGAGATGAGCTATTTGTTCATTCATGCGTTTGTCGTGATTGCGATGGCTTCGGCACTTGACAGCGGCGGCTTCCCTGTGATAGACTCTAGTCAAAATTGAACGGGGTGCTGGCACAAGTCGGCTGAGACGGGGCGTATTGCCGCTCCGGACCCTTGAACCTGATCCCGGTAATGCGGGCGTAGGCAAATATGTTCAAGGGAAATTCCGTTCGCAAGAAGGAGGTTTCCCTTTTGTCTTTTAAGCAGGAATCCAAACGCGGGCTTCAGGTCGCCGCGCTGACCGAGACGGCGCTCCTCATCGCGATAGCGTACGCGCTGAGCTTTATCCAGCCCCTGAAAATGCCCCTGGGTGGCGCGGTCACCCCCTTTTCAATGCTCCCGGTGATGCTCGCCGGAATACGCAACGGCAAGACCTACGGTCTAATCGGAGCGTTTGCCTACGGCGGGCTCCAGATGCTCCAGGGCCTGTGGCCAACCCCCGCGAACACCGCGCTCTCCTTTGCGGTGATGATAATGCTGGACTATGTGCTTGCGTTCGGCGTCTTGGGCGTCTCCTCGTTTTTCCCGAGGACAAACAAGGGTTTCCTGACCGCCGTCCCGGTCTGCGCCGGTCTGCGGTTCCTCTGCCACTACGTCTCGGGGCTGGTCATATGGGGCTCTGCGATAGAGGGAATGCCCGCCGCGCTCTACTCGCTGCTGTATAACGGCGCGTACATGCTTGCCGACACCGCGATATGCATGGCTGTGGCGCTGGTGCTTGTCAGGAGCAAGGTTCTCTTTTACGGGCTGGACAAAAGGCGGGTGCGCATATAATTAATTATAAGGGTTGATTTTTTTGGGCATTTTTGACGGCGTCTTAATCGCATCCGACCTGGACGGCACCCTTTTGGGAGAGAACCACGAGCTGTCGCGAGAAAACCGCTCAGCGCTTGAATTCTACATGAGCCAGGGCGGCAAATTCGCGGTCGCCACCGGGCGGAGCCGCGCGGGCGCAGAATGCCTCAAGCCGTGGGAGTTCAGCAACGCCCCGGCCGTGCTCTCCAACGGAGGTCTGATTTTCGATTACGCTGGGGACAGCGCGCTGTTCACCGACATGCTCAGCCCCGCGACAAGGGCGGCCGCGAAAGACATCGCGCGGGAGTTTCCCGGCGCGGGACTGGAGGTGCACGTTGCGCAGGGCAAGTACATAATCAACTCAAATCCTGCCATCGCCTCCCATATGGCTTATGTGCGCTGCACCGGGGCGGTGGTGCCCTCGCTGGACGCCGTGGCGGAGGGCTGGATCAAGGTGCTGTTTGTGGATGAGCCGGAGCTTGTGGCTGAAATAGGCGCCTGGGCTGGGGAGAGGTACGGCGACGCCGCCAGCCTGGTCTTTTCAAACGAATACATGCTTGAGATACAGAACAAGGGCACCGACAAGGGCTCCGGAGTCAGGTGGCTTGCGGAGCTGCTCGGGATAGACCCCGCCAATGTCTACACCGCGGGCGACGCGGGCAACGATCTGGAGATGATGCTCGCGTTTGAGAGCTTCGCGCCGGAAAACGCGTCCGATGAGATAAAGGCCGCCGCGAACCACCCCCTGCCGTCCTGCGACAGGCACGCGATAGCCGCGATGATTGCTTTTTTGAAGGAGAGATACGGTGGCTCGCAGAAGCTCTAAAAAATCGGCATCCTCGTATTTACTGCCGCTGCTGACCCTGCTGGCCTGCTTCGCGGCCTTTATGCTGGTAAACAGCCGGGAGACTTCTCCAACCCCCTTGAATCCAGCCGGAGAGAATACGCTTGAGATAACCGCGCTGGACGTGGGGCAGGCGGACAGTATACTGGTGCGGCTTGGCGGGAGCGTCATGCTTGTCGACGCGGGAGGGGGCAAGACGGCGGACAGCTTGGTGTCCGGGCTCAGGGACATGGGGGTCGATAAAATCGACATACTGGTGGGCACCCATCCCCATGAGGACCACATAGGCGGCATGGCAGCCGTGATACAGGCTTTCCCTGTCAGCGAGTTTTACATGCCGCTCCAGGGGAATACGACAAACGTATACGAGGATGTGCTTGACGCCGCTCTGGAGGCGGGGCTGTCCCTCGGCTCCCTGAAATCCGGGGACGAGCTGACGCTGGGTGAGGCCAAGATACAGGCGCTGGCGCCGCTTCAGGACGAGTACAAAAACCTCAACAACACCTCCATAGTGCTCAGGCTTGACTACGCCGGGCGCTCAGCACTGCTCACGGGCGACGCGGAGGAGCTATCCGAGGGCGAGATGCTGAGCGGCGGCCTAAATCTGCGCGCGGATGTGCTTAAAGTTGGGCACCACGGCTCGGACACCTCGACGTCCGACAAGTTTTTAGCGTCCGTACGCCCGTCTGTGGCTCTTATATCCTGCGGCGCGGGCAACAGCTACGGGCATCCGGACGAGACGACCCTTGGGAAGCTGGCAGGCGCCGGGGTGGAGGTTTACCGCACCGATCTCAGCGGCAGCGTCACGATTTCAATTTCACCCGGCGGAGAGCTGAAGGTGGAGACAGAGAGATGACGTACTGTGTGGACAGATTTGAGGGCTGCCTCGCCATCCTGCTCGGGGAGGATCGTTCTCCGAGAGAGGTGGAGCTCTCTCGGCTGCCGGGGGGTGTGCGCGAGGGGGACTATATCCGGGAGACGCCCGACGGCTTCGTACCAGCACCGGAAATCCGGGAGACTGCGGAGGCCCGCATTGCCGAAAAACTGCGCAGGCTGCGCGGAGAGTAATACTATAAGGTGCCCTTGAACCGCAGACGGCTCAAGGGCACCTTGTAGCTTATACCATTACTACTGCTTTTTCTTGGGGCTTAGCCAGCCCTCCTTGTTGACCTGCCGCGCACGGGCAATGCCTAACGCCCCGTCGGGAACCTCGCCGGTTATGGTCGAGCCCGCCGCCGTGTACGCGTCCTTCCCCACGGTAACGGGAGCCACAAGGTTTGTGTTGCAGCCGATGAACGCGTCGTCCTTAACTGTGGTGCGATGCTTGTTGACACCGTCATAGTTCACGGTGACGACACCGCAGCCCACATTTACGCGATCTCCGATGTCGGCGTCACCGATGTAGGTCAGGTGGCTGACGCTGGTCTTGTGTCCGATGTTGGAGTTTTTCAGCTCCACAAAATCGCCGATTTTAGCCCCGTCGCCAACAACGGTGCCAGGGCGGAGATATGCGAACGGGCCTATCCGGCTGCCCGCGCCTATGCGCACACCCTTCAGAATCACAACATGGGGATATATGACCGTACCCTCGCCGATAACGGTGTCAGGGTGGATAAACGCGCTGTCGATGTCCAGCACGTCCGCCCCGCGCTCCATGAATTCCAGGTTTACCTCCCTCTGAAGCGCCTTTCGCGCCGCTGCCAGCTCCGCGGAGCTGGTGACGGGAAGCCCGCGCACTTGCGGATGCTCCACAACCATGTCCCCCGCGCCCTCCCCCGCGGAAGCGCGGACAACGTCGTCAACCCCCTGGCCCTTCAGCTCATCGGCCATCCAGTCGTACACGCTCTTGAAAAGGATTTCCCGATCCAGCATCGGGTGCTCTGTGAAAACAGCCCTCATGTACCAGTCCTCCTTATTGTACCGTCCGCAGACGGTGGGATTTTCCCAGTACCCGCCTTCGCCCTATGGAGGCAGAAACAAATTCTGCTCCTGCCACGGCGGCACCCGCCCGGCTCCGCACCTCGCGTGATGCCATGCTCCCGCTGGGCTATATCCCCTCAAGCGCCGCCTCTACACGCCTTATCGCCGCCGACTTCTCCAGCGCCTTGTCTGAAAACCATTTGGACAGCCCCTCCAGCAGCGGGGAAGGGCCCATGTACGCGGCGCAGAGCGCGTCTCTGGGCTTTTCCGGACAGAAAAGCGCTCCAGCGCCCTCTCTGTACAAAATAGAGAGCCCTGATAATTCCTCGTCGGAAACGGCTATGTGAAAGCGATGGCTGTTCCTCAGCCTATCCAGTATATTATCAAGCGTCCTTTTGAGGGAAGCGCCCGAAAGAGTGACGTCCTGTCCCAGCGCGAGCTGCGAGCCGCCAATCCGGCAGGAGCCGTTGAGGGATATAGCGTCCAGCACGGATCCCGGCAGCAGCTCCACCCAGGCATAGCGCCTGAGTGAGGACTCGCGCGCCTCCTTCCGCTTTTTAAATAGCTCGGCCATTCGACCGGCCTCATCCGCAGGAAGATTTTTCTCCAGCGCGGCGTATATGATGTCCGCCGGAATATTGTGCACTCCCAGCGACCCGCCCGCAGAGAAAAAATTTCCCTCGCCGTTTTCAAGCAACAGCGACCTTTCGGCAACCTCCCGCGGTTTCCCGCAGGTCGTTAGCAGAGGACTTCCGGACTCGAATATTCTGGAGACCATGCTGTCGAAGAAAAGGGAGTCGTTCAGCGTCCTGAAAAACAGGGTGGTTTCCCTTGTGTCCGGATAGGAAATGACAGCTCCCATGCCCTTGCCAACCATCATAATGGTCGAGTCCTGAGCCGGGGCGGTGTACATCACGCAGCTTCCCAGATGGTGCAGAGGCAGCCTGAGCAGCGAGGAGAGCGCCACCGGCGACAGTATGGGGGGCGAGAGCAGATGCAGGCGGTGTCCGTTTTGCAGAATCATCTGCATACAACGCAACCAGAGCTCGGCGAACTCCTCCCGATCCTCAAGCCATGAGGCATCCGCCCAGCCCGAAAGATATACATCACCCGGCTTTGAAACGGATTGAACAGCATGCATAAAATTAACGGCGGCCTGCCTTCTTCCCCTGTTGCCGAAAAAGACCTCGTGTTCGGACGGAATACCCTTCTGAACATGCGGCCACAGGTTAAGCGGCCCTGACGGCACTGGACTGTCACCGGACAGAAAACCGGAAAAGACCCGCACCAGTTCCGACGCCCTTGGGGGTGGAAATCTTTGGACGGGCTTTGACTCAGGCTCCAAGAGCCATTTGTAGACAGAGTCTTCCGTTTCCTCCGCGCTTCCGCAGTGCCGGCCCGTGATTCCCTCGAGCTGCTTCAGATCGAGGGGAAGCGCCTGGGCTCCGGAAAGAAAGGCCGCAATGTCCCTAGCGGCGCGCTCAGGCTTCGCCGGGACGCGGTCTCCGTTACGCCAGCGGCTGACAAGGGAGGGATCGACTCCGATCCCCCTGGCCAAGGTGACGTTATTCATACGGAATACGGTCAGAAGAGTATTGATCTTCTCCCTGAAAGCCATAAGCTGTTCCTCCGAGCATTGCCCCATAATCTTACTCTAACACGTACGATTCGCGACGTCAATACAGACCTGCAATCAACACGTAATCATCACGCAATCATCACAGAGTTCAATTTTGTCGACTTTTTTAGCTCAATCGCAGAAAAATAAGCAAAGCCGCATCATCAGCTTTGCCTGTATTATACATCTACTCTTTAACGTGAGATGCGTATAAATCGAAAAGCGGACAGACCTTTTTAAGGTCTGTCCGTTAAAAGCAATGAAAGTCGGCGCCGACCTATTTTTCCGGGCCGTCTCCAGCCAAGTATTTTCGGCGTAAGCGAGCTTAACTTCCGTGTTCGGAATGGGAACGGGTGGAC
>JAVBTT010000034.1:0-85287 GCA_031556035.1 Oscillospiraceae bacterium
CCAAAGATGAAGGAGCGTATCGTCGAGGGTATCAAGACTCCGCTCGAGGACTGCGTGCCGGAAAATGAGGTGGAGTGGTAGTGTACTCCGTCTTTTACACGAAAAACGCCGTCAAGGATATTGAAAAGCTCAAAGGCGCAAAGCTTGACGGCAAAGCAAAGGCTCTCACCGCGCTCATTAAGGAGAACCCGTTTCAGGCGCCGCCGCCGTATGAAAAGCTGCAGGGCGATTTACTGTGCACCTATTCACGCAGAATCAACATCAAGCACAGGCTTGTTTACTCGGTGCATGAGGAAGAAAAGGCTGTAAAAATCATCAGATGTGGTCGCACTATGAATTTTGATTAGAACTCCGCCCGTGGAAACACAGGCGGAGTTCTCAGACCGATGACAAACTACAGTTTGTCATCGGTCTGACGCGCTTTCGCGCATTTTGCCCTTTCAATATGCAATTATAATAGTAAAATATTGTTTTGCCGCGAAAAATATAATCCACTGAATTTCACAAAATTTATAACGAGCAATGGACTTCACGGAATTGCTGTGAGGCCAGCTTGAAATTTGCTTTATTAAGAGATTCCTTCTACGGCACGGTCACAGTAAATGTGAAGCTGTAGCTTGGGAACAGCGCCGGGTATTTCACGCCCTTGACAGAAATCTTTGTTCCGCTCTCAAGTGTACCGGCGTCCAGCCCCAGAACCTCGACCGTCCACCTGTCCTCGATTACCTTCGCGCTATAGCCGATGCCCCTTATGCTCACACATCCGGTCCCGCTCTTGAGGACGATATAGTCGTTGAAGCGGATGAGCAGGCTGCCGTCCAGAATTTGGGCATTTGCCTCCCAGACGTTCGTGTTGTATGGCACGACCTTGATCTCGCACGAGCCCTCGTATCCCTCTCCGGCGACCACAAGCTGGTAGGTTCCGGCCCCGGGAGCAGCATATATGTACATGCGGCCCGCGCCGTTTACCACGGCTGTCTCATGGAGCGGTTCGCCTCCGACTTTGAGATACGCCTTGAGCGCTGCGCCCTCCGGCGCGTCCGCCACCGCTATGTTGAGGTGAGCCGCAAGCGTGGCCACGATAGTCGGGGTCGATACAGAGACCTCCAGAGGCTGCGCGCTTGTTACCTCTCCGTAGAGTATAAGACGGCAGAAATTCCCCCACCACACGGTGTTGTTGTCGACCTTGATGTAGCGGTATGCCGTATCGGGATCAATGCCTGTCAGGGTTTGCCATGTATTGGATGAAACGGCCGCCGTGGTGATCCTGGTCCAGCTTACATTGTCGTTGGAACCCCAAACTGCCGTTGTAAAGGCTCTCCCAGCCTGGTTGGTGCGAGGATACAGTTTCGCACGGTCGATCTTAACGGCCTTCCCCTCGCCAAAGTCAACAGAAAGATATACGCTGCCCCCTATGTTGCTAAAGTTGGCCATTTCGATGTATTCGGAACTGCTGGAGCCGTCGGCGGGTGTATTGAACTGGAATACGCGCGCGGCCTTTTGCTGGGGACTCAAGCCGGACTGTGACCCAGTGAACGGGCAGGCCTCGTCAAACCCGACCGCTTCATTCATCACATCAATGATGGACGGAGCCGCCACCGTCAATGCGACCTCGGCGGGCAGACCTCTCTGTCCGTCCTCCCCTATTGCGGTAACGCGATATGTATAAACCTCCCCAAATTCAATCCCCGGATCTTTGTCGACATAAACTGCAGCGGTCTGCACATCGGCAAGCGTTACAAACTCTCCTCCATTGACTGATCGTTCGACCATGTAGACAGCTGTCCTGACGGGCATGCTCCATGACACGTCGATGTAAGGCTTTTGAGCCTCGTCCTCTGTCAGGCTTACGAACGCCTCCAACGCCACCGGCGCGGGGGCAGTATACGGAGTGAACTCCTCTACAGAGACATCACCGAAGGTCGCGCTGCCAGCGGATGCCACGCCTGCGTACACGGTTTGGAGCATCGGGATGTCCGCCTGCCCGGCCAAACGCCATGCCTTGCCGTCCTTGGACACATATGCGTATACCATATGCACGCCCGCATCCCGCGCTAGCCTGAGATAGGGATATTCTATGATATTGAGCTTTTCAATGCGTTTCCTGGAAGGGCTGCTGCCCATGCCTGTACTGTTGTTCCAGCGCGTTTCCTTTGTACGGTCGGCAAGCACCAGCGTACCCGCACTGTCGGCCCCAAAGTAAAGATAGCGGGAATCGGAGCCCAAATCCTCCCGGATCATCAAACCGTTCAGCGCTCCGGAAATCCCGGACATCTTTGCCTGGATTTCAAAACTTCCGGTCTGAAGCCGGCTGACAAGCTGCAGGGAATCGTTGATATCCCGCAACGCAAGGACGAAATCGTCCCCGACGCCCAGCCCCGTACCGGAGGCCCCAGCAATTGAGATGGAGACGCCCTCTACACCGACCTGTCCGGCCGTTGCATCGCACAGCGCAGAGTTAAACCAGCCGGACACCATTTCATCCGCATCAGTCCAATCCAGTTTGGCACGGTAGGATATCCATCCAGCCCCATTCTTATTGACTGCGCAGACCTTGTAATAATAAGTACTGCCGACCGTGACGGTCCTGTCCTCATAGTAGCTCCCCTTGACGCCTTCGGCTACAACGTAGTACTCTCCGTTCTCGGTTTCACAGCGGCTGATGGTGTAGCTCTCCCCTCCGGACGCCAGCTTCCAAAGGATTCCGGCGTACGCGCCACCGTCATCTGCACCGGCAACGGCCTTGACGAAATCAACATGGGAGGGCTTAAACTGAGTTTGGATTGCTTCCGGTAGCTTTAGGACGTAAGCGGTTTTCCGGGGTACGACGACAGTCCCGTCAACGACGGGGATCAGCTCCCCACTGACGAGATCAAGCACACTGTCTCCGGAAAAGCCATCGGGCAACTCTACGGCGTAGCTCCGGGCGTTCTCAAACACGTCCCGGGTGGTATTGATCAGCATAAGGTATTTCCCATACCTTGAAACGCTCATATCGGGATAGCCTGAATAGCCGTGATCCTCATTGAAGTTTTCGCGGACAACCAAACCCACGCCGGGACGGTAGGCGTTGGGGAGTATTTCGCCTGTCAGCGCAAAGGGGACGGTGGCGTTGGGCTGAGGGAACTTCGCGAAGCTGCGATGCAGGTCGGACGGCCTGAGTGTATAGCCCTCGTAAGCAAACTGGCTGTTTGTGGCGATCTGCGCGATCGTCTCATATTCCTTGCCATCCTGCTTTGTGATGACGTGGGCAAGGCCGGTTCCGGCAAAGCCCCTGTTCTGGTACATCAGGTTGGCAAGCAAGCTGGTATTCTCGTCCTTGAGTGTTACAAACAGCGTGTCTATGTCTACCCAGGCAAACTGGTCGTAGGCGCTGGTGTCCGTTGTGCCGAGCAGCTTCTGTATCTCCTCCTGGGAGTAGATGTTGAAGTCCGTATGAGGGAACACCTTTTTGGCCGAAGCGCTGTCGAAGCGATCGAATCCAGCCCTGTCTCCTGTCACATATTCATAAGTCTCCGTGAAGAAGTAGTTCCTGCGGATGACGTTAGGTTCCGCATTGACCGTGCTGATGTTTGAGTTGATCGCATCGTAGAACTGGTTATCCGCCATCATCTGCTGAACAAAGCCAACCGCTTTGGCCGCATAATCCCAGTACTCGTCCCACTCCGTGCCGACGTATTTCTCCTCGTTGTTGGCCATATGCCATTCCAGGGACGCGTACGGGAACAGCGTTGTTGCTCGGCCCGAGTATCCGGTGGTGCTAGGCCACGCGGGGTTGCGCTCGTCTAGGGTCTGCTCCATTAAAACAGTGCGCCGGTTGCTTGAAACAGAGGAATAACGGGCGTATCCCCGGGCGTTAATGTTTTTGAGGGCTATCTTGAGAATATCGTCGTTGAGCCTCTGGTCACCCGGCTGGTTCAGCGTCTTGAAGAAATACTCAGGAAAATACTGGCTCCCCACTTCGCCGTAGCTGCCAACATACTGGTTCTCCCGAGTGAAGCCACCCTCGGAAACGACGGTATAGTGATCGCCCAGATGCCTGGCCCGGACTTGTTCGCCATTTTCACCCAGCTTGCTTTGCGCCATGCCCCTCATGACAACATTCACGCAGTCCGCGGTGACAGTCAGAGCCGTGTCATGCCTAAACAGATCGTGGTACAGGTCAAGGGACTCTCCGTTTGTCCCGACAAGAATCTCCTCATACAGAAACGGCGCAATGCCCAGCGACTCGCGCAGGATGCGCTGACTTTTGTCCTTGCCGCCCTCGGCCATGAAAATCTGGGATCCGATAACGTTTAGGCCTTCGAGTGCCTTCCATGCCCCTTCATAGGTAAACATGGCCTGGTTGTATATATACGACAGCCTGGATCGCGCGAAATCATAGGTCGCCTTCAGGCAGCGCTCCCACGCCTCAAAACGGGTAATGTGGCTGCCGTCGACGTCTCTACTGGAGAGGGAGTACTCGCCCTCTTCGGTGTTAAAAGTGACCGGCTGCCGTAAAAACTCCTCAAACCTGGCCTTTCCGTAAACCGAATCGTCGAATATCTGATTCTGAACCATATACAGGGCTTCGCCCAGCGGGCTATAGTATCCGCCCCAGTCGGACTGGTGGTCGTTTCTTCCCGTGGTTCTGACGTCCGCGTAATACCGGGACACGTAAATATCGATAGTCTTAAAGATGCGTTCAAGGTCTGCGGCCGTCTCCTCGTTGCTGGCGGAAAACTGCCCGTGTTGCACAAAGCCCGCAAACTGCTTGAGATGGTCGTAATAGCGTCTGATGTTCAGTGGTGCGCCACCGTCCACAGTTGATTTGTGGGCGTTGTAGTGGCTCCGCTGCGTTGAGTTGTATGTGTCGATCCTGCCCCTTATCTGGGCCTCGCTTCTGGAAGTACCGCCCGGAAGGGCGGAGGACCAGGCCAGAGCGTTACCCTGCGTCTCCCCCGAAACGTCCAGATACGCCTGAATGTGGGTATAGGCGTTGTAAAAGCCTGCCGACCTGGAGGTGCCGCTTACATTTCCCGAGAAGTCTCCGCTGCCGGATCGGATCGTGATGGTAACTTCCTCCTTGCCGTTTGTGCTGTCCAGGGGCAACAGCACAGTGCTGTAGTAGTAGCGCCCCGGCAGGGGATTGTTATAGGCGTAGTTGAGCGGCATGCGGTCGCTCTCGTTGCGATACGATATCATCTCGCCGTCCACCATCACGAGGCTGACAAGGGCTCTGTCCTCGCCCCAGAACTTGACGCTTAAATAGTTCTGAAGATACGGGTCGACCTTCATCGTGAACGACATGTCCCCGGCACGCCAGGTTGCGGGAGTCATAGGCATAGCTTTTCTGGCCCTCTCCCCTGTTGTGGCGTTGTCGACAATTTCTGAAGCGTCGCTGTAAAAATTGTGAGCCTGTTCCGATTGATCGTCTGCGAAAACAATCTTGTCCAGATATCTCCCGTTATCGCCTGTCTCCAGTCCGGGATTGCCCATATTGTCTGCGATAAAATCAGAATTTTCTTTTGTCTCCGCAAAAGCCGCCGGCAGACAAGACAAAACAAACGCCATGCAAATGAAAATCGAAATCGCTTTATTCAGATTTTTCATTTAATGTTTATTCCTCTCCGGGTGCACCCCTTTGTATAAGAATTGACAGACTGCCCCCGGCGGGGCAGTCTGTCATAAGCCCTTTTACGGCACGGTCACGGTGAACGTGAAGCTATAGCTTGGGAACAGCACCGGGTATTTCACACCCTTGACGGAAATCTTTGTCCCTTTCTCAAGGGGGCCTGCGTCCAACTTGAGAACCTCAATGGTCCTCTTGTCCTCGAGCACCCTCGCGTTGTAGCTGACGCCCTTGATACTCACGCAGCCGGAGCTGCTCTTGAGGACGATATCGTCATTGAACCTGATGAGCAGCTTGCCGTCAAGAATCTGGGCGTTTGCCTCCCAGATGTTTGTGTTATAGGGTACGCCCTCGATTTCGCACGAGCCCTCGTATCCCTCTCCGATAACCACAAGCTGGTAGGTTCCGGCCCCGGGAGCAGCGTATATGTACATGCGGCCCGCGCCGTTTACCACGGCTGTCTCATGGAGCGCCTCTCCGTCCACCATCAGGTATGCCTTGAGCGCGACGCCCTCCGGCGCGTTCTCCACCGCGATGTTGAGGTGAGCCGCCAGCGTGGTCACGATGGTCGGGGTCGATACGCTGACGCTCAGCTCGTTCATGCCTGTTCCAGGCACAAGCACCGGGATTGAAACCGTATCGGCTGATTCGGCTGTGCCGGCCTTGGTCACGGTGAACACCACGTTGACAACCGTATCGGTAGGGCGAGGTGTGATCTCGCCGTCGAGCGCAACAATTCTTTCGTCCGACGAGGACTTGAGAGAAATCCCGAAGCCCTCGGGCACCCAGGGAAGCTCCAGCGCGATCTCTCCTCCTCCGGGAGTCCTGACCGAGGTGATGCCGTTGGCGACGTCGGCCGCCGTAACGGTCGGGTTTTGCACGGTTGTTCCATAGATATGGTACTCCGCTATGCTCAGGAAGTAATTGGCGTTCGCGTCGGTTCCGTTGGGGTTGACCACCCTGATGTAGCGGTAAGGCGTCTCGTCTGTCACCTCCCGCGTCTGAAGCGGCGCGGTGTTTGAGAAGGCGGTCGTCAAATCGACCCAGCTTACGCCGTCGTTCGAACCGCGAACCAAAACCCCGTTTGTTCTCGCGGTTTGGCCCTGCCTCGCCTGCACCTCTGTCTTGGACAGGATTACGCCCACGCCGGCTCCGAAGTCCATCGTGATATGCGCCCTTGTGTCGGTCGCAGTTTCTACCTCGCGCGGAGCTCTCGGCCTGATTTCAATATAGGTGCCGGAGGTGTCGTCTATCAGCTTGGAGATGTCGAGGGTGTTGAGTATGTAGCTCTGGCTGCTGATCGGGCCATTGTAGGTCACCCCGTCGATCGTTGTGTTCAGCCCGTGGAAAATCGAAAATGCGATGGAATCCTTGAGCTGTATGTAGTCTATGAGTCCCTCCGACACCGGCTCGAACACGCGAAGCTCGGAAGCACGGGCTTTAAATGCGCCAATCAGCTCATAAACTGTCTGGTAGGGGGCGCTACGAGCCACCGCCCTCTTCAGGTCGGCCAGGGCGCTCAGGTATCTGACCTTTGACTCGATTGTATAGGTCTTCGTCTCGTCGTACAGGACCCTGGCCTCGGCGAGCGCGGCCTCCAGGCTCTCAAAAACCGTGTAACGGAGGTTGAAGGTGGCGGTGCCTCCCGTGTTTGAGGCTGCGAAGGTTATGACGCCCGCGCCGACGTCGGATTCCGTCACCGTCCAGGCCAGTTTTCCGTCCGCGAATCCCGCGCCTGCGGGCAGCGCGCCCACGACAACGGGGCTGCCGCCCTTTTCCGCGATCTCAAGCTCGAGACTCAGGCCCGGGAACAGCACAAGATCGTTCAGGTCGGGGGACAATGTGAACTCGGGCGCCTCAAAGACATCGTAACTCAGCCACCAGGAATCCAGCTCCACAGTCCCGGCCTCGTCGCCCGTGACCGTCAGCATGATGTTTTGATCGGCCTTCAGCGCGCTGTGAGCCGCGCCGAGCACATACTGCATACTGGTCCATCCGTCCGCGCTGATGCCAGCGGTGTCAGGAACGTCAAATCTTGCCACGGCTCCGCCGAGGCTTTCAAGCATACTGAATGTCAGGGTGGCCGCAACATCGCTCCTCACGCGGATGTTCAACGTCTTCGGCCCCTCCAGGAATGGGATGAAGTAGTATCCGACGCGCGTGCGGCCCCCCGGTAGGACGGCCAGCTTCGCGGCGCCGTCGCCTGCCTTTTCGGCCTTGCCATAGGCCACGTTGCGGTAGGAGTCGCCGCTGTGAGGCAGAAAGACCTTCCCGTCGCGGGAGCGGAAGGACGTGACAGTCACGCTCCCCTCGCCCTCATAAACCATGTAGGCGTCGTGCAGACCGCGCGGGGAAACCTGCCCGGTGTGGTCAAATTCCGTGGTCACAACACCCTGCGTGGCCTCAATCTCCATCGTCTTCACCAACGTGCCGCTGTTCGGATCACCCGTCACAAGCTTGAGCGAGCCGCCGCCCGAGGCCTGATATGTAAAGCTCCAGGCGTCAAACCCCTTGTCGAAGTCGAGGTTGTAAAACCCGAAGGAACCGCCGTCTGTCAGCGTCACGCCGCCGCCGTCCTTCACCGCGCCAGACGCACTGAGCACGTCGGCGTCGGCGGGGCTGTTCCCGTCCGTGTTTTTGGCGGATCCGCCGCTGAACTTGAACCACAGCACGTTGGTGTGGAGCTGATAGTTGGAGGTGGAGGTCGTAAAGTACATGTAGACCGTTTTTTTGCCCGTCAGCAGAGCGGGGTTCGAGCTGCTGAGCCGGATGCTGTCGGCCATGTAGTCCGTCCAGAAGCCGCCGTTGTTCCGGTATGTGTTTCTGGCGATCTCGCCGGACACGGCGGTGATCTCCTTCGCCGCCGCGAAGGTCTCCGCGGTCGGGTTCTCCACATAGGGACCCACATACATGATCATGTTGTGCGCGGAGGCGGCTCCGACAGGTCCGCTGTGGGAGTGAGCCATTGTGAACGTGTCCACCAGCTTTTCCACTGTAGAGCCGTACCTGTCGGTGAAGTCGACCTCGTAAGCGACCCAGGAGTACAAATGGGTATTGGCGAGGTTGTTGCGTGCCACGCCGTCCTCATCCGTAAAGGACTCGAATGAGGGCGGATTGCCCGGCGTGGACTCACAGTCGGCGGCGTCGAAGATGCCGCCCTCCTGGCGTATGTAGACGTCATAGAGGTCCTCGACGACCGGTAGCCTGTTGGGCGCTCCAGCGCCCGGGCCGCCATCGGCGGTGAACCACGGCGTGAAGAACAGGTCGCCGCAGCCCAGGAAGTCAAACTCCATGCCCTCCATGCCTCCGATGGCCGCCATAGTCTCAATGGGCTCATACAGCGCATTGTAGGAGGTGTCGCCGCCGTACAGAGCCAGGTAGCGTCCGTCGGGGTCTTGCATGTACGGGTCGGTTCTCTGTTCGCCCGGCGCGTAGCCCTTGATGTAGCGGTAGTGGTTGTACGCCGGCATCATGCCGGTGAAGGGCGCACGGTCGGTTGTTATCCTGCTGAACGGAACATTTGAGCCGCCCCAACCGTTCTCGCGGTACCAGGCGACCTCCTGACCCAGGCCGTGCTTGGAGATGTACGCCATAGCCTTGAGCAGCTTCTGGTTCTGGAACTCATACAGATCCTCACCGTCCGGAGTGATGGCAACAGCCGAGCCCTCCAGCCTGACCTTAGTGCCCTGGGCGTATAGGGCCTGCGCAATGATCGGCAGCAACCGCACGTCGTCGACCGAGTGTACAAAATCACGGCCCAGCTCCACTATCTGTCCGGAATCAAGCAATATCGAGCTAAACGAGAAGTTGTTGCTCCCTCCCTGTACGTTGTGAACCGCTCTCTCCACGCCGGTCTCATACATGGCCCTGTCATTGGTAAAAATGGCGATGCCCATCCAGCCGGACAGCGCGTACAAGCCCTGGTTGAAATAGCCATCCGGCCGATCCACCCCGGGCTGCAGCAGCTTCATGAAGGCCGTGAGCTTTGCGGTGTTCTCCTTGCTCCATCCCGAGCTGGGCGTATAGCGCAGAATCTCGGCGGCCATTGCAGCCTTCTGCATACCGTGGCCGTTGCGGATCAGGTCTCTTCTGGAGTCCTGCACACAGGTTTCGGACCAGTCCATCAGCAGTTCAATGGCCCTGTCGGCATAAGGCTTGTCCCCCGTGACATACCACATGACCGACAGGTAGAAAGCAGCCGTCATATCCTGAAACATCGTATAGAGCTGACTCTCGCCGACCAGATCCGGGGACGCTCCGAGCGTCCTGTAGCTCGGGGAGGCGTATGGGCTGGTCATCAGCAGTTCAAATGACTCCTTCCAGGGGCTCTTGCCCAGCCAAACCATGTCTCGCATGACGTTCAGATCTTCGCGGGTGAGGATGTAGCCCGGATGCACGAAGCCGTCGGTTTGCACGACCACGTTGTCATAGCTGCGGTCGTAATTTGGGTTTATCAGGTCGCTGTCCTGCGGGGTCGGCACCATGGAGACATACTTCTCCGGGTCACTCTCAGCCGCCACGCCGTAAAACTCGATCTCACCCGGATTACAGTAGGGCGCCATGCCCGAGCAGATCCTGTAATAGGTGTACGCCTTGGCCGGGCGCTCGGCCAGCCGGAACCAGACCTGCTTCAAGGGCGGAGCCACCCAGGTTGATTCGGCCCCGGTTTTGGAAATCCACTCGGGGGGATTTTCCCAGATGATATCGAGCGTATCCCAGTTCTCCCCGTCGACCGAGCCCTGGATCTCATTGGCAAGGATACGGAAGTTGTTAGCCCTGCCCGTCAGGTAGCTGAAGCCCAGCAGATGGTATGGGGAGTCCAACTTGATGCCGGTCCATGTGTCTATATATCCGTAGTATTGTGTCAAAATATCGCCGTCAAAGGCTCCTTCGGGGGGGTTGTTTCGCTCGTCGTTGTTGCGGTCCGCGGTGCGCCCGAAGATCTCGGTTCCGTCAAGCTTCTCCAGATTGACGATCTTGTCCGAGTCGACAAAGATGTTGACGGTCATCTTTCCGTACGCGTACTCGTCGTGCGCGCGGAAGGTTACCGGATACATGCCGTACTGTCCCTCCGCGGGTGTCCAGCTGAACGCCGCGGTGGTGGGATTGAAGGACGCGCCCGCGGGCATGGTGTCCGCCTCCACCTCATAAGTGACGGGCTTGCCCTCGGGGTCGGTGGCCGATACCGTGAACGCCACCGGCGCGCCTTCGGTGGCCGTGAGCTTTCCGATCGGAGGAAACCATATCGGTTCGAACGACTCTTGAGCTGAGCCCGGGGGGTACAACCCGCTGGGGGGAAGCTCCCCCACCGAGGTAAACACGGGGGCAAAGTCTTCCGCCATGTCGGTGGTGACATTGAGCACGTTGTCGAGCGTCAGGGCGGCGGCACCGTAACTTGCTGCCTTTTCGCCCGCCACATAAATATTCTTCAGGGTCAGGTTGTTGACATTGCTTACCGCCGAGGGCAGCCAATCGGAGAACCAACAGTTTTCCAGCACGACGTTTTCGATCGAATCGCCGCGCTCGCCCGAGGCGCCCATAACGCTAAAGTTGGTGTAAACCCGGGAGGTGTCGAAGGAGCAGTTTTTGAACTGGATGTCCTCGTAGCGGGGGTAGGTACCGGTGTTGTTCTGCACCGTGATGCCAAAAAAGCCGGCGCAGAAATTCACCGCGTTGAAGTTTTCGAAATAGTAGCTCTTGAGGCTGTTGCCGAGCGTGCTGTGGCCGAACCGGGCGGCGTTGCCCGCGTTGACGGTCCAGTGCAATGTATTTTTGACGGAGATGTTCTCGGAATCCCCTTCATTCGCGTTTGAGTAGTGGCCGGTGGCGAAGGCGTCGTCATTCATTAGGGTAAACGCTCCGTTCACCGAAACATTTTTGCCGCTGGCAATATTCACGCCGTCGATCCAGGACCCGAAATAGGGGGAGAGGCTTTTAATGTTGTTATAGTTAACGTCCGTGACGGCATGCGTCTCAAAGGACCAGTTGCTGGAATCCCGCAGATATGTGTCGTTCAGGGAGATGTTCTTCGAGTATCCGACATAGACGCCCGCCGCCCGCGCGATGCCCGTCATTCTGGCCCAGGCCTCAAAGCCGTTGGCGTCAAAGATGCCGCGTCCGTAGAAGGCGATGTTCTCGGAGTTTCGGATGTTAATGGCGGAGCTTGTGCTCCCGCGGGTTCCCGACAATGTGTACTGGCTTTTCAGGCGCGCGCCCTCTTCGGTGTATATGGTGACGGGCTTGGTTCGGTTCTGGAGGGAGATTCCGCTGCACAGATAGTACCCGTCCGGGATGTAGAGGGTGTCGTACGCGGGGTTGCTGTACAGCTCGGTGATTGCAGCGACGATCTCGGCGTTTACATTGGTCATGCCTGTGTCGTCGATGTTGGGTCTGAAATCCTTGAGGTTCAAGACGTTGGGAGCGCTAGGGTCGGGGATTGTGGTGGGATCCTCGGGCGGGTCGTTGATAATGCCAAGGACCGGCCGCTTGCCGTTGATCTCGACAAGCGCGTAGCGCAGCTGTTCAGACATTTGGAAGGTCACCGTATTGCCGTCGACCGTAATGGCCGACGCGGGATAGTAGCGCTCGGGATAGACCTTGACGCTGGTGACAGGCTCATTGTTGGTGAGTGTGATGACAGGTGTCGCCGACTCCGACACAAAGCGGGAAACGTCGGCGTTGTCGTTTTTCACGTTGTCAACGCTGACCTTAGAGTAATCAGTCACAAAAACTTGAGTGCCATTGACCTTCATGGTGTACCGCCGCGAGGGAGAATCTCCCGGCGTCGGGCGATAGGCATATATCCCGTCGTCGTCAGGCGCGGGGCTTTCCGCGCGGGCGAAAGTCGCCGGCAGGCAGGACAGAACAAACGCCAAGCAGATGAAAACCGACAGCGCCCTCTTTAGCTTTTTCATACTCATTCCCTTTCCTCCTGTTTTTTTAATGTGTGGTTTCTGCGTTGCGCTTTGTGTGGAAATATGAATGTGTGAGCTGGAAGAGCCCCCCTTCCAATTTGGATGTGTTTACAGTTTTTAATTATGCTCATCTCTCTGTTTTAGCGTTTTTCACAACTACATTATATGGCATTGTTTTGCTATAATAAATCGGTATACTTTTGACAATTGTGGGTTTTATTTTGAAATATCGAAACATGTTTGTATTTATCTGATACGGTATGATAGGATAAAGCAAAAAGGTTGTGAGCTTATGAAACAATTTGATATTGTATGCCTGGGCGAGCTGTTGGTTGATTTTACGCCTTTTGGGCGAAGTCCCGCAGGTATGCTGCTGTTTGAGCAAAACGCGGGCGGAGCGACCGCCAACGTCGCCGTCTCACTCTCCAGACTGGGACGCCCGGCGGCATTTATAGGGAAAATAGGCTGTGATATGAACGGAAAATTTCTGCGCCGGACGCTGGATGAGGCCGGAGTGAATACGTCGGGGTTGCTGTCCGACCCGTCGAAACACACAAGCATGGCGTTCGTCACTCTTTCCCCGGAGGGCGAGCGTGATTTTTCCTTCGTGCGCGACGCCGATACCCAACTGCGGGCAGATGAGCTTGACAGTGTGATGGTTGAGCGTTCCCGAATCTTCCATTTCGGATCGCTGTCCATGACTCACGAGCCCTCTCGCGAGGCGACACTGTGCGCTTTGCGTCTTGCGCGGGAGGCCGGCCTAATAATCTCATATGATCCCAATTACCGCGCACCGCTTTGGCCGGACAGTCAGACCGCAGTGCGTCAAATAAGCACAGTGCTGCCTTATGTGGACATTCTAAAGGTCTCTGACGAGGAGGTTTTCCTTTTGACAGGCGAAACGGATATAAAGGCAGGGGGCCGGAAGCTTCTCCTCGGCGGCCCCTCCTGTGTGGCTGTCACGCAGGGCTCCGGGGGGGCGACGGTTTGCCTGCCGTCCGGCTGCATACATACACCCACCCATCCGGGACCCGTCGTGGACACCACAGGCGCCGGGGACGCCTTTATGGGCGGATTCCTGAGCGGGCTCCTCGACCGTGGCCTGCACCCCCGCAGCATAAAACCGGATGACGCGAAGGAAATAAGCCTTTTTGCCCACGCCGTTGCAACCCGTTGCGTCGCAGCGAGGGGTGGCATCCCGGCCATGCCTTCGCGCGAGGAGGCGTTGGCGGTCTGCAATGGGGTCGGGCAATAGCAGCCATAGCGCAGTTCCGGCCAGGCTAAAGCCGTCCACAGTAAAGCTAAAGGGCTTGCCGTCTGCAATTTGCAAGCGGCAAGCCCTTTTCAGAGGGGTTGATGTGTTTACGGCACGGTCACTGTGAACGTGAAGCTGTAGCTCGGGAAGAGAACCGGATACTTAATCCCTTTGACGGAAGCCGTTGTCCCGCTCTCAAGTGCGGCGGCATCCAGTCCCAATACTTCTACCGTCCTCTTGTCGTCAAGAACCTTGGCATTGTAGCTTGCGCTTCCTATACTCACGCATTTGGTTCCGCTCTTGAGGATAATATCATCATTGAACCCAATCAGCAGCCTGCCGTCCAGCAGATATGCGTTGGCCGCCCAGATATTGGTGTTATAGGGCAAAACCTTGATCTCGCACGAGCCCCCGTATCCGTCGCCGATGACCACAAGCTCGTAGGTTCCGGACTCTGGAGCGGCGGGTATGTACATCCTGCCCGCTCCGTTTACCACGGAGGTCTCATGTAGCAGCTCGTCGCCGACTTTGAGATACGCCCTGAGCGCGACGCCCTCCGGCGCGTCCGCCGCCATTATGTTGAGGTATGCCGCAAGGCTGGCCACGATCGTCGGGGCTGATACGGAGACATCCAGATCAATCACAGAGGGTTCGGTTCCTGGCACAACCACCTTAATGGGACCGGTAAGCGCAAAATCACCAGGGTTATCCGTTTTTGTAAACTTCAGCACCAGCGTAATCTCCGGATTCCCCACAGGCGTATTGATAGTGCCGTCCAGTTGTATGACGGACTCGTCGCTTGAGGATTCGATGCCAACCGTGTAGCCCAGCACACCGGGCATCTTTAGTCTGGATGCCCCCTCGCTTATCGGATCTAACGAGACAAAGGTGTCTGCTATGAAACCCGTGGTCACGGACTCGTACGGGATCTGCACGATATCGCCATAGATCCGATACTGAGCCAGGCTGATGAAGTTGTTGGCGTTGGCGTCGGTTCCGTTGGGGTTGACAACACGGATAAAGCGATAGGCATTGCCCGCATGCTCGGAAAGCAGGGCAGGCGTCTGCAAATTCGTGTTATTCGCGCAGCCTGCGGTCAGATTGATCCAGTTAGACGAGCCCCAGCCCCCGTTTGCGGAGCTGCGGATCAGCACGCCGTTGGTTCGCGCACCAAAGCTGGCCCGCGCTTGTATTTCCGCTTTGGACAGAATCACGCCCATACCGACCCCGAAATCCATCGTGATGGACGCGCGCGTATCGTAGGGATGTGTAAACGTCTGATCCGACGACGGGAGCCCGGCTGCGGTTCTGCTCGCAGCCGGCCGGATTTCGTAGTGGTTGGTCGAAAGGCCGTTCATCAGGATCTCCATGTTCGCTTTTGAGGGCACTGGGGTGTAGGTGTTGTCCACCCAATGGAACTGAGAGAAGTTGATCATATCCCAGAGAGCGATATAATCTATCAGTCCTTCCTCGCCCATGTCGGGGTTGAGATATGGCTTGAGACATTTGGCGGCGCTGGTGGCGGTGTCCACTGCGGCCAAAATCTGGGCGTAGGTTGACTCCGGAGCTGCCGCAACCGCTCTCGCGTCGGCCATAGCCTGCAGGTAGAGCCTTCTGGACTCGATCGTATAGGTCACTGTGCTGTCGTAAGCTGCGGTGGCGTCCGATAGGTAGTCCTCAATGTCCGACAGTACCGTCAGCCCGCATGTGGCTCCGCTGCCGCCGATCTCGGCCACAACACTGTAGATCCCTGGCGGGATCGAGGGAATGCTGAAGGTGGTTGTGCCGCTGGCATCGATCAGCCCGTAGGGATCGCTGTACGGCACGCCTGTCGCCTGGGTCGCACCGTACCTGGTCACGCCGCCGTCAGGGGTCACGTACACGTCGACGATCTGCCCGGCAAAGCCTCTTCCCAGAAAGGATACGGTCAATGGAGCTTGGGCGGAGTAGGCGGAGATAAAGGAGTCAGGGCTGACAGAAACGGATCCGACGTAGGCACTCTGCTGCGCCTTATACGGGCGCACATACTCCTCCTCCGGATTCCACAGGGTGAACAGCAGGACGCCGTTGCCCCAAAAGTCCTCGATGCTGGGTTCCGGATAGAACTTATCGTGGTTATAGGCGATTGAAACATACTTGCTGTCCTCGTCTGTCTCGAAGTCATCTCTCTTTTCGATGTACTTGTAGTAGCTGTAAATCGGGCCCAGAACCGGGTCGATCAACCCGCGGGCGTTGACGCCGGACTTGCCCACCGTAATGGTGGAGGGATCGCTCACGCCGCCGTTGTTGATCGTATCCCAAATGGCGCCGGTGCTCTGCTCGTTGTTATAGCACGGTATGTATGTGACGTCCCCGCCCAGATTGTACTTGGCCATGTAGTTGGCTCCGTAGAGAAGCCTGTCATCCAGGAAGTTAAAAACATTGACGGCGTTTTCAGACAGAGTGACGGCTCCGGTGACAGGATCAACCGCGGTGCCCTGACACAGGCTCATCATGGCTACCTGACCCATACCACCCACGTCGCACCAGGCGTGGCGCTGGTCGCGTCCCATCTCGACCACCTGGATATTGGGGGTTTCTAGCGCCGAGCCGGTCCGGTCGTTCTTGCCCATTGCCCTGATCTGGTACTTGATTGAGCCGGTTCGGTTCAGGTCGCAAGCCGCGACCAGGCAGTGTCCGCCCGCGGCCCGGCAGGCCGACTGGGTGCAGCGCGAGTCGTTGGTGGTGGTCCGTTCAATGCCGGCTGCGTAGAGATTTTGGTCGTTTAGGAAGATGCCAGCCGCCGTGGTGGCCATCACGCAGAAGTCGTGCTGGTTCATGAAGTGATAGTCCCTGTTGTAATACGGCTTGAGGATATTCAGGAAGCTTGAGAAGCCGGCTGTGTCCGCCGCCGTCCAGTTCAGCGGAGAGGCGGGGTCTTCGCAGGGCGTCTGCTTGAGAAGATCCGCCGCGAATGCCATCTGATACACGCCAAGGGATACGCGAATCTGCACGTCAAAGGGCCCGGCGCTGGAACGCAGCTGCGACCAGCCGCGTATAATCTTCATGGCGTTTTGGCGGTAAACCTCGTCGCCCGTGATGTAGTACATGATGGATTGGGACATAGCGGTGTCCCCGTCGTGCAGGATGGAGAACACGGCGTAGTGACCCCAGGTCTGCTGCCCGGTACCGATTTCCATCATGCTTGGATTGTCGGGGTTTACAAAGATTTTCGGGGTTTTGCTGGCCTTGCGCTGGGACATGTCAGTATACGGAGCGCAGTATCCTTTGCTGACGGCCCAGCCACCGCCCGGAAGCTCGGCGTAATAATCTTCGCTCAGCTGTATAAACGCCGAAGCCCAGGGCTCATTGCCCGCCCTGACATTCTGCTGCATGTTGTCCAGCATTTTCTTACTCATGCCGATGCCGGGGTGTGTAAAGGTGAGCGCGCCTGCGCTCAAGGTTTCCTCGACACAATCTGGCTCAAAATCGGTGAGCAGGCTGTTGACCCTGTCCAGCAAGGCGGCGTCGGCCTTGGGGGCTTCCGGCTGGATCAGGAAGCTCTTATCGGTCGGAGCGTTTTGTTTTTCCACCGCCATAACGGGCTGGGCAAATGACGCCAAAACGGCGATCATCGTAATGAGCGCGACGATTTTCTTCAGTGCTTTCCTCATACCTATACCTCTTTCACTATTAAATTCATGCAAAGGCATCTGTATTCCCCGCAGAAGGCGGGGAATACAGATCAGATTCTTTTTACGGTACGGTCACGGTGAACATGAAGCTGTAGCTTGGGAACAGTACCGGGTATTTCACTCCTTTGACGGTAATCTTTGTCCCGCTCTCTAGTGGTGAGGCGTCCAGCCCCAGAACCTCAATTGTCCGCCTGTCGTCGAGAACCTTGGCATTGTAGCCGACGCCCCCTATGCTCACGCAGCCGCTCCCGCTCTTGAGGGCGACGTTGTCGTTGAACTGCATCAGCAGCCTGCCTTCCAGAATTTGGGCGTTTGCCTCCCAGATGTTTGTGTTGTACGGCACGACCTTGATTTCGCACGAGCCCTCGTATCCGTCGCAGGTGACCACAAGCTCGTAGGTTCCGGCCCCGGGCGCGGCGGGTATGTACATCCTGCCCGCGCCGTTTGCTACCGCCGTCTCATAGAGAAGCTCGTCGCCGACTTTGAGATACGCCCTGAGCGCGACGCCCTCCGGCGCGTCCGCCGCCGTTATGTCGAGGTATGCCGCAAGGCTGGCTACGATAGTCGGAGTCGATACGGAGACCTCCAGCGGCTGCGCTATGCCAGTCATCGCTATTTCCTCAGTGTTGTACATGAAGAAAAGCCTCTCGGCCTGGATGCCGTTGTCAACCTTTGAGTACACGTCCTGCAGGTCTCTGTCTCCGCTGAGGCGGAGGACGTACTGAGCTGTCCGCCAGGTTGTCCCTCCGATGTTCACCTGCGTCACCAGCCGGTTGTCGTATTTCGGGGAGGCCAGCAGCATGTTTCCGACGCAGTTGGATATCACCAGGAATTTTTCATTCTCTCCGATTGCCGGGGCATCGGCCTTTATGACGTTTCCGCCGCCAGACGTCTCGTTCGTGACCGAAAGATAGGTGTTGGTCTTGAGAAGCAATATTGAATAGGTGCCGTCGTCATTGTTGACGAGCCGGAAGAAGGGTGCGTCCGTCTTCTTCACGAGGGTTGCGACCTCGCCGCTTTCGCCGACGTCGTAGTACGAAATCGACGGCTCGTAGGAGCTGGCGGTGCTGTAGGACCTCACGTAAAGGGGCTCAAGCCTGGTCCGCAGCTGGAAGTAAGGCTCGCACGGGGCGTCCAGCGGCTGCCCGTTATAATTTGTAAGGGTGGCGAAGTTCAGGTTGTCGAGGTGAACCAGCCCCTGCGGGCGGGTGGCCTCGGCGGCTCTCTTTGTCCAGATCAGGTCCACGCCCTCCACACCGGTGTACAGGGCCAGCCCCTGCTCGAAGCAGGGCCTGAACTCGCCCCTGTTGAGCCCGTTGCTGTCGTTGTCGAAGCGGACCGGGTAGTAGTTCCTGCTGGTATCGTGCTGGACGTTCGGTATGATGCCGAAGGGCACCTGCGTCTCGCCCGGATACATTTCGGCCGCGTAGAGGTTGTACTTCGCGCAGTACTCAAAGGCCTTCGCCAGCCTGTTGTCGTACAGCGAGTACAGATCCACGCCCTGATTCTTCGCGATCATGCAGGTCTCGGCCAGGCAGCCGATGGCAAGCATGGCGTGAGCCTGGTCGCGTCCGGTCTCCATCGTCTGACCGTTTTCGTTGACATAAGCGAAGATTGAGCCGTTGATGTGGATATCCTGATACATGGTTGTGGCGCGCACAAAGATGTCGTTGTTGTCGCACAGCACACCGATTGAGATCATGGTGACAAACGCCCCGGCGTCCCAGTTGCCATTGGCGATCAGAGGCTCTCCGGCATCTATGATGGCGGGATACACCACGTTCAGCATAAAATTCTGCATCGCCTTGAAATCGTTGTCGCCGTAGCCCTCGTATCCGCCCTCGAAGTAGCGCAGAATCTCCGCCGCGCAGGCGTACTTATAGCCGTTGAGTCCGGCGCCCAGAATCCTGTCGCGCCCATCTATGATCTTCAGGGTATCGGCCCATGCGTTCAAAATTTCCAGCGCCTTGTCCGCGTAGCGGCCATCCCCCGTGCAGACCCAGAGCAGGGCGTTGAAGTACGCGGCGTTGCCGCCCTTTTCGAAATCCCCGATGCCGGCGGATTCTCCGCCTCCTCGCCCGACCCCTACAAGGGGCTTCGGGGTGTAATTAAAGCTTGCCATATCGTATGGCACGCTGCTGAGCAGTCTCTGGTAGTCCGAATACCAGGGCTCCAGCTTGTTTTGTACGCCGTATCTCATGCGCTCCAGGTTATCAGTGCTTTGCAGGACGCCCGGGTGGTTGAAGATGCGCACGCCTGCGTCAGCCGACGCCTGATAGCCGGAGCCGCTGTATTTTACGGCGAACTTGTGGGCTCCGGCGCTCAGCCCCGAAACCGTTGCGCGCATCAGGCCGCCGGAACAGACGACGACCGCCTCCGTGCCCTCGACGCTGTAATTAGCCGGATTTACGTCGCCGTTCACGGGCTTCCAGAACAGCTCCGCGTTAGACCCCGACACACTGTGGCTGACCTCCAGCAGGTCGCTTCCGGCCACATCCTCAAACAGGAAGCGGTATTCGGTGTTCTGGGCGGCGCTGCCCGTGCCCTGCATCGTGCTGTCCGTCATTTTGATGTTGTACTTGTGCACGCCGTCATCCCTGTAGGTGTTCAGGTGCGAGAAAATTCTGAAATAATCCGATATCCCGTAGTAGTCGATCTGGAAACGCCCATTATAGCTCGGGTAGGGGGCCGTCGCCTTGACCTCGTATACCCTGTTGGTGCTCGGGTTCCCGCTTCCGCCAATGAAGTTGTAGTACTGATGGGTGTTGGCAAGGAACTCCTCCGCCGTGAAATAGTTCTGTATGGACAGGTATTTGCCGGTCTCCAGGCACTTGACTGAATACCAGCTCACTCCCGCTCCGTAAGCTTCTTTCGCCTTGGACTCCGGCCAGTCCAGATTTGTGTAGTAGTCCAGCACGTACATCGCGAACGTCGAGGCCTCGGATACGTTGTCCGTGAGCCCCAGGCTTTCGGTGGCCGGGTCGACCTTGACATACTGTCCGGACGTGTTCTTCATCCTGAATATCTTGGCCGCTGTCCGGCTGTTGTTGGAGTAATTTCCCATATCGGCCCGTTCGGGCTGATATGCCACCGCGCCCTCTACGAGGCCGTCAATGGCCTTTTGAAGGTTTTCAAGGGCCAAATCGACCTCGTCCTGCGTCGCGGCGGCGTCCGCGCTCACCTGCGCGGCCGCTGTAACAGCCGCCGCTAGCGCTGCCCAGGACTGCGCGGTATAATACTCCTGCCTCAAGGCCCTCGCTTCGGCGATCAGCGCGTCGAGCGCTGTCTTGTCAACCCCGCCCTCCGCGATCAGGATGGTAATCGTGTCGGTGACAGTAGCCTTCTTGACGGATGTGGCTTTGATGTCGGCGGCAAGCTCATCCTCCGGCATTGATGTCAGGGTCAGCTTGAGCTCCGTATCGCCGATGAGCTCATAAGCGACGCAGCTCTTGAGCTCCGCGGGGATATCCCAGTTGACGCGTTTGAGGCTGGATTCTGTGCGCACGTCGGCCGTGACGGTGATTGAATCGCCGATACGCGACAGGACGTTTTTGTCGGCGGACAGGGAGATGGATACGTCGTATGGCTTGTCCGTGTATACCATAGCGGCGTACCAGTTGGCTCTGCGCCCGGCCTCGTTGTTCACCGTGCCCCCTGAGCGCAGCCGCAGGGCGACGAACTCATTGAGCAGGTCTATCTCCTCTTGCTCGGCGGCACCTGGAACCTGATTCTGGTAGTGGTTGGCGAGGGCCTCGAAGCCAAAGGGCCAGATGCTGGTGTTTTGCGTCCTGGTCTTGTCGGAGATAAATGTGTCCGAACGGCCGTCCCAGTCCCTTATTGAGCCGTACGCGGCGGTGTAGAGCCCGCCGGTCAGCACGCGTTCGTCATATGCGCCGTAAATGTCCAAGCCCTGATTCCAGGCGAGATCTGCCTGAAGGGCCTGCCCGGTGATACCCATCCGGGCGTGGTTCTGGTCGCGGCTGCTTTCCTGATTTTCACCCCACGGGTAAATATAGCCGGGCAGGCATCCCATTGAAACGCAGTAGTCCTCCCGCCACATCCCGGTATAGCGCTGCTTCAGCGCGTCGTTGAATAACGCTGTGTCCTCCAGATAGACCGCCAGCGCCATGTTGAAATAAGCGATCAGCGAGTCCCAGTTACCGTTGGCCTGCGGATAGTAATCGTATACCTGGGCCAGAATCATCTCGCGGATGAAGGCCTCAAAGGCGGCCATATCGGCGTCCGACCACTTGTCCTCCTCCGGTATGCTGGGGTCGTTGTTGTAGATATACTTCAATATCTCCGCAGCATTCAGGAAATCCGGCCCAACAATGACCAGGCGCAGCTTGATGTCATTTGACTTCACAATGGTCGTTAGTGTCGAGGCCCAGTTGTTGAGGACGCTTATCGCCGTTTTCGCGTAGGCCGGGTTGCCGTCCAGATAGTACATCAGGGCATAATAATACGCCTTGCTTGCGCCCCGGGTTATTTCAGTTCCGCCGATATTCGGGTTGTTGTAAGGCCCTACGTTCAGTGTGGCCACAGCATTGCCCTGCGAGGGGTTGCTGTTAAACCAGTTTATGGCGCTCTGGAGTTCACTGTAGCCTTTCGCGTATACCGAATCGGCTGTGCTCTTGTTCGCCTTGATGTTGTCCAGGTCCTCTAGCGTGAAATTAATGCCCGGATGCTCGAACACGAAGTCGTCGTTGAGATAGGGGATTTCGTCGTCTGTCGCCCACGTATCGCCTACATAGGTCACGTCGAAATAATCCAGGTTGGGCCCGTCGTACACGCCCTGACCCGGAGGCGCCTCGATGCCCAGGGTGACGGTGTTCTCGCCCTTGTCCAGCCAGACGGTCATGTAGTTGTTGTTCCACCTGGTGTTGCCTCTCACGTTTGCCCAGCTGTTTGCCGTGGTCGGATCCCAGGCGGTGTTGGCCTCAGGGTCATAGCTGTCGTTGAAGCCGGAGACGTTGAAGATCATCCAGCCCGCCCAGTGGGGATCCATGTCGTTGGTAAAATCCGCAGCATCGTCGTTGATGATGACACGGCAGTTGCGCTCGTCGCGGTCGTTGCGGTAGCCGCCCGTCTTGACGCCTGGGTTGTTATACACGAAGTGAAGCTGGTAAACGCCAGCCTCCGGCACGGTCACCCTCCAGCTCGCCCTGTCCTGCCCGGAGGGGATGGTGTTGGCGGCGCCGCCGACCGCAGCCGTAAAGCTGGCGACTGAATCGCTGAAATCCACGTATTTTCCGCCGTCCGCGCCGGTCAGGACAATGTCCGCGTCGTCTGCGGTCGTCGCTGTCCTGTTCGTGCCGCACGGCACGACGTCCCCGTCATTTCTTATGTAGATGTTTCCCGCGCTCTTGTAAAAGGCCTCTGCCTGCACCCTTGTCGTAAAGCGCTCGGGGGGCGGGGGCTCAACCGGCTCGCCCAGCGTGACCCTCATGGTCGGCGGAGGGGCGGCGGGGTTGGAGGGATGGGTCCGGATCGTGTAAAACTGTAAGGTGCCCGACCCATCGCCCGAGACATGGAGACAGACCTCTTTTCTGCCGGCCTTCAGCGCGTTTTTGAAAATCGCGGACAGATCAACCGAGCCGTGGAAATTGCCGTTCACGGTTCCCTCGCCGCTCCCCGTTATTGTCAGGCTGGCCGTGGGGGAGTCCGCGATATCGTCCGGGCGGCTGTTGTAGGTGATATTGTCCGAAGTCCATTTGACAGAGCCGTCAGAGGACAGCATATTTTCGCACTCGGTGAACGTCAGCGTCATCGGGTCATGTGATTTCCGGTACCACAGGTTGAATTCCATGTCGTCAATGTCGTAGCCCACCGTGTCAAGCCCCGTCAGGTCAAAGCGCAGGTAGCCGTGCCGGTTTCCGTTGTTCCCGACCATGATTTTGAACCTGATGTTGTTGTCCGTGGAGCTGGAGGTCTTCATGACGGTATCCCCGCTGCTCCTCTGCACATAGGCGCTGCCCGCGTCGTCCGCGATAAAATCGACCTCCCCGCCCGCCTCGGCGAGGGCCGCCTGAAGCGGGAAGCAGGACAGCACGAGTGCCACGCAGATAAAAACTGAAAGCGCTTTTTTTGTCTTCATGGGATAATCGCTCCTTTCTTTTTTTGGAAGCTCCATCCATTCTTTGCCGAACAATATATAAGCATCCTCCTTTTTAGTAAGCTTGCCCCAGGTTCGGGGCTCACTTCAGCGAAATACACAATTATTAACAAAAATAAATAAAGATACATTTATAGTATAGTATATATGATACAAAGCTATCTCAGTAAACACAATCTGTTTTCTTTTGATTAATGTGGGTAAATTCAAGAACTTGCCCCGAGATTTCCGGCAGGCCGGCGAAAAAAACCGACATTCCTCAAAAGAAAACGGATTGCGTTTTTTTGAAAACCATTATACTATATAGCAAATCGTCGCCGGTGGATTTCCGGAATCATTGTATAAATTTGTGAAATATGAGCTCGTCGGCCCTTTGGACAGGGCCGACGAGGAAAGGGGATCGGTACATTGAAACGTTCGGAGATTAACGCCATTATCCGCGACGCGATCCGGTTCGCGGAGAAGTTCTCCTTTGCCCTGCCGCCGTTCGCGTCGTGGACCCCGGAGGATTGGATGTCCAAGGGGCGGGAGTGCGACGAGATACGGGACAATATGCTGGGCTGGGACATTACAGACTACGGCCTGGGCAGATTTGACGACGTGGGTCTGGCCCTGGTCACCATCCGCAACGGCAACCAGACAAATCCCAAATACTCCAAGCCTTACGCGGAGAAGCTGCTTATCAGCGCGGAGGGGCAGGTATGCCCCATGCATTTTCATTGGAACAAAATGGAGGACATCATTAACCGGGGCGGGGGAACCCTCATGATGCAGCTATACAATGCCGACGAAAATGAGGGGCTGGCCGACACAGACGTCAGCGTAGTCAGTGACGGGGTTGCACTTAACGTGTCTGCCGGGACGGTTCTGGAGCTGCCCCCGGGCGCGAGCGTGACCCTCACTCCCCGGATGTATCACGCGTTCTGGGCGAAGGAGGGCGGTGGCAGGGTGCTGATTGGCGAGGTCAGCCAGTGCAACGACGACAACACCGACAACCGTTTTTACGAGCCGCTGGGACGCTTTCCGGCCATTGACGAGGATGAGCCCCCCATACGGCTCCTGTGCAATGAATATCCAAAAGGTATGCGCACCTGATGAAAAAGCCCATACTTGTCGTCGGCAGCCCCGAGCCGCCCTATCACCCGCTGGACAATCTGTCCGCGCTTGGCGGCCTGTTGTGCGACGACAGCCTGTTTTTCACGGAGGATCACGACTGTTTTTTGAGGCTGCGTGAGTTCGGCCTGCTCATCTCCTACGTCGACAGTTACAGGCGTCCGCTCACCGTAGCCCAGGCGTCCGCGCTGAGCGGCCATCTGCTAGGCGGCGGAAACGCCCTGATTCTGCATAACGGGATATCACTGCAGGACACTCCGGGGCTCGCGGAGATACTGGGGGCGCGCTTCACGCACCACCCGGAGGCCCGCAGGCTGCGCGTCCGGGCAGTGGAGGATCATCCGGTCACCGCAGGCGTGCGGGAGTTTGAGATTTTTGACGAGCCATACCATTTTGAAGCGCTCGGAAATCTCAGCGTTCTGGCGGTATACGAGCAGGACGGCGTTTCGATGCCCGCGGCCTGGGAACGGCTTTGCGGCAGGGGCAGACAGATATATCTGATGCCCGGGCACGATTCGTCCGCCCTTCAGTGCGCGGAATACGCGCGGCTGATTCAAAACGCCGTCAATTATTTGAACGCCTAAAGTTTACCCACATTTTTCTCAAGAATGTCTGTATATATTTTGTTCATACCTTGGTAATATTTATGTGTGAGCATTGCTCCAGCCAGTATAAATAGGAGGTATGAAGAGATGAAAAAGGCGTGTTCCTTACTTATCGTAACGCTGACGCTGCTTGCCCTTCTAGCGGGCTGCGCCAGCACGAGCCCCAGCGCGACTCCCCCCGCCAGCTCCGGCGTGAGCGCCGGAGGGACCTCCCCCACAGCCTCCCCCAGCCAGTCCGAAGCCCCCAAGGCCCCGGTCGAGCTTACCATTGTGTACGCGACCGGAGACCAGCTCGGCTCCGACCTTATGCACGCGCGGGTTGAGGGGTTCATGCAGGAAAACCAGCATGTGAAAATTGTGGAAAAGCTCAGCAACGAGGGCGCGTATCTGGACGCTCTGCAGACACTGGACGCGGTGGGCGAGCTGCCGGATGTCATTGAGATGCGCGATATGCCGGTGTTTGTCCGTGCAGGCAAGCTCGGGGAGCTCCCCTCGGATATCATTGACCTGTTCGGAACCGTGGTGGACATGGACGGCAAGTATTATACCGCCCCGCTCTTTGAAAGCTATCCGGTAGGCATTGTTTACAGCAAGAAGATTTTCAACGACCTGGGCATCAAGGTGGAGGACATCAGGGTCTACGACGATTTCCTCACGGTCTGCGAGAAAATCAAGAATTCCGGAGTTGCTCCCATTGTGGTCGGCGGAAGCGATATCTGGCACATCGGCTTCTGGTGGAGCTACTTTTGGCGCAACAACGTCTCGGTCAACAACCCGGACTGGCTCTCTGACCGCTACTCCGACAAGGTCAGCTTTACAAACCCCGACGTAAAGGCTGCCATGGAGGGCCTCAACGAGCTGTTCCAAAAGGGCTACATTGAAAAGGGATGGGCCTCCACCACCGAGGCGCAGTGCCCCTCCATTCTGGTGAGCGGCCAGGCGGCGATGTACTATATCGGCTCCTTCGCGTTCAGCCAGATCATCGAGGCTGACCCCAGCTTTGAGTTCGGCTTCTTCGCCATCCCCGGCAAGGACGGCAAGTACAACATCACCGGCGGGCCCACCACCCAGGGCTGGGCCATCAACGCCGAGACCCAGAAGGACCCTGCCAAGGCCGAGGCGGTCTATGACTTTATTAAATATTTCTTCCGCACCGACGTGTACACCGACTTTGTGTCCCAGTACCAGCAGCTGCCCACCCTCAAGGAGTCGATCACGTTCCCGGCGACGGAGCAGTTTGAGGAATCCATGCGCATATCGGCAAACGCGGACGACAAGCAGCTCAACTGGAACCAGGGCGTAGGAAACAACGAGATGCCCCCCAACTTCCGCAACTACTGCTACAAGCTGTGCAGCGAGTGGTTCCTGAACGTGTCCGGAATCGACGACGGCCTTGTGGCCATGGACGCCGAATGGGTGAACTGCACGAAAGATTTCAATCCCGTTAAAGGTATTTTCCCGAAATAGAGCTAATTATCAACTCTGATAAACCGCACAATCACATGATAACGCCCGGTATGCCCTCCGGCCGATTCCCGGAGGGCGTACCCATAAAAAACGGAGTGATATATATGCTGAGAAAGTCATTATGGCAGCGCGTGGACAAGGTCGCGCTCTTCTTCATCCTTCCCGCCTTCGCGCTCTATGTCGGGTTTATCATAGTCCCCTCCCTCATGAGCCTTCAGCTCTCCTTCACCAACTGGGACGGGCTTTCACCCACCTACAGGTACATAGGCTTCGACAATTACATTGAGATATTTACCAGCAGGCGCTTTCGCTCGGCGCTGTGGAACACGCTGCTTTTAACCCTTATAGTCTCGGTTTTTGAAAATGTCATAGCTCTGGCGCTTGCCTTCGTGCTGGACAACGTCCGATGGCTTAAAAGCCTGTTCCGCTCGGTTTTCTATATCCCCGTGCTCATTTCCGGCATCGTTTCGGGCTTTATATGGAGCACCATGTTCAACTGGAATTTCGGCATCATCAACTCGCTTCTGAGAAACCTGGGGCTTGGAGCCCTTGCGGTGGACTGGATAGGGGATCCAAGCATTGTCCTGTACTCGCTCGCCTTTACTATTGTCTGGAAGAACGCGGGTTATCACATGGTCATTTATCTGGCGGGGCTGCAGGGCATCCCGAAGGACTGCATAGAGTCCGCGAAAATAGACGGCGCCAGCGGCTGGCAGACCTTCAGGCACATCACCCTGCCGCTGCTTGCTGGCTCAATAACCATTAATTTTACACTCGCTCTGATCAACGGTCTGAAGATATTCGACCAGATCGCCGTTATGACGAACGGAGGGCCGGGCTTCGCGTCGGAGACGATCACCTATCTGGTTTACCGGGTCGGCTTCGGCGAGGCGCGGAAGGGCTTCGGAACGGCGCTGGCCGTCACGCTCTTCCTGCTGATATTCCTCATGAACGCCGTTCAGTCAAGGCTGCTGCGCAAGAGGGAGGTGCAGCTGTGAATGAGAAAAAGCATGAGCAGGTCAAGTCCTCTCAGGTGGTCGGCTTCATTTTAACGCTTGTTGTCGCCGTTTTGTTTGCGTTTCCGATTGTCATGACCTTTATGTCGGCCTTCAAAACAAACGGTGAGATTTTGAAAAACCCCGTCGCGTTCCCGAGTGGCTTTAACCTTGAGGGCTTTGTGTTTTTGTTTACCCGCTCGAATATACTGCGGGCCATGCTGAACACGGCGTTTTTGACAGTCGTGTCCGAGGTGCTGATCGTCCTGGTTGTGCCCATGTCCGCATACGCCATAGTGAGGAAGCCGTCCAAAATAACAGCCGCGATTTACACGTTTTTCATCGGAGGCATGATGATACCGTTTCAGGCGTATATGATCGCGCTGTTCAAGCAGCTAAACGCCTTCAGCCTTTTTGGGACCTTCACCGGCGCGATTATAATATACATCTCCGGCGCCGTCGCGTTTGGAACGCTGTTGTATACCAGCTTTATCAGAACCACCGTACCGGTTGAGGTGGAGGAGGCCGCGAGAATTGACGGCGCCAACGCCGTGCAGGTGTTTTGGAGGATAGTATTCCCGCTGCTCTCACCATGCACAGCAAGCCTGATAGTGCTCAACGGGCTGGGGATCTGGAACGACTTTCTCATGCCGTCCCTCATGCTCTCCGCCAAGAATCCGGTAACTCTGAACGTCGAGATTTTCAAATTTGTCGGGATATATAACACAAGATGGAACATCGTGTTCGCGGGGGCGGTCATCTGCATCGTCCCGGCCGTAATTGTCTTTATAGCCCTGCAAAAATACTTTATCAAGGGCATCGCGGCCGGGGCGGTAAAGGGTTAACTGCATAATTCTCCAAGGTAAAATGTCCTGACTGGGGAGCGAGTGATGAGACGGAGAAATTTGAATCAGTTTACAAAGCTCGCCGTTGCCTTTATATCGGTGGGCCTGCTGCCCGTCATCTTCATCAGCATGTACCTGAGCAACAGATTCCAGAGCGAAACCCACTCCATGATGCAAAACACCTACAGCCAGATCGCCGTCTATGGCGCTCAAAATATCGACAACATGATCGAGAGGTACAACAACATATCCAAGACGCTCTACAGCTACAACCCGGAGAGCGGCGCCATCACAGCCGCGTCCGACGGCGCCGGTCTTGCGAGGATACTCAAAAGCGCCGGCGGGAGCGAGCTGGAGCTGCTCAGGAAAAAAAGCGACATTTTGTCCTTCGTTCAGCTGATATGCAAATCAGACAGCTACATACGCAGCGCCGCCCTGATTGAGCGGGACGGCGCCTCCCACGCCTATACGCGCAGCAGCCGTTATCTGTCCAACTATAATCTCATGCTGGAGCGCTACCGCCACCAGGACGCCCTTTCGAAAAAAAACAAGCTGTTCATCATCCCGACTCATACGGATGACTATTACTCGGGCGGGAACAACCGGGTGTTTTCGGTGGGCAGGAATTATTTCGACCTCTCCAGGGCCGTGATTGCCACGGATATCTTAAGCACACTGTATATTGACGTGGATATTGGCGCGATAGACGACCTGTTTTCCGGAACGGAGGTATATCAGGCCGCGGAGATCCTCATAACGGACGCCGACGGGAACCTGATCTACGCAAATCCCAGACATTACGCCGACAACGGGGAGTCCTCCGCCAAGCCGGAGGACTTCATCGAAATCAACGAGACCTGCAGAAAGGCCAGCTGGAAATTGAGCGTGCTTGTGGATTACAAGTCCGCGACCAGAAGCATAACAAATTTAGTCAAGCTGATTTACATCCTCGCAGGCGCGATGGTGGCTGTGCTGCTGCTGCTCTCGCTCGTCTATTCCGGCGTGTTCGCCCGGCCAGCGCGCAATATACTTCGGGGAATCCAGCAGGTTGAATCTGGCAACTTCGGGACGCAGCTGAGCTTGAAAAGCCGCGATGAAATGGGCCGGCTCGCCGAGGGCTTCAACTACATGACAAAGCAGCTTGAGGAGTACAATAAGGCCTCGCTTCTGTCAGCCATAAAGTGGAAGGAGGCGGAACTCATCGCCCTCAGAGCGCAGATAAATCCGCACTTCCTCTACAACAGCCTGGAGATCATACGCATGAACGCCGTGTCCAACGACGACGAGAGCACGGCGGAGCTCGCCTCCCTGCTGGCGGAGCAGATGCGCTACACGCTGGAGCGGGTTGGCGAAACAGTCGAGCTGAACCGTGAGCTTGAGATAACAAGGGGATATTTCAGGTTTATAGATATGCGGTACGACCACAGCATCACCTTTGAAATACTTATGGATGAGAGTCTCGCGGATGTCAGGGTCCCGGGCCTCATGCTGCAGCCCGTTGTCGAGAACGCCGTCGCGCACGGGCTCAAGCCAAAGGGGCGCGGCCATGTGGAGATCAAAATAGAACGTGAGAGGAACGACCTTGTAATCAGGGTGACGGACGACGGCGTTGGGATGAGCGGGGAAACGGTAAGGGGAATTGTGGAGCGGCTGAACTCCGGCAAGGGGGGGCGGATGGAGTCTGACTCCCTGGGGCTTAAAAACGTGCACGACCGCCTGAGGCTTAAATTTGGGGAGCCGTACGGCATTTCCATTAGCAGCCGGTTCCAGGTCGGCACGTCCATCACCATTATGATGCCGCTTCTTGAGGGGGGACGCGAGGATGCATAGCCTGTTCCTGGCGGACGACGAGGTCATCATAGTTCGCGGGCTGAGAAAGCTTCTGGACTGGGCCTCGCTGGGCATAGAAATCATCGGGGAGGCGACAAACGGCGAGGAGGCGGAGAGGCGGATCGCCTCCCTGCAGCCGGATATCGCCATTATTGATATTCACATGCCGCTGCGCACAGGTCTCCAGATACTGCGCGCCATACATGAGCGGGATATGAAAACCAGAGTAATATTTCTGACGGGGCACAGGGAGTTCGACTACGTACAGGAGGCTATGCGTTACGGGGCCAAGGCCTTCCTGACAAAGCCGGTAAAAAAGGACGAGCTGATCTCCGTATTGCGGGAGACGCTGGGGTCCATCGAAAGGAGCGTCTCCACGCGGGAGGCGATGGCGAAACTCTCCGAGCTTGAGCGCAGCCCCTATATGAAGCTCAATGAGTTTCAAAATGAGCAGCAGCAGTTTACGGCGCTTGCCTGCTACATCCGCGACGTTGAGCTCATGGAGCGCGAGGTGGAGCGGCGAACAGTATCTTCTGTATTCAGGGCCTTTGAAGAAGAAGTATCAAGAAAAAAACTGGGCATTGTGTTTACCAAAAAAAACGTGATCTACATCATCCTTGGACATATGGAGCAGGGGGATTACGCGTACGACACAGCCCACAGACTGACCGAGTATATAAAAACAGCCACCGGAAAGGAGCTCCTGTTGGGCGTCGGCGTCACCGTGTCGGCGATGGGGGGGATCCGGACCTCTATAGACAGCGCCCAGAATGCGCTCGGTTACCGCTTTATGCGCCCGGACGAGCGTATATTTCGCTTTGAGTTTGAGCGGGACGGAGACATGGAGTTGTCGGGCACTGAGCAAATGGAGCGGGTCATGCTGTACCTGACGACGCACTACGCGGAAAACATCTCGCTGGAATCCATGGCGAAGGTCGTGCACATGAGTCCAAGCTATTTCAGCACAGTGTTCAAAAAAAACATCGGTATGAATTTCAAGGACTGCCTCACAAAGATACGCATGGAAAAGGCCCTGTACCTTTTAAGGGGTCAGGACCTGAAAACCTATGAGCTGGCGGAGCGGGTGGGGTTCGGGGATTCCCGCTATTTCAGCGGGCTGTTTAAGAAGACCTACGGGAAAACCCCCATGGAGTTCAAGCGGGAGAAAAAATTATAGAGTGGAGTGATTGCTTTGCCGCTTCAGTTGTCAGAGGAGGATCGCCTCTGGGCGGAGGCTGTTTTTGAAAAGCTGCAGGTAAAAATCTCGGCCGAGTGCTCGCGCGTGGGCGGCAATATCCCATATATCCCGAAGGACGGCCGGTATAGGGATCTGGATTCCCCGGACGGGATATACTGGTGGACCAACGGCTTTTGGCCGGGCATTCTCTGGCAGATGTACCACGCCTCCGGCGATGAGAGCTTCCGCAGAGCCGCGTCGGAGGTTGAGTCGCGACTTGACGAGGCGCTCTATGGCTACGAGGGGCTGCACCACGACGTAGGGTTCATGTGGCTGCACTCCGCCGTGGCCAACTACCGGATTACAGGCGACAGGGAAGCGCGCAGGCGCGGGCTTCACGCCGCGAACCTGCTCGCGGGGCGCTACAATCCGGCGGGGAGATTTATCAGGGCCTGGAACGGCGACTGCACGGGCTGGATCATTGTGGATTGCATGATGAACATCCCGCTGCTCTACTGGGCCTCCGCCGAGCTTGGCGACCCGAGGTTTTCCCATATCGCCCAAAATCACGCGGATGCCTGCCGGCGCGTCACGGTCAGGGGAGACGGCAGCTGTAATCATATCAGCATATTGGACCCGGACACGGGAGAGTGCCTGGACAATCCCGGAGGGCAGGGCTTTGCGGCAGGCTCGTCCTGGAGCCGGGGGCAGAGCTGGGCCGTTTACGGCTTTGCGCTCAGCTATCGCCACACGGGCCGGAAAGAATACCTGGATACAGCCAAGCAGACCGCGCATTATTTTATCGCGAATCTCGCCCTGAACGGCTGGCTTCCGCTTGTGGACTTCCGTGCTCCAGGCCTGCCCGTCAAGCACGATAGCACCGCCGCTATGTGCGCCGCCTGCGGGATGCTTGAAATCGCGGAGCATGCCGGTGAATACGAAAAGGCGCTGTATGCGCAGTCCGCAGTTAAAATCCTGCGAGCCTGCGAGCCCGCCTTCTGCGACTGGAACCCTGAGGAGGACGGGATTGTAGGGCACGGCTGCGGATCGTACCACGGCACCGGTGCGGACGCGGACGCCCCAATCATATACGGCGATTATTTTCTGACCGAGGCGATTCTGCGCCTGCTTGGAAAGCACTTCCCGATCTGGTAAAGGAGAGGGCACATGATACAAAACCCTGTTTTGCGCGGGTTTCATCCCGACCCCTCCGCCTTGCGCGTGGGAGAGGACTGCTATATCGCCGTCTCCACCTTCGAATGGTGGCCCGGTGTGGACATCTATCATTCAAGGAACCTTGTCAACTGGGAGCTTGCGGACAGCCCGCTGACGCGCGTCTCCCAGATAAATCTTGCCGGCAACTACAACTCGGGAAGCATTTGGGCTCCGCACCTGAGTTATAGCGAGGGCAGATTCTGGCTGTGCTACACGGACGTCAAATCCGCGACTCGCTTCAAGGACACCCTCAATTATATCGTTACCGCCGAGCGCATCGGCGGCCCGTGGAGCGAACCCGTTTTTGTCACCGCAAGCGGCTTCGACCCGGCGCTGTTTCACGATCTGGACGGCCGGCACTATTTTCTCAACATGCTGTTTGACTGGAGGCCCAGCCGTGAAAAGTTCGCGGGCACGGTCATCCAGGAGTTTGACACGGATGCCATGAAACTCACCGGCGGACGCCGGCATTTTTATAAGGGCACCAGCCTCGGGGTAAGCGAAGGGCCACAGATACTGCAAAAGGACGGCTACTACTATCTGCTCAGCGCGGCGGGCGGCACCGGCTACGCTCACGCGGCGGTTGTTTCACGCAGCGAAAATCTGATGGGCCCTTATGAGGAGTCTCCATTTTCCCCGCTGCTCACAACAAGGGACGCGCCTGAAAATCCGCTTCAAAAAAGCGGTCACGCCTGCTTTTTGCCTTTTGGGGATGAGTGGTACATCGCGCATCTGTGCGCCAGGCCGCTCACGCAAAGGGGAAGCTGCGTGCTCGGGCGGGAGACCGCGCTGCAAAAAATTGTTTGGGATAACGGCTGGCCCAAACTCGCAAACAGCACAAAATATCCCGACCTGCTGATACCTAAGCCTCTGGCCTCAAAGAATATTTTCCAGGCGCTTGACAACAGTGAACGGATTGATTTTGACGGGGAAAGCCTACCGGGCAGCTTCAAAGCCCTGCGTGTGCCCCTTGAGGGTCGTATGAACCTCAGTGAGCGCAAGGGCTGGCTGAGGCTGTACGGCAATGAGTCGCTCTCCAGTCTGCACAACCAGAGCCTTGTGGCCCGCCGCTGGCAGAGCGTTCATTTCAGGGCCGAGACAAGGCTCGACTTT
The DNA here is from genome assembly GCA_031556035.1 of Oscillospiraceae bacterium. Lineage (GTDB taxonomy): Bacteria > Bacillota > Clostridia > Oscillospirales > UBA929 > JAVBTT01. The sequence continues at coordinate 33,930 of JAVBTT010000034.1, forward strand.
GCCCCAAAAAGCTTTCAGCAGACGGCGGGGCTTATCCTGTTCTACGATACCGAAAACTGGATGTATCTCTTTGTCGGTTATGACGAGGAAAAGCAGTCACGTATCCTGCAAATCGAAACTGCCGACCTCAACACATTCGAAATGGCGTGTGATAGCGTTGACTTGCCGTATGACGCGCCGGTCACGCTGGTTGTTGAGGTGAGAGAGAACAGGGCTCAGTTTTTCTATTCGAACGGCGGCGGCTTGCTGCCGATCGGCCCCGTCCTGCCCGCCGATCACTTGAGCGACGACTACATAGAGAGCTGCGGGCGGCTGGCGTTTTCGGGCGCGATGGTGGGGCTCTGCTGTCAGGACATGGACGATCACAGCGCGTACGCTGATTTTGATTATTTTGACTACAGGGAACTGTCGGATATGTCTACTCTTTAAACAGATATTAGTATAAGACATGAGAGGGTTGATCAGGCATGTTTTTGCTCAACTCTGAGCGGCTGCGCGTGGAAATCGCCCATCCCGGCGAAGCGCCGAATACAACCACCCGTTTTGACCGTGCCGGCTTCATAACGGAGGTGGTGCTTGACGGAGCTCATCGTTTTTGCGCGTCCGAGCCCAATAATCTGTCGCACCCCTCCTCAGGGGGGCGCGGAATTTGTTGTGAATACATCTTTGACCCCAGCGAGGAAGCCGCTGTCGGCGACTTTTTCCCCAAGCTCGGAGTCGGCCTTTTGGAAAAGCCGTCCGAAGCGCCGTACAGCATTTCCACGAGGTACGAGGCGCGGCCGTATCCGATTCATATGCAAATCACGGAGAACCGGGCGGTGTTCACGACGGAACCGATGAGCTGCCTTGGGTATGCCGTTTCGCAGATAAAGACGGTTGCGGTGGAGGGCAATGAATTGTCGATCTCTGTATGTCTTACCAATACCGGGGAGCGCTCGCTTGAGTGCCGCGAATACTGCCACAACTTCCTTACAATAAACGGGATGGCGCTCGGCCCCGATTACAGGGTGGACTTTGACTGCGCCGGGGATTTGGGCGAGGGTGTCTTGGACGGCGCGCTGTCCCTCTCGGGGAAAAGCGTCGTCGTGACCCGCTATGACCCTGTCGCCGCCCTCGGAAGAATCCCTGCCGACAAGCTTATTCCGGGCGGGCCGTTCAAATGGACAATGAGCAACACCGCCGCGCGCGCTAATATATCTGTCCGCGACGAAATAGACCTGTGTGATCTGGTGGTCTGGGCCGCGGATCATATGCTCTCCGTGGAGAGTTTTCACAGGCTGTCGCTGAGGCCCGGAGAAAGCGGTGCCTGGAGACGCACGTGGCGTTTTGATTCCCTCTGAGCGCATATGATGTAAAGCCACTGTGAACTTTTAAACAGTATGCCGAACGGTACGAGGCTGTCAGGCTGAAACGAGATGGGGATCACCTCGCCGATAGCGTAGTAAACCTCGGACATCTCAACCGGTTTTGAGCGCGTTATCATTCCGGCCGTCTATAATTTTCTTTCCGCTGCGTTAGACAACATGTAGTGACCCTCTAATTTGCAAAACGCGGATTTACCAGCAGTTAATTGTAAAAGCTACAATTAACAAGCGGATTTACCGCATACAAAGAAGGAGATCACTACGATGAAGCGTATACACTATGTTGGTATGGATATCCATAAGGAAAATTACACACTTTGCTGCTACAGCTTTGAAAAAGACGAATTGCAATACAAGCAAACAGTTTACTCCGGACTATAAAATGGTTTTGAAATATCTTGAGCAAGTAAGACTGCAAAATGCAGAAGAAATTGAATTTTCTGTGGTTATGAGGCAGGGTGTCTTGGCTACACACTGTATCATCAGCTCATGAATCATGGGGTCAAATGTGTAATATTGGCGCCGAAAACAATGGCAGTCACAAACGTTCCAGACCTGCTGTCCGGCTTGTGTGCTGTCATTGAAAAAGCGTCCGGTTTTGCCGGACGCTTCAGAGTGGAAATATTATATGCTGTTATGTGTTAGTGGAAACTTTTGAGGAGTGTGCTTATTAGCGGAAGTATTCGCCCTAAAGAACCTTGTATTGAAAACAAACTTTATTTTATAAAGTACCACTCTCCTGAATTTCGCCGCCTTCAAAGTCTTTATCAATCAGATAAATTGTGTAGTGTTCCGTAGTAAAGCGCAAAACACAATAGTCAGCTTCTTCTGGCCCGCTCCAATATTCTTTAAACGGCTCCTGCCAGTTATCTTTTTTGCTTTTTGCATCAGTTAAAACCTCAATAGCACCTACAAGGCTTATATGGTAATACCTTGAATTGATACACACGCAGGCACGATTGCACTTACTAGCTCTCTTCACCGAATTTCTTTCGGAACCTGGAACAAATGTGAGCCAATTAATGCCGTCTGCTTTTGCGATGGATATTGTGGTAATCACAGGGTCACCGTTTTCATTGATAAGAGCAAGTGAAACGTATCCATCCATGCCACCGCCAATAAAGCCTGATTTGGCATTGACAATTTCATTGGCTTTTGCGACAACCTTTTGATTCATTTATCTCATCCCTTTTGATTTTCTACGCACATTATATAAATACCCCAATCTCACGGTATAACACCATATGCTTCGTGATTATTGGCATTTTGTACAGTATACCACATTTTCACAGCGCAAACAACCCGCGCTCATCATACACGCTGCCGAGCGGCTTGCGGTTTCGCGTGACCAGATCGAGCCCCATAATGAGCGCCACAACGCCGTCGATCTTTTCGCGGCACTTGGATTTGTCGGGTTTGATGTTTCCAGCCGGGTCGGTGTTTACGATGACGTTGTCCATCATCCATCGGAGGACGGGGTTGCCGCCGTGGGCGAGGCTCTTATGCAGCGTGAGCCGCATCAGCTCTTTCGTCGGCGGACTCATATCTTTGAAGCCCTGCCCGAACGCCACGACCGTGAAGCCCATATCTTCGAGGTTTTGTGCCATCTGCGTCGCGTTCCATCGGTCAAAGGCGATCTGTCGAATGTTGTATTTTTTGCCAAGTTCACCGATGAAGCTCTTGATGAAGCGTAATGCACCACATTGCCCTCTGTCGTTTTGATGAAGCCTTGCTTTTCCCATACGTCATAGATGTGAAAAGAAGGGTTTTACAAGAAGTATGACTGTGTCTATGATGCGGTACACATACTATCGGGGACTGGCAAAGCTGAGGATGCAGGCTTTGCTTACTTTCGCTGCTATGAACCTGAAAAAGCTGGCAAAATGGAAGAAGATAAACGGTCTGATACCCGACTTTTTCCAGCGTCTGCTGGGGTTTCGGTGTTTTGGCCCCGTATTCCGCTACTGCGCATAGTTTTGCCCCCGTTTGCTCGCAACAGACGGGGGCTTTGTCAGCAGTCTGATTTGCAGAAGCTTGCTGAGGCAAGCTTCTGCAAATTTCTAAGCGGAGGGTTTTAAAATGGTATTAGTATTAATCTCTCAGCTTGCGCTCAAAGCTATCGAATATATCCGCGTTTTTGCCGTCTGATCTGTAAAACGCGGGGGGTTTGCCGAACGGGGTTGAAACCACGAGCTCCCCGCCGCTGTGAGCCCTGCCGTTCCACAGCTCTATCCAGTGCCCCTCCGGAAGGTATACCTTGCGGTTCTTTTGACCCTTAGTGAAGACGGGGGCAACCAGCAGCTCGCCGCCCAGCATATAGCTGTCCTGCGCGCCCCGCAGCTTCTCGTCCTCCGGGAACTGCATGAACAGCGGGCGTAGCGCGGGCATGCCCACTGAGGCGTTTTCCTTGATGCAGGAGCGGATATACGGCGCAAGCACATTGTGCGCGCGCGTCATTCTGATAAAATGCTCCAGCGTCTCCCGGTCGGTGTCCGGCTGCCAGCCGCCCCCCTCCCCGATCCTGGTTCTGAATATGGGAGCGAACGCCCCGAGGTCGTGCCAGCGCATCAAAAGCTCCTTGCTCCTGCTGCCCATAAATCGCACGTTCCCGCCGCACTCCGCCACCGAAATCCCCATGCCCGAGCAGGAAAGGCTCAGGGCCGCCGTCAGCGCGGACTGCATGCCGGTTGTTCTGTTCCAGCTTGTGTGATGCTCCCCGGTGGACGCTATCATAGAGTGCCGCGACGAACCCATACCTCCCGTGCGCGAGATAAACACCGAGTCGGTAGAGCGCCCCGCCTCCCGGATGGCCTCGCGGTTCAGCTTGGCCCACAGCACCGGCCAGCGCCCGCGCATTTTAAGCGGATTCTCCCCGCTGGAGAGAATCGCGTCCGGCGGAAGAAAGCTGCCCATGGCGGCCTCGCTTCCGCAAAAGCCGAGGCCGAGTATATTATCCTTGATAATTCCCCTGAACCACGCGCAGGCGGCGGAGTTGCTCAGATCCAGATGCCCCGCCATGAAGCCGCCTATATCGTGGATATAGTGACCTCCCTGCGGTTTTTTAATCAAAAAGCCGTTCGTAGCGGCCTCAGCGTAGAGCCTGCCCTCAATTGAAAAATGCGGCGCGACATAGGCCAGCGTCCTCACGTTGCGGGTCGCAAGCCCGCTTATAAGTGTGTCGAGCTTGGGGTAGAGCTCCATGTTCCATATCCAGTCATAAAACGGCTTTGAGCCGTCTTTCGTCTCGCGCGTACCGCTCCAGTCGGTGATACAGAGCGAGGAAATCTTTGCGCCGGCCAGCCCCTCAACGTGCTGCGCCAGCTTATGGCTTCCCCCGCTGACCTCGAGGCACACCCCCTCGGTCACCCAGTGCGGCAGAATGGGCTGATGCCCCATATGCCTCGTCAGGGCTCCCGTTAACTCGCCGGGACTGGAGGCGGTTCCAATCGTAAAAGAGGATGGGAGCTCCCACAGCTCCACCCTGTGCTCCTTCGCGCCGGTAAAGTCAAATATCGCCGGGGCGGTGCACTCAAAGGAATGCCAGACAAGCCCGCCAGTGAAGAAGACCGGCACTGGAAAGGCGGACGGATGGGCCTGCATCCCTTTGAACCGAACCGACGGGGTCGGGGCGTTTCTTGAAAACACCCGCTGATCCCTCACCCACAGAGGTATTCTCTCCCCGCGCAGATCCAGCTTTTCGTACTGGGCACCGGCGCCGTAAACGCTCTCCCCGGGATCCGACGGAAATCGCAGGCGCAGCCGGTTAAGCCCGGTTGTCGAGCGCTGCGGCGACACTCTCAGGGCGCCGTCCCTTTCCTCGAGGTGGAATGTCAGTGAAAAATCCCCGCCGGACAGCCGCAGCACGCTCCACTGGCGGTCGTAGTGCGCCCTTGTAAGCGGCGCCTGCTCGGAAAGCCTGTCGGAGACAAGCTCCTCGGTGATTTTCCACCTGCCCTTGCCCGCCCACGCAAACGGCTCATCCGGCGAGTGTTCGATGACTATTCTGCCGTTATATATCACCCGAAGGCTGTCGCCGTCTGTTATTACGTCAAACACTTAATCGCTCACCCCATGCCTTTAGGATGTGTACCTCTCACCTAAATTGTCTTTTGAAGCCTGTAAAGCGCCTCTCCGGTTATTTCCCCCGAGGGGGTAAACAGCGCAAGTCGTATGCTCTCCAAAGAGGCACCCGCCTGAACGCAGGGCATAAGCTCCTTCGCGATCTCCTCTGCGCCGTCGCCGATCAGATGGGCCCCCAGAAGCCTGCGGCTGGCGGCGTCCGCGACCAGCTTCACCATGCCCGTCGTTCTGCCTGTCCACGGCAGTGGCAGCTTGGCCTCCGCCGCCCTTATATTTTTCCCCCGCGCGCTCTCGAGAGTGTCTCCAACGCAGAACACGTTTCCCGCCCGCCGCATGGAAAAAACCCTCAATAATCTGCGGGGAGGATGCTTGGCACCCGTTATGCTTCTGACGCAGGAGTCCGCGCCGGAGAGAGCGCCATGCAGTGTAAACGGCCACCCGGCGCAGTCGCCCGCCGCGTAAACCCCCGGAAGGCCTGTTCGGCCGGTGGAATCCGCCGTCATGGCGCCTGAGCCGGCTAAAATCCCAAATGAGCTCAATCCCAGGCCCCGCGTGGCCGGTCTGCGCGATCCGCCGCACAGCAGCATCCCAGCCTTGAGCCTTGCCGGTTCCCTGCCCGTATCAAGCGTAAAAACACCGTTCAAGTAAGAAGTGATTTCGGAATCGGTTATGAACTCAATCCCGTCAGCGCTCAGGCCGGTTCTCAAAAGTCCATCTATTTCCGGATCCAGCTCCGGAGCCGCGCGGCTTTCCGCGCATACGACAGTCACATTTGCCCCGCACAGGTTGGCGTATGCCGCGAGCTGCAGCGAAATAAGCCCCCCTCCCGCGACAAGCACGGTTTCCGGAAACGACTTCATGGACGGAAGCGTCCGTTCCGTATGTACAACGCCCTCCCCAATCGCCTTGTTTACGCCCTCAAACTCGGGAACAGCGGCAACGGAGCCGGTCGCCAGCAGCAGCCTGCGGGCTTCATGCTCCTCTCCCCCGGCTATGAAACGTATAACATCCCTGCCGGCGTCCTCCAAAGAGGCGGAGGCCTGTAAATATTCTATTTGCCTTGTCCTCAAATGATGCTCCATAGTTTGTGAAAGAAGCTCCGCCCTGCAGGACTGAGCCTGGACAATTGAGGAATGCGAGGGCTGCGCTGCGCCCTCCGCAGCTCCAAGCATGGTGTCAAGCGCCGCACAGCCGCAAAACACCGCGCCTCCGCCCGGCCTGTCCTTGTCGATCAGCAATACAGATAAGCCCGCGTCTGACGCACCGAGCGCGGCTCGCATTCCGGCGGCCCCCGCGCCTATAATCGCAAGATCATACACTACGGCATCAACCCCAAAAGCGTAAGTAGTCATGGAAAACCGGCGGCACGTGGCTTTTGCGCGCCGTCACACCAGAGTATATCACATCTTTCAAAGAGGCGCAAATAAACTTGCCCGGGCTCGCCAGGGCATGTCTTTAAGCGGCCGCCCACATGCTGCAGAGACCGCTTAATTGTATATATCTTTTTTTCCGTGCAAGCCGCGGGGGCGTACGCCCCCAGCTCTCACAAAGAGTTCAGTTTCTCAAAATTGACATGCAAATTACCGGTTCATTCTCAACAATGATAATATATGTTCTTTAAATCATCTCAGACTTCACGAGCATGTTCCATATGAGCTGCGCGGCCTCCGCGTTGGAGAGCGCGGCCCGCGGCGCGATTATCCAGCCGCCTCGGCCGGTTATGAGGTCGTGTATCAGCGCGTAATCCAGCCCCGCCTCGGCCCAGTCGCTTATATCGCCTGAGTCGAAAAACTGATCAAGCCTTTTATCTTTTTTGGGAAGCCTCGCGTCGAGACTGAAAATCACAGCGAGCTTAAAGAGTATTGTTGTTGCCTGCTCACGGGTTATCGGCAGCTCAGGCCCGAATCTGCCATCGCCAAGCCCGGACACTATGCCCAGATCATAGGCCGCCTGCACTGCGGACGCGTACCAGTCGCTCGGGTCGATGTCGGTAAACGTCCCCCTGTACTCGGAGGTGGTATCCAGCCCAAAGGCTCGCAGTGCAAACGCAATAAAGGCCGCCCTCGATATTTGGACATCCGGAGAATAGGCTCCGCCCTCCGCGCCTCCCAGCGTCAGGCGCTCGGCAAGTCCGGTAACCGCGGCGTTGCTCCAATGCTCTCCCCAAACCTCGCCGAAGCCGGGAAGACTGGTTTCATTCCATACAAGGAAGTACGGGAAGCCTGTCTGTATGGTGAGCCTGGCGTATTTCCCGCCCTCCTCGCTTATAAACGCGGTCGGAGTGTGGTAAAGCTGCTCTCCCGAGCGGAAAACTCCAGTGGCGTACTCCTCTCTCACCGGGATAAAAAGCTCTACAAACGCGCCGTAAACCGAGGGATTCACGCTGCGCCCGCTGTAAACCACAGTCATCTCCAGCGCGTACGAGGCCCCTGCCAGCTGAGTTCTAAACACTATCTGCGAACTGTCCGGCAAAGTGTCCGCGCGAAGCGCCCTGCGCGCCGCGCTCAGCGCTCCGGCCGCGTCTATTCTGTAGAACGCTTCCCCGGACTCCAGGGTGAATACTGTTCCGGATGCGGCCGCGCTTTCAAGCTCCCTGGCCGTCAGCGTTTTTGAGGAGTCTTGTGCGCTTATGCCGGAGCTGCCAGTGCTTGATATTTTCTCGGGTATGTTCGAGAAAGCCAGTGTGCTGAACCTGTCGAGCACAAAGCTCACTGTGTTTGAGTCCGGGTCGTACTCGCAGGGCAGGACGCTAAGCGTCCTTGTTCCGTCAGCGCCGGTGTGCGCGTGAACAATTGTCAGCTCCGCGCCGTTTTTCATAGATTCCGGCAGCCTCAGCGTTACAAACAGCGGCGCCATCGGGCTTTTTATGCCCTGTATAACGCCCTCAAGCGTCCTGAAAAGCTCAACCTCCAGGAACAGTCCGGCCGTATGTCCCTCCGGGATAAGCAGCTTAGTCAGATCATACTCGTCTCCGCCGCTCACCTGACCGACCCTGAACGTATATCCAAACGGCTTAAGATACTGCAGCGCCTCGCTCTCGTATCCCACCGTGGCCAATCCGACGACCTCGACCCCCAGCGCGGCGGGGGCTATTACCTCGTTTTTCATCATCTTAAGATTTTCGACCAGCTCATCCAGCATTTTTCGGTATTCCCGGGCGACCGCTGCCCTGTCCCGCTCCGAGAGTCTGTAGAACGCGGCCAGGGCCGCCTCCACTTTGTCCCTTAGCAGGGCTTTTCCGGCTGGGTCGTTTTTGACGCGCTCATATTCCTCATTTAAGCTCTCAATATCGTCCTCAATCTTCACAAGCGCGCGGCTTTTCACTGTGAACTCTATTTTTACTTCTTTATAAGCATGGGCGGTCGCGGCCTTGAGCTCAAGCCTGACGACTCCGGAGCTTGTAACGGTCAGCCTGTCGCCCGCTATGGACGCGCCTGCCGTATTTTCAAGTACACGCCAGTAGTATTGAAGAGCCCTGTCCCCGGCTTCAGTGTGCAGGGAGCAGCTCCCGGCCAGCGCAGGCACACCGGCGGGCAGCAGATCAACGACCTTTTGACTCTCATTGTTCTCAATAACGAGAAGTCCGCCCGCTGTGTTCCTCAGCTCTATTTCACATTCGCAGCCCGCGATGTGTTCAGGCGGCTTCTTATATACGTTGAGCTTTACCACAGATTCGGAGACGTTCAACCCGTGCGTGGCCTTTACCTTCACGGCGACCGTGTGGTTTCCAGGAATTTTTGGCGTGACGGTCAGACGAACGCCGTCCTGATCGCTGTCAATGGCGGCCTCAATGCTGTCGTCAACCCCGGAGATTTCATAGCTTAGGTCCGCTGACTGGGGCTGATCCCTGTGCAGAGCGCATTTTTGTGAGTGGACTGAGGCCTTTGCCGAAAGCGTTACGGTCCTGCTGTCCTCGTCGGCCTCAAGAACGGCATCCCCTAAAGACATGGCGGGAGCGAGCAGCAGACAGGAGCAGACGGGAGGCTCCACACAGATCACGGTGAACTCGGTGGTGGCCCCCTCGGAATAAACGCCGTTATACGAGGCCACTACATTCACGGGCACGGTGTAAACTCCCGCCGCCGTGGGCGTGGCGGTAAACTCGGCGCCCAGAATCTCAACGGGGCAGTCGGCATTGCCGTAGCCGTCTTTGAGACTGAAGGAGTATTGAATTTCCACGGGCAGCAGCTTACCGTCCTCTATGGCTTTCGAACCCCGGGCGGATAGCTTGATAAAGCCCGTTCCTCCCGCCTCGACAACGATTGAGCCGGGATAGAACGCCGGTTTGGTGACGGCCAGGTTTGAATTTACCTTGACATAAAAAGTAGCGGAGTCTGTCGCTTTGGTGTACGGCTTCGTTTCGTTCTCGGCCCTCAGGTCGTCTCTGGTATTTGTCACCCTGCAGACATACCAGCTGTCCGAGACCGGGCTGTCCCAGCAGATGGGGGAGGTGCCGCCCTGCTCGGCGGGGACGTTCTCGCCCTTCTCAACATCGTCGTGCTCGTTTTTTAGCCTCTTCCACTGATAGCTGAGCTCTCCGCCGTCCGGAACGGAGGCGAAGACGCGCAGGCTGACCTCGCCCTCCCCCTTGATGATACTGTAGGAAAGGCTCTGCAGCACCTCTATCCCGGGCATGCAAACGTCAGCGTAAATTCTAAAGTCCATAGGGCCGGCTTTATTTTCAGCATCCTCCGGATCCCGCACATACAGCTCATATGCGCCTGCCGGCAGGCTGATGGAGCACACCTCGTCCCCAAAAGCCGTCCAGTCGACCACAGTGCCGCCGGTATTTGTCACGCGGTATTCATAGTCCCCGTTGCCGCCGCTCGCGGTCACATGGATTTCGCCATTCTGGTCAATCCCGGGCGCCCTGAGGTTGTCCCTCGCGCTGCTTGTTATCTTCACTGCGTCCGGCTCATGGATGACGACAGTCATGGTCTTTATATTTGGTATGTACTCGTCGTCATCCGGATCCCGCACGTCGTCCAGATCCTCAAGGCTGACGATATACTCGCCCGCCGTGAGCCTTTCAAACAAGTGGCTTGTAGTCGCCGCGTTTTCGGGCTTAACGCCGTCCAGTTCGATTTCCGTGCGCTCCCCGTTGCCCTCCAGAGTGAGAAGGGTTCTTATCGGGTATTCATTTGAGCCGCCTGTGATATACGTCACTTCAATTTCACCCTCGGCGGCTCCGCGATGTGACGCATTTGTGGCGTTCACCGCGAAGTTGACGTCTCCGGGCCGCCTCACGGTTGCCTTTTCGCTCCAGACGTTCCCGCCGTCCGCGGCGTCCCTGAGCGTGACGGTGTATTCGCCGTATTTGAGAGAGTCAATCGTAAACACGCCGCCGGAGGGCACGTCCTCCCACGACGAGGGCTCTTTCCCGGATTTGGCGTAGCTGTACTGAAAGTTGACGCTGCCGCCGTATTTGACGTTGCTTATCGAAATGCTTCCGTCCCTGGAATTGCGGGTCGTCGTATCGGCCGCGTCAATGTCAAAACGCAGCACCGGCCCCCACTGGGCGTACAGCGTGGTATCCCTGGTGGGGCGGTAAGGCTGCCCGGCGGCGCATATCTCGGAGCTTCCGTCGCTTTTCTCGGACCACCCGTCGAGCTGGCGCTTGTCCCGCGAGAAAAAGCCGTCCTCAGGGAGCTTAAAGCTCCAGGTTCTGGGCACGGCGAAGGACAGGGCTCTTCCATAATCCCCGTTAGGACTCAAGGTGAGCATATTGGAGTCGTGGGCCTCCAGCTCAAGCAAGGCCGGATCCGGCGAAACAAACCCGGGCAGGGCGGACACAATGGAGCTCTCCCCGGCTATGGCTCTCGGGGAGTCCTCGACAGTGCTTATTATATAGTTTCCCTTAGGTATAAACAGCGCCGCGCGCCTCATTCCCTTAGGCATCTTAAAGGTGTAATCGTCGCCTCCGCCGGGGTAGGCGGGGCTCACCAGATATTCGAAGGAATCCGCGTTCATAAGGCATACCTTTATATCGGACGTGTCCGAGAGCGGCGCCTTAAGCCTGATGTCAGCTATCGCATCCGTCACCGCGTTCACCGGCCCGTCCAGCGGGCTCTTTGTCCCGTCGGTAAAGCCGTACAGCCGTGCGCCTCCGGCGACATTGATTTTGGAAGCCCTGGCGGTTTCGCCGCCGCTGCCGCCGCCGCTGCCGCCGCCAATTCCGGCCGCGCCCTTTCCGCCCTTGACGGTTACCCTGGCGTTTCCGAGGATGCTTACCTGGCCGCACGCGGCTCCTAACCCTGACTTTGAGCCCCCGCCTCCGATTCCCGCGCCTCCCGCGTTTGTGCTGGAGCTATAGCCGCCAACAGCCTCTACTGCGGCATTGCCGGATACCGTGATTTCTCCCGCGCCGTAGCCTGTGGTAAGGGACGATCCCCCTCCGATCCCGGCGGCCCCTCCGATCCCGGTCGCTTTGATCTCCACATTCTCACTTATGGTAATGTTCCCGCCCGGGGCCTTATAGCCGCCGCCTATGGCCGCCGCCATAACTGAGCTCGATACGGTCAGCCTGCCGCTCCCCTTTATCTCGAGGCTTTTCCCGGCCGGAACGCCGACGCCCGCGCCAGAGTCCTCAGGTGTGGTCGTCCTGCCGTTGGCTATTACATTTTCCCCTTCGAGGATTAACGTGCCTCCCTCGGCAAAATAAATCGTCGCGTTGGCGGCGGCTTTGTCAGCGCCGCGCGCCGAGCTGAAATTCATGTTTGTGAGGGTGACAGTGACCTTTTTCGCGAAGCTCATCGAAAGTCCGTCGTAAAAAACCTCCGGATCCCCAACAAAGAGGTATTCCGTGGCCGTGTTTTCGCTGAAATTGAGATAAAAGCCGTCTTTATTCTCAGACAGAGGCGCACCCAGGCCCTTTGCCATGAAGTTAAAATCCTTATCTCTGTTGACATACGGCATTACGGACGAAGCCCAGGTGTCGCCGGCAGCCGCCTTTGACGAGGGCGTGAGCGCGGGAATAAATCCGGCGGCAAACATTAACGCCAGAACCAGTGACAGGATTCTCTTTACCCTTTTCAACACAATGCCCTCCCTGAGTGTATGCAGAAGCTTTCAAATGCCCTCTAATACTAATACCTGTTTAAAACCTGCCGGATATTTTTGGACATACCTCTCCGGCCATTCGTCAGTATATTATATATCGCAAAAAAACGTCAAAACTAAACCGCAAAATTGAGATTGCTTTTTATTTGTACAGGCATATTAAAGGGCAGCGGAGCCGACTGACCGGACCCGCTGCCCCTGTGCTCTCTGTGGTACGGAAAACGCTTACTCGGACTCTCCCGACGCGTCCGCGGTGGGGAGCTCGTCGTCCGGGAGCCTGCCGGTCTGGAAAAACTTCTCAAACTCATGGGCGTCCATGGTCTCATGCTCCAGCAGGTATTCGGCCACGGCCGCAAGTTTGTCCATGTTGTCCGTCAGTATTTTTTCGCATCTTTCATAAGCGTTGTCGATTATCGCCTTTATCTCGGCGTCGATTTTCGCTGCAACGTCCTCCGAGTAATTGCGCATGTGGCCGTAGTCACGCCCCAGAAATACCTCCTCGTTTTCGCTGCCGAAGTTGATCGGCCCGAGGCTGTCGCTCATTCCGTACTTTGTGACCATGGAGCGGGCCATTTTAGTCGCGCGCTGTATGTCGTTGGAGGCGCCCGTTGAGATGTCGTCCAGCACAAGCTTTTCGGCCACCCTCCCCCCCAGGAAGACAACGATGTCGTCCAGCATCTCATTCTTGCTGACAAAGTTCTTGTCCTCGGCGGGAAGCGATATTGTCATTCCCCCGGCGGTTCCGCGCGGGATTATTGATATCTGATGCACCGGGTCGCTGTACTGGGTATTCCGGGCGACAACGGCGTGCCCCGCTTCATGAAAGGCGGTGAGCCTGCGCTCCTTATCCGAAACCACCCGCGATTTTTTGGCCGGGCCGGCGATCACCTTGATCATGGCCTCGGAAACCTCGTCCATGCCGATTGCCTTTTTCTTGCGCCTGGCAGCTAAAAGGGCGGACTCATTGAGAAGGTTCTCAAGATCGGCCCCTGTAAAGCCGGCCGTTGTCTTGGCTATGGTGGAGAGGTTCACCGTCTCGTCCAGCGGCTTGTTCTTCGCGTGGAGCTTCAGTATCGCCTCGCGACCGCGGATGTCCGGCATTCCGATATAGACCTGGCGGTCAAAGCGGCCCGGGCGCAGCAGGGCGGGATCGAGTATATCCGGGCGGTTTGTGGCCGCGATAATGATGACTCCCTCGTTGGTGGCGAAGCCGTCCATCTCGACAAGCAGCTGGTTGAGCGTTTGCTCGCGCTCGTCGTGCCCGCCGCCCATGCCCGCTCCGCGGTGCCGGCCTACGGCGTCGATCTCGTCAATGAAAATAATGGAGGGAGAGACCTTCTTGGCCTCCTCAAACAGGCTGCGCACGCGGGACGCGCCGACGCCGACATAGAGCTCGACGAAGTCCGAGCCTGAGATGGACAGGAACTGCACTCCCGCCTCGCCAGCCACGGCCTTGGCCAAAAGCGTCTTTCCTGTGCCCGGAGGGCCGACCAGCAGAACCCCCTTGGGTATTCTCGCGCCTATCTCCACAAAGCTCTTGGGGTTCTTAAGGAAATCCACTATCTCGCGAAGCTCCTCCTTTTCCTCGTCCGCCCCCTCGACATCCGCGAAGGTCACCTTTTTCTTCTCGTCCGAGGCAAGGCGGGGGCGGGCGCGCTTAAAGCTCATGGCCTTGTTGTCCCCTCCGCCGGCGCGGTTGAACATGAAGTACCATAGCCCGATAAAAATAATAATTATAACGGCGTAGGGCAGTATCACCCACCACCATGGCGGCACGAAGCCCTCATTCAAATCAATTTTTTTGAGGGTTCCCTTCTCCAGCTGTTCGTTGATGACATCCCACAAATCCTCGCGGAAATAGTCAACGCTGTAGAGCTTATACTCCCGCTCCTTGTCAGCGCCCGCGAGCTTGTATTTCAGGACGTTGCCCTCAACGTTGAACTCGGTGACGAGCCCCTGCCGGAAATCGCGCAAAACCTCGGAGTATATCGGCGCCTCCGGCTTGCTGCCCTGGAGCATAACAAGCACAACCGCAACCAGTATGAATATGACTATCAGATAAAACAGAATGTCTTTAAAGCCGTTGCCCTTCAATCAATCACAACCAATCAAAAACCGTTGGGGAACAATAAAGCCGGGGTTATTCATAGACCTCGCGTGAGAGAACTCCTATATACGGCAGATTGCGGTAACGCTCGTCATAATCAAGGCCGTAGCCCACCACAAACTCGTTCGGGATGGTAAAGCAGGCGTAATTCGGGGTTATCGGCACCCTCCTGCGGTCCGGCTTGTCAAGCAGCGTGCACAGGCGGATGGACGCCGTCTTCTTTACCACCATCAAATTCATAATATAACTCAATGTCATGCCGCTGTCAAGAATATCCTCCACGATCAGGACATCCTTTCCCTCCACAGGCATATCGAGGTCCTTGAGTATCTTCACGGCGCCGGTCGAGCTGGTGCTCGAGCCGTATGACGAAACGGCCATAAAATCTATCGACAGCGGCAGGTCGATACACCTGATCAGGTCGGCGAGAAACACGACCGAGCCCTTGAGCACCCCGACAATGACAAGCTCCTTGCCCCGATAGTCCTCGGTTATCCGCTTCCCGACCTCCGTCACCTTGCGCTTTAGCTCCTCTTCTGAAACAAGTATGCTCTGAATATCGTTTTTCATAACTGAGTATTCCTTTCAATGAAGGTATGAGATGTGAGGATTTCTCCGCCGTCTTCGGGATACCTCTACGATCTTGTAGGGCGCGGCATCCCTGACGCGCCGCTTCCCGGCTCCAACCCCGTTAGCTGCTCCTTGGATATTTACCGACCCGCCCGGCTACGCTCTTCTGATTGTCAGCTTCAAAACCTCATGTCCCGGGCCGGGCACCCGTGATCTGTCTATGCCGAACCCAGACACGGCCACAACCCCGAGGTCGTCGGCAATGACCGGTATGCTTTCCCGCAGATGGCGCGGCACCTTTTCGTCGATAAAGAGCTTTTTCAGCGTCTTTGTGCCGCCTCTCCCGACAAGGGCTATCTCGTCCCCGGGCTGGCGGGAGCGCACAACGAGATTCCCCTTTATTGTATCAGCGCCTATAAAAAAGGTGTCCGACTGCATTTTGCCGCGCCCCATCCCGTCCTCGGCGGCGGGGGCGCATTCAAGGCCGCAGCCCGAAGCCCCGGGCAGGAGCACGTCCGGGCCGACGACCAGCCGGTCGTACTGCCGCCGCGCGGCCATCCTCCTTGGCAGATCGGTTCTAGCGCTGGGGCTGTCTCCCCCGGCAAGGGCCAGCATAGCGGCCAAATGCTCGTACTGCACCGAGTGAAGCCCCGCCTCCTCGCACATCGCGCGGCACACGCGCACGGCTATTGCCGGATGGAGCGCGTTAAGCCTGTCTACCGGATACGCCACGCCGCTCTCTGTTTTCTCCGCGCGGCGCATGGCCTTTTCAGTAACACCGTCAAAGTAGCTCTCATCCTGACGAACAAGCGTTGTGGCCTGGCGCACAGCCTGCGCGAGCCTCGGGTTGAACTCCCGCAGCACCGGCACCACGTCGTGGCGCAGCCGGTTCCTGCGAAAGCTTGTGTCGGCGTTGGAGGCGTCCTCAACGCAGGAAAGCCCGGCCTCTTTGAGGTACTCAAGTATCTCGGTGCGCGACACATGGAGCATGGGCCTGAATATGTTGCCTCTGCTGACCGGTATGCCCCTGAGCCCCGCCAGTCCGGTACCCCTGGCGAGATTGAGCAGCACGGTCTCCACATTGTCGTCCGCGTTGTGTGCGGTGCAGATCACCTCCGCCCCGGCTTGCTCCGCGGCCATATCCAGAAAATCGTAGCGCAGGGAGCGTGCCGTCTCCTCAATGCCCCGGCCGGACAGCTCAGCCTCCTCCGCCACATTTGCCCTGCCGAAATAACAGGTAATGCCCCTGCTCCTGCAAAACTCACGCGCGTGCTCCTCGTCGGAGGCCGCCTCCGGGCGCAGTCCGTGGTTGAAATGCGCCGCGGCCACCAGCTCAAGGACGCCTTCGCTCCTCAGCTCCCAGAGCCTTGCCAGCATCGCGGTGGAATCCGCGCCTCCAGAAAAAGCCGCAAGCACGCGTTTCGACTGCGGCAGAATAAGCTCCAAATATATTACACTCCTTCGTGCTGCCAGTCGCGGGATGAGAACGTCGTAAACTGGCCCTCCCAGTGAACCTTTATGTTCGCCGTCTCCCCGTGCCGGTTTTTCGCGATTATTATCTCCGCCTCGTTGGGCTGGGATTCCTCATCATCATAATAGTCGCCCCTGTAGAGGAATATGACGGAGTCGGCGTCCTGCTCTATCGCGCCCGATTCGCGCAGGTCGGACAGCATCGGACGCTTGTCCTTTCGCTTCTCGTTTTCGCGTGAGAGCTGCGACAGGCACAGCACCGGCACGTTCAGCTCCTTGGCCATAATTTTAAGGGAGCGCGAGATTTCGCCCACCTCAGTCGTGCGGTTATCGAAGCGCTTGCCGGGCGAGCCCTGCATAAGCTGCAAATAATCTATCACTATCAGGCCCAGATTCGGCACTCTGCGGCATTTTGCCTTCATCTCCGCCACCGATATCGCCGGGTTGTCGTCAAAAAGCAGATCCATCTTGGAGAGCCCCGCCGCGGCCTGCCCGATCCTGGACCAGTCGTCTCCGCCCAGCGTGCCCATCAGCAGTGAATTGGAGGGCACCCTCGCCTCAGAGGACAGCAGGCGCGTCACAAGCTGGTCGCGCGACATCTCAAGCGAGAAAAACACCACCGCCTTGCCGGACGAGCGGGTGGCGTGCAGCGCGATGTTGAGCGCGATCGAGGTCTTGCCCATGCCCGGGCGCGAGGCTATCAGCACAAAATTCGAGTTGAGCAGCCCTCCCAGATAGTGATCCAGCTCCGCGATGCCTGTCTGGAGACCGGGCAGGTGGCCGCCGGCTTCCACCATTTCCTTGATCTGGCGGTAGACATCAACAAGCACGACCGGAATCCTGTACAGCTCCTTGTTTCCCCTGCCCTGCCGTATATCGTATATGCGCTGCTCGGCGGCGTCCAGCACGTCCGAGGCCTCGCCCTTCTGCTCGAACACCATGCCCTGTATGTCCATTGCGGCCTCAGCCACCTGACGCAGCAGGCTCTGCTCCCTGACAAGCTCCGAGTAATGCCTGGCGTGGGCCGCTGTTGGGGTTACGTCCAGCAGCCGCATCATGTAGTCGCGCGAGGTCTGCTCGTCGTAGACCCCTCGGGATTTCATCGCGCCCAGGGCGGTCACAGGGTCGATGACCTCGCCCGCCAGAAACATTGAGTACATCGTCTCGAATATATCCCTGTGGGCGGGCAGATAAAAATCCTCGGAGCCGAGCAGCTCTATGACCTCCGGTATGCACCGGCTGTCCAGCAGCATTGAGCCTATTACCGCCTGCTCCGCCTCCACGCTGTGCGGCAGACGCCTGACCTCGTCCATCCCGTTCGCCCTCTCAATTATAAGAACTCTTAATGACCGTATCCTCCTGGCCCTTCCAGCGGGGGAGTTTCATCATATCCATAGCTGTATTGGCGGTTTTTTTCTCGACCGTCAGGCCGATATCATAACGTCCGCAATACGCTGCGAGCACATTGTCGTCTAAGGCTCCGTAGGGATAGCATATGACGGTCGGCTTGTAGCCAAGCTCCCTTTTGAACGCCCTGTCGAGCCTGTTCGCGTCGTTTATCAAGGCAAGCCGGTGCTGAGCCGCGCCGCGCTTAGCCGGGGTCTTCAGACCGAGGCTGCCATGCAGATTATAGGAATGCGACTGAAAGTCCACGAGCCCGCTCTCACGCATCTCCCTTGCGTTATCCCAGCTGAAAAAGCCCTTGCAGCCCCAATCCTGCTTGGATGCTATTAAAAATATCGTCGCTTTCACATTATATTTTTTCAAAATCGGGAAGGCAATCTCGTAGTTGTCATAGTAGCCGTCGTCCATCGTAATGACAATCGGCTTGTCAGGTAGTCTTGTTTCTCGTATCTGAGAAGCAAAGATGGAGGTATACCCGTTGTCGACCAGCTCCTTCATCTGCCTGTCAAAAGCCTGCTCGGAGACAAAATACGAGTTTTTGGCGGTAACATTTTCGTCCCTTGTGAAGGCATGGTACATAATTATTGGAACATCCACGGCTGCTTGTGGCGACGCGAGCGTCTCAGGGCCATTGCCCGACAGTATGCCTCCAACAGCAAGAACCAGGCTGGCGGAAATCAAGAAGCGTCTGCGGTTCTCTTTTATGGGAATCACTCTCCAACTTCAACGGTGAGGGTCGCGCTGACCTCATGGCCCAGCTTTGCCTTGAGCGTATAGACTCCGTAGTGCTTTATCGGCTCCGGTATCACAAGGCTGCGCCTGTCCATCTCAACTCCGAACTGTGCCTTGAGCGCGTCCGCGATCTCGCTGGAGGTTACGGCCCCGAACAGTCTTCCTCCAGCTCCCGCCTTGGCGGAAATCTTCACATTGCATGTCTTGAGCTTTTCGGCCGCGGCCCTGGCAAGCTCCTTCTCATGGGCGAGATGGTCAGCCTTCGCCTTTTCGTGGAGCTTGTAAGTGTTAAGAGCGTCGGGCGTAGCCTCGACCGCAAGCTTGCGCGGAAACAGATAGTTGCGCGCATATCCATCCGAAACGTTCACCAGCTCGCCTTTTTTCCCCTGGCCTGAAACGTCCTGCTGCAAAATAACCTTCATACTCGGCCCCTCCTTAAATGTGTTTGTGTAAAACCGCTTTTGCGCGGCCTCAAGCTATGTCGTTCTCCTCGCAGTATATATCGATCGCGGCCCTGAGCTTGAGCACGGCCTCGTCCAGCGTCACGCCCTTCAGCTGGGCACCCGCGATAAGCTGATGGCCTCCTCCGCCCAGCTTTTCACAGATCACCTGGACATTGATATCCCCGAGGCTGCGGGCCGACAGCACTATCTGACCCTGCGACGGGAACATGACAAACGAGGCGGTCACGCCCGATATCTCTAGCAGCTCATCGGCCGCCTTCGCGGCAACCGTGCGGCCCACCTCCTCGCTGACCAGCGACACGGCCATATTTCTCCGGACGATCCTGGCCGCGCGGATTATCTCACTTCGGGCCACCGAGCTGCTGAGATCGGCCTGAAAGAGCTTTTTGACCTCAACCGTGTCGGCTCCCGCGCCCCGAAGGTATCCCGCCGCCTCGAAAGTGCGGACTCCTGTGTGCAGGGTGAAATTCTTGGTATCGAGAACTATTCCGCTCAGCAGGGCCTCGGCTTCATAACGCAAAACATCCCCCGGGGTGCATATATATTGGAGAAGCTCGCAGACGAGCTCGCTTGCCGATGAGGCATACGGCTCGTGGAAGTTGAGGGCGGCCTTGTCAATATAGGTAGCCGAGCGGCGGTGATGGTCTATGACCGCTATCTTGTTTATCGAATCCAGCAGGCTTTCGCTCTCAACGATTTCCGGGCGGTTGCAGTCGACCACCACCAGCAGGGTGTTGCTGTCCGCCATAAGCATGGCGTCTTGAGCCCCGATAAAGACCTCCTTGTACTGCGGCAGCTCCTGAAGTCTTGTGACAAGCGGCCTTGCGACCGTCTTTTCCATATCGATCACAAAGAGGGCGCTCTTTCCCAGCTTGCGGGCGATGCATATTATGCCCGCCGCCGACCCGACTGAATCAAGGTCGCAGCCCTTGTGACTCATTATTATAACCGTCGAGGAGTCAGATATCAGCTGCTTCAGCGCGTTTGACATAATACGGCTCTTGACCTTGGTGCGTTTTTCCAGCTCCTTTGAGCGCCCTCCATAAAACTCGAAGCCGGAGCGGTTTTTTATGACGGCCTGGTCTCCGCCGCGCGACAGGGCCATGTCGAGCGCGAGCTGGGCGAAGCCCATGCCCTCGCTCAGCTCCTGCGCGTCCTTGCCGATCCCTATTGAAATCGTTATCGGAACCCCGCCCGCGCCCGAGACTGCGCGCACCTTTTCCAGCAGAGTGAATTTGTCCTCAATAAACTTTGTCAGCCAGCGGGACTCGAAAATAAAAAGATATCTGTCCCTCTCATATTTGCGGCTTATCCCCCCGGTATTGGCTATCCAATTGCCCACATGCTCGTCAACCGCCGCCAGTATGCCGGACTTCTGCGAATCCGGCAGGTTTTTAAGTGCCTCGTCATAATTGTCTATCATGATGACGGATACCACCGGCTTAGTCAGCGCGCGCTCAAGCCTCAGCTCGGTCTCCTCGGTGCAGTCTATCCACACCAGGGTTCCCAGCAGGGCGCCGCGCCCGTCGTTTTGGATAATATTGCCCATGACCCTGTATCTGCCTTCATTCAGCTGGACTACGGACGGGCACTCGGTTTTCCCCTCGAGCATCCATTTTACGTCGAAGCCAGGTATAATCGAGGCGATATGTCTGTCAAAAAAATGCTCCCTGCCGTTAGTAATGTGCAAAAACGCGCCGTTGCTCCACAGTATGGTGCTTGTATCGAGCCTCACAATGGCCATCGGGAGCGGAAAGTTTACAATATTGTCCTTGGCCGCAGTGTCGACGTGGGTCATCATCTGATCCATGTACTTTGTCAGCTCGCGGTTGCGGCTTTTGGTGATGAGCCTGTAAACAAAGAACAGGATCAGCACGGCCGCGGCTTCGGAAATTCCGACAATTAGATTAAAATAGCAGCTGACGGCCGCGAATATGAGCAGCACCACGAAAAAAAGCCGGGCGCCGGGCTCAAGCAAGCGTTTGATCTGCCTGTTCATTGTTCCGACTCCTTTCCAGAAGCGCTGAATAGTAGACGGGGGTTTCGCAGCTGTGGGCGTGATGTTGCAGGGGACGCCGCCCCCGGCGTCCCGGAGCGTCCCACGTCCCCCTTGTTAAAGGGGGATGTCACCGAAGGGGACAGGGGGATTCCGTCCTCCCGCACGGCTGCGCTCTTAGGTGATGTCAAGCTCTCGCCCGGCTGCCGCTCCGGCTTTGCTTTCGCAGGCTTTGCCTGATGCCGCAAATGCCTCCGCTTTGTCTGCAAATATCCCGCGTCATGCGCTCCGCTATTCCTTGGATATTTGCAGACCCGCCCGGCTGCGCTCTTCTAATTACTATACCAAAAAAGGCTTAATGTGACAAGACATATTGCGAAATTGCGCCCGGCGCTGTATAATTGCGTTGTCAGCGCGGGAGCAGCCCGCGCTCCCCCGAGAAAAAAACGGCGCGAGGTGGTCGTATGATTTGCAGACGCTGCGAAAGGCAGCTTCCCGAAGGTGAAACCACGGTCTGCCCTTACTGCGGAATCAGGCAGGACACATATATTGTCCCCAGGACGCCTGAGCGCTACAAACGCCCCAAAATGAAGAGGGGAGCGTTTTTGTCCATTCTTTCGGTCGCGCTTGTCCTGTTTATAGTCGCCATGCTCATCCCCTTTCTCAGGGATTACAACAAAAGGGGCCTGCTCACCAAGATTGAGTCGGCATACAACAGGCAGGACAAGGAGACGCTCAACATACTTTACGGCAAGCTCCAGTCCTCATATCCCAAGGCTAGCGAGGAAATATCCTCCACAAAGGCGCTCCTTGACGAGCTTCTCGGCGTTACCCCGTCGGCGGCGCCTCCGTCCGGAGTGCCGCTTGACGAGTGGGTAGAGGAGGCGATGCTGCGGGATCTTCAGGAGCGCGTCGAGCTGACGCGGGAGCAGATATTTGAGCTGTCCTCCATCGAAATAGCCAGCCCTGCTGCGCTCAGCGAGCAAAATCTGGAGATAGCCTGGAAAAACCTTTCCTCCAAAAACATTGTGGAAATAAAATTTTCCGCCGAGGGCTACGACGCCTTGGGCAACGCAGTGCTTCTCAGCGGCTCGGAGCTGTCCCGCGCTTCTTTGCGCTACGATAAGACTGTCGCGCCCGGTTCTGAGGCCGTTTCGACCTTTCTAAGCCTTTGGCCCGGCAGGCAGGTTGTCTCTGTGAAGCTGCTGGCCGTCAGCATAAGATACGAGGATGACAGCACAAAATACATTGACGAGGACGTTCTTGACGCGCTGATACCGTAGTTCCCTCGCTTATCTGCGCTTTCACATGCTCCCCGGGTGCGTTTACCGCCCCCGGGGAGCTTTTGCATAGGAAAGCTTTGTTTTGATACAATACTATGTAATTACTCATAATTGACAAAAATCTAACAATCATGTTATTGTCATATAGAGAGCTTGATAAAGGAGAGACAAACGTGCAAAAAGACGAGCGTCCGGTAAACAGCCCGGAGACCCTGAGCATGGCCTTTCTACGCGTCAGGGAGGCGCAGGAGAAATTCGCCGGTTACAGCCAGGAGCAGGTCGACAGGATATTTAAGGCGGCGGCCGGAGCAGCCAATAATGCCCGTATCTCCCTGGCGAAAATGGCTGTTGAGGAAACCGGCATGGGGGTGGTGGAGGACAAGGTCATCAAAAACCACTTTGCGTCTGAATATATCTACAATGCCTACAGGGACACAAAAACCTGCGGGCTGATTGAGGAGGACAGGGCCGCGGGGACTCGCCGGTATGCCGAGCCCGTCGGTGTGATAGCGGCGGTCGTTCCCACCACAAACCCAACCTCCACCGCGATTTTCAAGGCGCTGATCGCCCTGAAAACCCGCAACGGCATTATTTTCAGCCCCCACCCCCGGGCGAAGCGCTGCACAGCCGCCGCCGCGAGGCTTGTGCTTGAGGCCGCGGTAGCCGCGGGTGCTCCCGAGGGCATAATAGCCTGGATTGAAGCGCCCAGTCTGGAGCTCACCAATATGGTGATGAAGGAGGCCGACCTGATACTGGCGACTGGCGGACTCGGTATGGTCAAAAGCGCGTATTCCTCCGGCAAGCCCGCGATAGGGGTGGGCGCGGGCAACGTTCCGGCCGTCATAGATTCCAGCGCGGACATTGTGCTTGCGGTCAGTTCGATTATCCACTCGAAGACATTTGACAACGGAATGATATGCGCGAGCGAGCAGTCGGTCATTGTGCCGGACGAGGTATATGACGCCGTGAAAAAAGAATTTCAGCGGCGTGGCTGTTATTTCATCGAACCGGAAGACCTGGACAGAATGCGCGCGACGATAATTACCAACGGCGCGTTGAACGCGAGAATCGTCGGCCAGAGCGCGGGGACAATCGCGAGGCTCGCCGGCGTGAACGCCCCTGAGGACACAAAAATCCTCATTGGTGAGGTGGAAAGCGTGGAACCCAGCGAGGAGTTTTCCTATGAAAAGCTCTCCCCGGTACTGGCCATGTACCGCGCCAAGAACTTTGATGAGGCCATGGAAAAGGCCGAACGGCTGATTCTGGACGGCGGGCTCGGTCATACCGCGTCCGTCTATCTGGATCCTGTTTCCGCGAGGGCTCGCCTGGACGATTTTACCTCACGCATGAAAACCTGCCGCATAATCGTAAACACGCCCTCCTCACACGGCGGCATAGGCGACCTGTACAACTTCAGGCTGCCGCCCTCCCTTACGCTGGGCTGCGGCTCTTGGGGAGGAAACTCAGTCAGCGAAAATATAGGCGTCAAGCATTTGCTGAATTATAAAACGGTTGCCGAGAGGAGAGAGAACATGCTCTGGTTCCGTGCGCCGGAAAAGATTTATATGAAGAGGGGCTGCCTGCCGGTTGCGCTGGATGAGCTCAGGGATGCAATGGACAAAAAGCGGGCGTTTGTGGTTACGGACCGCTATTTATATCAAAACGGCTACGCGGAGCCGGTAATTTCGAGGCTTGGTGAACTCGGCATCGCGTGCGACGTGTTCTTCGAGGTGAACCCGGATCCCACGCTTGCAAGCGCCCGCGCCGGGGCTGCGCGGATGACGGCCTTCCAGCCGGATGTCATTATAGCGCTCGGCGGCGGTTCAGCCATGGACGCGGCCAAGATCATGTGGGTGCTCTACGAGCATCCAGATGCGGATTTTATGGACATGGCGATGCGCTTTATTGATATCCGCAAGCGCATAAACGGCTTCCCGAGGATGGGGGAAAAGGCCTGCTTCGTCGCCGTGCCCACCACGGCCGGCACAGGCAGCGAGGTGACGCCTTTCGCGGTGATCACGGACGAGAGCAGCGGCATTAAGTATCCTCTGGCAGATTATGAGCTCATGCCGGACATGGCCATCATCGACGCCGACCTGATGATGGGCGCCCCGCAGAGTCTGACCGCAGCCTCAGGCATAGACGCCGTGACGCACGCGCTGGAGGCGTATGCCTCCATGCTCGCCACCGATTATACCGACAGCCTGGCAATAGGCTCGCTCAAAACAATGTTTCGCTATCTCCCCCTCGCGTACGAAAACGGGGCGAACCCGGTCGCCCGCGAAAAAACTGCCAACGCCGCCACAATGGCCGGCATGGCGTTCGCCAACGCGTTTCTGGGTGTCTGCCACTCCATGGCGCATAAGCTTGGCAGCTTTCACCATCTGCCGCACGGCGTATCCAACGCTCTTTTAATCTGCGAGGTGATGCGTTTCAACGCCTCCGAGGTTCCGGCCAGGATGGGGACTTTCCCCCAGTACGGACATCCTCACACTCTCGCGCGCTATGCCGAAATCGCGGACGCGCTGCGCTTGGGCGGCAAAACGGACGAGGACAAGCTTAGCGCCCTTATCGGCGCTGTGGAATCCCTCAAGTCCGGGCTGGGCATCCGCAAATCCATCCGCGAGTACGGCGTGGATGAGGCCGATTTCCTGAGCCGCCTGGAGGAAATGACCGAGCAGGCCTTTGACGACCAGTGCACCGGGGCCAACCCGCGCTATCCTCTTATCAGCGAAATAAAGCAGATGTACTTGAACGCCTATTACGGGGAGGTACGGAAATGAAGCTGGAAACTGTTATCGCCAGACGCCCCAACAAGGTTGTTTACAGGGACGGACAATACTCAATTAAACTGTTCAATGAAAACTTCTCCGCGGCCGACGTGCTGAACGAGGCTTTCAACCTGGCGGTTGTGGGCGACACCGGCTTCCCGGTTCCCAAGCTTGAGGAAGTCGCTAAAATTGACGGCAAATGGGCTATCATCAGCGAATTCGTAGATGGCAAGTCGCTGCACGAGCTGATGAGCGAAGACAAGTCCGGCTTTGAGGGCTACCTGGAGCGCTTTGTCTGTCTGCAGCTGGACATTCACAAACACACCGCCTCCCGGCTGCGCCACCATACGGACAAAATGCACGCCAAAATCAGCGCCTCCGGGCTGGACGCCACCACCCGCTATGAGCTGCACACCCGTTTAAACGGGCTGCCACGCCATTCGAAGCTCTGCCACGGCGACTTTACCCCCGGCAACGTCATAATCACGCCCGACGACAGGGCGTATGTCATAGACTGGGCTCACGCCACGCAGGGCAACGCCTCCGGAGACGCGGCGCGGACTTATCTGCGCTTTATGCTGGCGGGAAACGTGGAGCAGGGTGAGCATTACCTCAGGCTGTTCTGCAAAAAGAGCGACACGGCGTACCAGTACGTGCAAAAATGGCTTGCCATAGTCGCGGCATCCCAGCTTGTGAAGGCAATCCCGGAGGAGCGCGAGCTTCTGCTGCGCTGGGCGAGCGTTATCGAGTACGAGTAAGGTGGAGTAAAGACTGCGTAATACCAGGGCGTGCTCGATAATCGTCAACATACCCAATAGCGGCCATTTTTCCGCTCTTGTGCATATGGCTGATTATCGAACACGCTCAGGAAATGGACAGCGCAAGGTTTAATTCTGGAAGCAAATAATATAACGCAAAAGCGCAAATAATAGGGTGTCACTTCCCGGCAAACTAAATGACACAAGGATGGTCGGCAATGAGCGGAGACAAGAAAAACAAAAAAGCGGGCGGACACAACGGAGGCCTGAAGCATCTTGACATGGACGCCGTCGGCGCCGGCTCGTCGATGGACTGCACCGGGCTGATCCCGGCGGCCCCTAAATCCCGTGACGAGCGAGAGGCGTACAAGGAGATTAAAGACTATATGAACGAACCTAGGCGTTAATGCCAATGCTATCGGCCCCACGATTAAACCTTGCCGCAATAGCTCCTCAAAATGCTCTGCCCCTATGCGGGCGGAGCATTTTCTCCGCCACTGGCGGCAAGGTTTAACCGGTACATAAATAATATCTGTTTACATGAGATTAATATTGAGAGATGAGGCCAAGGAAAATCCAACCTTGCCTTTTTTCTGTTGTAGTGATAAAATTTAACGGGTTCTAAACAATACAAGAGAGGTGGCGCCGTGCAGGGTTTTTTGGACAGCGTTGTAAATTATACCCAGTCTCTGGGGACAGGCCTTCAGATTCTTATGACATTCCTCATATCCATGATACCGGTTCTTGAGCTCCGTGGCGCGCTTATTGTGGCCGCCTCCGCGAATCTGGAGTGGTATATCGCTCTGCCCGTCGCGGTGCTGGGGAATATGCTTCCGGTACCGTTTATACTGCTGTTTATCAGGAAGATATTCTCGTTCATGAAAAAGCACATGCCTCCCCTGCGCAGACTGGTCGAGAGGATGGAGAGAAAGGCCGAAAAGAACATGTCTAGGGTCGTCAAATACGAGACGCTGGGCCTGTTCGTCCTTGTCGCGATACCCCTTCCCGGCACCGGGGCGTGGACTGGAGCGCTCGTTGCCGCGCTGATGGATCTTCGCATGAAAAATGCTCTGCCGGCCATATTTTTGGGGGTCGTCGCGGCTGGCGTTGTTATGACACTGGTCTCTTACGGCATTTTCTCGTTTCTGTGACAACAGCGCCTTTTCCGGCATAGGATAGCCTTAAAGGAGGGCTGACTATGCCGGATTTCTATGGATTCTGTGTCGCTCTTTTGGCCGCGGTAGGGCTTATCTGCCTGGTGTGGATGCTCGCCGGCTTCATACTTCGCCCGAAGGAGGAGACATGCGTCACGGCGGTCATACGCGCTCGCACCGCAGAGGAGCTCACCCGCGCCGCCCAGGACTGCGGGTGGCTGCGCGGCTGGGGCGGCGGTGATTTTTCGCTGCTGATTATTTCAGACGACCTTGAGCCGGAGGCGGAAAGGCTCGCGCGGCTCTACGCCGAGGGCGGGGCGAGGGTCTGCCGGATGGATGAGCTGGAGAAGCTTATATTTTAATTGAAGGCAAAATAATAGTTGCGCTTCTCAAACCCTCCCGGCCGGGGAGGGTTTGTCAGCAGCCTTTGCAAAGGAGGGGCCATGTCTCAGAGCATCGCAGGGCGCATAAGCTCCGTTGTCTACAAAAACGATGACACGGGCTATGCCGTGCTGCGCCTTGAAATGCCGGACGGCGCGCTTGTGACGGCGGTAGGCTGCCTTCCGTACGCCGCCCCGGGCGAGGAGCTGGAGGCGGCCGGGCAATGGGTGACGCATCCGCAGCACGGGAATCAGTTCTCGATCAACTCGGTGGAGCGCAGGCTGCCGTCGTCGATGGGCGCGATAAGGGAATACCTGGCCTCGGGCGTCATACGCGGAATTGGGGCTGCCACAGCGTCCCTGCTGGTGGAGCGCTTCGGGGCCGACGCCCTGAGGGTGATGGAGCAATCCCCCGCCAGGCTCGCCGAGGTGCGCGGCATCACGCCGGGACGCGCGAAGCAGATAGGTGAGGCCTACGCGCGCCAGACCGGGCTGCGCAGGCTCATGGAGCTGCTGGTCGGCTACGATATCTCCCCGCTTGCCGCGCTGAAGCTGCTCCAGCGCTATGGATCGCAGGCCACCGAGGTCGTGCTGGACAACCCCTATGTGATGGCGGACGAATTTTTCGGTGTGGATTTTATAAAGGCGGACGGCATGGCGCTCGGGCTGGGTATGGAGCCGGACGATATAAGGCGGCGCAAGGCGGCGCTGCTGTTTGAGCTGAGGTACAACCTGGAGGTAGGGCATGTCTATCTGCCAAAGGACAAGCTGCTGGAGGCGTCCGCCGAGATGAGCGGCGTCGGGTTGGCCCCGCTGTCCGAGGCGCTGGATATTCTTACAGAGGACGGCTCGGTGGTCGACGGCGGGGGCTGCTGCTACCTTGACTTCGCCTACTCCGCGGAGACTGCTCTCGCGAGCTTCGTAATAGACCGCCACATGCGCCGCCGCCCGCCTCCAAGCGGTCTGCTGGAGCTCATCAAAAAGATAGAGGATGAGCTCCACATCACATATGCTCCGGCTCAGCGGCAGGCGGTAGCGCTTTCGGCGCAGAGCGGCCTGCTGCTTCTGACAGGCGGGCCCGGCACCGGCAAGACGACGACCGTCCGCGCGATGTTGGAAGTCTTCGACAGGATGCGCATGAAATCCCTTCTGGCCGCGCCAACCGGAAGAGCCGCGAAGCGCATGGGCGAGCTGACCGGCAGGGAGGCGTCCACGATACACCGGCTGCTTGAGTTCGGCTACGATCCCGAGAGCGGCGTCATGGGCTTTACGCGCGACGAGGACAACCCCCTCGCGGCTGACGTGGTTATCATAGACGAGACCTCGATGGTCGACGTGCTGCTGCTGGCGGCGCTTGTGAGGGCACTGAGGCCCGACACCGTGCTTGTGCTGGTCGGCGACCCGGATCAGCTTCCTCCGGTCGGCCCCGGCAGGGCGCTGGAGGAGCTTTTGAGCTGCGGGCTGGTGGACACGGTGAGGCTGACCGAGGTGTTCCGCCAGGCGCAGCAGAGCCGGATTGTCATGGGAGCGCACCAGGTAAACAGGGGCGAGGCACCAGCGCTCAAAAACAGCGGCGGGGATTTTTTCTTCATGCGCCGCAAGAACCCGGAAGATGCGGTCGGCACCATCCTCGAACTGTGCTCCGAGCGGCTACCCAAGGGTCTGGGGCTCAATCCGTCGCAGATACAGGTGCTCTCCCCGACCAGGAAGGGCCGCTGCGGCACCGCCGCCCTCAACGGGCTGCTTCAGAACGCGCTGAATCCGCCGGCGAACGGCAAGCTGGAAAAGCGCTACGGCGATGTAATCTTCCGGGAGGGTGACCGGGTCATGCACATCCGGAACAATTACGAGCTGGCCTGGCGGTACGCGGACGGCTCCGGGGCGGGCCTCGGGGTGTTCAACGGCGAGGTCGGGGTGATACTTTGTGTCGATTTGAAGTCGGAGCTTGTCACCGTTCTGTATGACGACAGGCAGGCCGACTACCCTTTCGACACGCTGAAGGAGCTGGAGCTGGCTTACGCGATGACTGTGCACAAGTCGCAGGGCAGCGAGTACCCGTGTGTCGTGCTGTCGGTCTCGCCAGGCCCTCAGCAGCTGATGACCCGCAGCGTCCTGTACACCGCGATGACCCGGGCGCGGGACTGGCTGGTGCTTGTCGGGGACGAGACGGTCGTGGCCCACATGATAGACAACAACAGGCGCAGGAAGCGTTACAGCAGACTGGCCGAGCGGATATCGGGGTGGAACGATGGGTAGCCTCCTGGACATCCTGTTCCCGCCCCGGTGCGCGTTCTGCCGCGAAGTCTCGACGTCGAAGATATGTGACGATTGCCAACGTGAGCTGCCGTGGGTACTTGAGCAGCGCGGGCTCTGATTAGCCCCGCTCTATTACCGCGACGGCGCACGGAAGATGCTCCACCGCTATAAGTTCAACGGCTATTCCGGCTACGCGGACGTACTCGCGGAGCTGATGCTGATGTGCCTGCGGGACGCGGGGTCGCCTAAGACAGACGCCGTGTGCTGGGTGCCGTCCAGCGGGCGCAGGATATACAGGCGCGGCTACGACCAGAGCCGCAGGCTCGCGGTCAGAATCGCGAAGGGTCTGGGGCTCCCGCTGCGGCGCCTTCTCGTCAAGACAAGGCACAACAGGAGCCAGAGCGGCACAAAAACCACCTCCGAGCGTTTTGAAAACGTGAGGGGGGCGTTCGCCGCCGCCGGAAGGCTGGGCGGCGAAGCCGTCCTTCTGGTGGACGACATATGCACAACCGGCGCGACTCTTCGCGAGTGCGCGCGCGTCCTCAGAGCCGCCGGCGCCGATAAAGTCGTCTGCCTGTGCGCGGCCAGGAGCTCCGTGAGCCGCGCGGATTAACCGCGCACCTCATACCGCCGAAACACATCCCATGTCGTATTAATCATAGCTTTGCGGCTTGAGTTTGCCGTACCTGTGTGGTATCATACAGGTACGGTTTTGGACAAGGAGAGGATCGCCATGCCTTTTTATGATTTGCGCTGCCTTGCGTGCGGCAAGGAATTGTACATCCACGCCTCAATGACGGACAAGTCCGGGAAACGCATACCATGCCCCGAGTGCGGCTCATTTGAGCTGGAAACGGTGTACAAGGGCGCCCCATCCTATATTAAGGGCGCGAAAGAGCCGGGCTGCCCGAACCGCCATGTTTGCGGGGCGGGGTGCAGGCATGCGTGAGCAGGACATGTTTGCGCTAGTGGGGACAAAAACAAACACCATTATAAAACGGGAGAACAATACATGGACATTAAGCAAAAGGCGATGGAATTTCACGAAAAATTGGGCGGAAAAATAGAGATAACCCCGCGTTGTCCGGTAAAAAACCGGGACGATTTAACGATGGCCTACACCCCGGGGGTGGCCGAGCCGTGCCTGGCCATACAGAAAGATGTCGCTCTCTCATACACGCTGACACGCCGCTGGAACACGGTGGCAGTCGTGACGGACGGCACCGCCGTGCTCGGCCTGGGAGACATCGGCCCCGAGGCCGGGATGCCGGTCATGGAGGGCAAATGTGTGCTCTTCAAGGAGTTTGGCGGGGTGGACGCGATTCCCCTCTGCGTGCGCTCAAAGGACACGGACGACATCGTAAACACCGTAAGGCTGCTGGCCGGCTCCTTCGGCGGGGTCAATCTTGAGGACATCTCTGCCCCGCGCTGCTTTGAGATAGAGCGCAGGCTCAAAGAGGTCTGCGACATCCCGATTTTTCACGACGACCAGCACGGCACCGCCGTTGTCACGCTGGCGGCCATGCTGGGCGCGCTTAAGCTCACAGGGCGGGAGATGGCCTCCCTGCGGGTGGTTGTGTCCGGGGCGGGAGCCGCGGGCATAGCTGTTACCAGGCTGCTGATGGCCACCGGCCTCAAAACCGTTGTGCTCTGCGACCGTCAGGGCGCGATCTGTCAGGGCAGGGACGGACTGACCTCCGAGAAGGCCGCGATAGCCGCCATCACCAACCCGGAAGGCGTCAAGGGTTCTCTCGCAGAGGCAATGAAGGGCGCGGACGTGTTTATCGGGCTCTCGGCCCCGGGCTGCGTGACGGGCGAGATGGTGCGCTCCATGGCTAAAGATCCCATTGTGCTGGCGATGTGCAACCCGGTGCCGGAGATTGATCCCGAGCTGGCTAAAGCCGCCGGAGCCGCCGTGGTCGGCACGGGGCGCTCGGACTATCCCAACCAGATAAACAATGTGCTGGCCTTCCCTGGCATATTCAGGGGCGCGCTGGACGTACGCGCGTCCGACATAAACGACGAGATGAAGCTGGCCGCCGCCGAGGCGATTGCCTCGCTGATACCGGAAGATGAGCTGTCGCCGGACTACATCATCCCGTCTCCGTTCGATCAGCGTATTGGGCCGGCGGTGGCGAAGGCCGTCGCGGAGGCGGCGCGGCGCAGCGGAGTCGCGCGAATCTGAATGTCGGGTCGGTGTGCGGGAGCATAGGCCGGGTGTGGAACAAGGACGCGGGGCTTCCGCACGGGCGACCGTCCCCGGTCGTCCGTGCACCCCAGTTCCACGCGCGACGAGAGGCGGCGCGACGGGGATGCCGCGCCCTACAGGGGAAACGGGGAACGCCCCATGCAGGGGCACGGCATACCGTGTCCGCATACTCTCATGCAGGCAGAAACGGCGGCTTGCAGGACGTGCCGTGCAAAGACCAAACCGAATCCGTCTTTTGACGAGCAGATACGTAATATTCTCCGGCAACAACAATCTTTCCGAAAGAGGGGGGTGATGACATGAGACGTGGAGCGGTATTCTGCCGCAGTTCAAGACGCAAGCCCCTCAGCGAGGGCGTACAAAGCGAAAACCCCGTTCCGCCGCGAAGTAGGCGTTTAATCGCGAGCGGGCTTCGTGGAAACGGGGCAGGGCCTGTTAACATAGGTAGGGAACTCTGAAAGCGCGGACGTTCGCTGTCTATGTTAACAGGCCCTGAGCAAGGACTGCCGCCGTGAGGCGCCGCGCGGTCTTTGCTTTGCTTGCCGTTTTCATGCCGGCCCGTTCGATGGGAGGTATGAAAAATGAGCGATTCCTACGAGACCTTGAACCAAATGCTGGAGAACAAGGAGTTTGTCCGGCTCAGAAACGCGCTTGTGGCGGAAAATCCTGTGGATATCGCCGCGTTTATCGAGTCTCTGCCGGAGGACAAAAGTGTTCTCATATTCCGGATGCTTCCGAAGGACATGGCGGCGGACGTGTTCGCAAACCTGTTCTACGAGGAACAGCAGTCGATAATCGAATTGCTGAGCGACAGGGAGATAGCGCTGATCGTCAACGACCTGTACGCGGACGACGCGGTCGACTTCATTGAGGAGATGCCGGCCGGCGTCGCGAAAAAGGTGCTCGCCAACGCCTCAAAGGAGACGCGTGAGCAGATAAACCATCTGCTGCGCTACCCCGAAAACTCCGCAGGCAGCATTATGACGGTCGAATATGTCGATCTCGACAGGGCGGGCACGGTCGAGGAGGCCTTCGCGCGGATACGCAAAACCGGAACCGACAAGGAGACAATATATACCTGCTACGTGACAGACGCGTTCCGCCACCTCGAGGGCATAGCGTCCATACGCAAGCTTCTGCTCTCACCCCCGGACGCGCTGATTGCCGACATAATGGACACCCATATCATTTCAGCGCGCACCTCGGACGATCAAGAGGCGGTGGCTCATCTGTTCGACCGCTACGACCAGCTCAGCGTCCCGGTGGTCGACACCGAGAACAGGCTTGTGGGAATCATAACTGTCGACGACGTCATGGATGTCGTGCGCGAGGAGACCACCGAGGACTTTGAGAAAATGGCGGCTATGCACCCCTCCGAGAAGCCGTACCTCAAATCCGGTGTCTTCTCCCTGTTCCGCAACAGGATCGTCTGGCTGATCGTGCTGATGATCTCTGCGATGATAACCGGGAGCATAATCGAACACTTCGAGGACGCCATCGCGGCCATCACCCTGCTCGCGGCGTTTACCCCCATGCTGACCGACACCGGCGGCAACGCGGGCAGCCAGAGCTCCACGATGGTGATACGCGGCATGGCGCTCCGGGAGATAAAATCTTCGGATTTTCTGAGGGTGCTGTGGAAGGAGCTCAGGGTCGGCCTCATGTGCGCCGTGGTTCTGTCCGTGATAAATTTTATCCGGATAAGCCTCCAGTATTCAGTCGATGAATACCCTCAAAAACAGATGATTGCCCTGACCGTTTCGGTGAGCCTGTTTATAACAATAATTTTGGCGAAGACGCTGGGGGGGCTTTTGCCTATAGCCGCGAAGAAGCTCAGGCTGGACCCCGCCGTAATGGCGTCACCGCTTATAACGACAATCGTCGACGCCGTCTCTTTGATTGTCTATTTTTTAATTGCTCAGAGACTGCTCGCGCTTTAGACCGGATATTACTGATCCCATGTTAAAATCTTCCCTCCAGAAATTAGTATAGGGATATCCCCCGGTCGCGGTAAGATAACCACGACCGGGGGATATTCCACAAGTATGCCGCCTGTTTAACAGGAGTTATTGGACTACGAATTTCCTGACGCCCGCGAAGAACGTCTCCCCGTCCTTGTCGGTACCGTGTACCTCAACATTGATAGGCTTGGACAGATCAATGCTGAAGATGCCCATGATTGACTTGGCGTCAATTATATAGCGCCCGCTGACGACGTCTATGTCGAAGTTCTGCTGACAGGCGCAGTTCACAAATTCCTTGACGTCACTTATCGAGGACAGCTGAATCTTAAAAGCTTTCATCTTGTATTACCCCTCTGCAATATGATAGACTTATCCGCAACACTAGTATTATAGCATTTAGCATTCAAAATACAAGCGAAAATTATGCCCCGACCCGAAAAGGGCAATGTGAACGAATAACAGCGGGTACAGCCGCGCGCGTTGGGCTATTTTGGAAAGCTCGGGAGACACAAATATGAAAATATCCTTCTGCACCTTGGGTTGCAAAGTCAACCAGGCCGAGAGCGGCGCTATGGGAGACCTTTTGAGAGCACGCGGACATGAGATTGTCCCCCCGGACGAGCTCTGCGACGCGGTGGTCATAAACACCTGTACGGTGACCGCGGTCTCGGACCAGAAGTCGCGGCAGGCTATTAGGCGGCTCAGAGCCGCGCATCCAGACGCGATACTGGCGGTGTGCGGCTGTCTGCCCGAGACAAGCGATTTGAGCGGCTGGGATGATATAGACCTGCTGGGGGGCTCCGGCGGAAAGCTCGCCTTCGCTGAGAGGCTGGAGGGCTTTCGAGGCAGGGAGATAGCGCCGCGTGGAGAGGCGTACGGTTTCGAATCCATTCCGGCCGCGACCCCGGAGGGCCGCAGCCGCGCGTTTCTGAAAATACAGGACGGCTGTGAAAACAACTGCGCGTACTGCATTATACCCAAGGCGCGGGGCGTGTGCCGCTCGCGAAGCCCGGAGGACGCCCTCCATCGCGCACGGGAGGCCTATGACAAGGGCTTCCGGGAGCTGGTGCTTACCGGCATAGAGATATCCTCCTACCGACCGTCTCTGAGCGACCTGATCCGCTCGCTGTGCCTGTCCCTGCCGGACATGCGCTTCCGTATCGGCTCGCTCGATCCCACGGTGCCTGACGCTGAGTTTGTGAGCGCCATCGCCGGACTCCCCAATGTATGCCCGCATTTTCACCTGTCGGTGCAGAGCGGCTGCGGGGACATCCTGCGGCGCATGGGGCGGCGCTACACGCCCGAGGACGCGCTTGCCTCCGCCGCGCGGCTGCGCGAGGCTTTTCCGGGCTGCGCGGTTACGGGAGATCTTATTTGCGCCTTTCCGGGCGAAACCGAGGCACAGTTCGAGGAAACGCTGGAGTTTTTAAAGCGCGCCAGCTTTTCCGGGCTGCATGTGTTCCCATATTCGCGCAGGCCGGGCACCCCGGCGGCTCATATGCCGAACCAGCTCACAAATGCCGAGAAGCGCGAGCGCACGAAGAGGGCGTCGGAAATCGCGGAGAGAACCGCGATGGAATACAAAAGGGCTCAGGCAGGCAGGACACTTCAGGTTCTGTTCGAATCCGCCACTCGCGGACTGAGCGAAAACTACCAGGAGGTCACGGTGCCCTTCGGCGGAGTAAAAATGGGAATATCCCCGGTACTTATCTCCAAGGCGGACGGAAAGCTGCTCAGGGGTGAGATATGCAGATAGTATTATGTATACTGGCGCTATACAGCCTCGCGGCCTTTGTCGCCACCGCGCGGGACAAGAGGGCGGCCCGGCGCGGCAGGCGAAGGATGCCCGAAAAAGCGATGGTGTTTTTGAGCTTCACCGGAGCAGGCCTAGGGGTGCTGGCCGCTTTTTATGCTCTGCGCCACAAGACAAAGCACGGGAGGCTGCTCGCGCTGTGCTGGTTTGGAACGCTCGCCTCGTACGCACTTGCCGTCTGGGCGTGCGTACGATTTGGGGTGTAAAAGACGCGAATGTAATTTGACATTCCATCTCCTTCATGCGATAATTATTATCCCGGTTATGTTAACATAAAAGGAGGGGCAGCGTTTGAAGTTCTTTGCGATCATGGTCGGGGCGCTGCTGCTCGCCGCGGCGCTCCTTTACATTCCAATCAAGGCGTTTCTTGAAGCTGACGAGCCTGACGCGGAATATTACGGCGAGCGGGTGGAGGTTATGGCTGAGGCCGAAACAAACCTCTCTTCGCCGGACAGGTCTCCTCCCTCCGTCAAGCTGGAGGAGGACCCACCGGACGGCAAATCCGCCTCTTTTGAGGACATGCCCCACTATCGGCCCGGGCTGGCGGGCCGATATCAGGCTTACTCAGACGCCAACCCCGGCATGGACATATACGGGGTTGTCACCTATGTAAACATCGGGCTGGACTACCCGTTTTATGAAAATGTCTCGGAGATAGAAAATCCGGACGATATCCTTGTACTCTGCAACAAATATCACCGTCTCCCGGCGACATACGTTCCGAAGGGACTTGCCCTGACCGGCGGGCGCACTCTGAAAAAGGAGGCGCGGGACGCGTTTGAGCTTATGAGGAAGGCCGCGAAGCAGGCTGGCCGCGATCTCTACATATCCAACTCCTATCGCTCATACGACAGCCAGAAGCAGTATTACGACGACTATGTTAAAAACGAGATGAGGGGCGGTCTCACCAGGGGAGAGGCAACTGCTGAGGCCGACGAGTATTCGGCCAGGCCCGGGCACTCCGAGCACCAGACCGCGCTGACCTTCGACCTGCGCACCAGGGGAACGACGGGCAGCCTCTCCTCAATCCACTATGAGGAAACCGCCGAATACGCGTGGCTGATAGAGAACGCCCATCTGTACGGCTACATATTGCGCTACCCGGAGTGCTATGAGCATATAACCGGGTACACCTATGAGCCCTGGCACTGGCGCTACATCGGGGTTGATGCCGCGACAGAGATGTGCGAAAAAGGGATTGCCACCCTGGAGGAGTATTTGGCAACAATGCCTGAATCATGAGAGGAGCTTGTACATAATGAGGAAGACCGCCTGCGCGCTTGCCGCGCTTCTTGCATTGACGCTGTTTGCCGCGCCGTACGCGTCAGCTGCCCAGCCGGTGTTTAAAAACACTGCCGCGGCTGGCTACGACCACTTCCTGGCCGTGGATCCGGGCGGCGCTCTCTGGGCCTGGGGCTGGAACAGCTTTGGTCAGCTCGGTGACGGCTCCGACGCCGAGCGCCTGACTCCGGTGAAGATCATGGACTATGTGATATGCGCTCGTGCCTCGGACTATTATTCCGCGGCCATTACATCGGACGGCTCGCTTTGGCTGTGGGGCGACAACAGCTTCGGTCAGCTCGGGGACGGCAGCGGGGTCAGCAGGAGCAATCCAGTCAGGATCATGAGCGGCGTGGTGGATGTGCTGCTCTACCCCACCTTTGCGTTCGCTCTGAAAAGCGACAGCAGCCTCTGGGCTTGGGGGGACAATTCCTACGGGCAGCTCGGCACCGGCGACAGGCTCGACCGCACAAAGCCTGTAAAGGTCAAGGAGAACATGGCCGGGGGAGCCTGGGACATGGCCCTCGAAAGCCTTGCCGCCTCTATCGGGAGCCATGCCGAGATAAGGAGCGGGGGCAGTCTTTGGACACGCGGCGAAAACGGACTGGGGCAGCTCGGAAACGGATTGCTTGAGGATTCCGAAAAAGCCGTTGAGTCCATCAAGTCCGGCGTTGTCTCGGTCTCAATGAGCGGGACTCAGTCAGCCGCGGTGTGCGGCGACGGCACGCTGTACTGCTGGGGCTCCTTCGGCAGCGGGATATTGGGCGACGGAGGCAACAAGGGCTCCGCCCAGCCCAGGAAGCTGCCCCTCAAGGCGGCCGTACCGGGAAGCGCTTACACCGGCATTGTCCCGGACGGGATATCCTACGCCAGCGAATGGGCGCGGGAGCATATACGCCGGGCCATGACACGCGGACTCATACCCCCATCCCTCCAGGGCGACTACAAAAATAACATCACCCGGGCAGAGTTCTGCGCCCAGGCGGTAACCTTCATGGAGGCCAAGACCGGAAAGGGAATAGATTCCATCCTGTCGGGCAAGGGGTTGTCTGCGGACGCGAGTCCCTTCAGCGACACGGCGGACAGGACGATCATAGCCGCATTCCGGCTCGGGATAGTGGCAGGCATGGGCGACGGAACCTTCAATCCAAACGGCGAAATAACCCGTGAACAGGCGGCGGTGATGCTGAGGAACACGGCGGTGGCTATGGGCTGCCCCGTGGAAGCCCCGAAGAACTCCTTCCCGGACAGCGGCAGGATATCCTCCTGGGCGTCGGAAGCGGTTGATTTTGTCGCGCACAGGAGCGTTATGGCGGGAACCGGCTCCGGCTTTGCCCCGGCCGGAAAGTATTCCCGCGAGATGGCGGATATAACTTTCAACCTGCTGTTCGAGGCGCTGAGTTGAAAATACCGGATACCCCGGAGAAGACACTCCGTGGTATCCGGTATCAGGTCATCAGATTTCTTTCAGCTGCGCTATGACTGTGGCCATGCTGTCAAGATGGCGGCGGTAGATATCCTCGAAGCCGGGAAGCCTGTCGGCGATCAGGGCGTGTTCCCCAGTCTTTCCGAGCATCTCAAGCTCTCGCGCGCTCTCGGAGAGCCCTGCCATTCCAAGATTTGCGGAGGCGCCCTTGACCCCGTGCGTCTCAATGACAAAACGGCTTATATCGCCCTCGGAGAAAAACCGAAGAATTTCGGCGATGTTGCGCTCGCCCTTTTTAATAAAAAGCTCGGATATCCTTATGTAGCTCTCCACCCTGCCGGAAAACATACTGTCCACAACAGACAGGTCAAGCCCTGCCTCAAGCGCCGTGTCACTCAGCTCCAGGGGGACAGACTGCTTTTTACACCCTCGGGAGAAAGCGCCGCCGTCCATAATAACCCCTCCAAAGATGTTATGCGAGCTCAAGATACAGATATCGCATCTCAGTCTAGCACAAAAGAAATCAATAATCAAGGCCCGTTCCGCTCTAGCTCCTTACAAATTCGAAGAAGGGACAAGAGTATCGGCACGCGGCTTCACACGGTTTTAGACGTGCTTGGAATTATATATTGATTTTCGGCGCATTCTCTGCTATAATATCGATGCTAATCGTTAAAGCCTTGGAATATCCGGTATTTGTTCAATCTTGTCCGTTCACCTTGTTCCCCGCTCCTCTCATCCGCGGGCTTAGTTCATTGGTAGAATGAAAGCTTCCCAAGCTTTAGAGGAGGGTTCGATTCCCTTAGCCCGCTCCAGAAGGACACAGCTCTCTGTCAGGGGGCCGTGTCCTTTTTCGTGGATTGCAGCCAAGCAATCCGAAGGTTGACCAAGTTTTTGAAAGGATGTTTTTTGATGAAGAAAATCATATCGACAAACGGCGCGCCCGGAGCCATCGGCCCCTATTCCCAGGCTGTCAAGGCGGGCGGCTTTCTGTACACCTCGGGCCAGCTTCCGCTGTCCCCCGACGGCCTGCTTGAGACTGCCGACATACGGCGCGCCGCCGAGCTGTGCATGAGCAATGTAAAAGCCATCGTCGAAGCGGCAGGCGGCAATATGAGCGATATTGTCAAGACCACGGTATTCCTCGCCGATCTCGGCAATTTCGCGGCCGTCAACGAGGTGTACGCAGCCTTTTTTGAGTCCGAGCCACCCGCCCGCTCCTGTGTGCAGGTCGCGAAGCTTCCCAGGGACGCGGGCATAGAGATCGAGGCCGTGGCTTATATAGGCTGAGGCGTTGAGCATAAGCACAGATAAGAGTGTATCCCACGGCAACGCCGTGGGATACACTCTTATTATTACTTTAGATTGTACTTGGGGCGGGCGCGGTAGAAGGTGTGCAGTATCTCGTGGGCCTTGTGGCTTCCGGGAGCCTCCAGGAAATCCTCGTAAACCTTCTGTATGATCGGGTTCTCGTGGCTTTTGCGCATTTCAAGGCCCTTGTCCATATCGTAGAGGGCCTGGCCGCGCAGCTTGCGCAGCTCGGTGAAGTTGCGCACGCTCTGCGGCTGGACGGGCTGTCCGCCTCCGTTGACGCATCCGCCCGGGCAGCCCATGATCTCAATGAAGTCGTACTCCTTCTCGCCGCTCTTTATGCTGTCCAAAAGATTCCGGGCATTGTACATGCCTGAGGCGACAGCCACACGCACCTTCCTGCCCGCGACATCGTAAACGGCCTCCTTGACGCCCTCCGTGCCGCGAACCTCCTTGTAATCGAGACTCGGGGCCTCCTCATTTGTCAGAACCTCATACACCGTCCTGAGCGCCGCCTCCATAACACCGCCGGTCGCGCCGAAGATTATACCGGCGCCTGAGGCCAGCCCGAAGGCCGGGTCAAATTCCTCGTCCGGTAAATCCTTGAACATGATGCCCGCGCGGGAGATCATGCGCGCCAGCTCGCGGGTGGTCAGAGCCACGTCTACGTCGCGCACACCCGGCACCGCGCTCTCGCCGTCGCGGTGGTTTTCGTATTTCTTTGCCGTGCATGGCATGATTCCGACAACGAAGATGTCCTCGGGGGCGATGCCCTTCTGCTTGGCGTAATAGGTCTTCATTATCGCGCCGAACATCTGCTGCGGAGACTTGCAGGAGCTCAGGTTCGGGATGAACTCGGGGTAGTACTGCTCACAGAAGCGAATCCAGCCGGGAGAGCAGGAGGAGATCAGGGGCAGCGGGCCTTCGCCCTTCATCCTGTGGATGAACTCGGTGCCCTCCTCCATGATGGTCAGGTCTGCGGCGGTGTTGACGTCGAACACGCCGTCAAAGCCCAGGCGCCGGAACGCGGCGGCCATCTTGCCCTGAACGTTCGTGCCGATCGGCATGTCAAAGCACTCGCCGAGGGTCACGCGGATCGACGGGGCCGCCCCGACGACCACATGCTTCTTCGGGTCGGCCAGCGCCTTCCAGACCTCCTCGGTCTGGTCGCGCTCAGTCAGCGCTCCGGTCGGGCAGACCGTGATGCACTGCCCGCACGAGATGCACGGCACCTCGTCCAGATTGCGGTCAAACGCGCAGGAGATGTGCGTGTCGTAGCCTCTGTCGTTCGGGCCGATGACCGCGACGCTCTGATATTTTTTGCACACCGCCACGCAGCGGCGGCACAGGATGCACTTGGAATTGTCCCTCACCAGATGCAGGGTTGAGTCCTCAAGCTGGGGCTCGAGGTTGTCGTTGTGGAAGCGCACGTCCTGGATTCCGAAGTCCTTGGCCATCTTCTGGAGCTCGCAGTTCTGGTTGCGCAGGCAGGTCAGGCACTCCATGCGGTGGTTGGACAGTATCAGCTCCAGGGTGGCCTTGCGGGCTTTGACTATCTGCCCGGAGTTGGTCAGCACCTCCATGCCCTCCGACACGGGATAGACGCAGGAGGCCACGTTGGCGCGCGCGCCCTTTACCTCGACAACGCAGATGCGGCACGCGCCGATCTCGTTGAACTCCTTCATATAGCACAGGGTCGGAATCTCTATCCCGATCTGGCGGGCGGCCTCCAGAATCGTTGTGCCCTCCGGCACACTGACCGGCATATTGTTGATTTTAAGGTTAATCATCTCTATCCGCCCCTCCTTATTCCTTGATTATAGCGGCAAATCTGCACTTGGCCATGCAGGCTCCGCACTTGATGCACTTCTCGGGGTCTATCACATGCTTCTCCTTTACGCTGCCGGAAATGGCGCCTGTCGGGCAAACGCGCGCGCAGGCGGTGCAGCCGGTGCACTTGTCGGTGATGAAATAGCTCAGCAGGTTCTTGCAGACGCCGGAAGGGCACTTCTTCTCGTTGACGTGGGCAAGATACTCATGCCTGAAATATTTCAGGGTGGACAGCACAGGGTTCGGGGCGGTCTGCCCCAGCCCGCACAGGCTGTTCTGCTTGATGTGCTCGCACAGCTCCTCCAGCGTGACGAGGTCGTCCTCGGTTCCGTTGCCGGAGGTTATCTTCTCGAGAAGCTGGTACAGGCGCTTTGTGCCGATGCGGCACGGGGTGCACTTGCCGCAACTCTCGTCCACCGTGAACTCGAGGAAGAACTTGGCGATGTCCACCATGCAGTTGTCCTCGTCCATTACAATCAGGCCGCCGGAGCCCATCATAGAGCCGATGGAGGTAAGCGAATCATAGTCGATGGGAGTGTCGATCAGGGACGCGGGAATGCAGCCTCCCGAAGGCCCGCCTGTCTGGGCCGCCTTGAACTTCTTCCCGTTCGGGATGCCGCCGCCGATCTCCTCGACGACCTCGCGCAGGGTCGTGCCCATCGGTATCTCGACAAGTCCGGTATTGGTGATCTTGCCGCCAAGCGCGAACACCTTGGTGCCCTTGGAGCGCTCGGTGCCGATGGCCGCGAACTTCTCCCAGCCGTTGTTTAGTATCCACGGGATGTTGGCGTAGGTCTCCACGTTGTTGAGCAGGGTCGGCTTGCCGAACAGGCCCTTGACCGCCGGGAACGGCGGGCGGGGACGGGGCTCGCCGCGGTTGCCCTCTATCGAGGTCATCAGCGCGGTCTCCTCGCCGCAGACAAACGCGCCGGCGCCGAGGCGTATCTCAAGGTCAAAGTTGAAATCGGTGCCGAAGATATTGTTCCCCAAAAAGCCGTATTCCTTCGCCTGGTCTATGGCAATGTTAAGGCGCTTTACCGCAATCGGGTATTCCGCGCGCACATAGATGTAGCCCTTGTCCGCCCCGATTGCGTAACCGGCGATGGTCATCGCCTCAATGACGCTGTGCGGGTCGCCCTCCAGCACGCTGCGGTCCATAAACGCTCCGGGGTCGCCCTCGTCGGCGTTGCAGGCAACAAACTTCTGGTCGTTCTGCGCCTTCATCGCGAATTCCCACTTGGTTCCCGTCGGGAAGCCCGCGCCTCCGCGCCCGCGCAGGCCGGATTTCTTCAGGGTGTCGACAACCTCGGCCGGGGTCTGCTCGGTAAGGGCGCGGGCCAGCGCCGCGTAGCCGTCAAACGCGATGTACTCGTCAATCTGCTCCGGGTTGATCACTCCGCAGTTGCGCAGCGCGATGCGGAGCTGCTTCCTGTAAAAATCGGTGTCGCTGAGGGAGGAAACCGTGTCTTCCCGGACGGTCTCCTGATACAGAAGGCGATTAACAATGCGCCCCTTGACAATATGTTCCTTGACTATCTCCTCGGCATCGTCCGGTGTGACGTGCGAGTAAAACGCGCCCTCTGGATATACAACCACAACCGGTCCCAGCGCGCAAAGCCCGAAGCAGCCGGTCTTTACTACCTTCGCCTCGGTGTCCATCTTTTCCTCTTTAAGCCAGCGCTCCAGCTCGACGATGAGCTTTTCGCTACCCCCGGCCGTGCATCCCGTTCCAGCGCAGACCAGGATATGGCTTCTTACTATATCCATTTTCAAAAACCTCCTGAAGGTTTGCTTCATTTCCCCGCCGCAGGCGGGGAAATGAAGCTTATATTACTCAGCCGCCCCGATCGTGTAATCGGTGACCACCTGCCTGTTGACGATATGCTCCGCGATGACCTTCTGCGCCTTTTCCGGGGTCATCTTTACATAGGTTACTTTCTCCTGTCCAGGGACAAATACCTCCACGATCGGCTCCAGGCGGCAAACGCCTATGCAGCCGGTCTGGGTGACCGTCACGTTTGAGAGATTGCGGCGGCGAACCTCCTCGAGGCAGGCCGCGAGCACCGGGCGCGCTCCGGCGGCTATGCCACAGGTCGCCATTCCGACGACGACGCGCACGCTGTCCTCGCCGTCCTCCCTGCGCAGATTGATCCTGTTGAGTGTTT
Source organism: Oscillospiraceae bacterium (assembly GCA_031556035.1). GTDB lineage: Bacteria > Bacillota > Clostridia > Oscillospirales > UBA929 > JAVBTT01. Next base: position 77,777 of record JAVBTT010000034.1, read on the forward strand.
CCTCTCTTATCTTTTTAAGGTCTTCAAGCGATTTCATAGCAGCGCCTCCAAAAGCTCATATCGTAAAATAAAATGTGTAATATTACAGGAAAGTCACGCCATCCGTTATCTGAAAGCCGTCCTCCCCGTCGCGCACATACGCGGCTATCCACTCCAGCACCTCCGGCTCGTCCAGCGGAACTCCATCCAGCCGGGCGCGAACCTCGGAGGTGTCCAGCTCAAACTCCATATCACCCGATGAGTGCCTGTATACAAAATCCACGCCGGGAGAACCCTGCACGAGCGAGACTATGGTCGAGGGAATGTCGCCCAGCGGCGGCAGGTCTATGTGCCTATTTGTGAAAACCGCCCTCAGCGTCGTCCCGCGCCCCGGCTCGCTGTCTATCTCCAGTGAACCTCCGGTCTGCTCCGCCGCCAGCTTAAAAAGCGGTATGCCCAGCCCCACCTTTCTGGTGGTGCGGGTGGTGGTGAACGGATCCGTCACCCTCGCGAGCAGCTCGGGAGACATGCCGCAGCCGTCGTCGGACACGGTGATTTTCAGGGTCAGGGGTGTCTCGGAAATGTCAATTCCCACGCGCGACGCCCCCGCCTTGAGGCTGTTCTGGGCGATGTCCAGTATGTGGAGGGAGAGCTCCTTCATTTATTTCTTCTTTTTCAGATATTTATCCAGAATAGCGGGCACCTCTTCAGGCTTCAGGCGTCCGTAGACCTCATCGCCGACCGTCATGACGGGTGCGAGCCCGCACGCGCCGATGCAGCGTGTCGCGTCGACCGAGAACTTGCCGTCCGGCGTGATCTTCCCGGCCTTGCAGCCGAGCTTCTGCTCAACCTGCTCAAGCACGTCCGCCGCGCCCTTGACGTAGCATGCCGTGCCAAGGCAGACGGCAACCTGAGTCTCTCCCTTGGGGTTAACTGAAAACTGCGTGTAGAAGCTGACAACCCCGTAGAGCTCCGAGAGGCTCATGTTCAGGCCCTCGGCGATAATGATCAGCACCTCTTCCGGCAGATATCCATAGATCTCCTGCGCCTCCTGCAGGATAGGCATCGTCGCGCCTTCCCGCCCCTTATGCTTCTCTATTACCGCCATAAGCTTTTCCTGCTGCGCGGCGGTGCCTTTAAACGGCACAAGGGTCTTCGTGTTTGGCATCATAATCCTCCCAATCCATATTGTTAAATCCTTAACATGCAACCAATGCATTATAACATAAAAAAATTAGCGAATCAAGTACGGAATCGCTGCATTTTGTTTGTTTTGTCCGTCTAACATAGCGAAAACATGCAAAAAAAGCAGGAGTTTCCGCCGCAAAAAGGCCCGAGGCTGAACCGGATGGTTAATTGTCACAAAAAGCCCGTCGCGGGGGCAGAGAAATACTTGCAATAATGACATCTTCAAAAATCAAGCCCGGGCCCAGGAAATTAATGCCCGCCGCCCAGCTCACGCAGCGCCTCCAGCACCGCGCGCGCACTCCGCCCCGATACCTCAAGCGTGTTCGCCGCATCCGGTATATCCTCCAGCCTGTGGGCGTCCGAGTTTATAACAAATGGCCTGTCCGGCAGCGCGGTCGGGTCGGCCTTCGCCGTTTTCTCATAAAACCCGAAACCCATCGCGTCGTCCCACATGCCGAGGTTAGCCAGCAGCGAAAAGCTCGGGCGGTCTACGTGCGCCGGGAAGGCCACACCCCCGTATGTCCGCACAAGCCGCGACACATCGTATATCCCGATGCCCGTGGCCGAAATGAGCAGCCTGTCCTCAAATCCGGCGGGCTCGTCGTCCATTCCGCACAGAACCTGCTCCCCAAATATCCCCGGGTTGTTCGGTATAGGCGGAAGCGACTCGCGCACAAGCCTGGAGAACTCCTCGGCCTCGTCAATACCTTCAAAAAGGCAGATGACGTGCACCTCCTCCGAGGTGGTCAGCTCCATGCCCGGCAAGGCGATGAGCCCGTAGTCCTCCGCGCGCCTGAGAAACGGGCGGCAGTTGCCGCAGCTGTTGTGGTCGGTCAGGGCGGCTATCTCCGCTCCGGCCAGCTTGAGCATCCCCGCGATATTGCCGGGGGTGCTCTCCTCATCCCCGCACGGAGAGAGGCAGCTGTGCAGATGGAGGTCGTAAAACAGCCTCATTTACTCAGATATCAGTCCGTGGATAATCCCGCACAGCTCAAACGCGCTCTTATCCGAAGAGAGCAGGGCGGTGTCCTCGCTTTGAAGGCGTCCGAGCAGCCCCTCGTCCGGGGAGACGCCCTCGGCGAGCAGCACACAAGAGACCCCCGTCAGGTGGGCTACCGCGGCCACATTCGGGTTGCTCATAATAGTTACCCAGACGTCGCCCTCCCGGGCCTTCCCCATCACCCATGACAGCAGATCCCCGCAGTATCCGCCCCGCGCCTCCCGCGACAGCGCCTCGTCCGAGCCGGACAGTATCCTGGCTCCAAGCCTTTCGGCAAGCATTGCGATATTCATGTGAACCTCCGTAAACATTGAATTCAATATTTGAATATTACACCCTGGCTTTGTAATTTACCATATATTTTTACACGGGGCGGCATATTGTTTTCAAGGTTTGACAAAAATTTAATTTGTGTCTTTTCAAACGGGGTCGATTATGATATAGTTCACTTCGAATGCAAATCTTGGGCCTTGGCATTCCCGGAAGCCTGACAGGCCCCATCAGGAGGTTCATATACGACATGAGTGGCAAAAAAGTACAGTTTACCGAGACCGTCCTGCGCGACGCGGGGCAATCGCTGATCGCCACGCGCCTGCCCTATTCCAAGTTTGAGGGCATCCTGGAGACGATGGACAAGGCTGGCTTCTATTCGCTTGAGTGCTGGGGCGGCGCCACCTTCGACACCTGCCTGCGCTATCTCGGGGAGGACCCCTGGCAGCGTCTGCGCGACATACGAAAGCATGTGAAAAAGACAAAGCTGCAGATGCTGCTCCGGGGGCAGAATCTGTTGGGCTACAAGCACTATCCGGACGACGTGGTGCGCAAGTTCGTCGAGCTGTCAATTAAGAACGGCATTGACGTCATACGCATCTTCGACGCGCTTAACGACCTGCGAAACCTTGAGGTGTCCATCAAGGAGACGGTCAAGCACAAGGGCATCGCGCAGGCGGCGATATCGTTCACCACCTCGCCGGTGCACACTCTGGAAAACTACGCCAAGCTTTGCCGCGAGCTGGAGAGCATGGGCGCCTCCAGCCTGTGCATAAAGGACATGGCGGGCATCATGGGGCCGCAGGAGTGCTACGACCTTGTAAAGGCCATCAAGGAGAACACGAAGCTCCCGTTGCACCTGCATACGCACTGCACGACCGGGCTCGCGTTCATGACCTACCTTAAGGGCGTCGAGGCCGGCGCGGATGTCATCGACACAGCGATATCCTGCTTCTCGGGCGGCACAAGCCAGCCCGCGACCGAAACGCTCGTATACGCGCTGAGCCAGCTTGGCTACAACACCGGCGTCAACTACCCCGTGCTGAAGGATATCAACGACTATTTCAAGCCGATTCAGGCGGAATATATTGCGTCCGGCACCATGGACGCCAAGGTCATGGGCACAGACGCCGATGCGCTGAACTATCAGATTCCCGGCGGCATGCTCAGCAACCTCATAAGCCAGCTCAAGAGCTCAAACGCTATGGATAAATTCCCCCTTGTGCTGGAGGAGACCCCCCGCGTGCGCAAGGACATGGGCTATCCGCCGCTCGTCACCCCCACGAGCCAGATCGTTGGCGCCCAATCCGCCACGAACGTCCTGGTCGGAGAGAGGTACAAGAACGTGTCAAAGGAAGTAGTCGCCTATCTGCGCGGCGAGTACGGCACCCCTCCGGGCGAGGTCAGCCAGGAACTCATAAAAAAAGTGCTTGGCGACGAGAAGCCCTACACCGGGCGCTTCGCCGAGACGCTGGCCCCCGGGCTTGAGGCGGGCAAGCGTGAGATCGGCAGGAAGGCGAGAAACGACGAGGACGTTCTGAGCTATATCGTGTTCCCGTCCGTGTTTGAGAAGTTCGCCGAGGAGCGCGAAAAGACCGAGAAGAACAAGGTTAAGTATACCATTGTGAAAGGTTAGAATTTCGAAGAGCGTAGCCCCCGCGAGTGAGCGAAAATCCAAGGAGTAACGAAGTGCGCGAAGCAGGATTTTTGTGGATTGCGCACAGGCGTTTGGCATAGCGGCTGAAAGCGGCGAAGCCACAGCCGGAGCGAAAGCGGGGAGCGCAGCTTGACATTCCCCCCACACTTTCTCAGAAAGGGATGATTCCATGAGTTTTCTACCCCTGTTCCTGACCGCGGCGTTCAGAGCCGAGAAAATCAGCATTCCGGAGGCGCTCCTGCTGTCCTTGCTCGGCTTCGCGATTGTCTTTGTAGTGCTGATACTGCTCATAATCGTCATCCGGGTGCTGACGGTGCTCACAAGCCGCAAGGCCGCGCCGTCCCCGAGTCCCGTGCAGGCGGTCGAGACGCGCGTTGAGGCCCGCGCCGCCGCCGAGAGCGGCAAGGTTCCCGCCCCCGGCTCCATCGGCGAGTGCTCGCTTCATACCGTCGACGACAGGACGGCAGCCCTGCTGATGGCGATTGTCGCCGACGACCTCAAGGTTCCGCTCAACGAGCTTAGGTTTGTATCTATACGGCAAATTTAATCGAAGAGCGGAGCCGTCCGGGTGCTGAAATAAGTGAGGAACAGCGAAGCGCATGACGAAACTTATTTCAGGACAAAGCGAAGCGTTTGCCCGACGGCGGCAAAGCCGCCAAAGGCAAAGCGGAGCGGCAGGACGGCGGGAGCTTGACACCACCCGAAGAGCGGAGCCCCCGCGGGCAAGAACGAACGGCGCACCGGGGTCGTCGCGCCCTACTCATCCCCTATCCTTTAACCGTATGAAAGGAAGAACGTATATGAAATATAAAGTGACACTTAACGGCAAGACCTATGAGGTCGAGGTGGATCGCGGAGAGGCCATACTGGTGGACAGCTACGAGGCAGCCGCACCCGTTGCAGCCCCTGTAGCCGCAGCCCCGGCCCCAGTCTCCCCTCCTGTTGCCGCCCCGGCGCCGGCAGCCGTGGCTGCGGGGGAGGTCGTGGCCTCCCCGATGCCCGGCAACATCCTTCAGGTCAAGGTTTCGCAGGGGCAGGCAGTCAAGAAAGGCGAAATTCTCGTCATACTTGAGGCGATGAAGATGGAAAACGAGATACTCGCCCCGCGCGACGGAACGGTGGCGCAGGTCGTAGCCTCCAAGGGCACACAGGTGGACACCGGAGCGCCGCTCGTCGTCCTTTCTTAGGGAGGAGCGGGCATGGAAATTGGGAAAATATTAAACGAGCTCCTCACGACGTCCGGCTTTTCGCAGTTTGTGACAAGCTGGCAGAACATTGTCATGATCGCGATATCCTGCGTACTCCTGTATCTCGCGATAGTCAAGAAATTCGAGCCGCTGCTCCTGGTCTGCATCGCCTTCGGCATGCTGCTGTCCAACCTGCCGCTGGGCGAGATGATGCACATGGAGCTGTTCCAGCAGGTGCCGCTGTTCAACGCCGACGGCACCGCGATGCTGGATAAATTCGGCGATGCCGTCAAGGGCATCGACTACGGGCGGGTGCTCCATGAGGGCGGCCTTATGGACATCCTCTACCTGGGCGTCAAGCTAAACGTATACCCCTGCCTGATCTTCATGGGTATCGGCGCGATGACCGACTTCGGCCCGATGCTCTCGCGTCCGTCCTCCCTGCTGCTGGGCGCGGCGGCGCAGCTGGGCATCTACTGCGCGCTTATACTGGCAATACCGTTCGGCTTCGCTCCCAACGAGGGCATGGCCATCGCCATCATCGGCGGCGCGGACGGCCCGACGGCCATATTCACAGCCTCAAAGCTTGCCACCCACCTGCTGGGCCCAATTGCAATAGCGGCTTACTCTTACATGGCGCTTATACCGCTGATACAGCCGCCCATCATGCGCGCGCTCACCACAAAGAAGGAGCGCGAGACAAAGATGGAGCAGCTAGCCCCTGTTTCCAAGACCACAAAGATCATATTCCCGATCGCGGTCACGATCGTCACCGTGCTCATCCTGCCTTCGGTGGCCCCTCTGCTGGGCTGCCTGATGCTGGGAAATCTCTTCCGCGAGTGCGGGGTTGTAGACCGCCTGAGCGACACGGTGCAGAACGCGCTGATCAACATCGTCACAATCTTCCTGGGCATCACTGTCGGCGGAACCTCGGTGGGCTACATCGCGGGGCTGAACGACGCGGGAGAGACGGTAAACGTCGGTTTCCTGAGCTTCAGCACGATCAAGATCATAATACTGGGCCTGCTGGCTTTCTGCTTCTCCACTGCGGGCGGACTTCTGCTGGGCAAGCTGATGTATAAGCTGTCCGGCGGCAAGATCAACCCCCTTATCGGCTCGGCGGGCGTCTCCGCGGTTCCGATGGCGGCCCGCGTGAGCCAGACTGAGGGCCAGAAGGCCAACCCCTCAAACTTCCTGCTGATGCACGCGATGGGCCCGAACGTGGCGGGCGTTATAGGCTCGGCTGTAGCCGCCGGATTTTTCCTGGCGGTTGGCAGCGCGATGGGCTGGGTGTAGTTTTATAACTTAATATAGTTTAAGGCCCGGGGTTTGCTAACCCCGGGCCTTAAACTGTAGGCAAGACAGGTTTTGTAATCATATTAATACCTGTTTAAAACCTGACGTATTAATTTGCTGAAGGGTTTAACATGGGATTAGTATCACTTGGAAAGGCCTTTTTTTTGAATGCTTCAAAAATATTCAATGCATCTCCGTCATTGACCTATCGCTGGATCGTTGGCGCCAAGTGCAAATTGCGGGATCACAAAATTTCAGGTGATATTACGCAGCTGGAATTTGATGAGATGTGGCACTATATAAAAATAAAAAATGAATAATTTTTTTAGACTGATTCAGACTAATTGCGCTCCCGATTTGGACAATAAGTCGGAAAAAGCGGATAAAGCCAACATTTTACTTTTATGTTTGATGTCGCCTAGTGCGCACTGTACGCTATCCTGAATAACATATTATTGAATTGCTGAAGTCCCGCTTATCTGAATATTTGCCACGGACATCGGTTTTAAATCAATAACAGACAAGGAGTATGCGTACATGGAATTAGGCGATACCAGTATTACCAATCAGTATAATTATCCTCAGGGTCAGAGAAGCTCTCGCCAGGGCTTTTGCTGCTGCCCGTGCATTGGCTGCTGCCTAGGCCCCACCGGGCCCACTGAGCCGTCAATATATGCACAACCACGGAAAGGCGCATGAACACAGGGTTTTAACTCAAAACAAAATCATATGAAATCCCCATAATCACACAGTATGCCGTTTGAAAGCTGGACAAGCTATCAGACGGCATATCTGTTTATCAAGGCGTTTCAGAAATGGAACGCCGTTTTTTATGCCATTACTTAGAAAAGGAGGTTTACCCTATGGCAGTATTCCGCGTAGAGAAAAATAAGGGCTACACGGTTATGAGCAATCATCACTTGCGAAACAAGGA
>JAVBTT010000024.1:0-64500 GCA_031556035.1 Oscillospiraceae bacterium
ATTTCCTTGTCAAGCTTGCCGTCCTTTGCGGAAACAGCTCCGCCGAATATAAGAAGCAGCTTGCCGTCGGTATCTTCAGCTGCGGTCGGGTGCCAGAGCGCCTGAGCGTCGTACTCGACGACGGTTATTTCGCAGAAGCCGGCTGTTTTTCCGCTCGGGGTTTTGAGCACCAGGTTATATATGCCCTTTAGCGGAGCGGCTTGGATGTACATGCGGCCCTTGCCGGAGGCAATGTCGGTTCCGTCGGGCAGTTCTGCAAGATAGGCCTTTACCGTTTCCCCGTCAAAGGACGAGGCCCCGGCAGTGATGTTTAGATAGGCCGAGAGGGTTTCAACCAATATCGGGGTGGAAACCGTGACCTTGATGTAGACTGTGATGTCGAAGGAAGCTGTCTTTGTCAATCCTCCCTCGCCGTAGCTTACGGTTACGCTCCTTGTTCCGGCGGCAAAGAGAAGCTCGTTGTCTTCGGGAGTTGTCACAAAACCGGTGACAACAGCGCTTGAGCCGTCGCTGTAATACGCTGTTACCTCAAGCCCGCTGAGGTCAAGCTCGTCGCCCTGGGTGTAAACAAGCTTATCTGGAGCGGAGCTTATCGCTATTCTGTCGAGCAGGGCCGGGTTTACCGTGACATTGAAGGATTTCTCGAAGCCCATGTAGCTCACTGTCACAGGCTGTGATCCGGCGGTTGTCAGCGCGGTTCCGTCCTCCGGGCTGACGGTGTAGCCGGTTATCTCGATACTGCTTCCGTCGCTGTAGTCGGCGCAAACGGTCAGGCCGCTGAGATCAAGGCTCTCTCCGACAAAGTAAGCGAGCTTACTTGGCAGGCTTGTGAGGGTTATGCCGGTAAGCTCTGCGGTAGGTTCGTTCACAGTTATGTCAAAGCTCGCTGTCTTGGTTACCGCGTTTTCGGTGTAACTAAGCTCGACTGTGACTGTGCCTGCTGAGCCGAGAATATCACCGTCGGCGGGAGAGGCGGTATATCCGGTAACCTCGGCGCTCAGCCCGTCGGCGTATATTGCGCTCACAACCAGTCCAAAAAAATTGAGGCTCTCGTCCTTGAAGTATACCGTCTTGTTGGGAAGAACCGTCACTTGAAGCCCCGCGAGCGCCGCCTCCCCGGCGGTGCGCAGCACCCAGAGAGAGCCGCCGTTGTTGGAGAAGGTCTTGTAGCCCTCCTTCGTTGTGGGAAGGGTGCGGGAGTTCAGGCTGCCGTCCTTTATAGCGCCGTTAATCGAGGCGTACTCGTGCGCCGATATGATCCCGTTAACCGTGATCTCGCTGTTTCCCGCAATCAGCGCGCCGGTGCCGGAAACCTGCGAGGCGGTCAGATCCGCGCCTGCGAATATCATGCTGTCATTGCCTGACGCCGAGGCCGCGTTGAGGGTGCCCTTGATGAAGCCTGCGTCAACCCATATCTGCCCGCCGCTCAGCGCTTCGGCTCCCGTTCCCGCCGAGGCTTCGACGCTGCCATAGGGAATGGAGACAAGGCCGCCGTTTGAGGCGCGCGCGCCGGTTGTCTGGGCAGAAACGCTTCCGTCAAGCGCTACCACGCTGCCTTGTCCGTCCGAGCTTACTCCTATGGCTCCGGATACGTCGCCCGTTACAAAGATCGATGCGCCGCTTTCGGCGACTGCCGCTTTTCCGGCGGGGCAAGCCACGCTTCCGTCAACGTTCACAAAGGCCTCGAGTGAGGCGTGGATAGCGCTGCCTCCGGTTGTATTCACGGTTCCGTGGACATAGAGAGCCGTGCCCTCGCCGCTCACCTCAAACCCGGAGGCTCCGGCGACGTCGCCGTCTATCTTCACGGTCGAAGCGCCGTAAATTTGCTTGGCGTTAATCCCGCTCGGGGAGCCGTGAAGCTCGGCGGAGGACGCGCCGCGAATCTTCATTTCCTTGGCAAGCAGCCTGCCGCCCGAGGTTGTATAGCTTTGCACGGCGCCGTCAAAGTCGAAGCCGCCGACGCTCAGGTCAAACTCTCCAAGCCCGAAGACTATGCTCTTGTTATTGATAACCACCGTGTCGGTGGCTGCTATGCTCTCAAGTAGGGTTATGGTTTCGCCGCCGTTGTGGTCTTCAAGGGCTTTGGAGAGAGTGGTGTACTGCGTCTGGCCGATGGCGCAGACATAGTGAAGGGCAAGGCTGAAGGAGCGCGAGTAGGCCGCCAGCTCGATTCCGTCCGCGTTTTTCACAATGCCCGCGTTGACGCTCACCGTGTAGACGCCGTTCGGCATGAAGCCGTTCGGGGTTATGGTGACGCGCGTACCGCCCGACACCGCGAGATCAAAGGAGGCGAAGGCTTCGCCGTCCCGCGTGACGGAGACGAGGCCGGCGATGTTCCCGCTCGTGAGCGCTTCGCCGGATGAAGCCAGATATAACGGGGAGTCAACGTCGAAGCTGAGCGAGGCGGGGGTTTCAAGCGTGTAGGTCTGGCCCTCGCCGAAGCTCCATGAGGTCAGGACAGGAGCGACAGCTTCTTTTTCGGTTGTAAATATTATTGAATGGTCTGATCTCAGGGCGTTGCCCGCCAGGTCGCGGAAGCTTTCAATCGAGAAATAGTAGGATGTATTGTAGGCAAGCGCCGGCAGGTCGTAGGTCACGCTCTTATAATCGGACGACCAGACCGGATTGGTGAGAATAGCGGAGCCGGGGCTGTACTGCCTGATCTGGCCGAAGCTCGGATCCATAATCTCGTTGAATGTGGCGGTCAGCTTGTTCGTGGAAACCGGGACATCTTTCGCATTTCCAGCCGGGATTGTAGAGACCACCGTAGGGGCAATTATGTCGTCGGTCGGGTCGCTCTTGCACCAGAAAAACCCGCCGTCCTGCGAATACTCGAAGTAGCCCGGCTTGGACGAGGGCACGGTGCGCGATTCCGGCGAGCCGTCCTTGACTGCGCCGTTTACAATCGCGTAGGTTGCGGGAAGGTGCGGGGTTGAGCCGTATTCGTTCTGAATTCTCCCGTCCACCGTGACCCTGCCGCTGCCGGTCACCTTAACTCCGGTGGCGGCCGCGGGATTGGAGCGGTGAGTATACAGGTTTCCCGCGATGTACACCGAGCTGTCGTTGCCGGCGAAGGCGCCTACGTCGCTGCCGCGCACATAGCCCGTGAGAACTTCGATCACGCCGCCGTTGTCCGCGTACGCGCCAAAGCCAGAATAGCTGGAATAGCCTGCGGTGCTTACTGTGGCGTTGCCGTTCGTAAGAGTTATTTTTCCTCCGTTTATCGCCTTGAGCAGGGTGGTGTTGTTGTAGGATGTGCTCATACTGCCGCCGATGGTGATCTCGCTGCCGGCGCCGTCGGCGTACGCGCCGATCTCCGAAATTTCGACCCTGCCGTTTACTGTCACCTTCGCGCCGCCAAGGGCAGAGACGCTAATATCCTCCTGAGAGGTGTTGACAAACCCGTCAACCGAAGAGACGGTGACGCGGCTGTTCGGGCCGGTGACGACGAGAGGCTTATTACTTCCGTTAATGCTGAAAGATCCGCTTCCGGTGAGAAAGATCGAACCGTTGGTGACCGCCAGAGCGTCGGTGTTGCTGGACGCGCTCAGGGTCAGGTAATAGCCGTTTGTGTTGATCGCAATCTCCTTGTCGGAAATTTCGATCGGAACCCTGTTGTAAGTGCCGTAATAGTATGTCGAGGAGCGGAGCAGCTTCAGGGTCTGCCCGTCCTGCGCGGCGTCGAACGCAAGCCTTGCGTTGGTAAACTGCGCCCCGCCGACTATTTCGCAGATCACCGGAAGATTCATCGTAAAGTTCAGCACGATGTCGTCCGTATAGGTCAGGTGCTGGACGTCCTCCAGGACTCCTTTTTTTACCGTCACCTTATAAACCCCGTTGGGGAAGCTGTCGGGCGCGTCGGGGATCAGGACCAGCTGCCTGTTTCCCGAGTCGTACGTCACACGGTAATCGTCAAATGGCAGGCCGTCCCTGGTTATGTCAAAAAGAGTGCCCTTCATCCCGGGCGCGTTTGCGGCGTCCAGAAGCGCTCCTCCGTTTACAAGGTACATCGCCTCGTAGAGACTGACGGTCAGAGCCTCAAAATTGCTTGCGGAAACCTGGCCCTCGGTTTTATTGAAGCCCACCCTGGGGGGAATCTGATCGGTGGCGGTGGCGAAGCTGAAGCCGAACACGTCCATGACGTTGCCGGCAAAATCGGCAAAGCCTGAGAGAGTGACATTGTAGACTGTGTCGGACTTTATTCCGTTCATGCTGACCTGATACGTCCTGTTTGCATCGGTCCAGATCGGGTTTGTCAGGGTCACGGCGTTGGCCGCGGGGTCGGTGACTATAACGACGCTGCCGCCGGAGGTGGCCATGGTCTCGTTGAACTTGATCCGCAGGATCTGGTTGACGCTGCTGTAACTCATTTCGGTCTTGTTGTGCGACAGCCAGCCCGCCTGAGGCTTCTGGGTGTCGGGGAGATCTTTCACCCAGACCGTCGAGGCATTGGCGGCGGTTGTGGTGTAGGTGCGGTAGCCGGCCTTTGTGGTGGGGGTGGTGGCACTGGCAGGCGTGCTGTTTTTATATGCGCCGTTTACATAAATATAATCCGCTGCCTGTATGTATCCGTCCACCGTGACCTGAGCGCCGCCTGTTGAGGCGTACACCCCGGAGCCGGTGTTGCCCAGAGTGTCATATCCGGCGGAGACGTTGCCGCCGATATTGACGACAGCGTTGCCGCTGGTTTGGACGGCGTAAGCGGACTTCGCCTTTACATCCCCGATGATGGAGACGGTTGTTCCGGCTGCGGCGACAAGGCCGCTTCCTTCGCTCAGGATGCTGCCGCCCAAGGCAAACGTCCCGGTATTTATCTCTGCGGCTGCATATGAAGGCGAGGCCGAAAGTATGTAGCCTCCGACGGAAACATAGTTGCTGCCGCCGTATGAATAAACGGCCCTGTCGCTTGCGCCGGTTGTATTTACGCTGCCGCCCACGGTCACGCGGGCGTCGTACCGGACAGATACAGAGCCCCTCACCGATGTGACCGAGCCCCCGACGTTAATCGAGCTTCCGGGGTTCAGGGCTCCCAATCCGATACCCACGCTTGTGAAGGAACCGCTGCGGATGTCGACCTGGCCGCCCGTCTCGGCTATTATCGCACCGTCGTTCCAGGAGCCGCCGGTACAGAACGCGCTGCCTTCGGTCACCACTACCTTTGCGCCCTGGTTCGCGCTGATGACGCCTCTGCTTCCGACGTTCGCCGTGGAGGTGAGATCGCCCCTGACGGTGACCAGTGTGTCGGTGCCGGTGGCGCTTACAGCCTTTCCTCCGGATACGCGCCCCGCCACGCTGACGACCGCGCCGGCCTGGGCGTGCAGGGCCTGAACGTCGCCTGTGCTAAGGCTCTCGGCGTTGCCGCCCACCGTTACCGAGGTTCCGGCGTCCTGGGCCCATACTGCGCGCCCGTTCTGGCTGACAGCGTCGCCCAGAACCGTGATTTTGCTGCCGCTTGTCGCGCTTGCCGCCGTGCCGCTCGAGGAGTTGGCCGACCGGCTGACTGTTATCTCGCTTCCGTTTATCGCGAGAAGCGAATCATTGCCGCTTGAGCCGCTGACGTTCAGAGCACCGCCCGAAGCGAAGCCCAGTACGCTTATCTTTGCGTTGTCCAGCTTGAGCGCGATGCCCGGGCCGGCAAAGGAGAGCGCTTTGCCGTTTAAGTCGATCGTCAGATTTTTGCCGGTGATATTCGCGTCCTCGGCATAAACAATGCCGGCAGTGAGCCTGATGGTGTCTCCCGATTGGGAGGATGAGAGCGCTGCCTTGAGCTCAGCGAAGGTAGACACATCCTGGTTTGCAGCAAGCGCGGACGGCAACGTGCAAGGTAAGGACAGGACAAGCGCAAGGGCAAGAAGCACGGAGAGAAGACGATTTGTAATTTTCATGAGCTTTTTTCCCTTCTTCTTTATTCGGCTGCAATATTTTTTCCTTGCCGATACTAATTAAGTTACTCTAGCAGCAGGTATTGCGCAACGTCTGTAACGACTAGTTTTTGCAAACTATGCCAGTCCCATACCTAGCCGAAACGACCAGGTAGCGCGGCGGCTCCGGCCAGGGTCAGTTGTTGAGGCACGTGCCCGGGTGTGATTGCATTGGTCTTGACACAAAATAAATCAAAGATATAATTAAGCATAATATAGGGGGGTCAGCTATGAGACAGTTATTCACGAGCAAGCCGGTACGGTATGCCCTCATCTCCTTCTTTGCGGTCGACACGGCGAAGTATCTGGTGTGGTCTCTCGTATATGAACGGATGCTCAACGCCGAGCGGAGCAATTTGGAGATCAACCTTTTTTTTATATTTTACTGCGGAATTGTGGCTGCGGTCGTCGCCTTTCTCCCGCTTGCCCTGAAAAAGCTCAGGCTGGGAAGCCCGCGGGCATCGACCTTAATATACCGCACGAGCGCCGCCGCATCCCTTGTATTTCTGATCTTCTCCGCTTTCTTGCCGGTCGGCCTGATCATGATTTTCGGCCTCTTCACCATGCTCTTTCTGTCCGTTTGTGTTTCGCTCCGTCTTTCGCAGCTTACGGCCGTACTGCCGCAAAATCTCTCCGGCCGCTTTCTCGGCGTTGTCTACGCCGCTTATATGTTGGTATCTGGGGGAGTCGAAGCTTTCTCAGGGACAGGGCCGGCTTTTTTTGCAGTCGCTTTCACGGCGCTATTCACCCTGCTCCTGCTGTCGGTTTTGTTTTTCCGCGCCCATCCGGCCTCTGCTGCTGCGCCCCGGTACGAGGCTCCGCGCCCCCCAGGCCTTGCTAGTTTTTTTGCGTTGCTGCCTGTCCCTGTAGTGCTTTTTTCAGCAGTGCTCAACTCTTCGGAGAATTTTGCCTTTTTCGGATCGTACTTTGAGCCTTACAACGTGTATCTGATCGTATATTTTGTTTTTTACTCTTTGATGTATTTGTTAAACGGCTTATTTTTGGACAAGTACGGGGTCAGGGTCTCACTGCTGCTGCCCGTGCTTCTGATCATTGCCGCCTATTCGACGCACTGGTTTTGGGGCTCGCTGGCACAAACCCTGCCGTTTAAAGCGTTTGTGCCGATCACTTGGACCCTTTTTGAGATGACTGTCGTTTCGATTTACCTTTATCGGTCAAAAATCCGAGTATTATCCGGCTTGGGATACGCCTTGATGTACCTTGGATATTGTCTCGCGAGCGTTTTATTTCAGCTCACCCCGGAGAACGGCTATGCTTATATCAACGGAGCAATGCTTCTTCTGTCGGTACTAACTCTGATCCTGCTTATGCTGGCTCTTGCCGGGCAGCACGGCAGGCCGGAGGAACGGCTTGCGGAAGCCTGTGATAATACGCCGGATAGCCCGCCGCCCGCACAATCACCGTCGCTAGCACTATTTGCCGAGGGAAAAAGCCTGACAAAGCGCGAAACGGAGCTGCTGCCGTTTGTCCTAAGCGCTAAGACGGCAGAAGAGATAGCGGCGGAAAACAACCTGAGCTACAGTACGGTGCGCTTTCATATCAGCAATATTCTGACAAAAACCGGAGCCGATAACCGCCGCGAACTCCGGCGCATATACTCTCAGGAGCCTGAGCTTACCGGAGTGTCTGTGTCCGCTAAAAAGGAGATATGACCGCACTTAATAGTACGTATCCGGCAAATCCAGTCTATGCGCTTCGCGCACCGGGCAGCATAAAGGCGTTGCTTGACCATATTACATGTCCGAAAAAGAATTGGCAACATCTTTTAACTTTGAGGGAGATGAAAAGAAAAAAGAGGCGCATTGGAGCCGTGATAAAAACCTGCGCGATGTTCTCATCCACTTGTACGAATGGCATCAGCTTGTTCTGAACTGGGTGGCCGCAAATATGAATGGAAATGAAAAACCGTTTTTGCCTGCCCCTTACACATGGAAAACCTACGGGGACATGAATGTGGAGTTCTGGAAAAAGCATCAAGGCACAAACCTTACTGAGGCTAAAGAGCTGTTGGTTAAATCCCATGCTGATGTTATGCAACTTGCGGAAGCCTTTTCAAATGACGAGCTGTTTTCAAAAGGTGCATACAAATGGGTCGGCGGCAGCACGTTGGGCTCATATTTTGTCAGCGTTACGGCCAGCCATTATGACTGGGCGATGAAAAAACTAAAGGCACACATTAAGAACTGCAAAGCATAATTAGCACCCGAGGTCAAGAAACAGGCTCCGATATTTGCTAAACTGTCTTCGGGAGGTGAAAAAAACGGTGAATCAAAATGCAGAAACGGCAGATCGGATAAAAAAGTATATTGCGCAGCATTTACAGGAAACAATTACCGCGGGCGATGTCGCGAAGGCGGCGGGGTATTCGCAATACCACGCGGCGCGGGTATTCAAAGAGGAAACAGGTCTGTCCCCGTTTGAATATATCCGCCGGCAGCGGCTCATTGCATCCGCGCACTCATTGCGCGGCAGCAAAACGCGGATTCTCGATGTGGCGCTGGATTTTGCTTTTGACAGCCACGAGGGTTTTACCCGCGCATTTACAAGCTGCTTTGGCATATCGCCAAAAAAGTACGCCGCAATCGGATTTCCCGAATGCGGCCAGCTGATTTACCGTTCTCTTAACCGCTCAAATTCAATATCGGAGGCTCAGAACATGACCGACACAATCGTGATTTTCACCCAAATTGTCGAACGCCCGGCAAGAAAACTGCTCCTAAAACGCAGTAAAGCGGCAGACGACTACTTTTCTTATGTTGCGGAGGTCGGCTGCGGAAAGCAGAATAACTCCGCGCCGTGGGACATCCTTTGCGAAATCAAGGAAGCGCTCTATGAGCCGGTCGGCGCATGGCTGCCGGACAATATGCGTACTGAAGGAACAGGCATATATGCCCACGGCGTTGAACTCCCCGCCGATTATTCGGGAACAGTTCCGGAAGCTTTTGAGCTTCTCGACCTTGCACCATGCAAACTGATGATATTCCAGGGGGAACCGTATAAGGAGGAGGATTTTGACAAAGCGGTGCTCGGCTGTATGGAAAAGATTGAAGTATTCAATCCGAAGATTTACGGTTACGATTTTGCGCCGGAGCTTGCGCCGAGAATGCAGCTTAGCCCTGAAGGCTGGCGCGGATACATCGAGCTGCGGCCGGTAAGAGAAATAAAATAGGATTATGGCAAATTGACAGGGCGACCGGTTTCGGCCGCCCTGTCAATATTCATCTGATTCATACGCTCGTCGATATCATTTTTCTGGAATATGCTATTTGCTACAGTAGAGCGCCTGCTGTCACACAGGCGAAAATACCGCTGATCTTTTTCACCTAAGCTTACTGCGTCAATGCGTGTGGCGTTTGACAGGATACGAAGTATCAAACTAATACCCGCTTAAAACCTGGCGGCATTAAATTGCAAAAGCTCGCTGCGGCGAGCTTCAGACTGTAGACAAAGCCATAGTAGCGCTTCTCAAACCCTTCCCGACCAGCAGATTCAGAATTTTTCCCGTTGTTACTGCGTAAAACGGCCGCAAAATTCTGAATCTGACAACTCGCCCTCTGCGAGGGCTTCGGGTCGGGAAGGGTTTGTCAGCAGCCTGGCTTGCGATGGCAAGTCTTTGCAGTTTTCTGAACGGAAGGTTTTAACATGGGATTGGTATCAGTCCTTATCACTGGCGTCAGCGCCCATGTCGAGAGAGAAATACACGCTTATACGGTCATCCTCGTCCAGCTTTACCGAACCGGCGCCGACCGAGCTGTGAACCCCGTTGCGCTTGAATATCCATCCGGACAGCGTTCCCTCGCTCTTCTCGGCAAAGCCTCCAATTGAGACAATATAAACTGTCTTTCCCGAGCCCTGTACCTCAAGCGATATGCCCTCGGACTCACACGCGAGAGATATGGCCTCCATCGCGGTCATTCCCTCCGTAAACTCCACCTCGTCGCCTTCAATTAACCAACCGTCCGGACCTTCGATTTTTACGGTGACAAACGGTTTTTCCGGAAAATCCGCGGTTGGTTCCGGAGAAATTTCCGGAGAGGGGGAAGGGGAAGGGGAGGGCGGTGGCGGCGGTGCCGTCTGCGGGGGGCTTTGCTGCGGAGACGGAAAAGTTGACGGAGCCTCCGGGCGGGAGGGGGAAGGGGCTTGCTCCTGAGATGGCAGCAGCTCGGGCGAAGGACTCAAAGTGGCTGATACGCTTGGCCGGGCTGTCTGTTCAGCGGGCAGAGGGCTTGATTCGGGCGGGATCTCCGAGGGTGAGGTCGACGCGCAGGATACCAGACAGAGCAGACAAACGACGAGGCATAGCTTACGCATACAGCTTCGCCAGTATGGTGGCTACCTCCTGGCGGGTTATAAGGTATGTGGGCATGAAAATTATACCGTTTCCGACCATGATCCCCTCGTCTATCATAGCGCTGACCGCGTCGATATAGCCCTCGCTGACTTCGGCCGCGTCCGCAGGGCGGGCAGTGCCGGGCTCAAGCTTCAAAACCCTGTACAGAGCCAACGCCATTTCCTCCCGGGTGACCGCCGAGTATGGCCCGAAGCTCCCGCTCCTGGCGGTCATGACGCCGGTCTGAACCGCGCGCGTGACATGCGTATAATACCAGTCGTTCGGCTTGACGTCGCTCAGACCCTGGTCGGAGGGTTCCGCGGAAGAGCCCGTAAGCTTTGACACTATAACCGCCAGCTCGGCCCGGTTAAAGTTATTGAGCGGGTTGAAATTCCTGTTTTTATCCCCGACCATGACGTCGCGCGCGAAGGCCAGCTTCACCCCGTCGCGAGCCCAGGAGTCTATTTTGCCCCAATCGCGGTAGAGCCTGCTCTCGCCCTTCGGCAGGTCGGTAAAGACGCTGGTTCCGTCAATCAGATCGCCCAGAGCCATAAGCGCCTGCTGGGTTGAAAACACGTCAGCCCCGCCCCCCTGCTCGTAGCAAAAAGAGCCGTCCTCAAGCCTGAAAGAGAGCAGGTTTTGTTTCATCCTCTCATCCACCGGAAGTCCGGACGCCACCAGACCGGATATGACCGCGGCGACAGAGCAGGCGTTTTCGGCTTTTGTTGCGGACCATGGAGAGACAAAGCCTCCCTTTTCAGTCATCTGAGAGCTGATGAACTCCGCCGCCTTCTGCGCGGTCTCTCCGCGCAGCACGAGCAGAACCATGCCGGTCATGTCGATGTCTCCCGCGTCCCCGGCGTACGTGAAGCCGCCGTCCGCAAGCTGCTGGGCTTTCAGCCACTCATGCGCCCTGTCCTCCCGGTATATGTCCGGCGTCACTGCGAGGGCAAGCATTGCGTACACGGTCTCGTTTACACCGCCGAAGCTCCCATCGGCTTTCTGCTTGAGCGCCAGGTCATACGGAAGTCCTCCGGCATACGGATCCTTGCCGAGCGCCGCTCTTGTCAGTATGGCGGTAGCAAGGCCGGAAACGGTGTCCAGCGTCTCCTTGGGAAGCTTGGCTTCGGTTATGTCCGCGCCGCAGGAGGCGAGGGCGAGCGCGTCGCTCCATCCCGAATATTCAGTCTGGGCCTCAATGGCTTTCGCCGCCTTGTCAGCCGCGGCCTTCATGTCGTTCAGCAGAGGGCCGGGTTCGTACGCGGCCAGCGCGGTCAATGATAAAAGCACACACAGCGCCAGCGAGAGAGAGGGAATTCGGGTTTTCATTATGTAGCACATCCTTTGTCAAAAAAAGCTGTTATGTTGAGTATAAGGCGGCGTATGCCGCCTTATACTCAGACAGATGACAAACTATAGTTTGTCATCGAAAACGAGGGCAAGCTGTCGCCGCTGAGGAGGCTCACAGAGAACGGTTTTCCCGAAGTGAATTCGGGAAAACCTAGAACATCAAGCTTTTTCACTCTTGCGGTCAAGCAAGAACCTGCCGCCTCCGGCGTCAGGCTCGACGCGCAAAAGTGAAAAAGGACGGAGGTTGCGGACTTTGTCTTTACACTGAGTATAAGGCGGCGTATGCCGCCTTATACTCAGTGTGCACGGTGGGTACGTTTACTGCATTATCCATTTGTCAACGGTTGAGACAAGGTTTCCTATCTCGGGCTTGGAGAGCTGCGCGTTGGCTCCCAGGGCCTCACCCTTTATACGCATCGCTTCGTCGATCAGCGAGGAGAAGATTATAACGGGCACCTTGTCCAAAATTTTGTTTTCCTTTATCAGCTTTGTCAGGCGGTGGCCATCCATTTTCGGCATCTCAATGTCGGTAATCACGCAGGCAACTCTGGACATGAGCTTCGCGCCGGCGTCGGCGACCTCTTTTTCTATGCTCTGCATATAGTTCCAAGCCTCCTGGCCATTTGGGAAGCTGGTCACGTTCGTGTAGCCGGCCTCGTTAAGGGCCTCAAGTATCATGCGTTTGAGCAGAGCTGAATCCTCGGCCACCACGATAGGCTTTTCGTTCCGGGCGCGCTCGCCGAGAGCCGCTATCTCGGACATCTGTATGCCGCTCTGCGGGCTTATGTCAAAGACAATCTTCTCAAAGTCGACTATGGTGATGAGCTTGTCCTTCACCTTGGCGATTCCGGTGGCCAGCCCCTCCTGTCCGCCGTATATGGTGTTGTCCGGCTTTTCGATGTTTGCCCAGGAGACGCGGTGAATCCCCTCCACCGTGTGCACATGGAAGGCCACGTTCATTTTATTGAAGTTCGTTATGATAAACATGTCGCGATCCGTGCTTTCGGAGGCGGGAAGCTTCATGAACGAGGGCAGGTTTACCACCGTGATGATCATATCCCTGGGCTTGAACACTCCTTCTATGTCGGGGTGAGAGTTGGGCATCGCCTTGACCTCGGAATACTTCATTATTTCGGTGACCTTTGCGACGTTTATGCCGAAGGTGTTGCCGGCGATGGTGAACTCCATTATCTCCAGCTCGTTTGTGCCGCTTTCCAACAGGATGTCGCTGCCTCTGGAACGTGCGTCTGCCATAAAACAAACCTCCTGAAATTATTCTTTTGCGTATACAGGTCTGTCGAAGCTTCTACGCGGAAAGGTACAATACAACGCATTTCATTCTAACTCATTTATCAGCCTTTGTACAGTGCCAACAGCAATATTTTAACATATTATCAGGTATATATAAACGCTTTGGTATGATATTAAGGCATAATAAACAATATGTTCGCCCCGTTCGTCCGCCAGGGGCAATATGCCTGTTTTTTTTCATGAGGGTATGATATAATAACGCGCGAAGAGCGGAGCCGGGCGGGGCCGGAAATAAGCGACGAGAAGCGAAGCGCACGAGGAAGATAATTTCCGGACAAAGCGCAGTACCCGCGAAGCGGGGACGGAGCGGCAGCCCGGCGGGAGCTTGACAACGCGCGAAGAGCGGAGCCGGGCGGGGCGGGGCGGGGCCGGAATCCCCCTGTCACTGCTGTGACGTCCCCCTTTGACAAGGGGGACGGGAGGGGCACCTCCTCCGCGATAGGATGGGATTGATAATGCTGAATTGCTCGGGAGATTGCCTGAGTTGCCGAAGATGCCTCGGAGACGGGCTCTCCATTCTCAAGGGGACAGATATACCCTCGTTTGAGCTTGACCCACCGGCCGGACGGGGCGCGGGTCTGTACGGTCTTGCCGTGGACATAGGCACCACGACGGTTGTCGCGAGTCTGTTCGAGCTATCAACAGGCCGGCAGACGGGCTGCGCCGCAGCCCCTAACGCGCAGCGGCGCTTCGGCGCCGATGTGATAAGCCGCCTGAAGTACTGTGCTGACCACGGGCACGCGGAGCTGACGCAGGCGATACGCGGTCAGCTCGCCTCCATGGAGGAGGAGCTGCTCAAAGGCGCGGGCGGCGGCGAAATCGCCGGACGGGTGATCGCCGGCAACACGATTATGCAGCATCTGCACGCGGGGCTTGACCCCACCGGGATGGCCGCCGTGCCCTTTGTCCCGGCCAGCCTGTTCGGGCGCACAGTCGGCGGCGTTTACTACTGCCCGTGCGTCTCGGCTTATGTCGGCGGCGACATTACCGCAGGGCTGCTCGCCGCTGAGCGCAATGGCTTCTCAAAAGAGCGCTTTTATCTGGATATCGGCACAAACGGAGAGATGGCATTTCACGCCGGAAACCGGATTCTCGCGGCCGCTGCCGCAGCTGGGCCCGCGTTTGAGGGCGGGGAAATATCCTGCGGGATGCCCGCCTCGCCCGGCGCTGTCGACCATGTTTTTCTGGATGCTGGGAAGCTTTCGTATACCGTTGTCCCATCTCCGGACGGAGAAGTCCCTGTACCCGCCGGTATCTGCGGCACCGGGCTTGTGGATTTGCTGGCATGCCTGCTGAGGCTTGGAGCTGTGGACTCGAGCGGATACATGGGAAAGCCGTTCGAGCTCTGCGACGGAGTCGAGCTGCTGCCGGGGGATGTCAGGAGGCTTCAGCTCGCCAAGGGCGCGATGGCGGCGGGCGCGAAAACGCTGCTGTCGGCGGCGGGGCGGCGCATGGCCGGGACGGTGCATCTGGCCGGAGGCTTTGCCTCATACATGCGTATAATCTCCGCCTGTGATATCGGCCTGCTGCCCAGGGAAACCGAGGTTGTGAGCGAGGGGCACGGAGCGGGAGTCGGCGCCTGCCTCGCGCTGCTGTCAGGGCGCGAGAGGCAAAGACTTGAGGAGATCGCCTCAATTTGCGAGCATGTGGAGCTGTCCGCCGACCCCGGATTTTCCGGGCTTTTTATGGAGGAGATGCTGTTTGAAGATATCTGATCCGCCTCTATGAAAAGGCATAATTGGCGTCCGTTCGCTCTCGCGGCGTCCGTGGTCGTTGTCCTGCTCTCCTGCCTGCTGGTCTTCAGGGGTCTGTCGCGGTCTCCCGAGCCGCCTCAAGGGGGGCCGGGGCTTCCGGTATTTGATGAAACCCCTGCGGCTGAGCCGTCGGTATCCGAGACGCCTGAGCCGCCTAGCCCGGAGCCGTCCGTTTTTGATACCCCCTCCGCCGAGCCGTCGCCCTCCGCAGAGATAATCTCGGAGCCGGTTTGGGTTATTATACCCGCAATAGGTACGGACGCGGAGCTTGCCGGCACCGAGAGGGACGAAAAGGCGGGCAGCATGGCGATATACCCGTCCGCCTCGGTCATTTCGTGGTATAAAGAGCGCCCGATCCCCGGCAACGAGGGCAACGCGATTCTGGCTGGGCACAACAAATGGAAGGGCGAGAAGGGGGCTGTAGCGGACCTTGGCGCCCTTGAAATCGGGGACGAGATGACGATACGCTACAATGACGGCTCCGAGAGGCTTTTCCTGCTGGAGAGTCTGTTCGAGTATGAGCTCAAGACTGCCCCCTCCGGTGAGATCATGAGCGGGGACGGCCCGGCGCGCGTCACTGTGATAACCTGTAGCGGGAAGTTCAACACAAAGCTGGGCACAAGCGAGAACAGGCTGGTTGCGGTTTTCAAACCGGCGGAGGTTTTTGTGACACCGGAGCCGCCGATCACCCCGATCCCGACGGTCGCGCGCTGACGACGCTTATGTAGGGCCGCCACGCGGCCCCCGCAACTGTTATAATGGTCCCACGATTAAACCTTGCCGAAATAGCTCCTCAAAATGCTCTGCCCGCTGTGCGGGCGGCGCATTTTCCCCGCCAATGGCGGCAAGGTTTAACTGGTACATCAATATCAGCCTCCGATGTTCTCCATTACATGCCCGATCGCCCTTATGGTCTTTCCGGCGCTTGAGCGCATTATCTTTTTGCGGTCCATCGGCACCATGCACGCCGTCACGACAATGCCCGCAACCATGCCAAGGCCTATGCCCTTGAGAAGTCCACTGTTGTTCATTGATGATTTTCCTCCTGTGAAGATTTACTTGACCGCCCGGAGGACGATCACTCCCGTCGTTCGATATAGTATGCCATTCTTTTATCAGTTTCACGGAGGTAATTTATGGCGCTCATAATAACAGGCCCGCTGGTCGATATGCATGTGCATCTGAGAGAGCCCGGCCAGACGCACAAGGAGACTATAGCCTCAGGTACCCGCGCCGCTCTGCGCGGAGGCTTCGGGGCCGTGCTCGCAATGCCGAACACCGCCCCGCCTGTCGACTCGCCCGAGCTGGTCAAATGGGTGCTGGACAGAGCCGCCGAGACCGGAAGCGCCAGGGTTTTGGTCGCCGCCGCCATAACCGCGGGGCAGAAGGGCGAGGTGCTGACCGATTTCGCCGCTCTCAAGGCCGCGGGCGCGACCGCGCTGAGCGACGACGGGGTGCCTGTGCTGGATCGTGAGCTGATGCGCCGGGCGATGCTTGAGGCCCGCCGGGTCGGGCTTCCCATATTGTCTCACTGCGAGCCGGAGACTGAGCTTGCCGCGCGGGACGCGGAGCTTGCAGCCGAGACGGGCTGCCCTGTCCATATCTGCCATGTCAGCCGAAGGGCCACCGTGGAGGCCATACGCGCCGCCAAGTCCGCCGGGGCGCCGGTCACCGCCGAGACCTGCCCGCACTATATGGTTGCATGGGCCGAGGGGAAAATGAATCCGCCGCTGGCGTCCCCCGACGATGTTGAAGCGGTTCTGGAGGGGCTTTGCGACGGCACGCTGGACGCGATATCCACCGATCACGCCCCTCACACGGCTCAGGAAAAGGCGTCCGCCAGCCCTCCCAACGGGGTGATCGGACTGGAGACGGCGCTGGCCGTGGCCCTGATGTCGCTTGTTCACACCGGCAGGGCTTCCAGCGAAAGGCTTTGGGAGCTGATGCGGGACAATCCCGCGAGGATATTGGGGATAACGCCGCCCAAGGGCAAGCTGGTTATGGACACGGAGCGGGAATGGACAGCGGAGAATTTTCAGTCGCTCTCCTCCAACACCCCGTTTGCCGGCAAAATTTTGAAAGGAGCTGTTATTTCATGTCGGTTGACAGACTGATTGAAGCCGTGGCACGGCTGAAAAACCCAGCCGTGATGGGCCTCGACCCGCGCCCCGATCTGGTTCCGCCCGAGATCATGGACAGGCACATTCGCGAGAAGGGCGAGACGCTGGAATCCGCCGCCGCCGCCTTTCTGGAGTTCAATCTTGAGCTTCTTGAGCTGGCGAGCGGAATAATCCCAGCCGTAAAGCCGCAGCTCGCCTGCTATGAGGCGCTTGGCCCGTCGGGCATGGCGGCGCTCAGAGAGACGCTGCTGCGAGCCCGCGACATGGGCTTTTACGTCATCGCGGACGCGAAGCGCGGGGATATCGGCTCCACGGCGCAGGATTACAGCGCCGCCTACCTCGGGCGCGTAAAAATTGGCTCTGCCGAGTTTGAGCCATTTCCGGCGGACGCGATGACGGTCAACCCCTACCTGGGCTCGGACAATTTGAATCAGTTTCTGGAGGACTGCAAGCGCTACGGCAAGATGGTATTTGTGCTGTGCAAGACCTCCAACAAATCCTCGGTCGAGCTCCAGGAGCTTCCGGCGGGAGACCGCCAGCTTTACAGGGTGGTCGCGGAGCAGTGCGAGCGGGCGGGCGATGCTCTGCCAGGCAAAAACGGCTACACCTCTGTCGGGATGGTGGTGGGGGCGACCCATCCGATCCAGCTCCGCAGGCTGAGGGATCGTTTCCCGTCCATATACTTCCTTGTGCCGGGCTACGGGGCGCAGGGGGGCAGCGCGGACGACGTTGCGGACGCGTTTGACAAATACGGGCGCGGCGCGATTGTGAACAGCTCAAGGGGACTGATCGGAGCCTGGCAGAAGCGCCCGGACATGGCCTGGAAGGACGCGGTCGCCGCAGCGATTGAGGACATGCGCGGCGCGCTGCGCAGGGCTGTTCCGGGGGGCTTTGTCTGATATGGGGTGCGTCCTGTGGCCGCTTAAGCTGATATGGGGCTTCTTCGGGTTTCTGCTGGGAGTTCTGGGGAGGATACTCTGCGCCGTGCTCGGCTTTGTGCTTGTGGTCGTCGGAATTGTGCTGTGCATAACGGTCATAGGTGTTTTCGCCGGCGCTCCAATCATCATGTTCGGCCTGCTGATGATGGTTAAATCGATATTCCCATAAATGATAAGCACTCTCAGCAATGGGAAATTGCATTTTTATTGCATATGAGGTGAAATATGTTATCCACCGTGCTGTCCTGTGCGCGTATTGTCGCGCACACATTCGACCTGCGCATAAGCTTTGAGGGAGCGGTAGCCCGTCCCGGGCAGTTTTTGCACATAAAATGCGGGCACAGCCGCCTTTTGCGCCGTCCTATAAGCCTTTGCGGCGTTGAGGACAGAGTCGCGAGGCTTGTTTTCGCGGTAAAGGGCGACGGGACGCGCTGGCTTGCCGGACGCAAGCCCGGGGATTCACTTGACGTGATGGGGCCGCTCGGGAACGGCTTTGAGCCGATTGACGACGCTCCCGTCCTGCTTGTCGGAGGGGGAATCGGTGTGCCTCCGCTGCTGTTTGCAGCAAAAGCCGCGAAAGCCGAAACTCACGCGCTGCTTGGCTTTCGCTCATCCGAACATGTTTGTCTGGCCAGTGAATTCCCATCAATGACGCTCTTTACCGACGACGGCAGCGCCGGAATACATGGTTACCCACATAATGAACTGATGAAGCTTCTCGATAGTGGGAAATGGGGCTCGGTTTTTGCCTGCGGGCCCCATCCTCTCCTTCGTTCCGCCGCGAAAATATGCGCCGAGGCGGGTGTGGCGTGCTTTGTGTCCATGGAGGAACGCATGGGCTGCGGCACGGGGGCCTGTCTCGTCTGCGCGTGCGCGGTCGGGGGGACTTACAGGCGAGTGTGCAGGGACGGCCCTGTATTCAACGCGGCGGAGGTGAACTGGAATGGCTGACATGAGAGTGAATATTGCCGGGGTAACGCTGAAAAACCCGATTGTCGCCGTCTCCGGAACCTTCGGCTTCGGGCGTGAGTACGATGAGTATTTCGACATCTCACGGCTGGGGGGGATCTGCGTAAAGGGGCTGACGCTTCGCCAGCGCGACGGGAATCCGCCTCCGCGCATCGCGGAGACTCCGTCCGGCTGCCTGAACAGCGTGGGCCTGCAAAACCCCGGCATTGAGGCGTTTCTGCGCGACGAGCTTCCTTTTTTGAGGCTGCGGGACGTCGCCGTGATTGCGAATATCTCTGGCAACACTATTGAGGAATATGCCGAAATGGCAAGGCTCCTTGGCAGCGCAGCCGATATCATAGAGGTCAACATCTCCTGCCCCAACATACATGAGGGCGGGCTGAACTTTGGCGCGACCGAGCGCGGCGCGGCCTGCGTGACCGAGGCTGTTGCTAAAAACGCGAAGACGCCCGTTATGGTCAAGCTCTCCCCGAATGTGACCGATATCGCCTCAATCGCCCGCGCCTGTGACTCAAGCGGCGCCGACGCGCTGTCCCTCATCAACACTCTGCTGGGCATGCGCATTGACACCGAGACCCGCCGTCCTGTGCTTCGCAATAACATCGGGGGCCTGTCAGGCCCGGCCGTGCTGCCGGTCGCCCTGCGCGCGGTGTGGCAGGTATCAACGGCGGTGAAGCTGCCAATCCTAGGCATGGGCGGGGTTTCAACCCCCGGGGACGCTGTCGAAATGCTGCTGGCCGGGGCGAGCGCCGTAGGGGTGGGCACCGCGATGTTTGCCGATCCGTATGCGCCGATGAAAATTCTGCACGGGCTTGAGCAGTACGCGGATTCGCGCGGCGTTGGAGCGATATCTGCGCTCACCGGAGCCGTGAAAACCTGGGGGTCGCCATGACAAGGCTCTACATCATACGGCACGCCGAGGCCGAGGGAAACCTGTACCGCCGCTGCCACGGCCAGTACGACGGAAAAATCACCGAAAACGGCCATGAGCAGATTGCCCTGCTGCGAGGCCGCTGCGCGGATTTACAGGTGGACGCGCTCTATTCAAGCGACCTGTCGCGCACCAGGGCGACAGCAGGAGCGCTAGCCCGGCCCGGACTTGCGCTCAACACCCGCCCCGGCCTGCGCGAGATCGGGCTGGGCGTCTGGGAGGATATGCCCTGGGGGCAGGTTACGCGCGAGTACCCCGAGCAGTACGAGGCGTTTTCCAGAGGCTTCGGATTCAAGCTCAAAGGGGCTGAGACCTGCGAGAGGGTGCGGGAGCGCATGCTGAACGAGGTTAGCGCTATCGCGGCCGCCCATCCGGGGAAAACGGTTGCCGTTGTGTCGCATGGCATGGCGATAAGGCTGCTGCTTTGTGCGCTGGCCGGCCTGCCCATTGAGGATACCGTGAAAACCCCGCATGTGGACAATGCGTCAATGACTGAGATATTTTGGGGCAAGAGCCTGGAGATAGTCAGCTTGGGCGAGAGTGACTATCTGGGCGGCCTCTCCACCTTTCGCCGACAGAGCTGGTGGCGCGGGGGCGACCATCCTCCGGATGTAAACCTCTGGTTCCGAGCTCCCGTATTTCCCAAGGATACCGCGATAGTCATGGCTCTGAAGCGCGAGGCTTGGATGTCTGTTTACCACACCACGGAGGGCTTCGACGGCGCCATGATGGAGTCCGAGCTGCTGGGTCATGCGGCGCTCGACCCGCTCGCCGTCCGGGTGGCGATGCTCGGGGAAGGCGAGGCGGGGCTTTTGCAGTTGGCGCCGGACGCGGAATGTGCGCCCGACGAGCGCCATATCTCACTGTTTTATCTGCGCGAGGAGCTCTGCAACCGGGGGCTGGGCGCGCAGCTGCTCGGAGAAGCGGTCTCTGCCGCCAGAAAAGCCGGAAAATCCGCGCTCAGACTTCGGGTATGGGAAAAAAACGTACGCGCACTGGCGTTTTATACCAAGCACGGCTTCAGGCAGAGGGATATACAGCAGGGGATGTTCGGAAATCTGCTGATTTTGCGCAAGGAGATATAAGTGCTTATTTTTGACGGTTCGGTTCAGGCGGATTTCCTTCTCGTGACGGGTGACGCGTATGTCGACCACCCGAGCTTCGGCGCGGCGATTATAGCGCGCGTTGTGGAGGGTGCGGGCTTTTCGGTAGCGGTGCTGTCCCAGCCCCGCTGGGACGGTACGGAGGATTTTCTCGCGTTTCAGCGGCCGAGACTGGGGCTGCTGGTCACGTCCGGCAATATCGACTCAATGGTCTCGCACTACACCGCCGCCAAAAAGCGCCGCTCGGAGGACGTGTACTCCCCCGGCGGCGTCCCCGGCAAGCGCCCCGACCGCGCCTGCATCGTTTACGCGAGTCTCGCCAAGTCCGCATTTCCAGGCCTGCCCGTGATCATGGGCGGGCTGGAGGCATCTCTCCGGCGTTTTGCGCACTATGACTTTTGGGATGACCGGGTGCGCCGCTCGATTCTGTTTGATGCAAAGGCCGATCTGATTGTCTACGGCATGGGCGAGCGGGCAATCCGTGAGGCCGCCGCGAGGCTCAATTCCGGGCTGCCTCTGGACGGCATACCCGGTACTTGCCGCGCCTCCAAAACGCTGCCGGAAGGCGCCGCCGTCTGCCCCTCCTTTGAGGAGGTCAGGGATAACAAACGCGCCTACGCCGAGGCCACAGCGCTGCAATACGCCGAGCACGACCCGGTGCGCGGAAAAATCCTGGCGCAGAAGCACGGAAGCCGGTTCCTCGTCTGCGAAAAGCCGGCCGCGCCGCTGAGCACGCGGGAGATGGACGAGGTGTACGCTCTGCCGTTTACCAGAAAGCCGATCCCGGAGGCGGACATCCCCGCCACCCGTGAGGTGCAGTTCTCGCTGACGCACAACCGCGGCTGCTTCGGCGGCTGCCATTTTTGCGCTCTGGCCTTCCATCAGGGGCGCATGATTTCTACCAGAAGTGAGGAATCGCTCATAAGGGAGGCAGAAATCCTTGTAGAAGCCCGTGATTTCAAGGGCTACATCCACGACGTCGGCGGCCCCACCGCCAACATGCGCCATCCGTCCTGCCGCGAGCAGCAGGGACGCGGTATGTGTAAGCGCAATTGCCTGACGCCAAAGCCCTGCCCCAAGCTTGACACGTCGCACAGGGATTATCTGCGCCTTCTGCGCCGCCTGCGCGCTCTGCCGGGGATCAAAAAGGTATTCGTACGCTCTGGGATACGCTTCGACTATCTGATGCTGGACCAGTCCGGAGCCTGCTTTGCCGAGCTGGTTGAGCACCACATCTCGGGGCAGCTCAAGGTCGCGCCAGAGCACTGCGTCGACGGGGTGCTGGATCTGATGGGCAAGCCCCGCTGGGAAACCTTCCTGAAATTTGAAACGCTGTATCAACGGCTTAACAAGCGGGCGGGCAAGCAGCAGTACCTGGTGCCCTATCTGATATCCTCGCACCCGGGCTCGACGCTGGCCGACGCGGTGAAGCTGGCCGAGACTCTGCACCGCATGGGGCGCAGGGTGGAGCAGGTGCAGGACTTTTACCCGACTCCTGGTACGATATCCACCTGCATGTACCATACGGGCATCAACCCGCTCAGCGGACAGCCCGTATACGTGCCAAAAACACCGAGGGAAAAGGCTATGCAGCGTGCGTTGCTGCAATGGTCCAACTCCAAAAACCGGGGCTTGGTGGAGGCCGCGCTTAGGGAAGCAGGCCGCGAGGATTTGATCGGCTACGGCAAGGGCTGCCTGATACGCCCTCGAGGGAGGCCTACCGCTGACGGGGCGAAAAGGAAAGCAGCTTCCCCGGCGAAGGGGGAGCAAGTCCGGCACAAGAAAAAATTATTGCATAAATAAAACTTGGTATTGCATTTTTATTCACAAAGTGTTATTATCAAATAAAACTTGTGAGGAGTATAACGCCATGAAAAAGAAAACAGCTAAAAAAGTCGTTCTCGCCTATTCGGGCGGCCTGGACACCTCTGTCATAATCACCTGGCTTAAGGAGCATTACGGCTGCGAGGTCATTGCCGTGACTGCGGACGTGGGGCAGGGCTCCGAGCTCGACGGGCTGGAGGAAAAGGCGATAAAGACGGGCGCCTCCAAATGCTACATCGAGGATTTGCGCGAGGAGTTCGTAAACGAGTACATCTTCCCCACGCTCAAGGCGGGCGCGGTGTATGAAAATGAATATTTATTAGGCACGTCCTTCGCCCGCCCCATCATCGCCAAGCGGATGGTGGAGATCGCCAAAAAAGAGGGCGCGGACGCGGTGGCGCACGGCTGCACCGGCAAGGGCAACGACCAGGTGCGCTTTGAGCTGGCGGTCAAGTCCTTCGCGCCCGAGCTCACCATCATCGCCCCGTGGCGCGAGTGGGAGCTGAAGAGCCGCGAGGACGAGATAGAATACGCCGAAAAGCGCGGCATCCCGCTGCCCATGAGCCGCGAGACGAACTATTCGCGGGACAAGAACCTCTGGCACCTCTCGCATGAGGGGCTTGACCTCGAGAACCCGGCCAACGCCCCGCAGTTCGACAAGCTGCTCCAGCTCGGCGTCTCGCCGTTCAAGGCCCCCGACGCCCCGGTCGCGTTGAAAATCGGCTTTGAGAAGGGCGCTCCGGTGTCCCTGAACGGACAGAAAATGAGCGGCGTGGCTCTTATCGAGGCCCTGAACAGGCTGGGTGGCGAAAATGGAATCGGCATTGTCGACATGGTGGAAAACAGGCTGGTCGGCATGAAGAGCCGCGGCGTGTACGAGACCCCGGGCGGCGCCATACTGTACAAGGCGCACGAGCTGCTCGAGCAGCTCACGCTGGACAAGGACACCCAGCACATGAAGATGCAGCTCGCCGTCCGCTTCTCGGAGCTTGTGTACGACGGCAAGTGGTTCACACCGCTGCGCGAGGCGCTGTCCGCCTTTGTGGACAGCACGCAGGAGAACGTCACCGGCGAGGTCGGGGTCGTGATATACAAGGGCAACATCATCCCCAACGGCATGACCAGCCCGAACTCCCTGCACGACATGGATTTGAGCTCGTTTGGCGAGAGCGACTACGACCATTCGGACGCCGAGGGCTTTATAAACCTGTTCGGGCTGCCGAGCAAGGTCGGCGCGCTGAAGAGGCAGGGGAGGTAGGGACGCCCCCTTGGGCTTCCCGCCGTTCTTTTATTTTTTATAAATTTTGGGGCGCGAGGGCGGCGTCCCCTACCGTCAACCGAAAAGGAGACGCACACAATGAAGCTCTGGGCGGGACGCTTTCAGAAGGAAACCGACGCGCTGGTGGATGAGCTCAACTCCTCCCTGGCCTTTGACTCCCGGATGTTCCGGGAGGACATCGCCGGGAGCATGGCCCACGCAAAAATGCTGGGAAGCGCCGGGATACTTGACACCGGGGACGTCGGGGCGATTCTCGCCGGGCTGGAGGGCATACTCGCGGATATCGAATCGGGCAAGGTCGAGCTAAAAGGCGCGGAGGACATCCATATGTTCGTCGAGGCGCTGCTCACCGAGCGGATCGGGGACGCGGGGAAGCGTTTGCACACGGCGCGCAGCCGCAACGACCAGGTGGCGCTGGATCTGAGGATGTATGTGCGAAACGCTCTCCCAGAGACAATTTCACGGATTCTCGGGTTTCAGGCTGTTCTTCTGGATATCGCCTCTGGTCACCTGGACACGGTGATGCCCGGCTACACGCACCTCCAGCGGGCCCAGCCGATTACGCTTGCGCACCACCTGATGGCCTGGGCCGAGATGCTGAGCCGCGACGTGACGCGTCTTGAGGACGCGCTGCGCCGGATGGACTCTATGCCGCTCGGCTCGGGCGCACTAGCCGGAACAACTTATCCGCTGGACCGGGGGCTTGTTGCCCGCGAGCTGGGCTTTTCCGCCATAACCAGCAACTCCCTGGACGGAGTCAGCGACCGGGATTTCGCGCTGGAGACGCTGTCCTGCCTCGCGATATTGATGACACACCTGTCCCGCATGGCCGAGGAGGTCATATTGTGGACGTCGCTGGAGTTCGGCTTCGCCGAGCTGGACGACGCCTTCGCGACCGGCTCCTCCATCATGCCGCAGAAGAAAAACCCGGACGTGGCCGAGCTGGTGCGCGGAAAGACGGGACGCGTAAACGGGGCGCTTATAGCGCTTTTGACTACTATGAAAGGCCTGCCGCTGGCCTACAACAAGGACATGCAGGAGGACAAGGAGGGGCTGTTCGACGCGCTGGACACGGCTGGGCTGTGCCTGTCCGTGTTTCCGCCGATGGTCGCGTCGCTCACCTTCAGGCCGGGGGCCATGCGCGCGGCGGCGGCGAAGGGTTTCCTGAACGCCACCGACGCGGCGGACTATCTCGTCCGCAAGGGGCTGCCGTTCCGCGAGGCGTATGGCGTTGTCGGAAAGCTTGTCGCCAGGTGCTCGCAGTCCGGCCAGACGCTTGAAACCCTCCCGCTGGAGGAGTACCGCGCACTGTGCCCGCTCTTTGACGAGTCTGTCTATGAAGCGGTGAGGCTGGAGGCCTGCGTCGCGGGGAGAAAACTTCCGGGAGGGCCCGCGCCCGGCGCGGTTCTGGAGCATATGGAGAAGGTGCGGGAGTTTGTGGAGGGGCGTATACTATGATTTCAGTATTCATCGACGGCCGGGAGGGTACCACCGGCCTGCAAATAGAGGAGCGTCTGAGGAATACGCCCGGCGTGAGGCTTCTAGACATCGCGCCGGAGCTGCGCAAGGACGAAAGCGAGCGAAAAAGGCTTCTGAATCAGGCGGACTGCGTTTTTCTGTGCCTTCCTGACGCAGCGGCGCGTCAGGCTGTCTCGTTTGTGGAGAACCCTTCAACCGTGGTCATCGACGCCTCCACGGCGCACCGGACCGATCCGGCCTGGGCGTACGGCTTTCCAGAGCTTTCGCCCGCGCACGAGGAAGCGGTGAGGACATCGATGCGCATCGCGGTGCCGGGCTGCCACGCCAGCGGCTTTTGCGCGATTGTTTATCCTCTGGTTTCGCGCGGAGCGATTTCCCCCGACGCCCGGCTGACCTGCACATCTTTAAGCGGCTACAGCGGCGGAGGCAAGGCCATGATTGCCTCATACGAGGGCGAAAACCCGCCGCGCGGCGCCCGCCCCTACGCGCTGGGGCTGACCCACAAGCACCTGCCTGAGATGACGTCGGTGTGCGGGCTTGAGTATCCGCCGGTTTTTCAGCCTATTGTCGCGCCGGTGCGGCAGGGAATGCTGGTCTCGGTTCCGCTGTTTATTGACGCGGAGTTTATACACAGCGTTTTGGAAAGCCACTATGCGCACGGCGGCAATGTGGCAGTGATGCCGCTGGGCGAGTCTCCCGACGGTTCGGTCATGGAGATGGAGGCCTTGAACGGCACGGACAGGCTGGAGATTTACGTTTTCGGGCATTCGACGCAGGCGCTTGTGATGGCAAAGCTCGACAACCTGGGCAAGGGAGCCTCCGGCGCGGCGGCGCAGTGCATGAAGCTGAGGTTTGGGCTGTAGGAAGAGCGGAGCCCCCGCGTGTGAGCAAAAATCCTAGGAGCGATTGCAAGATTGCGACGACGGATTTTTGCGAACTGCGCGAAGAATCCGGCTGGAGCCCGCCAAAGGCGGGCGAAGGCGGATTTGGAGCGCAAGCGGGGGCGGGAGCTTGACATCATCGAAGAGCGGAGCCGGGCGGCGTTCGGACTCCGCCGTCAGACGGCTTACCTGGGCATATGAGTTTTACGCTTTGGAAAGGTACGGGCATAAATATGAGAGAGATCACAGGCGGAGTTTGCGCCGCCAAGGGTTTTTCCGCTGCGGGAGTTCACTGCGGCATACGCAAGAACACACAAAAGCGTGATCTGGCGCTGATCCTCGCCTCCGTGGAGTGCGCGGCGGCGGCGGTATACACCACCAATCTCGTCAAGGCCGCGCCCATACTGGTGACTATGCGAAACCTTGAAAACGGCCGCGCCCGGGCGATAATGGCCAACTCGGGTGTCGCGAACGCCTGCGCACCCGGAGGGGCCGAGGCCGCGCGGCGCTCCTGCGAGGCTCTGGCCGCCGAGCTGGGTATCGGGCCGGACGAGATCGTCGTGAACTCCACCGGCGTAATCGGCGTACCCCTCCCGGTCGAGAGGATGGAGGCCGCAATGCCCGCGCTGAGGGCCGCGCTGTCCGGGGAGGGCGGCGACATAGCCGCCGAGGCGATAATGACGACCGACACGGTTCCCAAGCAGGCCGCCGTGCAGGTCGAGATTGGCGGCAAAACAGTCACGGTGGGGGGCATGGCCAAGGGAAGCGGCATGATCCACCCCAATATGGCCACCATGCTGGCCTTTGTCACGACAGACTGCGCGATTTCCCCGGAGCTGCTCCGGGAAGCGCTGCGCCGCTCGGCCGTCGTCACCTACAACCGCATCAGCGTGGACGGCGACACCTCCACGAACGATATGACCGCGATACTCGCCTCGGGGCTGGCCGAAAATCCCGAGATCACCGAAAAGGGCGAGGATTACGAGAAGTTTCTTGACGCCCTCAACCATGTAAACGGCGCTCTTGCCCGCATGATCGCCCGGGACGGCGAGGGGGCCACCCGGCTTGTCCGCTGCGCCGTGCGCGGGGCGAGGAGCGAGGAGGACGCGGAGAGACTGTCAATGAGCGTGATTTCGTCGTCGCTTGTCAAGGCCGCGATGTTCGGCGCGGACGCGAACTGGGGGCGTGTGCTGTGCGCTCTGGGCTACTCCGGGGTGTCTTTTAAGCCGGAGCTGGTCGACGTCTCGTTCAGCTCCGCCGCCGGGGAAATCCAGGTTTGCAGGGACGGAGCGGGTCTTGCCTTCGACGAGGCCAGGGCCAAGGAGATACTGCTCATGGATGAGATCGCAATTGTGTGCGACCTCAAGGACGGCGAGTACGAGGCAGAGACTTACGGCTGCGACCTGACCTACGACTATGTGAGAATTAACGGGGATTACAGATCATGAACGATATTGAGCGCGCGTCGGTGCTCTCCGAGGCGCTGCCGTATATACGGCGGTACAATGGCAAGACGATTGTGATAAAATACGGCGGCAACGCGATGCAGTCCGAGGAGCTCAAGCGGGCCGTCATCTCCGACATCGTGCTGCTCTCTCTGGTGGGTGTGCGGGTGGTGGTCGTGCACGGCGGGGGCCCGGAGATCAACTCCGTTTTGGACGCGATGGGCATGGAGTCCAGATTTGTAAACGGACTGCGCTACACGGACGAGTCCACGATGGACGTCGTGCAGATGGTGCTGGCCGGCAAGGTGGGCAAGGAGCTTGTGTCGCTCATAACGGCGTCAGGCGGCAAGGCTGTGGGGCTCAGCGGGCTGGACGGCTCGCTCTTCTCGGCTGTGAGGCTCTCCGGAGGCGTTGACTACGGTCTGGTCGGGGACATCAAGTCCGTGAACCCCGCCGTGCTGAACATGGCGCTCGGGGGCGGCTTCATTCCGGTTGTCTCCACCGTGGCCCGCGGCGTTGACGCTGACACAAGCTATAACATCAACGCGGACACGGCGGCGGCCGAGCTGGCCGTCGCGCTGGGCGCGGAGAAGCTGATTTTGCTGACCGACGTGCGCGGGCTCTGCCGTGACCCGAAGGACGAGTCCACAATCATTCCGGTCGTGACGCTGTCCGACGTCCCCTCACTTATAAAGTCCGGCGTGATCTCCGGCGGCATGATCCCCAAGCTGGACTGCTGCGTCAGGGCGATAAGGCTCGGGGTGTCCCGGGCGCACATCCTGGACGGGCGGATATCGCACTCGATTTTAATTGAGACGCTGACGGATTCGGGTATAGGGACGATGATTGTCGCGGATTGAAGCGCAATATCACTCCCAACAGGAGGGGCAGACATGAAGGAACACATAAAAAACCTGTACGACAGCCACATTATGAACACCTACGCCCGCTACGGGGTTTGCTTCGAGCGCGGCGAGGGCTGTACGCTTTATGATACGGATGGGAAGTCCTACATTGACTTCGCGTCCGGCATCGGGGTCAACTCCGTCGGATACGCCCATCAAAAGTGGGTCGCGGCCGTGTCGGGGCAGGCGGCAAGGCTCGCGCATGTCTCGAACCTCTACTACACCCTGCCCGGAGGGGAGCTGGCCGCGCGCCTTGGCGGGCTATCGGGAATGACGCGCGTATTTTTCTCCAACTCCGGCGCGGAGGCCAACGAGGGCATGATCAAGTGCGCGCGCAAGTATTCCTCCGACAAATACGGCAAGGGGAGGCATACCGTCGTCACCCTCGTCAACAGCTTTCACGGCCGCACGATCACAACTCTGGCCGCCACCGGCCAGGACGTGTTCCATAAAAACTTCCACCCGCTGACCGGGGGCTTTGTCCATGTGGAGATGGGGGATATCGCCGCGCTTCGGGCGATGGATGGCGGAGACGTCTGCGCCGTAATGCTCGAGCTTGTCCAGGGAGAGGGCGGAGTGCTGCCGTGCCCGCCGGAATTTTTGAGAGAGCTTGCCGCGCTGTGCGCTGAGCGCGACTGGCTGCTGTGCGCCGACGAGGTGCAGACAGGGGTTGGGCGCTGCGGGGAGTGGTTTGCCTTTCAAAAGCTTGGAGTGCAGCCTGACGTCGTCAGCTTCGCCAAGGGCATCGCGGGCGGTCTGCCGCTCGGGGGCTTCATGACCGGAGGAAAGTGTGAGGCAGTCCTCGGCACGGGCGACCACGCCACCACGTTTGGAGCGAATCCGATCTGCTGCGCCGCCGCGCTCGCCACCTTGGATATTCTTGAGGCCGCTCTGCCCTCGGTCGAGATCAAGGGGGCGCGTATACGTGACGGCATACTGGGCATGAACCTGCCCATGATCAAGGGCGTTCGCGGGCTGGGCCTGATGCTGGGAATACAGGTTGCGGGCAGCCCGCGCGAGTATGTGCAGGCGCTGCTCGAGGCCGGCCTGGTCTGCCTGACGGCGGGAAGCGATACAATCCGCCTGCTGCCGCCGCTTGTCATCTCCGAAAGCGATATAGACAGGGGACTAGGCATTTTTAAATCCACAATGGGGGGATTTGCGTGAAGCACCTTCTTAAGCTCTCCGATCTCTGCAAAAGGGAGATACTTGCCATACTCAACACAGCCGACCAGATGAAGTTCAGCCTGACGCACAGGCTTGAGAAAAAACCGCTGGCCGGAAAGACGCTGGCAATGATATTCTCACAGCCCTCGGTACGTGCGCACGTGAGCTTTGAGACCGGCATGTACCAGCTTGGAGGTCAGCCTTTGCTCATTTCCGGCAATGACGTTTTGGGCGGGGAACCCGCCGAGGATATCGCGCGCTCTCTGTCCCGCTACGTGGACGGGATTGCTGTTCGCGCTTTTTCGCACCTGGAGACGGAGGAGCTGGCGAGCTTCTCGGCAGTGCCGGTCATCAACGGTATGACAGACCTCGCCCATCCCTGCCAGGCGCTTGCCGGCCTTATGACTATACGCGAAAGGTTTTCCGCGCTTGAGGACTTGAAGGTTTGCTTTGTTGGCGGCTGTGGCGGTATCTGCAATTCCCTGATTGTCGGGGCCGTCACCTGCGGCATGAAAATCTCGGCGGCCGTGCCAGAAGGCGATCCCCATCCCGATGTTTTAAAGCTGGCCGGGAGCAAGCTGCTCCTGACTCGGAATCCTCTTGAAGCGGCCGAGGGCGCGGACGTTGTCTATACAACATCCTACTCCGGACTTCCGGACGGCTTTCAGGTAAATGGCGAACTGCTGGCCGTCGCCTCCGCCGAGGCAATGGTGCTGCATTCCCTTCCCGTGCACCGAGGGATTGAGATTTCCGCCGAGGTCTTTGAGGCGCATTCAGCCGAGATATTTGAACAGACTGAAAACCGCCTGCACGTACAGAAGGCGGTGATGGCAATGCTGATGGGCTCGGATGAGGAATGAGTATGAGTTTGATTATGACGGTGAAAACGGGAAAATCAATCCAATGCTAATACTAATACCTGTTTAAAACCTGACGTTCAGAAATTTTGCTCACGCGCGGGGGCTCCGCTATTCGGTGATGTCAAGCTGCGCTCCCCGCTTGCGCTCCGGCTTTGCCTGCGGCCCCTTCGGGGCCTCCGCCAAACGCCTGTGCGCAGCTCGCAAAAATCCCGCGTCGCGACCTAAAGGTCGCTCCTTGGATTTTTGCTCACGCGCGGGGGCTCCGCTATTCTAAACATAAAACTCGTTCTTGCTGTCCCTCTCAAATAAGTCGGTAAGCGCCGTATGTGGATTGACCTTGCCCTCTATCGTGGCTGTCACGGCTGCACAGATAGGCAGTTCGACGCCGTACCGCTCCGACAGGCGCATCATGGAGCAGGCGGTCGAGACTCCCTCGGCAAGCTTGTCGTAGCTCTCGCCGGTGATTATACACTCCCCAAAGCGGCGGTTGTGGCTGTGCGGCGAGAACAGGGTGGCCTCATAGTCTCCCAGATGGCACAGTCCATATACAGTGATCTCCCTGCCTCCCATCGCGCCGACCAGACGGGACACCTCGCGCGCTCCCCGCGCCATCAGCACGCCCTTAAGTGAAGAAAACCCGAGCCCGTCCAGCATGCCGGCCGCGATACCGACCACATTCTTGGCGGCTGCCCCTATCTCCGTGCCGATGATGTCCTCGCCGTAATAAAACCTTATCAGGGAGCCGGACAGGGCCTCAGCCAGCCTGCGGCTCAAGCCCTGCTCCACGGAATCTATGACCATACAATTCGGGATGCCCCGCACAAAGTCCTGAGGATGCCCGGGGCCTACCCAGACCGCGAGGGGAAACCCTTCCCCCAACTCCTGCCGGACGACCTGCGTCAGGCGCAGTCCGCTGTCCCGCTCCAGCCCCTTCATGCAGAGCAGCATGGTTGCACCCGAGAAGGTGCTGATCTCCCTGCACAAGGCCCGGAGCTGCTGCGCACTGATAGCGACCAGCACAATGTCGGCTGCCGCAAGCGCCACGGACAGATTGTCGGTAAGCTCCACCCCGTCCGGGAGCTCCAGGTAGTCGTTGCTCCTTTTGTCCCGCAGCTCCAGCAGGCTTTTTGAGCCGGGTCTGCCCCACACCAGCGTCCTGGCGCCTATACCGTCCATATACCAGGCTAAAAACGTGGCCCAGCGCCCGCAGCCAAGCACAGTTGCATTCATCTTGTTTCCTCCGGTTGATACTAATGCCTGCTTAAAACTTGCGCATATAAATTTGCGACAGCTCGCCCAGCAAGCTTTTGCAAATTTAAAATCGGAAGGTTTAACACGGGATTAGCATTTGTTTTGTGGCGGTCGCTCCGCCATTCTTTTCTTTAGCTTATCACGCCGGGAACAGTATTACAATACTTTGAGGAATTAGAAAAGGGGACGTCCCGGCGAGAGCCGGGACGTCCCCAAAATTATGCGAGGCGGGGATGTTGATCGCTGCAATAATTAATCGGCTTCGATGATTATGCCGTTGACGTAAGCCTGGGAACCGCCGAATGTGAACGACATCACTCCATCGGCAACAACTACATTCTCCAGAACGAACGGCTCCATATTGGAATTGTTCCTTGAGCCGCTGGCGGTCACGCCGTTGACGTCGATCGTGATATTGTTGGTGCCGCCTATGTCGTTTCCGTAGACGGACGCTTTGTACGTGCCGTTGGGCACATTGACTTTGAACTGCCAGGTTCCGTTGGCGGTGCCGCCGCCGCCGACCCAGGAATTAGTCAGCGCGGTGCCTCCGGAACGGGTGCGGCCCTGGAAGTTGTTGCTTCCGCGGGGGACAATGCCCCAGCCCTGCTCAACGGTGTAGGGGGAAGAGGGTGCGCCGTTGTTGACGTTGCCGGTGCCGGTTATGGTGACAGAGGTCCAGTCCTCATATTTGACCATGCTGCTGGCTATGCCAAACTGGAACTTCATCGTCTCAAAATCCGGAACCACAGGCGTCTCGCCGCGTACAGATGTGAAGGTGAAGCTATAGCTCGGGAACAGGGCGGGATACTTGACGCCCTTCATCACGACCACGTCTCCCGCGACCGATCCGGCGTTAATTGTGAGCTTGGGGCCGTCCGCCGCGAAGCCGGGGGCCTTGACTCCGTTGATTGTCATGGCGGCGGTGGCGTTAAAGGAGATATTCTCGGCGAAGAACACCACCGTCTGCCCCTCTGGGCTGTTGACGTCAACCTCGGCCTTCCAGATGTCGGTCGGGAGCTGCTTGACCGGGATAGCCTTGGACACTGCGGGCTCCTCACCCTCGAACCACGCCTTGACATAGACATTGGCGCTGGCGGTGCTGAACGCTCCGGCCTTGATTGTCGCCTGGCCGTTTACCGTCTTTGCGGATGCCGCGAGCACATCATCGACAAACAGTCCTGCAAAGATGTTGAGCGTGTCTGGATTGTTGGCGTTTACGGTCACGGGGATGTTGGCCGCGCAGCCGTTGACCAGATTGACAATGCGGGAGTCGACAGAGACGCCGAGTATGGCGGCCTGGTCGCCGGTGTTGAGAACCAGCGGCAGGGAGACCTTGGAAACGCCCTTGACTCCGGTGGCGGTCACGGTGTACTTGTACTCCACGCCCGGTACGATTGCGTCGTCCTGGTAGCCGACGGCTGTGAAGTCGCCGAGCTTCTCGCCATTGCGGTACAGTGTGTAGCCGGAGGCGTTGATGATCGGGGTCCAGTCGATGTAAGCCGAGGTGGCGGTAACGTTTTCGGCATGCGGCTGGGCCGGTGTGCGGGTGGTCATGTCATCAAAGTAGACGTCATGCGGATAGCGGGAGTAGTTAGCCATGAAGTAGGTCTGCGGCTTGGGCTCTCCGGTGATACCGCTGCGCAGAACTTCAATTCTGTCGGCCTCGTTGAGGTTGCCTGCTTCGTCGACCTTGATATCTCCGTTGGCGTTGTTGTAGTAGATGCGGATTCTGCCGCTGTCGTCATAGCCGACGAGCTCGGTGCGGGAGTCGCCGCAGAGATCCATCGCCATGTAGCGCCAGTCGACGTTATTCTCGAACATGTAATCTCTGTCTTCCATGGGAACGCCCATTTTGAACAGCGTGTTGAAGTATCCGTCATAGAGTCCGGGCTCTCTGTAGTCGGTCATCCAGAGCGCTTTTCTCGTCGCCCGGTTGGCTGCGCCGCTGTTGCCCGCGCCCGCCGGGTAGGAATAATCTCTGGCGGCTGCGCGCGACTCGGTATTGCGGTTGAAGCTCAGGCAGAGCGGCGCGTAGGTGCCGGTCCAGTTGTCCACGCGGATGACGATTGAGGACCAACCCATCGGGTTGCCGTTCAGAGGCTGCTCCGGGGTTGCCTCGAAGGGATATTCCAGCTGGAGGAGATTGCCGTCCGAGCCGATGGTGAACATGGAATCCTTGCCCCAGCCGCTGTTGCTGGCGGCGCCTCGGGTGCGGCGGTCAAGGCCGTAGGTCATCAGCCCGTCGTGGTCGGTGCGGAACTGGGCCAGGTTCAAGGACTGGGGCTCAATGGCGCTGTTGCTGCACCAGAGGAACTTGCCGTCCCAGGTGTAGCAGAAGGTGGAGGTTCTTGTCATATCCGCAACCGAACCCGCGCCGTCCGGGCCTCCGCCTCCAAACATAACGCACAGGGGCTGGTCTTCGCCCATTATATAGCCGACCTGAATAGTGTCGCAGTGGTCGGTGGGCTTGATCTGGGTTGTGGTACCCGGATAATACACCGGGGTGTCGTCGTTGAGCGGATCCCCGGCAGGACCTGATCTTTTTACAAGCTCAGCGTTGCACCACCAGAAGGGCTCTACAACAGGCTGCCCTGCGTTGCCGGTGGTTGCGTCGGCGGCGTGCCTGACGACGTTTCCGTCCTCATCTGTCTTGACTTTGAAGGTGCTGTAGCTGATGATCAGCTCATCAACGCGGTCGCCGTCCAGGTCAACCACCAGGGAGTAATGCCCCGCGAAGGTAAAGGGATTTCGCCCGTCAAGGGTTTGGCCTGGATTCTTGGTGGCAAAACGGTAGACGTAATCGCAGTTGAATTTGCCATCCTTATCGAACATCTCAAGGATCGTGACGTTCTCATAACGGCTCTTAAGGACTAAGAACTGATTGTCTGTAGCGCGGCCGTCGAAATTGCCGAAGGAGAATGCGTCGCCCAGGCAGTTGATGGAGCCGGTTCCGGAACCGGTGCTGGTCAGGCCGGGAACAGTCACGCTCGCCAAAGGCTTGTAGCAGTCATTTCCTGCCGTATCTTTCATCGGCTTGCCGGTGCGGCCATCCAGGACGACGATTATTGCGCCGGTATAGTTGGTTCCCCTGTCCTTAGACGGGTGCATCATTGCCACGACCTCGTTTAAGCCGTCGCCGTTCACGTCCGCGATGTTGACCGGCTCGTCGGAGGAGGTGCTGACTACGCCAGTGTTGGGGTTTTCCGGATCATAGGCAGGGTCAATCGAGTATTCCCACAGAATCTCGCCCTCGAGATTGTATGCGATCAGCACGTAGATGACGCTGCCGTTTAAGCTGTAGTTGCTCTGCCTGGTCGTGTGGCAGACCAGTATGTCGGTCCGTCCGTCGCCGTCCAGGTCGCCCAGCCGCAGGCGGCTGCCCCTGACCTTGGCCTGGAAGCTGTTGATCAGCACCGCGTCGTCGTTGGCCAGCGCGATGAAGGCCTCCATGGTCTTTGCGGACTCACCGGCGTCGTTGTATGCGGAAACGCTGTACCAGTAGTCGGTGCCGAGCTCAACGGCGTTATCGACATAGCCGGCGCTGTTGATTGTGGCAATTCTCTCGGCGGAGCCGCCCTTGGAGTCGCGGCGGTAGATGTGGTAGCCGTCCGCTCCGTCGACTGCGTCCCACTTGATGGTGACGGAGTCCTCGGTTACCGGGCTGTACTCAACGTTCGCCGGCATTGCGGGAGCCGAAGGAATTTCGGGCTGCGGGATGTAGATGTCGGTGCGCTGCGCGGGAAGCGGGGCCTCGTCGCCGAGGTAGAAGCTGGCAAACCCGATCTGGTTGTAACCGGCGTTGGTGTTTGCCACGCCCTGGCGGTACATCGGGTCGTGCATCAGGGTACGGATGCCGTACTCGGTCGGGGCCAGGGTGGTGACTATGGCAAGGCGGTTGCCGGATGCGCGGAGCACGAGCTCCTCGCGCCAGTCGCCCAGCAGGTCGGCCTTCAAGGTCGGGGTGGACTTGTTGCCGGTGGAGGTCAGGCCGGTGGCCAGATAGGCTGTGGCCGCAAAGGTCTCGTCGTTAATCGAGTTAATGGTGGCGCTGCTGACGCCCATATGAGTCAGGCCGCCGCCGAACCAAATGGCGTTTTGGCCTTGTGTGATTCCGCGCGCCGAGTTGCCGGTACCCACAAATTCTCCGTTAATCAGGCTTTTGGGCTTGGTGGTGGAGCTGCTTGTGCCGCCCTGAGCGCCCGGCCAGCGGTTGGAGAAGTTGCCGGCCACGCTTCCCTCGTCGTCAGACTGGGTATATGTGCTGTAAATCAGGGAGTTGGTCTGGACAATATTGCCGTTTGCGTCGCGTTTCCTGCCCTCAAGCGGGTCATGGGCCTGCACGCCGGTCAGGTAGCCGTAGACTTCGCCTGTGCGGATGTCGTCCAGGAACCATTCCTCTGCGCCGGACCACTGAACTATTTTGTTGGTCTTGTCTCTGGGCAGCAGTGCTTCGCGGTCGCCGTGGCGGAACGGAGCCCAGATGTTGCGCGGGTCGTTGCGGATTGCGGCGGTGCCGAACTCATATCCGAGCGGCGGGTAGCCGTTAGCAACGGTGTCCTTCATAAACGCGTCGGAAGGCATCGTCTCGCCGTTGATGACCATGGGAAGGATCTTGTTTTTCGCGGCGTTCATGCCGAGAACCATGCCGATCATCACAATCTCGTCCTTGCCGTCGCCGTTTACGTCACCGGAGTTGGTGTGGTGAGCGCCGCGGTTCTGGTAGTCGTAG
Source organism: Oscillospiraceae bacterium (assembly GCA_031556035.1). GTDB lineage: Bacteria > Bacillota > Clostridia > Oscillospirales > UBA929 > JAVBTT01. The sequence goes on from JAVBTT010000024.1 coordinate 36,569, forward strand.
GCCTCTCCGCCCAGGCTCCAGTACTGCGGATCCTTGGAGTCAAAGGCTGCCTGGAGGTTAACCTTGCCGTCCACAATGTTGAAGGCGGAATAGGTGGTTCTCTCGTAGTAGCCGCGCTGGGATACTGCGTACCAGTTCTCGCCGTCGAGGCATGCCACTACGCCGCAATAGCGGTTGGCGCGGTTGCCCTGAGCGTCGCCCCACTTGGCGGCCTTCCAGGGGTTCCTGATCCAGTAGTTTTCTTTTAACTGCATGATCTGCGATTTGTAGGCGTCGCCGGCTCCGCCGCTGCCCTGGCTGACGAGCGGGAAGGAGACGTAGCAGTAGTTGCCACGCTGTGTGCAGGGGTTCATGGCCCAGTTTTCGCCGTCAACGCTGGCCCTGAAGGGGAACGGATATTTGGCGGAATCAATGAGCACGCCCTTGCCGGCAGCCGCGTCATACTCAAAGGCGGACATAAACTCGTTGTCGTCTTTGGAGAGGCCCATGCGTCCGAGGTGGTAGGTCTTGATCCATCTCTTGTACTCGGGTGCGTTGGCTCCGTCGTTTCCGCTGTTTGATATTTGGGTGGCGACAGGGCCAAGATTGCCGCCGCTCTGCGGTGTGCGGTAGCAGATTGTAAAGCTGTTCATCACGCCCCAGAACTGGTCAAGGGCGGTGGTATTACCGGCTGCGAAGTATTCTTTAAACTTGTCTGTCGTGGCGTTGAGTCCAAGCTCTCCGCCGACAACGGTGTTGGCGGTGTCGGGATATACGACTGCCTGCGCCTCTTCGTCCCAGTTGCCGATACGGGCGCCCAGACCGGTTTTGAGCATAAGCTCGCTCTTGCCGTCGCCATCAAAGTCGCCGACAAGAATCGGGGACTCGTGGTCGTTGCCGGAGGTATAGTTATATCCGGTGTCTACGCGGAACAGCAGGGTGCCGTCCAGCTTGTAGACGTCGTAATACTCGGGTGCGTTTCCGATGCTTCCACCGGAGTAAATCGGCTCGGAATACATGGGATCGGGGCTGCTGGAGCGCCATTTCATGACAATCTCGTATTCGCCGTCGCCGTCAAAGTCGCCCACGGACATGTCGTGCGTACTGTAGCCGGAGCTGTTTGAGGTATAGATCGAGCTGCCGTTCATGTAGTAGGGGAGCTTAGTCCCGCAGTCGAGATTCTCGACATACTTGATAAATTCGGCTTCCAGCTCGTCAAACAGAGCCTTGGTTATCTTCCCGTCAACAAGGGCGTTTACCGGAGCCCAGGCGGCGGTTTCGTAGGTCTTCACGCCCAGCGCGTTGGCTGTCGTGTTGTAGGTGTTGATCTTGGAGACGAACGCGTCTATCACGGACTGCTCCACAACAGCACCCGTCTGGTAGGGCTCGCGGACGGTCTTGAGCAGATCCATGTCAACCACGTACCAGTGCTGGCCGCTCGTATTACCGCTCCAGCCCTCGGTGCCCGGGATGACCATATTGTTGGCGCTGATGTTGCCTGTCCTGGAGCCGCGGTAGGACCACGCCGGAAGCGGCACGCTGGACGGAGCAGGCTTGAGCGGTATGTACTGCACGGCGCCCCTGTTGCCCTGGCCGCTGCCTCCCGCCAGGGCGGACAGCACGGGCACGCTCATGCCCTGCTTCTGGCCCTCGATGCCGCCGATGACCGGGGCGACTTCGTAGACGGAGGCGATAACGCCGTCCGGGTCGGTGTAGTTGGTCGGGGTGGTGTTTTCCTTAACGATGCCCGGGTTTTCCGCGTAGCTGCTCTCGGGCTGCACGTCGCGGGGGGCGACGGTGGCGATTTTCACGCCGTCGCGGTAGACGTTCCAGGAGATGCCGTCGGGCTCGTTGCCCAGAAAGCGCCAGCTGAGGTACATGCCGCCTTCAACCTGGGCGGCGACCAGACCGCGTGTCAGGTATTCCATCGGGCGCAGAACCTGCGCCGCCTCTGCGGACGCCGGGGTGCTGAATGCGAACAGGGATACGCACATCAGAAGCGCCAGGGTAAGGGAAGTCGCTTTTCTCAGGGTCTTTCGCATTTTTGATGTTCCTCCATTTCTTTACAGTGTGAACTGTTTTTGACCCTCCGTTTTATTATGTCGTCTCATTCGGCAAAGACCACAAAGCTTATGCGTTTGCCGGCGGCAACACTCCTCCGCAAAAATTTACGGCCAAAGCCGTCCTCAGGCATGATGTCAAAACAGTTTGTGCCAATTGCACTAAACAGGGGCGTTTTGTACTAACCACTATACCCTTTTTCCCTAAAAGTGTAAAGCATTAGAAATGATAAAAACCATCAGTATTGATACTGCGCGTGTAGTGCAAACGCGCGGAAGGCCGGATTTCAAGGTCTTTTTTATTTGATATCCGCTGAGCGTTATAAATATTTGCCTGCCGATTTGCGCGAATGACATTGTCAATAATGACTATGAAACCCCGGCTGATTTATTTTAAAACCGCGGCTCACCCTGGCCGAATCAGGACTCTTCGTCATAGTGCATAACCGGCCCACTGCCGCGACGTCTAGTGAGAATTGATATTTAAGGCGCGATAAGGTATAATCCCGGTGACGCGAAGGCGGACAATTTATTTTGGAGTGAACGTTATGCTGGTGGACGCGCTCGGAAAACCCTGCCCCATGCCAGTAGTGCTGGCGAAGAAGGCGATGTCCTCCCTACCCATTGGGGTAGGTGAGGCACAAATCCTCGTAGACAACCGTATTGCCTGTGAAAACCTGGCCAAGCTCGCGGCTGGCATGGGATACGGCTATTCCTGCGAGGAGCAGGGCCCGGAGCGCTTTATGGTGACGCTCTCGGCGGGTGAGAGCAGCGCAGAGTCGGTTTCCGCGCCGCGGGCATACGCGAGGGACGGCGAGCCGCCCAGAAACGACCTCGTCGTCGCGGTTGGACGGGACTCCATGGGGGCGGGCAGCGAGGAGCTGGGGAGAATTCTTATCAAGGGTTTTATTTATTCACTGACCCAGATGACCCCCATGCCCAAAACAGTATTATTTTTCAATTCCGGCGTTAAACTTGCCACCGACGGCGCAAATACGATTGCGGATTTGAGGACGCTTGAAACCGGAGGGACCAGGGTGCTGCTCTGCGGCACCTGTGTGAACTACTACGGACTTGGGGACAGAACGGCCGTCGGGGAGGTCACGGATATGTACCATATCGTCGAGGAGCTCAGCCGGGCTTCCTCCGTTATCAACATTTAATGGAGCCGGTATTTTCTAAAGCGTTTGAGCTCACTCCAGGAGACGTGGCGGCGGTGGTCGGCTGCGGAGGAAAGACATCGCTGATAGACAGGCTGTGTTGGGAAAATCGCGGAGGCAGGGTGCTGCGCTCCACCACGACGCGAATTCTGACGCCGCCGGAGGAGCTGTTCGACTTGGCCATTGACGCCTCTAAATCCGGGTCGCGCCGCATTGAGGACGGAGTAACCCTTGTATTTGGAGGCCGGGAAAACGGCAAGCTGACAGCGCCTGAGCCAAAGGCGCTCGCGGAGCATTGTCCGGCGGACGGCCTGTCGTTTCTGGAATGCGACGGCTCGCGCGGGCTTCCGCTGAAGGGCTGGGCTGAGCATGAGCCGGTTGTTCCGAAAAATACCACCCTCACAGTGGGCGTTTGCGCGCTGTGGGCCGTGGGGATGCCGCTGTCGGAAAACGTTGCGCACAGGCCGGGACTGTTTTCCGCGTTGACGGGCTGTGCCCGCGGTGATATCATAACCCTTGGGCATGTCTCGGCCATGCTTGCGTCCCCGGGCGGCATGTTCGCGAGGGCATCGGGCAGGAAATACCTGCTTGTCAATCAGGCTGAAAGCCCGGAGGCGCTGGAGCAGGCGACGGCACTTGCCGGAATGCTGCCCGCTGTCTTCCGGGAATCCCTTTCAGGGGTTTTCGCGGGAAGCGCGCGCCGGGGAACATTGACAATACTATAGGAGGAATCGTGTATGACGACAAGGGAAGCGGTTCAGGGAATGAAGGCCATTTTGGAGGAGATTTCCAATCTGCTCCGGGCGTACACCGTAATGTACTGGGACGAGTCCACCGGCGAGGGGGCCCCGCCCAGGGGCGCGGCGGCCCGCAACAGCACAAAGGGATATTTGATGGAAAAGGTGTTCACCCTGTCGATATCGCCTGAAATGAAGTCCTGCATCGACCAGATGCACGCGAACCGGGGAGAGCTGAGCGAGCTTGAGGCCGCGATGCTGCGCTCCTGCAAGCGGCAGTACGACAAAAGCTTCGCCATTCCGCCGGAGGAGTACCGCGAGTTCACGGAGCTTACGGCGGAGTCGGAGCAATTCTGGCGCAAGGCCAAGCTGGACAACAACTTCGCGGGTATGCTGCCCTATTTTGAGAGGATTTTCGCCTTCCAGCACAAGTTCGCGGACTACTACGGATACGAGGATCACCCCTATGACGCGCTGCTGGACAACTACGAGGAGGGCCTGACCGTCAAGACGCTGGACGGTTTTTTCTCGACTCTTCGCGCGGAGATCGTCCCGTTTTTGGCCGAGCTCACAAAGCGGGGCAAACGGCCGGACACGTCGTTCCTGCAAAACTGCTTCCCCGCCGACCGCCAGGCCATGCTTAGCAGGAGCGTAACGCACCTGATGGGGCTTGACCCCGACCGGCTGAAGCTGAGCGTCACGGAGCATCCGTTCATGCTTTCGGTCTGCCCCGACGACGCGCGCATCACGACGCATTACTATGAGAGGGAGCCTCTTTCGGCGCTCTATTCCACCCTTCATGAGGGCGGTCACGCGATGTACGAGCTGGACATGCATCCCGAGCTGGATGAATACGGACTGCGGGAAGCCGCGTCGACGGCCTTCCACGAGTCCCAGTCCAGGTCATACGAAAATATGTTCGGGCGGTCAAGGCCGTTTATGGACGCTCTGCTGCCCAGGCTACAGGCGCTGTTCCCGGACGAGCTCGCAGGGGTTGACGCGGACGCGCTCTACCGCGCGTGCAATGTCGCCCAGCCGTCGCTCGTTCGAATTGAGGCGGACGAGCTGACTTACTGCCTGCACATAATGATACGCTATGAGCTTGAGAAGGGCATTATGGAGAACAGGGTAGACATCTCCGAGCTGCCGCGCTTGTGGAACGAAAAGGTTGCGGAATACCTTGGCCTCACCCCACCGGACGACACCCGAGGGGTGCTTCAGGACACGCACTGGCCCGGAGGCATGGTGGGATACTTCCCGTCCTATGCCCTCGGCAACGCTTACGGCGCCCAGATCGTCAACAAAATGCGCGAAGAGGTGGATGTGGACGGTGCGCTCAGCCGCGGCGACTTCGCACCGATAAACAAGTGGCTGACTGAGAATATTCACAGGCACGGGAGCCGGTACACCCCGTCTGAGCTCATTGTAAAGGCCACGGGAGAGCCGCTCAACCCGAAATACTACACTGATTACCTTAAGGAGAAATTCTCGCGGGTATACGGACTGTAATCACAGTCCGCGCAGGTCGGGCTTATTTTGTTCCGCCAGCCTTTTTTCGGTACGCGGACGGCGACAGCCCGGTGTGCTTTTTAAAGCAGGCGGCAAAATAGCTCTGTGAGGAAAAGCCGGTGCTCTGAGTAACCTGTGCGACGCTGTAATTCGTGCTCTCAAGCAACTCTTTTCCGCAACGAATGCGCTGCTCTATCAGGTAGTTTATCGGGGATACTCCATATGCCTTAATGAAGCAGTGGGAGAGGTAGTACTTGTTAATATGCGCGATCTCGGAAAGGGAATCGAGAGTGATGCTCTTGCTGAGGTTGGAGTCTATGTAGGCTTTAACCCTGCTGCACTCGGGCGGGATATAGTCCGATTCCGGCAGCGATATCTCCAGCGTTGAGATGCGTTTTAGATAAATCATGAATATATTGAAGTAATTGCTGCAAATATCCGTATAACCGTCTTCCTTTTGCTTGCTCTCGGACAAAAGCGTCTGGAGAATATGCAGGAAGACGTTTTTTTTCTTGCGGCAGTTTATTACGGCGTAGTTGCGGTTAGATTGGGAGTCAAAGGCGAACGCAAGCCCATCTACCCCCAGTACAATGTAATCCAGCGGCTGGCTGAGAGAACGCTCGGCGTGGGATACGCGGGGATTGATCATAATAAGGTCGTTTTCCTTCACATATGCCGTGCTGTCCTCAATCGTAAACTTTCCCTCGCCTCCTATGATATAGAAAAACTCCGCGAAATAATGGCTATGCATGATACTCGGCCAATCGTTGTCGTAAAGCGAGGCAGTCACATACAAAAGACGGGCCGGCCCGATGCCGGTTTTATCTGCCGACAGCTCATGGCGTATGTTGCCCATGATCCGCACCTCCCGAGGTTACCCTCTTTTAAAACATTAGCGATATTGTTCCCACGAATAAACCTTACCGCAATAGCTCCTCAAAATACTCTGCCCGCTGTGCGGGCGGCGCTCAAACGCTCCGCCTCATTTTTTGCATCTGAGGAGAGGCTCAACAATCACGCATCCTCGACGGTTTGCGGAGCGCGACTGCTATACGCCTGGAATTATACGTGATCCACCGACGCTTGACAAGCCCGGCTTTCCCCTCTCCAACGGGCTTTACAAGGGTCAAGCGCATTTGTCCCGCGATAAAACATTCCATTCAAAGGCTTGAGCAATCTTATTGCGGCAATCATTTGCAAATCAATATAGACTTTACACAGGTATTGGTATAACAATTGTAATTGTTCTGCAATTAAATGTTGTTGTTTTTTATATATCCGGGTGGTATACTCAATCCACAACGCGCACGGCCAGAATTTGTATATGTCCGCGCGGGATATCGCGCCGGAAAATGCATTATATAAATATATTATTCCGGTAAATCGGGGCAATGAGGAATAGAGGAATACGCTATGAAGACCCGACTGATCCACATGGCTTTGGCGACACTGCTGCTGCTCTCCTCATGCGCTGTGTCCGAAACCCCTCCCCACTCTCCGCAGTATTCTCCATCGCCCCGGGAACCGTCGGCGTCTCCGGAGCTGGCGTATCCGTCGGAAACGCCCGGTCAGGTGGTTGTCCTGCCGAGTGATACCGAGCCGCCAACCGCCAACCCGTCCGTATCCCCCTCCGCTTCTCCAACGCCGACATCTGAACCCGCCGGCGCATCTCAGGAGCCCTCCCCGGAGATCAGTCCCTCGCAGTCTCCGTCCCCCAAGCCGTCAACCCCTCCGCAAACGTTTTCCGGCAGGGTTGTCCCTGAGCTTCCTGAGCTTACTTTTGAGATACATTCGGAGCCGTACGGCAACGTGTACACGGCGCATCACATCATAGTGCGGAACGGCGGCGAGCTGTACCAGGAGATAGACCTCGGCGAGTATTCCACAGAACAGGAGGGAATCACCTGCGCCTCCCAGGACATGGATTTCCTTCTTGAGGACATGAACTATGACGGGTGCAGGGACTTTCGGGTGCGGGACTATGTTACGTCCACGCCCAACAACCAGTTTCTCACCTTTCTGTGGGATTCTGCCGGTAAAAGCTTTGTTTTTTCGCCCGAGCTAAGCGCGCTGACAAACCCGGAATTCGACGAGGCCAACCAGTTTGTGCACAGCAGGATAGTGCTGCTGCCGGATATCCTGGAGTCAAGCTTTACCTTCGATGTTGGTGAGCTTATGCTTCAGGCCGAGACGAGGCGCCATCTTGACGCGGAGCGCTCCGTGTGGCTTGTTACCGTGAGCATGAGACTGGAAGGAGTCATGACGGTCACTGACCAGTATGAGGAAGAATACGACGGCTCTATCTGATAATGTACGTTGAGCTATGCCCCTCAAAGCGGGGCATAGCTCAACGCTGTATGGGGCTATGATTTAAGAGATTCTTAATATTGACTTTATCAGCACTTCAGAATCTGGTGTTATGATATGTCCATAAACTCGAAGCAGGGGGATTCAATATGAAAAAAAGCTATCTTGCGCGGCTTGTCTGCCTCGCTGTGGCGGGGCTGGTGCTGTGCTCCGCGCTGGCGGCGGCGGCGGTGAGCGGGTCGCCCTATGAGACGCTCAAAAGCTCGCTGTTTGATCTCGCGCAGGCGAAGAACTTTACGATGAGCTCCGACGTCAGGCTTTATATGGACGGCGAGATAATCGAAAGGAACTCACAGCGCACGCTGCAGGGGGACAACGCCAGCCTGAGCTACTACTACGACGACACCTTCAGCTACAACTCCGAGGCCTACAACCTCAGAACCTGGAACGGATTCGACGGGGAAGAGATTTGGTACGACGCCCAGGCACCCGGCTATTACAGCGGGGGCAACGCTTTCTTCGGAATGAGCTTAAGCTCCTATTCCCGCTTCGCGGAGCTGCTGGTGGATCTGCTGGTGGGAGACATCAAGAACAATATCTCGATGAGCCGGGACGGCGACGTGCGCAATATCTCGGGGACGCTGACCGCCTCGCAGGTGCCGGAGCTGTACAACGCGGCGCTTGAATTGGCTCTCACCCAGCAGACCTCCGGCAGAACCAGCATCTCTAACGATGAGATTGTGTCCTTCGATTACGCGGACATGACGTGTGTTGTAAAGAACACCTACCTCTCGGGCCTTGACAAAACTTCCGATTACACCGAGTACACCGTTGCGGAGGTCAGGGATCCGGCAAATATGGGCTATGCCTTTGAATACAACGGGAGGCACTACGACTATACAGACTCCAGGTATTTGCGCACCGAGACCGAGCCGGCCACGCCCGAGGACTATAAGAGCGCCGGATCAAGAGTCGACATGCTGCCCCTTACCAGAGCCCGTTTCACCTATATACACGGGGACGCCGTGGTGGACGACGAGGGCAGGCTTCAGTCGATAAGCGGCACGGTGTCCGCCGATACAACCGATATTTTCGGCGAGGATCACGAGCTTGAGTTTGCCTTTGGCCTTGAGGTATCCGACATCGGAACCACCGATCCGGAGTGCCCGGTCGCCGGGGTTGAGCAGCTTCTGGCGCAGTACAGAGACGACAGCGCAAGGTACAGCTCAGTCCGCTTCACCCTGGCTGCGGACGGGAGCATTGACACCTCAAGCGTATTTGACAACATGACGAACACAGAGCAAGAAAAATATGCAGCACAAGAGGATTATTCCGACGACGCTATGGACTCGCCGATTGGCGGCTGAAACAAGGGAGGAACATAATGAAAAAAAGCTATCTGAAAAGGCTGATCTGCCTCGGAGCGGCGGCGTTTGTGCTCTGCTCGGCTCTGGCGGTGGCCGCCGTGACCGGAAGCCCCTATGAGACGCTGAAAAACGCTGTTTTTAACGGAATTGACATCAAAAACGGCACAATAAAAATGGAAATGACCGCGACCCTGGACGGGGAGCCGGTAGCGGACGCAAACCAGAGCGTGACGCAGTATATCGGGAATGACTCTGAGATGAGCGCTTACAAGGACGGCAGCTTTTCTTTCCGCTCAGGGGAGTACAGCGTTAACAACTGGGGCGGCTACACGGACGGCGAGAGCTGGTACACCGCCTACGGCGGCGACGGGATACACTACACCTCCAGCTACTATGGCATCCCCTCCCCGACGCAGGACATGAGCCCGGCTGAGCGGCGGTTTGTCGAGCTTTTCGCGGATCTGCTCGTGGGCGACCTGAAGAACAACATCTCCATGTACGAGAGGGACGGCGTTCGGTATATCACCGGAACCCTTGCCGAGATGCAGATACCTGAGCTTGTGGATGCCGCGTGCGACCTAATCGCATCGAGGAGCACCGCCTATCTTGACGAGAGCGACTATGAGAGCTACAGGGATGATGTTTTCCCGCCGCTGGAGAAGCTCAGGATTACTTATGTCCACGGGGACGCCCAGGTGGATGGTGACGGCAATCTTATAGCTATAAGCGGCGAGGCCAGGGCGAGCTATACGGATATATTCGGCCGCGAGCGCGAGCTGGAGATTTCCGCCGGAATTGAGATCACCGACATCGGGACAACCGAGCCCGTCTGCCCGATCCCCGGCGTCAAGGAGCTGCTGGACGAGTACAGGCAGGAGCGCGCGAACTACAGCAATATACGCTTCAAGCTCAGCGAGGACGGCACGATCGACAGGGATTCCGTGTTTGACATGATGGACTAGGTCTATTAGGGCGAAATAGCTATAAATACATTGCTTTCCCCCGCCCTTGGCGGGGGAAAGCAATGCGCTGAAACGGGGGAAGATTTATGGTACTTGAGGTAAACAACCTTACAAAGCTATACAAAAACGGGCGCGGGGTGCGCGATATCAGCTTCACGGTCGGCAGGGGCGAGGTTCTCGGACTGCTCGGCCCGAACGGCTCCGGCAAGACAACGACCATGAAGGCGATCTGCGGCCTTGTGCAGCACAACCAGGGCGCGGTGACGATCTGCGGGATTGACGCCTTCACAAACCATGAGAAGGTCATGCTCAGAACCGGGAGCCTGATAGAGGCGCCAGCGCTGTTTGACCACATGTCGGCGTACGCCAACATGAAAATGGCAGCGCGCTATTACCCCGGCATTGGTGATGAGCGCATTGACGAGGTGCTGCGGCTGTGCGGCATGGAGAAGTACAAAAAGGACAGAGTCGGCACCTTTTCTCTCGGAATGCGCCAAAGAATCGGGCTTGCGCTCGCGCTGCTGCCCTCCCCGGAGCTGCTGATACTGGACGAGCCGGCAAACGGCCTCGACATCGAGGGCATGGTCTATATACGTGAGGTGGTCAAGAAGACAGCCGAAACCGGCACGGCGGTTCTTATATCCAGCCATCTGGCCCATGAGATAGAGCTTTGCGCCACAAAGGCGGCGATAATATACGACGGTGAGCTGCTGTCCGTGCGGGCCATGGGCGAGATACTGGAGTCAAACCCGTCGCTTGAGGATTATTTTCTGGAGCAGGTGGCAAAGCTTCGGAAGGGGGAACTGGCGTGAGGGCGTTTGGAGCCGGCGTTGCCAACGAGCTTTCAAAGCTCATGTCCCGCAGGAAGTACATTGTCTTTCTGTGCATAGGCGCCGCGATATGCTGCCTGTGGGCGCTGCTCGGGAACCTGATATCCGGAGCGGTTTCCAACATGTCCAGGGGCATCTCGCTGAGCCTTTCATCCAGCCCGATGGGTGTGCTGCCGTTCTTTTTGCAGGTGCTTGTGCCGTTTTTGATGTTTATGGGCATCACCGACCTGTTCACTGTTGAGGCGTCCGACAGCACTATGAAGGCGTCCCTGATCCGCCCGGTTGAGCGCTGGAAGCTCTATTCGGCCAAGCTCTGCGCCGTTATGCTTTACGCGGCTGGCTACCTGATCTGCATTTTTGTCTTTTCCTCGCTGATTCAGGCGGCTTTCGGTCAGGTGGACTCGCTCAAGTCGCTGCTGCTCTCTTTTGTGTCCTACCTGTTGGCGCTGGTGCCGCTGGCGGTGCTGTGCTGCTTCGCGTCGCTGATCGCGCTTTTCGGGCGCAGCGGGACGCTGGTGATGTTTTTGCTGATTCTGGCCTACCTGCTGCTGTGCGTGCTGCCGTTTGTGATCCCGGTGCTCAGCCAGCTGCTGTTCACATCGTATTTGGGCTGGTATAAGCTGTTTGTGGGAGCGCTGCCCGCTTTTTCCAGCCTGTCCAACATGCTTCTGATAGTGCTGGGCTACGGAACCGTGTTTTTTACGGCCGGAAGCCTGATATTCGACAGAAAAGAGTACTGAGTATAACCTGCCCCCCCGTCTCAGACCGGGGGTCGCCAGGTCTGGAGGGCGTTCTTATGTCCGCGCGTTTAAAGCTTTTCGGCAACAACACAATGGCGGTTCTGGTCCTGCTCGCGCTTTGCGCGGGCGGGTCCTTTCTGATATTCTGGCTGGTTGCCGCGCCCTACGCCGGAGACAGGATGGGTGAAAACCTGGGGGCGATCATGGCCCGCTTCTTTTCGGTGGCGGGCGTGCTTGTGCTGTGCCTCGCCGGGACAGGCAGCCTTTGGATGGCGGGCTCCGCGATACGCGGCTTCGTCAGGCCGCTGCAGCGCCTCAAACTCGCTGCCGCCGAAATAAGGGACGGAAATCTGGACTACGAGCTCATTGTCACCGGAAATGACGAGTTTGCCGAGGTGGGCAGGAGCTTTGAGGAAATGCGGATCCGGCTCAGGGACTCCAATCGGCAGAAGAAGGTGGCGGAGGATGAGCGCGGGGCGATGATGGCGAGCATATGCCATGACCTGAAGACGCCGATCACCTCAATAATGGGCTACGCGGAGGGCATTCTGGACGGAGTCGCGGACACGCCGGAGAAGCTCAGGGAATACGCGCTGGTCATCAGCAAAAAGGCGCATTCGCTGCAAAAGCTCACCGATGACCTTTCGCTGCTATCCCGCCTGGAAAACGCAGCCCTTTCCCTTGAGCTCAGACCGCTGGATATAGGCGGACTTGCCGGCGAAATAGCGTCCGAGTTCGCGGAGGAGACGCCGGACATCAAGCTGAGCTTCGATATTGAAAAAGGGCTTGTAAGCGACATAGACCGGGAGAAGTTCGGGCGGGTGCTGGTAAACTTTTTGCAGAACAGCGTTAAATACAAGAGGCCGGAGCAGGCCGCTGTGTCGGTGGCGCTGAGGGTGGTCAGGGCTGGGGAGCAGGCGTTTTTAACCCTAAGCGACAACGGGATCGGGATAGCGGACGGGGATATGGAACGAGTCTATGACCGATTTTATCGCGCGGACGCGTCGCGAAGCGTTGTAAAGGGCAGCGGGCTCGGGCTGTCCATAGCCCGTCAGATAGTCACGCTGCACGGGGGGAAGACCTGGCTGCGCGCCGCCGAGAGCGGCGGGGTCACGGCGTGCGTGCTGTTGCCGCTGTCCGGGCGGGGTGCGCAGCGGCCCGGGGAACGGAGGAGGACATGAGCAGGGTACTGATAATAGAGGACGACCAGGAGATAGCCGCGCTGGAGAGGGACTATCTTGCAATAAACGGCTTTGAGGCCGAGATCCGCGCGGACGGAATAAGCGGCCTTCAGGCCGCGCTGGACGGAGGCTTTGACCTGGTGGTGCTGGACGTCATGCTGCCGGGGCTGGACGGCTTTTCCGTGCTCAAGAAGCTGCGGGAGGGGCTGGACATACCGGTAATCATGCTGTCGGCACGCGGGGAGGACATAGACAAGATACGCGGCCTGGGGCTGGGAGCGGACGACTATATGCTCAAGCCGTTTTCCCCGGGCGAGCTTGTGGCCCGGGTGCGAGCGCATCTGGCGCGCTACGAGAGGCTGACCGGCAGGAACGGGGGCGAAAAGCGCACCCTGATCGAAGCCCGGGGGCTGAGCATAGACAAGCAGGACAGGCGGGTCTTTTTCCAGGGAGGGGAGAAATCTCTGACTCCTAAAGAATTCGATATACTCCTGTTCCTCGCCGAAAGCCCGAACCGTGTGTTCGGCAAGGAGGAGCTGTTTGAGAAGGTGTGGGGGCTTGAGGCGATGGGGGACAGCGGCACTGTGGTCGTGCACGTGCGCAAGCTGCGCGAGAAGATAGAGCCGGATCCGCAGAACCCGCAGTTTATCGAGACCGTGTGGGGGACGGGTTACAGGTTCAGGATGTGAGGAAGAGGGCAGCCGGCAGGGTTCTTGAATAACCCGGGAATGGTTGCTAAAGGCAAGCGCGCGCAGGCTGTGCGGAGCTTGACATCAGTCAAAAAATTGCACCAAAGGAGCAGCGAATGAAGGACAAAACCCTTTTTTCAGATATTGACACGATCGCGTTCCGTGACGGCGCGGTCATCATGCTTGACCAGACACTGCTGCCGGGTGAGGAGAAGACCCTTCACCTCACCGAGTATACCCAGGTGACGGAGGCGATACGCTCGCTGAGGGTGCGCGGCGCCCCCGCGATCGGCATCGCGGCGGCGTACGGTCTGTGTCTGGCGGCGTACGGGAGCGGGGCGGAAACCTATGACGGGCTCCGCGCCGACATTATGGAGGCGAGGGACGAGCTGGCCTCGGCCCGCCCGACTGCGGTGAACCTGTTTTGGGCGCTTGAGGAGATGACGAGGGTGCTGGAGTGCGCGAGGGGAGCGCAACCGCACGCCGTACGTGAGGCCTTGCGGGCCAAGGCGGACGCAATGGCCTGCGAGGACGAGCGAGCCTGCCGCGCGATAGGCGCGCACGGTCTGCCGCTTTTCCGCGACGGCATGGGAGTTCTGACGCACTGCAACGCCGGAACGCTGGCGACGGTTAGATATGGCACCGCCCTAGCGCCGATATACGCGGCGACCGAGGCGGGACTGAGGCTGAGGGTGTACGCCGACGAAACGCGTCCGCTTCTTCAGGGCGCGCGTCTGACCGCGTGGGAGCTCATGCGGGCCGGGGTGGACACGACACTGATATGCGACAGCATGGCCGCCTGGGTTATGTCCAGGGGGCTTGTGGACATCGCTCTGGTCGGCTGCGACCGGGTGGCGGCCAACGGCGACGCGGCCAATAAAATAGGTACGCTGGGGGTGGGGGTTCTGGCAAAGCGTTTCGGCATACCATTCTATGTCTGCGCTCCGATGTCGACTATAGACAGGGACACGCCGGACGGAGGGCATATTGAGATCGAGGAGCGCGGCGGAGCGGAGGTGACGGAGCTGTGGTACAAGGAGCGGATGGCCCCGCGGGGGGTCAAGGTGCTCAACCCCGCCTTTGATGTGACGCCGGCCGAATTAATAAGCGGATATATAACGGAGCGCGGAATCCTCCGCCCGCCGTTTTGAGCCTAAAACCTGTTTATGTTGATGTACCAGTTAAGCCTTGCCGCAGCAGACTGATACTAATACCTGTTTAAAACCGGAAGGTTTTAACATGGGATTAGTATGAATACCCCCAAACGCCGCCCAGGGAGCCGGGGCGCGTTTGGGGGTATTTATGTTGTGTTTATAGAGTTATTGTGGTAAAATATGTGATCGGAGGTGTTCATATGGGCATGACAAACGCGATGTGTACCGGCTGCAACGCAGGTATTCAGCTCGACGACAAAAAGAAAACCGCCTTCTGCATGTATTGCGGAGCCAGGATTCTGGTTGCGGAGGCCATAGACAATTACCGCAGAAATACCGACGAGACCGCGCCCGTGGCCCTGGAAACCAACGATGCGATATCCGGCGCACCGGATATCGCAGGCGTGGATCGTCTTCTCGCCCAGAACAGCTTCACCAAGGCAGAAAACATCTGCAATGAGCTCCTGAGCCTCAATTCTGAGGACTGGGAAGCCCGGTGGCGCCTGATACGGGCGCGCACCCGCGATCTTGAAACCAAAAGGCTCGACCTGCCGGAGGATTTTTTATGGTCCGAGGCCATGGAGCTTTTTGCCAGGGCGCGTGTCCCGCAGGTAGAAAGCTGGAGGTCCGCCTATCTCGACGCGTACATGGCCTCATGCTCTGAAACCGCAGGCAGCTATGACCCCCGCGTGTTCATTGAGCTTTCGGTATACAGGTGGAACATCAGGGAGAACCGCTTTGAAAGCCCTATTGACAGGAGCTTCCCCATTGAGCTGCATGTGGACAAAAACGTCCGCATTCACCTCAACAAGCTCTCGGCAGTTCTGACTGGAGAACGCAAGGCGGAGTTTGACAGGGAGATTGACCGGACGTGCGGCGGAATTGCCGCTTATTTCCGTTCCGGATTTGAGAGTCTCGACGAGCTCAGGAACGGCAATTTTAAAAAGCTTTTTGGCCTGTGGGCTGTGCAGAACGCGGACGACAGCCTGAAGACAGAGGCAATACGGGTGTCAAAAAACGACGCGGGCGTAGTATACTGCGAAAATATACGCACCACGATAAGCCGGCTGGACTACGCCAGGTTTGTCGGCATGGATACGTCAGGCTCGCTGACATGCCGCGAGCTGAGGCGCTATCCCTCCCAAAGCGGCGCGGGAGGAGACTTTTTGCGTTTTCCGCAGCCCAGGGCCTTTCAGACAGTATTCGCGCTGTATGACCATCTGCTTATACTGCCAAACGGCATCTTCCGGCGCTCCGAGCCCGCCGAGGTTCCTGGCTACGATAAAGCGCTGGCGTTTCAGCAGAAATGCTATAAGTCCCCCTGCTTTATTAGGGACGGCAAGCGGAGCATCCAGATCCGCCCCTCCTCTGAAAACCATAACACAGCTGAACCCAGCAAAAAGGTTAGCAGCTGCTACATAGCCACCGCTGTGTACGGCAATGTGGACGAGCCGCATGTGCTGGCCCTGCGTCGCTTTCGTGACGACGTGCTGAACCGGAGCCGGTTGGGACGGCGCGTTTCATCCGCCTACTACCGCCTGAGCCCTCCGCTGGCGGAAAGGCTCAGGGACGCCAAGGCCGCCAACACACTGGTGCGCGCGCTTTTGAACGTCTTTGTGGCGGCGCTTCGGCTTTTTGAAAGGAATAAATAAATCTTCAAAATCCCTTCTCAATCGCTTCACACTTTCTCCATATTGTGAGGCTATACTTAAATCACACTAAGGCGATTGAGAAAGGGGTAAAATAAAATGGACGACAACAGATATACATTTTCGATTGAAAAACCCGAGGAGCTCTCCCCTCCGCCGAAAAAGAGGAGAAGCCGCGCGGCCATAATAGCGCTGGTGCTCGTGGGAGCCATGTTCTTCTCGGCGCTGGGCGGCGTATCCGGCATCTATCTGGCGGATCACTTCAGACCTGGGACCTCGGACGGCAATACACCAGTTTCCGAGCAGGACAACCAGAATCCTCCGTCCGCGTCAACGCCCAACTCCAATTCCACCGACAAGCTCGCGTCCATAACCACTCCGGACAACGGGCAGCTCACCGTGACTCAGGTTTTCAACAAATGCAACCCGGCTGTCGTGGCCATAGCGACAGAGACCACAACCAACGTATTCGGTCAGAGCGTATCACAGGCGGCGGCCGGCTCGGGCTTCATCATCTCCAGCAGCGGATACGTGGTCACCAACAACCATGTGATCAGCGGTGCGAGCAGCATAACGGTAATGCTTTACGACGGCAAGGAATACACGGCCAAGCTGATCGGCAGCGACAAGGCTACCGACCTCGCGGTGCTGAAAATTGAAGGCACGGGCTTTACTTACCTTGACCTCGGCGACTCAAGCAAACTTGTTGTCGGCGAGCAGGTCGTCGCCATAGGGAACCCGCTCGGCGAGCTCGCAAACAGCCTGTCGGTTGGATATATCAGCGCCCTCGCGCGTACAATAAACATTGACGGCGATCCGATGGTCATGCTCCAGACCGACGCGTCCGTCAGCCCCGGCAACTCCGGCGGCCCTCTTATCAATCTGTACGGTCAGGTCATCGGCATTGTCTCAGCTAAGAGCACCGGCAGCGGCGTTGAGGGCATAGGCTTCGCGATCCCGATGAACACGGCCATCGACGTCATCAACTCCCTCATTGACAACGGGTACGTCACCGGAAGGCCCTACTTCGGAATCTCCGTTCAGTACTTCTCCGGCAACACCGCGGCATATTACAACATTTCGGACGGGCTCTACGTCATGTCGGTCGAAGCCGGAAGCTGCGCGGAAAAGGCCGGCCTCAAGGTTGGCGACAGAATAATCTCTCTCGGAGGTACCGCCATAAACTCCACGTCCGACCTCCAAACCGCAAAGCTTACATTCAGGGCGGGCGCCACCGCGGCGCTTGTGGTGAGCAGGAACGGCCAGGAGCTCACTCTCAGCGTAACCTTTGACGAGGAAAAGCCGGCCCCGGACTCGAACTCCGGATCCAATCCCTCCGGTGGCAACTCCCAGACACCCTGGGGCAACACTTACCCCTGGGGCGGCGGGATGACCCCCTGGGGCAGCGACAACGGCAGCGGAACCTGATCATAAGTCTTTAAAGCGCCTGGGCGGGCTTTCCGCCCGGAAGGAGACGGCTATGAAAATATTGGTAGCTGACGACGAGGCCCGCCTGCGCAGGCTGCTTGGCGACTTTCTCAAGCGGGAGAGCTTCGAGATTGTAGAGGCCCCGAACGGGCGGGACGCGGTCAGCGCACTGCGCGAAACCTCCGGCATATCGCTTGTGATAATGGACGTCATGATGCCCGTTATGAACGGGATCGACGCCTGCCGCGAGATAAGGCTGTTCAGCGACGTCCCGATCCTCATGCTCACCGCCAAGAGCCAGGAGGAGGACGAGCTGGAGGGCTTCGCCTGCGGCGCCGACGACTACCTCACAAAGCCGTTCTCAATGCCTGTGCTGCTGGCCCGTGTCCACTCGCTCCTCAAGCGCGGCGGCGAGACGAGCGAGACAAAACTCTCCTCTGGCGACATCACCGTCGATATGCGCGCGCATCAGCTTTTTGTTTCCGGCAGGCCGGTGGACGTAACTCCCAGGGAATTCGAGCTCATGCACTATTTTATAAAAAATAAAAACATAGCCCTGTCGCGCGAGCAGATACTCAACATGGTGTGGAACTACGACTTTTACGGCGACGCGCGCACGATCGACACCCATGTAAAAAACCTGCGCATGAAGCTCGGCCCCGCCGGGGACCGCATCAGGACAGTGCGAAGCTATGGCTACAAGCTAGAGGATGATCAGGCATGAGACTCAAGCTGACCCCCAAGATGTTCCTGCTGGTCGCCTCCGTTTTAATATTGCAGTTTGCGCTCATATTAATATTTGGGAGCACGATGGTTGAGAAAATGTATCTCAGCGACAAGCGCAACGAGCTTTTGAGAGCTTTCCGCCAGGCACAGGAGAAATACGATCCCTCCGGAGATTACGCGGAGCAGCTCGCCTTCAGAACATGGTCCTTTGAGCTGCAAAACCAGAGCACGACCATAACCGTTTGGGACGGCGGCGGCAGACTCGTCTCGACGACCTCGCTGTTTTTCATGGATTACGCCGAGAGGAGCTCCGGCCGCGTCTTTCCCTTCGGTCAGCAGAGGACGGTACAGGTTACATTTGACGTGGACAAGTTTGACGAGCTCCTCTCCGGCGGCGAGTACGCATATCTCGACAATCTTGTCCTCGAGGTATACGGCAGGGCTGTATCGATAAACCGTTCCAATCAGGAGCAGATGTACCTGATGGGCACAAACGGCGGAGGCGACTATTTCCTTCTGGAAACTCCCCTAGAGCCGATCCAGGCCGCCGCGGGCCTGGCGGTGCGCTCCTCCATGCTGGGAGGCATAATTGCCCTCGGCTTCGGACTGCTGATAACCGCGGTCGTCATCTACTACACCGCCAAGCCCATCCGGCAGATGAAGCGGGTGGCGGGAAACCTCGCAAAGCTCGACTTTTCAGAAAAAGTCCAGGTGCGCTCACGCGATGAGCTGGGCGAGCTGGGCGAGAGCATCAACAGCATGTCGGACGCAATGCAGAGCTACACCACCGAGCTCAGCGCGGCCAACGAACAGCTAAAGCGCGACATTGAGGAGCGTCTCCGCTCCGAGCAGGCTCAGAAACAGCTGGTTTCGAATATCTCCCACGAGCTGAAAACTCCGCTGGCGCTAATCTCCGGGTACGCCGAGGGACTGCGCGAGGGAATGGCCGAGGATCCGGTCGTAAGGGATGAATATTGCGATGTGATACTGGACGAGAGCCGGCAAATGACCAAGCTGCTGCATCAGCTGCTGGGGCTGGCGAGGCTTCAGAGCGGAACTGGCCTGTTTTCGCCCGGACCGGTCGATCTCTCCGACCTCTCCGACGAGATGGCGTCCGGCTTCTCGCTCCCGGCCCGGCAGCGGGGAGTCACACTCAGGATGGAGATAGACAGCGGGCTCATAGTCTTGGCGGAGCGGGACGCCTGTGAACAGGTGCTGCGCAACTACCTTTCAAACGCGATGAAGCATGTGCCCGACGGAGGGCTTATAAGGGTGACACTGCGCGGAACGGACAGCGGCAGGGCCCGTCTTGAGGTCTACAACAGCGGCTCAAGCATACCGGACAAGGCGCTGGATCGCGTGTGGGACAGCTTTTTCAGGGTGGACGAGGCCAGAAACCGTGAATCCGGCGAGGTAGGGCTCGGGCTCAGCATAGTCAAGGCGCATATGACGCGCCATTCGGCGCCGTACGGAGTGTACAATACGGACGACGGAGTGGTGTTCTTCGCGGAATTTGAAATAATATAAGAGCGGAGCCGGGCGAGTCTCTAAAAATCCAAGGAGCGGCCTTTAGGCCGAGACGCAGGATTTTTAGAGACAAAGCGCAGGGTCTGCCGCAGTGGGCGAAGCCCACGCAGGCAGGCCAGGAGCGACAGCCCGGCGGGAGCTTGACAGCAGGCGCCCGTTGCAGGGGACGCCGCCCTCGGCGGCCCGCCGTTCCCCATCATCTCTGATTTGAGAACGGGACGCCCAGGGGGCGTCCCCTACAGTACAACCCGAACATCCCTCCGGTATGTGCGAATTATGTGTTTTCGGCCCGCTCTTTGACAAACAACAACGGGAATGGTATTATCGGGACGGACAATGCCATTTTCGTTTTTTTGTTTATTTCCGGTCGTTATATGACGATATACTGTATAACAGGGAGGTGGGGTTGATGAGGATCCGGCGCGTATTCTCAATAATATTCGCGTGTGTCCTGCTGATGGGGGCGGGCCTTGCCTCCTCGGACGCTCCCTCCGTCAGAAAGCTCTCCCTCCAGGCGCCTTCAAGGGAACTAGTCGCCGGGAAGGACGGGCTTTCATCTATGCAGCTTGTGGTAAAGTCAACTCCTGCCGACGCGGATATCTCTAGCCTGACCTGGTCCTCAAAAAAGCCGCAGTCCGCCTCGGTCGACGATACGGGGCTTGTCACGGCGCACGCCGGAGGAACGGTCAGCATTACAGTGACGGATACCCTCACCGGCAAAAAGGCCTCTAAGGCCATCAAAATATGGGAACTGCCCTCCGGGGTGGATATACGCCTCTCGGAAAAAAATCTTCGGACAGGCCGTTCAGCCGCCCTTTCCTCCAGGCTGTCCCCCTCCTCGCACATCCGCAAGGCGGACAAGGCGCTGAGTTGGTTCTCGTCGGATGCCTCGGTCGCGTCCGTTAACGCCAAGGGCAGGGTCACAGCCGTAGCCCCCGGGGAGGCGACCATCACCGTTATGACGGTGAACGGCAGGACGGACTCATGCGTTGTCACCGTCACGGAATGAGGGTTGCGTCATGCACAAAATACTTATGATAGAGGACGAGGCGCGCATACGCGCCTTTGTCGTGCCCTATTTGACCATGTCGGGTTTTGAAGTCCACGAGGCAGAGGATGGAGAGCGCGGGCTGGGGATGGCGCTTTCCGGCAAATACTCCCTGATCCTGCTCGATCTGATGCTGCCCGGCATGGACGGCGTTGCCGTATGCAAGCAGATACGCGCCTCGTCGCGCACGCCGATACTTATGCTCACAGCCAAAAGCGAGGAGGATGACGTGGTGTCCGGCTTTGAGGCCGGAGCCGACGATTACCTGACAAAGCCCTTTTCCCCTAAGGAGCTTGTAGCCAGGGTAAAAGCCCTTATAGCGCGATGCCCGCCCGCCGACAATTACGTATCGGTCGCGGGGGTATCCATAGACCCCTCGTCGCAGGAGGTCACACTGGACGGCGCGGAGCTGAGCCTCACCCCGAAGGAGTTCGACCTGCTGCTGCTGCTCGCGAGGAACCCCAACAGGGCGTTTGCCCGCGAGGAGCTGCTGTCCTCCGTGTGGGGCTATGAGTTCTTCGGAGACACCAGGACTGTGGACACCCACGTAAAGCAGCTGCGCGAAAAGCTCGGCGAAAGACGCGAGCTGATCGCCACGGTCTGGGGCAAGGGGTACAAGCTGGAGGGATAGACGGGAGAACAGCATGAGAATAACGCTTCGACTCTGGGCCACGATAATCGCGCTGATTGTCGTGGTGCTTTTGCTTGTCTGGACCTTCCTTATAATACTGCTCCCGCAGGTATACTTCGACGACGCCTCCAAGCGCCTCAACTCTGACGCGGAGGCCGCGGAGCTGATATTGCAGAACGAGTTCCCGGACAACATATCCGCGCAGGCCTCCAATGCCCTGAACAGCCTGAGCGAGACCTACGGCCTGCGTATTGACCTGTTCGACCTGGCCGGGCGATCCCTGTTCAGGAGCGGCTGGGGCGAGGGCTGGCAGCCGCTGGCCGGGCAGGAATTCGAATACCTGGCTGAGGGCAGCGAGCTGCGAAAGAGCGTTTACCGCCCCGGCTTCGGGGACACTCTGGTGGTGGGCAGACGGATCGAAGCCGTCTCCGGGGCGCAGACTGTACTGGTCGTCTGCATGCCGGCGGCGCCCATTGAGGACACGCTGGACATACTTGCCCAGCAGATGCTGATAGTCATAGCGGCCTCGCTTGTGGTCTCAATGGTGATAGCGTACTATCTCTCGCGCATGTTCGTAAAGCCGATACGCGAGATGGACTCGCTGGCGGCTTCAATAGCGCAGGGCGAGTTCGGCAGGAAGATAACCGTCAAAAGCAAAAACGAGCTTGGAGACCTGGCGAACACAATCAATAAAATGTCGGTGCGACTGGGGCAGACCGAGGCGATGCGCCGGGACTTCATCGCCACAGTGTCCCATCAGTTCAAGACGCCGCTGTCGATAATCCAGGGCCACGTTGAGCTGATAGCTGATACCCTTCCGGAGGACTTGTCCGGCAAATACAGGGCACAGTTTTCCCTTATCCTCGACGAAATAGGCAAGTTGGACAATATGGCCAGGGAGATGCTCAAGCTGTCGCAGCTCCAGGCCTCGGAGCCTAAGCCGCAAAGGATTCGCCTCAACGGGGTTCTTGAGGAGCTCATCCTCAAGCTGGCCGTGCTCGACCCCGGCACCAAGCTCAAGCTGACAGCGGAGGCCGACCTGTATGTCAAGGCCGACCCGGAGCAAATCTATCATGTGCTGGAAAACCTCATTAAAAACTCGCTGAGGCACGCCAAAGCGCGCAACATAGTGATATCCGCGCTGTCCGAGCCGGGCGGCAGAGCGCTGGTGTCGGTGACGGACGACGGGGTAGGGCTTAGCCCAGAGCAGCTCGAGCACGTATGGGACAGGTTTTACAAGGGCGACCCGAACAGCACCGGAGACTCAGGGCTTGGAATGGCTATAGTAAAGGAAATACTGGAATCGCACGGCGCTGAATACGGAATCCGCTCGGAGGGCGGAACCATGGTCTGGTTCTATTTGAAGAAAGCCTGACAACTCGCTCATAATTTGTACGGCGAAAAACGGCAAAATCATTTCGGCGATGACAAGCGCGGGGCATCTCTTCGCGATTCCCGCACCATACTCCCCCCTCCCACATAAAATGTATCAGATATCCATAAGGAGGGCGCGATAATGCGTATTTCCGTGGTAGCGGGGGACGAACGAAACCAAAGGCTGAACGAGCTGCTGTGCGCGGACGGTTGGGAGTCGAGGCTGTTTGGACAGGAAGATCCCGCCCGGGCGGCCGACTGGGGCAGAATAGTGGTGCTGCCGATAAAGGGCGTCGACCCGGACGTTTTCAACGGATTTCTGAACAACGAGCAGCTTTTGGTAACAGGTCAGGACTTTCTGTCAAGAAACGACTTTGCGATATTGAACGCCATACCGACTGCGGAGGGGGCGGTGCAGCTTGCGATGGAAAAAACGCCCCAGGCCCTCAGGGGACGCAGGGCGCTGGTGATTGGCTACGGCAGGATTGGAAAGCTGCTCGCGCACGCGCTGCAAGGCTTAGGGGTGCGCGTCGCGGTAGCGGCCCGCAAGTCCGAGGATTTCGCGTGGATACGGGCTATGGGATGCGAGGAGCTGAACACGATGCAGCTCCAGGGCAAGCTCTCCGGCTTCGACCTCATATTCAATACCGTGCCGCACCTCGTGCTGCCATATATGAGGCTTGTAGAGCTCAAGCGCGACTGCCTTGTGATAGATCTCGCCTCCAAGCCGGGCGGAGTGGATTTCAAGGCGGCGGAGAAGCTGGGGCTGAATGTCGAGTGGGCGCTGTCACTTCCCGGGAAGGTGGCGCCTGAGAGCGCGGCAATTTACATGCGGGATACGCTTTACGCTATCCTGAGGGAAAGGGGGATCTCATTTTGAACGGGTTGAGAATAGGCTTTGCGATGTGCGGCTCGTTCTGCACGTTCGCAGCCGCTGCGCCGCAAATCGAGGAACTTGTAAAAGCGGGCGCCGAGGTATACCCGATCCTTTCGGAGACGGCGTATTCGACGGACACCCGCTTCGGCATGGCAAGCGAATGGATTGAGAAAATTGAAGGACTCAGCGGCAGGGAGATAATACACACGATACCGCAGGCTGAGCCGATAGGCCCGAAGAAGCTTCTGGACGTGATCGTTGTCGCCCCCTGTACCGGCAACACACTGGGCAAGCTGGCCAGTGGCATAACCGATTCAAGCGTTACGATGGCGTGCAAGGCGCATCTGCGCAATCAGCGGCCCGTCGTGCTGGCTGTATCGACCAACGATGGTCTGGCCACAGCCGCCAGGGCGATAGGCGAGCTTATGGCGCGGAAAAACGTCTACTTCGTGCCGTACCGCCAGGACGATTTCGCGAAAAAGCCGAATTCTCTGGTGGCTGAGCTGTCACTTATCCCGGACGCCGTCACGGCAGCGACACAGGGGCATCAGCTGCAGCCTGTGCTGCTGTGTCCCCTGTGACGCCCAGCAGATACTTGGCGAACGGGCTGTCGAGCGGGATCACAAAGGTCGAGCTTTTGCCGACGGTCGTCTTATAGGTTTCAAGCAGATTGTAGAACTCAAAAAACTCGGGATCGGAGCCGTAAGCCTCGTTGAAGATGCGAGCGGCCTCCTGGTCGCCATCGCCCTTAATGATCTCCGCGTCGCGCTTTGCCTCGGAGGTGATGGAGATGACCTCGCGGTCCGTTTCTGAACGGATGCGGATAGAGGTCTCGTCGCCCTCCGAGCGGTGCTGCGCGGCGATCTTTTGGCGCTCGGTGTTCATGCGGTTGTAGATGCTCTCATAGGTGCCGCTTGGAAGGTCGGTGCGCTTGATGCGGACGTCGATGACGTTGACCCCGAAGGAATGGCAGTCCACGCTGACTGTGTCGGAGAGCTCTACCAGCATGTCGCCCACGACGGCCTTGTCGGTTATCAGCGTGTGCGAGAGCATCTGGCCTACGCGCTCATTCATGCGCGAGTAAAGGATGTCGTCGATGCGGGTCTGCGCCGTCTGCATGTTGTTGTAGGCCTTGTAGAAACGCAGCGGATTGTCTATACGCCACTGGGCGCTGTTGTCGAAGTACAGAGTGCGCTTATCCGACGTGATAACCTCGCGCGGCGGGGTGTCGTAGCTTATGAGCCTGGAGGTGTATTTTATGGGGTTGTCCAGAAACGGCACCTTGAGCTTTATGCCGGTGCCCTCGTGGATCGGGATGTTTTCCCCGTCGGCCTCCATCTGCGCCCTGAGCTCGGGGGTGGCGGTTTTCACATATACGGCGTGTATGCGGCCGAAACGCTGCATGATCGCGGACTCGCCCTCCTCAAGGGTGAAGAAGCAGTTCGTGAGGACAATGAGCGCGACAACGGCGACGACTCCAATGATTATCCACTTTTTCATGCCTTAACCTCCCGCTCCCGCTGTCGTGGAACCGCTTACAAGGGGAAGAAATTCCAGAAGATTGCTGCCCTTGTCCACAAAATAGACCTTGTCGACGCCCGGAAGCACGTCTCTTATCATCTCGAGGTACATCCTGGTGCGCATGACTCCGGGCTGCTTGCGGTACTCAAGCTCAATGGCCTTGTAACGCGCGACAGCGCCGGTGGCTTCGTTGATGCGCTGCGACTTGTAGGCCTCCGCCTCGTTTATAAGGGCCGCCGCCTCACCGCGGGCTACCGGAAGGTTTTCGTTCTCATAACGGCGGGCCTCGTTTTCCTTCGCGTTCTTGTCCTCCAACGCGCGTGTCACGTCCAGGAACGCCTCTTGCACCTCGTCTGGAGGGGAAGCGTCCTGGAGCTGGACGGCCGTAATAGTGATTCCCATCTCGTATTTGTTGCAGATGTCCTGCAAGTCCTTCAGGATTTCGCGCTGCATATCGTCCTTGCGGTTCGTCAGGATGTCGTCCAGCGGGTGCGCCGCCGTCACGCGCCGGTAGGCTGATTCGGATATCGCCTGCAGCACCTTGATCGGGTCTTCCACCTTGAAAAGGTAGTTGTAGCTGTCGGAGATACGATACTGAACGACCCAGTCGGCCAGCACGAGGTTTTCCTCCTGTGTCAGCATGAGGGCCTGGCTTGTGAACTCGGTCAGCGTGTTCGGGTCGTTGTTGGCCTGTGACCCGAATTGCAGGCGTTCGATGCGCTCCACGTTGACCTTGTGCCTCGTCTCCGCGAAGGGAATCTTGAACTGAAGGCCGGGGGTTTTTACGGTTCGCTCGTACTTGCCCCAGCGGGTTATGACGGCCTCCTCGCCCGAGTTCAGCGTGTAAATCCCGCCGAACGCGATAATGAGAGCCGCGACGACGATTACAGCCAGCAACCCGAAGCGCCCCAGCCAGTTCGCTGTCTTTTTGCGGATGTCCCTGTATTCCGGGGGCTGCGAACCGCCCGGAGGGGTGTTTTCATACATGTGCTTCGCCTCCCGCTATTTTATATAGAGTCCAGGTTATACGGAGTTGCCTGGTAGACATAATAGTTGAGCCAATTAGAGTAAAGCAGATGCCCGTGGCTTCGCCAGGTCTTTCGCGGCGGCAGCTCGGGGTTGTCGCCGGGGAAATAGTTATAGGGCGGCTCGGGATTAAGTCCCTTGCTGACATCGCGCATGTATTCGAGGGAAAGGGTTTCCGCGTCGTATTCGGAGTGGCCTGTGGCGAATATATGACGGCCGTCCCTGCTTATCGCGAGATACACTCCCGCCGTCCCAGAGGTCGCCAGCAGCTTCAGCTCCGGGCAGGCAAGCACGTCCTCCTTCCTGACCTCGGTGTGGCGCGAGTGCGGGGCCCGAAAGGTGTCGTCAAAGCCACGGACAAGCGGGCAGCTTTTATCCAGCAGATCGTGCTCGAAAACTCCAAAGAGCTTGCGGGGCAGGGAGTACTTTTGAATTCCGTAGTGGTAGTAAAGCCCTGCCTGCGCACCCCAGCATATGTGAAAGACTGAAAACACATTTGACCTGGACCAGTCCATGATCTCGCAGAGCTCGGGCCAGTAATCTACCGACTCAAAAGGTATGCTCTCAACAGGCGCGCCAGTGATTATAAGACCGTCGTATCGATTGTCCTTTACCTTGCCAAAGGTGGTATAATGGGCCAGAAGATGCTCCTCAGGCGTATTTTTAGAGGTATAGGATGAGGTTTGAAGCAGCTCCACCTCAACCTGGAGGGGGGAGTTGGAAAGATATCTGAGAAGCTGGGTTTCAGTTGCGATTTTGGTGGGCATCAAATTTAATATAAGGAGCTTGAGCGGTCGTATATCCTGGTGGATAGCGCGCTGCTCGGTCATGACGAATATGTTCTCGTTTTCCAGTACGCTTCTGGCTGGCAGCGACTCGTTTATTTTTATAGGCATAGCGCACCTCCTGGATATTAGTCACTATAAGGACAGATGAAAATTCAACGTAAATACTATTTACTATGGCAGTATATCATTATGTGGGGAAAAAGGGAAGGGATTTAGGGGTTATGTTTACAGATTGTTAAATTGATGAAGGGAAAAAAGGGGGGTAATTCGTGGACTTTGCCAGCTCGGGAAAAAGTTTAAAAATTTGTGTTGAAATTCGTTGACAAAGGCAAAAACATCTGGTATATTTACGTGGTGCCAGAGAGAACCGTTTGACAGTGCGGTGATTGATGAAAATAATCCTTGACATTGCGGGTTCTGGCTGGTATAATCATAATCCGGCTCGCGTCGTGGCGACGACATACTTTCGAGCGCAGGAGCTGCACCTTGTAAATTAAATAACGTGACAGATACGAAGCATGATTGAGAGATTGTGTGGAGTATCGCACCAAGTGAGGGCGCTTGTTCAGGTGGCATTTAGGTGTTGTCTGGATGAGCAAAATCAATTCGAGTAAATTCGAACAAAGAACAATAATATAAGCTAGCGAGCTTTTTATTGGGAT
>JAVBTT010000037.1:0-3936 GCA_031556035.1 Oscillospiraceae bacterium
TACACAATCGTGTATGGCCTCTTGCCTTGTAGATATTTCGTTTTGTGTTCCCCTGCACAACCTTAACTCATTTAGAAAACCATTGGAATACAAGAGTTTCATTAAGATTGTGCATAAGACTGTGCAGCGAAACGTCTACAACGTTATGGTTGCGGGGGTAGGATTTGAACCTACGACCTTTGGGTTATGAGCCCGTCGTGATACAATCCGCAAAGTGACAAAACGTAGTGTTTCGTGGTGTTTCAGCCACCATAAAACAGACCGTTTGACACTTAAGGTCTATATGGTATCGCTGGGTATCGTAGCGTCCTGTTGATCAAGATAGTGGTCAAATCCGATTTCGCTGTTGGTCAAGCGAAATCATTACTGCCGCAACCGCTTCCCGCCATCACGCCCCAAAAGTGATTAAGATTCAAGACCAGTCCCTCTTTATGCAGCCCAGCTTTGTGCTGGCTGTTTTCAGTCTATCAGAATGGCTGTTGATATGCAAGTTGATGGCGCCTGTGGGCGTCTTTTTTGTTTGCGTATGGAAACGTTATTGTAAGGCAACTGGCCGACCAGATAGTTTGCCACCGTTTTCAGAGCGCATTTCGGCTGGTTGCAAATGTTTTTGCCCACGCAAAAAACTCCTCCGCAATCGGATGGTCAAACAAAAACTCCTGCACTGCCTCCGGTTTAAAAGCGCGCGTTATCAGCACCGCCCTAAGAATTACAAGGCATATAAGCAGCTGCGCCAGCTGTCAGTTCAGCCTCCCGTCAGAAGTTCCGCCTCCGGGTTTTCTTACAGGCCTGCGGACGGGCTTGCGATCATTTGGCATAGTTCGTCCCCCTCGTGATCAAGTATATTCCGGGGGGCGGCAAAAGATGTGTGCATTGATATACAGGACGCTCAAGCGCAGGTTTTACAGATTGTTCTCCAGATTCCTTCGAATTGCCTCCTCGAAGTCATACTCGACGTCGATAAAGCTTGCCATACTGTGAACAGGCAATCCATCGGCAAGAGCGTCAAACATGCCCTGACTTCCAGCGAAGTTTCGGCTGGCCGCTTTGGCGCCGAAGACTTGCTGCATACGGTCGAGAGCGCTTCCAAGGGCATCGGACCGACCGGCCGCGATGATATCGCCGACGGTGAGGGATTCCGACCATAGGAGCGGCAGGGCGCTACCACGCACTTGAACAGTCGCGCTCAGAGGGAGGTCACGGCTCGACGAGCCGAGCTGTATCGTATAGACGCCGCTCTCAATGCGCCAGTCCCCGATACTCTCCTCAAAATAAGCAAAGCTGCGTTTGTCCAGCAAGAATGAGACGCATTTCGTCTCGCCGGGGGCAAGCTCCACTTTCTCAAAGCCCCTCAGCTCATGCGCCGGACGGGGCGTTTTTCCATCCACCGGGGGCGCCACGTACAGCTGAACAACGTGCTTGCCGGCGCACGGGCCTATATTTGTAACGTTAACGGTGATGTTCAGAGTTCCTGTACCGTCGAAGCTGTCTGACGACAGCTTCGGATTGCAGATGGAAAAGTCGGTGTAGGAAAGGCCGAAGCCGAACGGGAACGTGACATCCATGCTCCGCGAGTCATACCATCGGTAGCCCACAAAAACGTCCTCTGCGTAGGTCACTTTACGCCCGTCGCCGGGGAAGTTAAGATAGCATGGGGTGTCCTCAAGCCTATGCGGGAAGGTTTCCGCCAGCCGTCCTGCGGGCGCGGAGTCTCCGAACAGCAGGTCAACGCTGGCCTCGCCGACAGCCTGGCCTCCAAGATACATGTTTAAGATCGCGGGAACTTTGTCCAACCAGGGCATGACGACAGGGCTTCCGGTATGCAATACGACTATAGTGTTGGGCTGCACGGCGCACACCGCCGCAATCAACTCGTTCTGACAGGCGGGCATGTTCAGGTGCGTTCGGTCGTATCCCTCGCTCTCATAGCTGTCCGGCAAGCCTGCGAACACAACGGCGGCGGCGGCTTTTGAGGCTGATTTAACCGCTTTGTCAAGAAGCGACGGGTCGCCAGTTTCTCCGTCAGGCTGCCAGCCTGGCTCATAGGTTATGTCTGCCGTGCCTTTGGCTGCTTCAACGGCGTTTGAAACCTTGAACGCATTGATATAGCTCGACCCTCCGCCCTGGTACCGGGGCGAAGCCGCGAAGCTTCCGATAAATACGACATCCGCCGTCTTGGACAGAGGCAGCAGCCCATTGTCGTTTTTCAGCAGGACGGCGCATTCGGCCGCAGCCTCGCGGGCGACGGCATGATGGGCTTCCCTGTCGTATCCGCTTACTGCAGGTTCGTCACTAAGTCCTTTTTCAATCCAATGTAGAAGTTCCTCCACGCGTCTGTCCAGCTCGGCTATCTCCAACTCGCCTTGCTCGACAGCGGCGACAATTTTTTTGTCGTTGTGTCCACGGCTGGACGGCATTTCCAGGTTCAAACCAGCCCTAAGCGACCTGACACGGTCATTCATAGCACCCCAGTCCGTCATTACGATGCCGTCAAAGCCCCACTCCTTGCGCAATACGTCGTCGAGAAGCCAGCTGTTTTCACAGCAGTAAGTGCCGTTTATCAGGTTGTAGGCGCACATCAGTGACCACGGCCGCGCCTCTTTCACGGTTTTTTCAAAGGCTGCAAGATAGATTTCACGCAACGCCCGTTCGCTCACAACGGTGTCGGTGCTCATCCGGCGATATTCCTGATTGTTTGCGGCGTAATGCTTTACACAGACGCCTACGTTCTGGCTTTGTACCTCGCTGACAAAGGCTGCCGACAGCTCGCCCGCGAGAAACGGGTCTTCGGACAGATATTCGAAGTTTCGCCCGCACAGCGGGCTACGCTTTATGTTGATGGCCGGCCCAAGCACGGTGTGAAGCTTTTCCGCCCTGCCCTCCCGGCCGATCAGCCGCCCCAGCCGGCCTGTAAGCTCCCTGTCGAAACTTGCGGCCAAAGCAGCGCCGGTGGGGAAACAGACAGCCTCGACACTTTCGCTCATGCCCAGGTGGTCGCCCTCGCTGTCCTGCTTACGCAGGCCGTGCGGACCATCGCTGACCATGACAGTCGGCAGTCCGAGCCGCTCCACGGCCTTCGTCCACCAGAAATTCCGACCGGAGCAGAGTCCCGCCTTTTCCTCAAGCGTAAGATTGCGCAGCAGAAATGGGATATCCAGCTTCATGTTGACTCTCCTTTTGGGTGAAGTTTTGCGAAAGGCTGAACCGCGTAAAGCGGTTCAGCCTTTCGCTTTATTGGAGGGAGGTTACGGCATCAGCACGTTGTATGTGAAGGAATAGCTCGGGAACAGCACCGGGAACTTCACGCCCTTGATGCTCACTACCGCACCGGAGGCAAGGCCGGTGGGATCCAGTCCCTGGATTTCTACGGTGCGCTTGTCGCTGAGAACCTTGGCGCTGTAGCTCGAGCCATTTGCCGTCACGCATCCGGACGCGGATTTCAGCGTCATGTCCTCGTTGAACTTGAGATACACCTTTCCTTCGACGAGATAGGCGTTGGCCGTCCAGATGTCGGTGCTGTAGGCCTTGACAGTGATTTCGCATCTTCCCTCGGCCCCCTGACCATAGACAACCAGGCTGTAGGCTCCGGCCCCGGGCGCTGCATCGATGGCCATGCGCCCCTTACCATTGATGATCGCTGTCTCATACAGGAGCTTTCCACCCACCTCAAGGAAGGCCTTCAGCTCAACGCCCTCGGGAGCGTCGGTCACAGTGATGTTCAGATAGGCAGCAAGCGTCTCCACGATGGTCGGGGTACTAACCGAAACGCCGCAGGTCTGGGTGCCGGCTATGAAGACGCTGCCGTCAGCGTTGCGGGAGAACTGGCTCATGAAGTCCCACGCGAGCGGTGCAAAATCTCCGGAAATACCGTGACCGAAGTTGCTGGCGTCGAGCAGTTTAGTATAGACCTTGCCATTATTGCTCACAAAAGTATGG
>JAVBTT010000012.1:0-139518 GCA_031556035.1 Oscillospiraceae bacterium
CTAGACACAACGGATGATCGCAAATTGCGAGAGTTTCTATTCAGCTACTTCTATCAAGTTTCACTAAATTACAAAGAAATGTGGTCATTAGGAATGATAAATAGTGGGCCAATTTCCAATATTCTCACCACCAAAGCCGATTTGCATGGCTCCGGCTGGGCGCAGCCTGAGCTGCAAAAAGCCGCCGACATGGGCCTCATCCCCGACTCGCTTAAAAACGCCGACCTGACCAAGCCCATCATCCGCGCCGAGTTCGCGGCGGTGGCAGTCAAGGTGTATGAGAACCTTTCAGGTACCAAAGCTGCGGCAGCTTCCAATAATCCGTTCAAGGATACCACCGACCCGGAGGTTTTAAAGGCCTACAACGTCGGCATCACTGCCGGCACGGCGGCGGATAAGTTCTCGCCGAATGACCTTCTAAACCGCGAGCAGTGCGCCACAATGCTCACCCGCGTGCTCAAGCGTTGTTACATCCCCGGCTGGACGCTGGGAACCGACGGCAACTACACGCTGAAGTTTACCCAGCCCGGCGTTTTTGCCGACGACGCCAAGATTTCCGACTGGGCCAAGCCCTCTGTCTACTTTATGGTCGCAAACGGAATCATCAGCGGAATGCCGAACAACATTTTCGCGCCCAAAAACACAACGTCAGCCGAGCAGGCGGCGAACTACGCCTCGGCCACCCGCGAGCAGGCTCTGGTGCTCGGGGTGAAGATGGTCGAGAACCTCAAGGGCAAGACTATAGACTTCTCGCAAAGTGCGCCGTCCCAGACACAGACCGGTGGTTTGACGCTGGCAGACATCGTCAAGGCGGCGGAGACGGCTGGGTACACGGTTTATTACAGCGAAATGACCCGCGATGTGTCCAAAGAAAAGGATTACCAGAATCTGACTGACAGATGCCTGATTGAAATTGTCATCAAGGCGGCGGACGGATCGTTTTCGTTGAATCAGACCGTCGAAATTTTTGAGTGCAAGACGGCAGCCGACGCGCAGGCAAACAGCAAGCTTCAGCCCGACAGCGCTTTGACCTATGCCTACGCCGTGAGCGACATTTTCTTTGTGCCCTACCTCGCCCAGCCCCAGGCAAACGCGCAGAAAGCCAAACTCGACTGCATCAACGCGCTGCTACAGGGGCAGCCGATCAAGCCGGCCGATTTGCTGAGTGTGAAATAAAAACCTTAGGAAAGTATTGATGTACCAGTTAAACCTTGCCGCCACTGGCGGGGGAAATGCTCTGCCCGCATAGCGGGCAGAGCATTTTGAGGAGCATTTGCGGCAAGGTTTAATCGTGGGACCAATATAAACGCGAGCAGCAATCATCCACCCGCTAAGCGGGTGGATGATTGCTGCAGGTTTGTAAGTCTTTCATACATTATCAGACTGCTCTTACCCTTCAAAAATCCCACAAAACTTGACACGCTTATCTTTGACGGTATTTCTACCAGCATGTGGATGTGATCAGGTCATACCTCGTAAGATGTGCGTGAATTTTGAATGCTCGGACGTACGCGCCGCGCTTGGGTTTACTCAGGGCAGATGCTGCCATTCACGGCGCATGCGCAAGTGCCGGGTCTCAGTTTACTGCCAGCGTAAAGATAAAGCTGTAGCTCGGGAAGAGCACCGGGTACTTGACTCCCGCGATTTTGACCGCGGCACCGGCCGCGCCCTGCGTGTCATAGCCCAGCACCCCGACAGTCCTCTTGTCGGACTGAACCGCCGCGTCGTATGTATTTCCGTCTATCGTGACGCACTTGGAGGCGGACTTCAGCGTCAGGTCGGCGTTGAACTTGATCAGCAGCTTGCCGTCCAGCACATAGGTGTTGGCGGTCCAGATGTCGGTGCTATAGGCGACAACCTCGACATCGCACTCGCCGTAGGCGTTCTCACCCTCGACAATCAGTTTGTAGGCGCCCGCTGCCGGAGCCTCGCCGATGTACATGCGGCGCTTGCTGACGGATATCTCGGTGGGCCAGAGCTTTTCGTCTCCGACCTTGAGGTAGGCCGTCAGTCCGTCGGCGGCTTCGCCCACAACCGTGATGTTCAGGTACGCAGCCAGCGTTTCCACAATCGTCGGGGTGCTGACCAAGACGCCGAGCGCGGCTTCGTCACGCACGGTAACGGCGACTGTCGTCTCCACCGTCACCAACTGGTCACTGCATCTCAGCTTCAAGGTGTGAAGCCCGGCCTGGCTCTGATCCGGCGTCCAGACAAATTCTCCGGTATTCCTGTCAAAAGAGGCTCCGGCCGGGAGATCGGGGGAGGTAAAGGTCAATTTGGTCGCGTTGGGATTGCTTGCTTCTACCGTAAAGATCAGCGTTTGACCCGCGGAGACCTCCTGGTCAGGAATCTCGGTAATTTCCGGAGACGCGCTGACATTGGCCTTGAGCACATCGTTGACCGTCTCCACCACCATGTCCTCCGCCAGGTTGAAGGACGCGGTTTGCCTGATGTCTCTGGACGACGCGCCGATTCTGACCTCATAGTCGCCCGCCTCCGCGACAAAGGCCGACTGGATCTCGTCGAAGGATGCCAGTGCCTTTGTATCGAGTGCGAAGGACAGCGTCTGTGTTTCGCCGGGCGCCAGCTCCTTTGTCTTGCCGAAGCCCCTCAGATAGAGCTCGCGGAGCGCCCTCTGGCTGGACTTTGTCGGTAGGTTGCTCCTTCCGTTCTCTTGGTTGTTTGCCACGTAATGCTTGATGGTGGTCCCTATGCCGTCAACGGATTCGGCTCCGTCGACATAGCCGACCGCCATCTTGCCGGCGAGGAGCGGATCCTCCGCGTAATACTCGAAGTTTCTGCCGCACAGCGGGTGCCTGATAATGTTCAGCCCCGGGGCGAGCAGCGTGTCGCCGCCGAAAAAGCACGTCTTCTTTTCCTCTTCCCAAGTCTTGAGAAGCTCGGACTGGAGCTGCGTGCGCGTCTGCGCATCCAGGGCCCCGAAGGGCTCATCCATTAAAAGTACAGAGGGGTTGACGGCATACGCCCTTGCAATGGCCACACGCTACTTCATGCCGCCGGAAAGCTCCTTGGGATAGGCGTCCAAAAGACCCTCCAGGCCCACCATGCGTATATATTTCATCGCGATCTCGTCGCATTCCTCTTTGCTCTTTTTCTGGAGCTTGAGTCCGAACTGAACGTTCTTTTTTACTGTCATCCAGGGAAAAAGCGCGTATTGCTGAAACACGACCCCCCGTTCAACGCCGGTCCCGACGACCTTTTTCCTGTCCACAATCACTTCGCCGTTGGTCGGCTCGATTAGCCCCGCAATGATGTTCAGTGTCGTCGATTTGCCGCAGCCGGACGGGCCAACCACACAGATGAACTCATTGTTGGAGATGTCCATGCTGACACCATTCAACGCCACCGTTTCGCCGCTTCGCCCGGAGAAGATTTTCTTCACGTCCCGGATGCGCACCTTCCCGAGCGCAAACCCGGACAGCACGGATATCATACTGCTGCCGATATCGTTGAAAAGCACGCCGCGCTGGAACATAGTCCGAATTGAGCCAAAAACCTTCACAACGTTCGGGAAGCTGCGCGAGGTCTTGGGATTAACCGACAGCCAATA
This sequence comes from Oscillospiraceae bacterium, assembly GCA_031556035.1. Lineage (GTDB taxonomy): Bacteria > Bacillota > Clostridia > Oscillospirales > UBA929 > JAVBTT01. The sequence continues at coordinate 3,572 of JAVBTT010000012.1, forward strand.
CCATAGGATCATCAAAACAGTTAAGGATATCAGCAGCCACGCCCAGTTGGGTATTCTTCCTACCCAGTCGACCTTCTTTTTCTTTTTCAAGACTGTGCCCTCACATCTATTAAAGTATTCTGGCCTGAAAAGAACGAATAATAGAGGCCCGTGGGAATCGGCAAGATGCAGGCCAGGTGAACTGAATTGCTATGGCACCATAAGGGGGCATGGCGCTATGATCCGCTGCGCGGCCTGCAAGCCGTATTTTTCGTGCAGCGCTCTCCGAAAAATTCTGAAACCCATGCCCGGCTCAAGCGTTTCAAAATTCTTGGCTATGATGTTGATGGAAAAGTCTCTGGCCTTACATTGGGCCAGAATCCTGTTTACGGCCCTTGGAGAAATGGCGTTTCCCCCGTAGCGAATGATCGGGGAATCCTCCGTTCCAATCGCCTCGATGACGGCACGCGCCGCATTGAGGGATCCGCCGACGCCGACCAGGACAAAAGCCTCGTCGCGCGCGCGGACTTTTTGTGCAAGCTCCTCAATGACAGCCAGAGAATCCGCGCCGGCCCATTTGCCTGTGTCCAGCCAGCCCAGGCTTTCGCCGTAGCACGCCTCGCCGTTCAGGCAAGTATCCAGCAAACTGGACGCCCTGTCAAGCCAGCTGTCAAAACTCTCGATTCCAAAGTCAAGCCCGTCGGGAATTTCCAGCTTCAATCCTCTTCACCCCCGGTCCATGCAGTTATTAAGTGTATATGGAATCTTACCGCAGCAAGGGTGCGCGTCCATCCCATGCGCACGAAGGTTGGTCGGTTCGTTTATCAAACACAGGTGCACCGACGCGACGGAAAAGGTTTTTGGGAGCGCCAGAATATTCGGGTTCAGCCCGACGTACTTGCGCCTGGCATCCTCCAGAGCCTCTTCAAATGTGGCGCGCGTTTTCATGCCCATGCTCCGCGCTATGCCCGGCTCCTGCGCTCCGACAATGTAGATTGCCGAGGTGTTCATTTCCGCGATGTGCGCGCAGCTCATCATCGAAAAGCCGTGGAACGGATGGAACGCGTTTGCGTACCGGTACTCCCGTATGTAGCGCTCGTCGGTTGCGTAAAACTCCCCCAGGCGATCCATGTCGGGCAGCACATTCATATAGTCGTGCTGAAAGCGGTCGTACAGCTCGCGCAGATAGGGCCACCGCTCGTCATGAAAATACCCGTTGCAAATTGAGGAGCATATGATGACACAGTTTTCACTCATAACCCGCTTATGCCGGATGACCTGGGAGGAAGTCGCCTGCATCATCTGGATGGGATTGGTGCCCATGCCGTCTCCGTAATGGAAGTTCTGCGGCATTCCGAAAACCATGACGTCAAATTTCTTTTCGGTGCATCACCTTCGGCTCATGGTGGCTGGCGATCTTGGCGATGTGCGCCTGATCCGCGGGGGCCTTGCCGGGGCCGATGCTCCACACGGGCTCATAGGCGATCACAACCTTGCCCAGGTCCGCTCCCGCGAGTCCAACGCGTAGCTGCTCGCCAAGAACCTCCTGCCAGCGCTCCGTTTCTTCTGCTTTTTCACCGACGCAGTAGAGAATCTCCATGCCCTGTCCGATGGCCTTGTGGATTTCCTGATTGAGCAGGCGATTCACCGCTTCCGTATCTGTAACGCCGGCCTCATGCAAAATGCCCGTCTTATCAGCCCGTTCCTCGCAGTGTCCGATCAGAGCCTCGAGGCATCCCATTGCCGCCATGCTGCTCGCGGGGCGCTGAGAGGTGAATGCGCCGAAATTCCCCCCGGCTGGGTATCCATACGGTATACGCTTTGGCAGCCGATCCGCAGCGGGCTGTCTTTTCGGCAGGCGGCCACCGCGCCCAGAATGTGCGCCTCAGGGAAGAAATGGACAAACTCCACCTCTTGCGGGTTGTAATATTTTAAAATCTCTTGAGTAGTCTCAACGATGTGAGCGCCCCAGTCCCGGACGGGGGCGCTCCGGTTAACGCCGCCGTAGTTGGGCGGAACGTCAAAGCGCTACAGGTTTAAGAAAATGTGTTTCAACTCAGCCTACTCCTCAGCCGCGCAAGAGCGCATACCGCGGCATATCGTTACCCATCAGGGGCATGCAGTAGTCATAGTACTGCCTTGAGATTCGGTTCCCCTCGACGATCCATTCCAGAGGAAACCTTTTTTCTATATTTGCAACAGCTTCCAGCGGCACGAGCGTTAGTTCATAACGATACGAGGGGCGGCGCTCCGCCTCTATGGCCACCATGCAGCCCGACTTGCCGTGAAGTGCGCTCTCCACCGCGTATCGTCCAACTGCGTACGCCTCCTCCCGGTCTACGGCGGAGACATAGGCCATGCTGGTCCGCCCCAGCAGTCCGGGCTTTTCCGCGCGGGCCCTTAGGACAAGCCTGGCGATAATTTGATTTGCTATATACTGCGCCGTTCCGCCCGGAACCACATGGCCGAAGCCGTCCGACATGCCGGAGTCCGCAAACGGCCGGCCGTCCTCGCCGTGAATGCCCTCGCTGACAGTTGCGATCAGCCCCTTCCCCCTGGCAAACTCCGTCTCTATATCGCGCAGCATCTTTAGCTCATCGGTGGCGATCTCGGGCAGGTAAACGAGCTGCGGGCATCCGGTCAGCTCGGACGCGAGGGCGCCGGCCGCCGTCACACAGCCCGCGTTGCGTCCCATCAGCTCCAGGACGACCACATGAATGGGCAGGCTTGAGGCGTCCAGGGCCAGCTCGGCGGCGCTGAGGGCGGCGTATCTTGCTGCGCTGCCGAAGCCGGGGCTGTGGTCCGTGACGGCAAGGTCGTTGTCCATGGTTTTGGGAATCCATATGACGCGCAGGTCCATGCCTTCCCGGGCGGCCATCTGATGGATTTTGTGGCAGGTGTCCATGGAGTCGTTGCCGCCGTTATAGAAAAAGCTGTCTATGCCGTATTTTCTGAGGCACTCCATAAGCGCGGGGAAATCCTCCCCGCCGATCCTGCGCCGGCAAGAGCCGATGGCCGAGGCGGGGGTTTGCGCCAGCAGGGAAATGGAGGAGGCCGGCACGTCGGTCAAATCCATCAGCCTATCGCCGAGCAGCCCCTCCGCGCCGAAGAGCGCGGCGTAAATCCTATCCACCCGGCCCGAGGCGCGGGCTGTTTCCACGACGCCCTGCAGGGAGCTGTTCATAACGGCGGTCGGCCCGCCCCCGTGCGCCACTAAAATGTTCTGTCCCATGTTTGCTACTCCGCTTCGTTATATTCCGGACTTTTTATAGCGCTCCGCCATCTCGTCCAGAGAGGCGCACCGGACAAGCGGGGCCTTGCCCACGCTGCCAAACTCCACGATGAGGGTTCCGACCACCTCATAGACGCCCCTTTCGATGCATGCAACAATTTTGACGACGTTTTCATCAGGGACGGTTCCGTACATCGCTGTGTCCATGATGGGAGGGAGGAACACCCGGGGATCAAAGGCGGACGTGTTTTCGCGCAAGAGCCTGTAGATCTCCGAAACGACGGGCGCGCTGCGCAGAGAAGGCTCGCGCTCAAACAGCTCGCGCAGGTTGCGCGTCACCGCCAGGCGTATGTCCGTATCGACGTTGATCTTGGCGATGCCGATGCGGGAGACCTCCTTGAGCTGCTCCATTGAAATGCCGTACGCGTCCCGTATGTCGCCGCCCAGAGCGTTGATCTCACTTACGATATATTGCGGCACGGTGGACGAGCCGTGGCTGACCAGTGCGCAGAACATGCCGGCGTGCCGCAGACATTCCTTGATGGCGACGGCAATTTCCTTGCGTATGGCGGCGCCTTTGCCCTTGTTCGCCCCGTGCTTCGTCCCGTAGCTGATGGCCAGGGCGTCCACCTTTGTTTTTGGTACTTAAGCCCCGCTATGACAACGGTTTTTCCGGAGGCGTCCGCCGCGATGGTTATCGCGTTATCGACCGCAGTGACCAGATTGTTTGCGACCGCGGGGTTGCTGCTCCTGTAGGTGATGTCAATGTCCAGCTCCTCGGGGATGTCTTTCAGTGTCTGATACAGATGGTCGCTGTTCATGGTCACGCTGACGGCCGTCTCGATCTTTGCGTCCAGCGTCATGTGGGAGATAAGATCGGCCGCACGCTCTTCGAAGCTGAGGCTGGTGTTCCAATAGGCGAACCCCCTTGTTCCCTCCGGATAGGGGTCGTCAAGGGGCACCTTCGCAAATGTATTTGGGGAGACCGCCAAAAGAAGAGCTACGGCCAGAGCGAGGCTGACGATTGCCTTGAAATGACTTTTGATCTTATACACAATTCTTTCCTCCTTTGTTTTTTGCTGTTTTCGAGATGAAGTCTGCGGGATTTTGACAAGCGCTGTTTGCCGGCTTGAACTGGGTTTCTCTGGCTAATAATTGCACAGCCAAAGCAGTTGCACAGCCGAATATAAAACGTTATACTTATACATAAAGTTACAAATCGGAATCGGAGGGAAGGGTCTAAATGACGTTGAAGGAAATTGCCCGCCGAGCGGAGGTGTCCGTGTCCACCGTGTCCAGAATCATCAACTCTCCCGACGACAGCTTTGCCACAAAGGAGGTCCGGGACCGGGTTTGGGACATTGTGAAGGAAACCGGGTATGTCCCTAACCCGTGGGCGCGGGCGCTCAGGCAGCCCGGCAACGAACAGTCGCAGACAAATACAATCACCTGTATTTTTGGCCGGAGCAAAACGTCTTCTGACAACCTGTTTTTTGCGAAGATCGCGCGGGCCATAGAACAACACGCGCTGCATATGGGATATGTCATATCCTGCACGTATTCCATCTATGATCTTCATGAGAAGGATTCTTTCCAGAGTATTCCATCCATTATGACCGATGGCGCCCTTGTGTTGGGCCGCTTAACAGCAACATCAAGGACTTTTTAAAGAAGCAATATAAAAACCTGGTGTATACCGGCCTAAATTACATCGACGCGGAATGGGACCAGGTTGTATGCGACGGCTACGCCGCAGCGGAGACGGCGCTGATGCACCTGATCCGCTTGGGGCATCGCCGTATCGGCTATATCGGGGAAACCGATGAAAATTGTTTTGCCTCACAAACTGATCGTTCGGGAAAGCACCGTCCCCGTCTGACAGTTATTAAAATATCCGGCAGCACAAACTCCTCTTTAGCACAGGTAATAGTGCGCGGTTTCATCGGCTTTATAGCGCCATCGTGTCAGATATACTGACACGACTTATGGAGTGGCAACATATACCTCATCTAAGCTAATTGCAACTTGCATGCACGAAAAACACAATAATGATTTTGTGTAACGTTTGCGTATATGTGCACTTTGCCTATAAGAGTGTGTGGTGTCTTCATTACGCTATTAAAGAACACTCCTTATTTACAATAAATGTATGTTATAGCATAACATGGCAAACAACGTTGAGGTGCCTTGACATTTCTTTCTGAGCTCCATATAATCCAGTTTAAACGAAAATTGCGGAGATTCCCGATGTGTCCCGTCAGGTTCTTCAAGCCTGACAGCATCGCCGGAATAGAATGAACATCTTTTGACAGCGGGTGGTTCTATTATTATCCTTGTTTTGATCGTGTGCTTATTGTCCTCAGTCATAGGGGCTGTAAGCGGAATCGGCGGCGGCATCGTAATGAGGCCGGTTTTGGAGCTTGCCACGACGTATGAAGCTGGGCTTGTCAGCTTTTTATCCGGATGCGCCGTGCTCTCCATGGCGGTCGTAACACTCACCAGGCGGAGAAGGCAAGTGGAGTTCGACCTGCGCAGGGGAACGGCCTTGGCTATCGGCTCCGCTTGTGGAGGCGTGGCTGGTAAGCTGATATTTGATTCCTTCGGAAAAGAGACGCTCGGTATGGCTCAGGCCATACTTATGGCAGTGATCGCCCTCGGCTTGCTGATCCATGTTTTTTTCAGGAACCGGCTGAAGCCCAAGGACATACATAGTCTTGGCCCGTGTCTGCTGCTGGGACTTGTTCTCGGAGTAGTTTCCGTCTTTTTGGGCATTGGCGGAGGACCGCTCAACCTGGCCGCTCTCACATATTTTCTAGGCTTGGATTTGAAAAAATCGGCCGTTTATTCTCTGTACATCATTATTTTTTCTCAGGCGGCAAGCTTTCTTCTTATGCTTATACTCGGAAACGTCCCCGCGTTTTCCTGGCCCGTGCTGGTCTGCGCCATTGCGGGCGGAATCGGCGGAGGACTTGTAGGCAGCTGGATCGGAGGCCGCATACGGGAAAAAGCTTTGGGATACCTGTATACGTCAGTGCTCATATTCGTGCTGATTGTTTCCGTTTTGAACCTAAGGGCCTACATACATTAATAAAAAAGGATGGCAATGCAGATGAAGAGTCTGTCGCTTTTAATAAAACCTGTTTCAGGCAGATGCAATATGCGGTGCAGATATTGCTTTTACGCCGATGTCTCCGACAAGAGGAAGGAACGGCTCAGCGGCGTCATGTCCGAAGATACGCTTGAGCATGTAGTTTATAATGCGTTGCGAGAAACCACGGATGTGTGCGTGTTTGGTTTCCAGGGCGGCGAACCCACATTGGCCGGCCTGGAATTTTACCGCATGATAATAGACTTCGAGCGGAAACACAACCCGAATAATATTACAATCAGGCATTCGATTCAGACAAACGGGCTTTTGCTCGACGATGAGTGGTGCTCGTTTCTGGCACAGTACAATTTTCTGGTCGGATTGTCCATAGACGGGCCAAAAGACGTGCACGACCGGTATCGATTTGACGCGAGCGGTAAGGAAACGCATAACCGATGCCTTCGTGCCGCCCGCATGCTCTCAAAGCACAGGGTCGATTACAATATTCTGACTGTCGTCACCCGCTCGCTTGCCGCGCATCCCGACATGGCGTTTAATTTCTACAAGAAGCATGGCTTCAGGCACCTCCAGTTTATTCCCTGCTTGGACGGGCTGGGAGATAATCCAAATTCCCATGATTACTCACTGGACAGCGGGCCATACGGTGACTTCTTGTGCCGTTTATTTGATCTCTGGTACGGGGACTATGTCAAAAACGATTATTATTCCATAAGAAGCTTTGACAATTACGTGTATATGCTGGCGGGTTTTCCGCCGGAAAACTGCGCGGCCTGCGGAATTTGCAGTGTGACTCCGCTTATCGAGGCGGATGGCAGTGTATATCCATGTGATTTTTACGCTCTGGACGATTACCTGTTGGGGAATGTTCACACACACAGTTTCCAGGATATGATTTCAGGATCCATAGCAGAGAGTTTTGTCAACGCCTCACGGCATATACATAATGAGTGCCGTAACTGTCGGTATTACAATATTTGCCGAGGCGGCTGCCGTAGAGACCGCGAGTCGTACGCAGGCCAGCCGGGATTGAACGTCCATTGTACGGCATATAAAAAGTTTTTCAGCCATGCCCTTCCGCGTATGGCTCAACTTATAAAAAAGCCTGTGCCTCCGGTGCCTCATCAAAATACTCCACATTGATATATTTGTTTTCGTAGCTGAAATAAAGCAGGAAGCAAGCGCAAAAAGGGTGACAGGTTGTGGACGAAGCGATCTTAATGCATGAGCTCAAGAATTTTCTTAACGCGGAGGGGAAACTCAAGGGCTATCCCTCCAAACACAGGCTGAAGGCGCTGAGCATTTTTTATCTCGCGTCAAAGTTCGAGCAGGACATACGTTATTCTGAAAAGGAAGTCAACGAGCTCCTCGCGCGGTGGCATACCTTTGACGACTGGTGTATGCTTAGGCGCGAGCTCTACGACAGGCGTTTTTTGGGACGCGAGCGGGATTGCTCGTTTTATTGGCTGGAAAAAAAACAGCCCAGTCCAGCCGATTTTGGGGTGGAGCTGCGGTGAACCATACCCATCGCAACAAAAACATCCGGCCGGGGTTTAATCCCCGGCCGGATGTTCGGCATATACGCTTTATTTCTCTTTTCCCTTGAATGCCCTCACGATTCCGTCATAGGCTCCGTTCGAGCTGAGAGAAATCAGGACGGCGTTGAAGGGTATCATTGCCCAAACCGTCCATGACTGCGTAAAGCCGCCGGTCGCAGCGGTGGCTAGGGCCATGATTACAATCGCTATTATGTACGAGAGCACCTGAGTTGGAAGTTTCGCGAAAATACTCTTGAAAAACTGTGTCAGCAATGCAGTGCCCACGACCGCCCCCGCAAACGACCCAAGGAACGCCCATGTGAAAAATTCTCCCATGTACATATCCCCCTGACACAATACTTATATCTCATTTCACAACCCATGTCAATTGTTCTCGATTGGCCTCACAATAGAGTTTTCTATCAATCCAATATCCCGACATGGATTGTACTATTGCGCTTTTCCCAAATGTCTTATATAATAAGCTCCATTATGGGAAAGCTTGATTAAATCATTAAAAATGTGTTTGATGCGGGAAGGAGTACACAGGATATGCGGATCAGCACCTCGCGTTTTGGGGAAATAGAAGTCGCGGATGAGAAAATTATTGAGTTTAAAGAGGGCCTGCCGGGATTCGAGCAATGCAAGCACTTCACGCTCATCTCTTCGGTTGAGACAGAACCATTTCACTGGCTCCAAGCCGTGGAGGAGCCGGATATAGCTATGGCTGTTGTAAACCCGTTCGTCATGTTTCCCGAGTACGCCCCTCGTGTATCAGAGGCTTCTCTTGCGGACATAGGCTCTCCCTCTGATGAGGACATCCTTCTGCTCACTGTGGCGGTTATACCGCGTGAGGTTTCCAAAATGACCTCGAATCTCGTGTCACCGATACTGATAAACGCAAAGGCAAATCTGGGGCGCCAAGTGATTCTGGAGGGCAGCGACTACCAGATCAGGCAGCCCATTTATGACGCAGTGCGAAATCTGCTGAATGGAGGTGTCGGCGATGCTGGTTCTGACCCGCAAGCTTAATCAGAGCATTACATTGGGCGAAAATGTCCGCATCACCGTGCTTTCAATAGAGGGCGACAGGGTGAGTATCGGAGTGGATGCGCCGCGGGACGTGCGGATATTCCGTTCCGAGCTTATCGACGGTACGCGCCAGACCAATCAGGAATCGCTTTCAAGCAGTTTTTTTTCAACTAAAGATATGTTGAGTAAAGCAACAGATAAATAAGGGGCATATGCAGAGCCAAAGGAAATAAATCGAAACTTTCTTCGTCCGGCCATTAGGCCGGATTTTTTTGTCATTATGGCGGACAACCCTTCATACAATTGTTATACCAATACGAAGGAGGGCTCCGTATGACTGACGCTTTCGAGCAGGCCTGCATGTTTCTTCCGCCGCGGCTTCGCCAGGCCGCGAGACGGCTTCCGCCGGTGCAGCGGGGACGGGCGGAGGAGTTCAGGCTCAGGGCGGGGCAGTTTTTTTCTGTAACGCTGTCCGGAGACGAGCTGATACCGGATCCGCTGCTGATAGTGGACTCCGACGATATACAGGCAGCGCTCTCGCTCGCCACAAAGGATTCCGCGCATACCGTGCTGGAAAAGCTAAGGCACGGCTACATAACGGTTGAGGGTGGCCACAGGGTCGGCATATGCGGCAGCGCGGTGGTGAAAAACGGCTCGGTAGAGCACATAAAGCATATTTCATCTCTCTGCGTTCGAATATCGCGAGAGGTGGCGGGCGCGGCTGGAGGAGTGATAAACAGACTGACTGAGGGCGGAGTGTTCGGCAGCACTCTGATAATTTCTCCGCCCGGCTTTGGAAAGACCACGCTGCTGCGGGACATAGTACGGCTTTTGTCCTACGGAGGCACCTCAAGGCAGGCGCTTAGGGTTGCGGTGGCGGACGAGCGCGGTGAGATAGCGGGCTGCTACATGGGCAAGCCCCAGCTGGATGTGGGTCCGCAGACAGACGTGCTGGACGGCGCGCCCAAGGCCGACGCGGTGATGCTTTTGCTGAGGGCTATGAATCCGCAGGTGCTGGCGCTTGACGAGGTGACAGCGGCGGGCGACCTGGCCGCGCTTCGCACATGCGTGGGATGCGGTGTGTCTGTTGTGGCGACGGCGCACGCGGCCTGCCGCGAGGATTTAAACGCGCGGGAGCTGTACAGGGAGCTGCTGCCGAATTTCAAGTATCTTGTCACGATAGTGCGCGATCCCGCTCGCAGATATCTGGTGGAGGCGGTATGAGCGCTGCGGCGTTTATAGGGGCGGGGCTGATAACGGCCGGCTTTACGGCCCTGGGGGTGTCGATGACCTCGCGGCTGAAAAGGAGACTGAGGGTCATAACCGCGCTGGTCGGAACGATTGACTTCATGGAGGCGGAAATATCCTACGGGCTTACGCCGCTGACCGAGCTTCTGCCGGAGCTTGCCGCGCGGGACAATGTGCTTGAGGACTTTTGGAGCGCTGTGTCGAGGGGCTGGGAGGCGGGGGACAGCTTTTCAAAGGTGTGGGCTGGCGAGGCGGCGGGACTTGAGCTCAAGGAGCAGGACAGGCTCCTGGTCGAGGAGATAGGCAGGATACTTGGCCGTTACGACGCGGACAGGCAGGCCGCGAGGCTGGGATTCATAAAAAAGAAGCTGGAGCTCTCTCAGACGGCGGCTCGCGAGGAGCTGGTCAAAAACGGACGGCTTTACTGCGTTCTCGGTGTACTGGGAGGACTGACGATAGCGATCATACTGTTGTGATGAAAGGACTTCCGAAATGCAGGTCGATTTGATATTCAAGATAGCGGCGATCGGAATACTTGTCGCGGTGCTGAGCCAGTTGCTGATGCGCTCGGGGCGTGAGGAGCAAGGCATGATGACGGTGCTGGCGGGGGTGATAGTGGTCTTTATGATAGTTTTGCAGGAGATAAGCAAGCTGTTTGCCCTCGTAAAGACGCTGTTCGGATTTTAATACTAATCCCATGTTAAAACCTTCCGTTCAGAAATTTGCAAAAGCTTGCCACTGCCAGCTTCTGCAAATTAAAACTGTCAGGTTTTAAACAGGTATTAGTATAACACGCGCACAAAGGAGAAAGCCGATGGAAGTCCTCTTCAATCTCGCCTTTTTCAGTGTAGCGGGAGTTATCTGCGTTATGGCTGTCAAAAAAAACGCTCCCGAGATAGGCATGGGCATGACGCTGCTGATAACCGGGATTGTGGCGTTCGCCGCGCTGACGATTTTCAGGAAAATACAGGAGTTTATGAGCGGCGTGGCCGCCTCGGCGCAGATATCAAACGAACTGATTTCCCCGATATACAAGCTCATAGGCATAGCGATAATAACAAAGCTTTGCGCCGACATGTGCCGGGACGCGAAGGAAACCGCGATCGCCTCGGCGGTCGAGATACTCGGAGGCGTAGTGGGCGTGTATATGGCTTTGCCGCTGATATCGGCTGTTTTGAAGCTTGTGCAGTCGATGTTGTAGGAAGTACATATGAAAAAATTATTGATTATTGCGGCGCTGTTTTTGCTCCTGTCCCCGATGGCGAGGGCAGACCCCGACTACCGGGAGGCGTTCGGCGCACAGGATATTGAGCGGGGCGTTCCGGGACAGGCGCGGGACGCGGTGCAGGGTATGGACCCGGGAAACTCCAGTCTGGACAAGGGCGTAGAGAATCTGCTCGACTCGGCTAAAGCTCAGGCGGGGGGGATATTTAAGCAAGCCCTTTCCGGGATTCTGCTGATTTTGACCGTGGTCATTCTGTGCGGAGTAGCGTCCAGCTTTATTGGAAACTCGGAATACATAACGCTTGCGGGTGTGCTGTGCATCGCCGCCGCTACGGCGGGCGGGCTTGCGGGCATCCTGCGGAGCGCGACGGATACCATCAACAGTATGAACGCTTTTGTGAAGCTTCTGCTTCCGTCCCTTGTGACCGCGGGAACCGCGATGGGGATGCCCACAGCGTTTCTGGCGCGGCAAAGCGCGACCGTGCTTTTCTCAAGCCTGTTGGGGAGCTTGATGTCCGGCCTGCTGCTCCCGATGTTGTACGCTTATTTCGCGCTTGTGACCGCCAATGCCGCGATGCCGAGGGATATGCTGGCAAGGCTGGCCTCGCTTTTGAAATGGCTGCTTTGCGGCATTCTGAGCCTGACGCTTATGGCCTTTACGGCATATCTGTCAATCAGCGGAGCAATAGCGGGCTCGGCGGACGCAGTGGCCGTGAAGGGCGCAAAGGCCGCCATATCCGGCGCGGTTCCCGTTGTCGGGGGGATAATTTCGGACGCCGCCGAGACTGTCCTGGTCGGGGCTGGAGTGGTAAAAAACGCTCTCGGGATTTTCGGTCTCATAGCGGTGCTCGGTATAGTACTCACGCCGTTTTTGCAGATAGGGGCGAGATACCTTGTCTTCAAGCTGGCCGCAGCCCTCTCGGGCACAATATCAGACGAGCGGATATCTAAATATATTGACCAGCTGTCCACGGTTTTCGCGCTTGCCCTCGCGATGACGGCGGCGAGCGCGCTGCTGGCAATAATCTCTATTATATCCTGTATTCAGGCGGGGGTGGGCTGATGCTGGAATTTTTCAGAAGCTGGCTGAGCTCAGTTGTCACGGCGTCCGTAATTGTATCCGTGGCTCTCGCCGTGACTCCGCCGGGAAATGTCAAGAAGACAGTCCAGCTTGCCTCGGGACTAGTAATGGCCGTTGTGCTGCTGACTCCCTTTGTGCGCGGAGTACCTGAGTTTGACTGGAGCCTGCCTGACATCTCGGAAGTTTACGATCAAAATGATCAGATGCTGATGAAGGAAATCATAGCGGAGAAAACAGCCGCATATATTGTGAACAAGGCACAAGCCGTTGGGTTGTCTGTGAGTGCCGAGGTGATCTGCGAGGAGGGGGATATGTACCCGATGCCGGTGTTCGCGGAAATACGCTCGGACAGTCCGGAAGAGGCTGAACGGCTGCTCGGGCCGGTCATAACGGCGGAGCTGGGCATAGAGACTGAAAAACAAAAATATACGACCGAAACGGCAAAGGGCGGAGGCTAGTATGAAATCACTCAACCTTCCAACGGAAAAGCTTTTTAAGGTGCTTATGCGCTACAAATACCTGCTGCTTGTAGTAGCCGTCGGGCTGGCGCTTATACTGTGGCCCACAGCTGAAGGAAACTCTTCAAATGCCGACTCCGGCGATTATCCGGCTTTCTCGTTGGACGAAATGGAAAAAAAGCTGGAATCCGCGCTGGCAAGCGTGGATGGAGCGGGACGGGTAGAGGTCATGCTAACCCTTCACTCCGACATGCATGTGCTGGTGCAGGAGGACGTCAATTCTCAGTCGTCCAGAAAGATGGAGGAGGGGGTAATGACCGACTATGATACCACAAGCCAGCGTAAAACCGTCGTCGTGAGCTCCGGCTCAAACCAGCAGCCGATCATCACCAGGAGGATATACCCGGAGTTCGAGGGAGCTGTTGTGGTCTGCGACGGCGGGGACAAGGCCGGTATCAGGCTTGCGATATCCGAGGCGGTATCAGCCTTGACCGGACTTGGCAGCGATAAAATCACGATTTTGAAAATGAAAAAGTAGGAGGAGCGGCAATGAAGATTTGGAAGCGCAACACGGTTGTTTCGGTTATCGTTCTGTTTGTGTGTGTGGCACTGTACCTCAGCTGGTCATACGGGCGAGAACCGGGGGATGACGGCTCGAAGGTGTTTGATCCGGGCGCGGCGTCAGTGGAGACAAACCAGGGACTGCCGGAAGATACATTGGTGGAGGGAGAAGAGAGCGGGAATATCGATATCAGCGAAACTGACGACACAGGTTATTTTTCAGAGGCGAGACTGACGCGAAAAAGCGCGAGGGACAGCGCAATCTCAATACTTAACGACGCGGCGTCCCGAGAGGATGTTTCGCAGGAGATTAAGGACAACGCTATGAGTGAGATTGAAAAGCTTGCGCAGAACGCGCTGACCGAGGCGACCATTGAGAATCTGATCGTTGCCAAGGGCTTTACCGAGTGTGTAGCGTTTATAAGCCAGGACGGCATAAATATTGTCGTCGCGGAACCCTTGGGAGGACTCAACGCCGAGGACGCGGCAAAGATAACGGACATAGTGCTCTCCAACAGCACACTGACGGCTCTGGATATTCACATAGTGCCGGTGAGCGCCTGAGTTGATAACAATTAAGCTGAATGGGATTTGCGCCACGGCGCAAATCCCATTCAGCTTGTTCTTATGTACTATGGGTTTTTCGGTAGCGCTCCTCCCACCAGGCGGAGCCGAACACAGTCAGGAACAGTATGACGGGGGCGAACTCGCGCATTGTGTCCGCGCAGCGGTGAATGTAGTATGTATCCAGGCTCCAGGCTCCAGCCCAACAGGCAAGTATAATTGAGCCAAGCAGCAGCGAGCAGGCCACCATGAGACCGCCCTTGAGGAGCCATCTGCTCGCGGGGCACATTTTTTTTAAGTTTGAAATGATTTTTTTCATTCAACCACTCCCGACTAATGATTAGTATAAATGAGTTTGTCCGTGCACTAATCAGTGTAGCACCTTGCGGGCGCGGTTTCAATGCGATAAATAAGCCATCAGTCCATAATACTCCCATTTTCGACAGGCACACCGGAATATAATTACTGATAAGGCAGGCAGCTTATCGGATAAAAGCTTGTGGGGAAAGAGGGGAAGGAAATTTATGTACTCGGAGATTGGCAGATCCGTCGTGTATATGGACGGACAGCGGCGCAAAGCCACATACTCAGTGATAACGGATGAAATAAGACTCAGCGGCAGATGTGCGGTGGAGAGCTATGGACTGAGGATATCCGTTGGAAACGAAAAGGGGAAATACCTTCGTCACGCGACCTTCAGCAGGGAAGCTGCCGAAACCGCTTGCCGGGAGCTTATCCGAAATCATGTGGGGCCCGGGGCTTTTGACGATGAGGCGCGGCACCTGCTGGAGAGGCTGGCTTAGGGAGCGAAGTATTTCACATGCCGGGGTGAGCCCGGTTTTTTCTTTTGACTAGAACTCTGGGACATGTTATAATAACGCCTGTGGCGAAGAGCTCCGCCCCCGCGGGTGAGAAAATAAGCGATCGGGCGGAGCCTTGCAATGCAAATACCACACCGGAGGAGATGCAAGTGCGCGACCTACATGGGACGCTTACCGCGATAATAAACAACATCTCACAGGTCATCATAGGGAAAAAGAACGTCGCGGAGCTGATGCTGACCGCCCTGCTTTGCGAGGGGCACGTTCTTGTCGAGGATGTGCCCGGTGTCGGAAAAACATCGCTCGTTTCGGCGATGGCAAAGAGCGTCGACTGCTCTTTCAGGAGAATACAGTTTACTCCTGATATTCTCCCGTCTGATATTACAGGATTTTCCCTCTTTAACCAAAAGACAGGTGAGTTTGAATACAGGCAGGGGCTTGTGATGAGCAGCTTTATCCTCGCTGACGAGATAAACCGCACCTCGCCGAAGACACAGGCGAGCCTGCTTGAGGTGATGGAGGAAAACCAGGTAACGGTGGACGGGGTGAGCAGACCGGTCGGCAGGCCGTTCATGGTCATGGCTACCCAAAACCCCATTGACTACATAGGCACCTATCCCTTGCCCGAAGCCCAGATGGACAGGTTTTTCATGAAAATTAGAATGGGCTATCCTGAGAAGGCGGAGGAGGCGGGAATTCTTCACCGCTACAGGCTGAGCGATCCGTTGGAGGAGCTCGCGCCAGTGGCGCGGGCTGAGGATATTATTGAGCTCCAGCGCATGGTTAAGGACATTTATGTTGATGAGAGCCTGTACGACTATACGGTTGAGATTGTGAGGAAAACCAGACTGCATCCCGATATTGACCTCGGGGCGTCCCCGCGCGGCAGCCTGTCCCTGTTCCGCGCGGCTCAGTCGTGGGCCCTGTATGGCGGACGTGAGTATGTATTGCCCGACGATGTTAAGGAAATGGCCAAGCCGGTGCTCTCCCATCGCCTGATTTTGAAGCAGGAGGCCCGCATACGCCGCGTCGAGTCTGAGGATATTGTGGACGCGGTTTTGCGTCAGGTGCCTGTGCCAAAAGGCCGCGCCAATGCTTAACTCTAAAAAACGAAAGCGAGGATTTTTCACCGGGCCCAGGGTCTCATATTTGATAATACTGTTCCTCTCGGCGGGTTTTGTTTTTGTCAGGGGCGGGACTATTCCTTACGCCCTTTTTTATCTCTGCCTGCTTATACCATGCCTATCCATACTTCACGCACTGCTGCTGCGCCTGCAGTTCAGGAGCGGGCAGCGAATGAGCACAATGAATATCGTCAAGGGGCAAGCCGTAGACTATCTGTTTTCCGCTTACAACAGGGGGCCTCTTGTATCACCGCGGGTGACCCTCGATTTTTTCGACAGCAGGGGGCTTTGTCTTACCGGTAAAAGCGCGGAAATCTCGCTTCTTCCATGGCAGCGCTACCAAGGCGCTATTAATTTGGAGTTTGCATACCGGGGCGTCTATATGCTCGGCATGGAGCGGGCACGCGTTATGGATTTGTTTTCGATATTCAGGCTGGGTATTAAGCCTGGGGAGAACGTGAGTGTGGTCGTTTTTCCCAGGATTATTCACTTGGAATCTTTCAGCCTCTCGAGGTTTTCTGAGCTTCAGGGAGGAAGGCATTACCGCAAGAGCAGGGACGAGGCCCTGAAGGACACGAGGAAATACGAGTACGGCGACCCGATGAGCCGAATACACTGGAATTTAACAGCCCAGAAGAGTGATCTGATTACCAAGCTGTACGAGAGCGAGAGCGAGCTGGACGTCGTATTCCTGCTTGACCTGTCCCCTGTCAGGGCAGAGGATCCGCTTGTCTGCGAGGATTTTATTATAGAGTTCTGTGTCGCGGTAGTGCGGTTTTTGCTCAACAATTCGCGAGGAGTCAAGCTCGCTTACGCGGCGGGGCGCACGATAAGAGTGCTTGAGGGGGACGGCGCCAAGGATTTTGACGCGTTTTACTCCGCGCTGTCCGAGGCGGAGTTTACATCCGATATCGATATAGCCGGGCTTAGCCGCGCTGCGGGATTATCAGGCTACGGGGTAGTTCTTTCCGCCAGAGAGCCGGACAGCGAGCTTCTGGACAACCTTGCCGGCATGGACGGGGTGGACTATTACCGTCTTATCGCCAAAGAGGGCGGCACGAAAAGGCAGTATGAGAACAACGGACCCGTAAGGGTGTACGACCTCCTGCCTGGAGACGACATAAAGGCGCTGCTGGAGACCGCGCCATGAAAAAGCTCCGCGTCTCGGACGCCGTCTTTACCTGCGGCTTCAGCCTTGTTGTACTGCTGGCCCTGGCAAATACTCTGGCGCTCACATTCAGGAGCGCCGACATTATTGTTGTCACGGTTGTGCTGACCCTGGCGTTCGCGCTGATGGCGCGCTTCAAGTGGCTGGCCATTGTGCTGGTGTCTGCGGCTGTCATTTTCCTAATTGTTGTCTGGCGGAGCGCCTTGACGGCCTCGTTCGTGGATTTTCTGGGCTCTTTTTTTCAATGGATCTGGGGGCTTATTGAGGTCGGCTACGACGACCCGTCGTCCGCCTATATGCTTTTTGCTATGGCCCTGATATGCCTTTCGATTACCTTTCCGTTTTTTTTACTTGTCCGTCACAATGCGAATGTGCTGCTGCTTCTGCTTGTCGGTGTCGCCGTATTCTTCGGCCAGCAGCTCATGGGCTTTGAGCTTATAAACTCTTATTTCTGGGCGTTTCTCCTGCTTGTCATCCTCTATGCGGCGCGGCAGGCCATGCCGCGGGACGGTAAAAGCGAGCTCATGCTTCTGATGTCGGCGCCGCTTTGCCTTGCCCTTCTGGCGGTGACCCTGAACATGCCTGTTTCGGATGAGCCCGCCGGAACGCAGGTCGTCGCGGCGGTTAGCAGTGTGTTTTCAAGGCTGCCGGAATGGCTGAGCTTCGACTGGGGGCCGTTTAATGTATCAACAGGGAACACTATTGTGGATTACGGCGATGTCAGCGGGGATCTGGGAGGCGAGGTTATCCTGAGCGACGCCACCGTGCTGTTTGTTAAAGGCGATCGGCCCGTATACCTCAAGGGAAGAAGCTATACAACGTTTACGGGGCGCAGATGGGAAGCGGACAGCCAGAGGACAACGGATTTATACTCCTTTGAGTCTCCTTTCCGTGAAAGGCAGGACTATTTTTTACTCGATATGTATTCGGCGGTCTATGACTATAACAGATTTCCGTATGAAACCGGGCAGTTTCCGATAATGGCGTTTATTAGCTTGCCGGATTTGGAGGCCCCGAAGGACTCTTACTTGGCAGAAAGCATGTCAATTCACTACTGGGATATCTCAACCAACAAGGTGTTCTCGCCTTATTTCTCAATGGACTACCGGGTTGCCGACGAATTCGCGGGGGATGTCGAGCTCTATAAGCAGGCAAACTCCGATATCCTCACAGATGAGCCGCTGGAGAAGGATTTCTCCTATACGGCGGAGGTTATACGCCCGAGCCTTGAGAGTAATGAGCTCGCCGAGCTCTACAGAGAGTGTCGTCCTGGCTATTGGCATTCTTTGGGAAATGATCCCGGAAGCTACAAGTACGCAGGAGACCACTGGGACGAGAAGGCGTTGTATCTTTTTATGATGCTCGATGAGTACTCCACAAGAGTCGCCGGCCAGTATACTCAGCTTCCCGAAACGACGACCGACCGCGTTAGAGAGCTGTCGGAGCATATTACGTCAGGCCTTGACAACAACTACGATAGGGCAGCCGCGATAGAGAGCTTTCTTCGCACAAATTACACCTACAACACCTCGCCGCCCGAGCTGCCGCAAGAGGCCGATTTTGTCGACCATTTTCTGTTTGTGGGCAGGGAGGGCTACTGTACCTATTTCGCGACTGCTATGGCGGTTCTGTGCCGCTCCGCCGGAATACCCGCGCGCTACGTGGAGGGCTACGCGCCGTCTGAGCTCAAGAATGAGGATTTTTACGTTGTCACCGGCCAGCAGGCGCACGCTTGGACTGAGGTATATCTGGAGGGGGCTGGATGGATACCCTTTGAGCCAACCTCGGCCTACCCCAGCGACGGCATACGCGTGCGGCAGGACGCGACTCCGTCCGCCGCTCCGTCCGCCTATCCGGTGCCGAGCGGCGATATCTTCACCGATCCTGTGGACGAGGTGCCGCTGCCGTCCGATGTACAGCCGCCAAGAGAGACTTCGGCGCCTGTATTCGTATGGCCCGTAATCGCCGCCGCGCTTATTCTGCTGATCGCCGTTCAGATTATCAGGCGCCGCATCTTCCTGCGACGCGCCCAATCCGGCGACTTCTCAGCGGACGGGGTCATAAGGCTTTACGGCTATTTCCTCCGCGCGCTGTTTCTTATGAAAATGCGTCCGGGCGATTGGGAAACCGCAATGGAGTTCGGAGAAAGGGCAGATCAAAGATACTCCCTGCCGGGCGGGCCAATGCTCTCCTCAGCGAGGGTGTTCTGCAAGGTCAGATACGGAGCCCTCGAGCCGGATGCCGTGGACAGGACGGCAATGCTGGCAGCGCTTGGGGCCATAGATGGACTTATAAAGCGGGAGCTCGGCTGGCGGGTTGTTTTTTTGAGGTATGTCGCCGGAGTGATTTAATGGGTCTTATACTTATCCATAGAACAAATATAGAGTAAACGGAGCATTCTTAATATGGATCACAGTCATTTAAACCCCGAGCAGCGCAGGGCGGTCATGAGCACCGAGGGGCCGCTGCTGGTTCTGGCCGGGGCGGGCAGCGGAAAGACTACGGTACTGATTGAGCGGATCGCCCAGATCATCCGGCAGGGGACGCCTCCGTGGGCGGTGCTGGCCATTACGTTTACAAACAAGGCCTCCGGCGAGCTCAAAAGCCGGCTGGAGCGTATGCTGGGCTCGAAGGGTCTGGAGGTCTGGGCATCCACGTTTCATTCCGCCTGCGTTCGCATACTGCGAAGGGACATAGAGAGGCTGGGCTATGCAAGCTCGTTCACGATCTACGACACGGACGACAGCCGCAGGGTGATGAAATCCGTTTTAAAGGCGCTGAATCTGGACGACAAGCGCTTCCCTCCGCAGACCGTGCTGGGGAGTATAAGCAAAGCCAAGGACATGAGCCTGTCTCCGGCGGCTTATGAAAAGACCTCCGGGGGCGACTATTACGCGGAGAAGGTTGCCGACTGCTACAAAGAATACCAGAGGCTTCTAAAGGACGCCAACGCGCTTGACTTTGACGACATCATTATGCTCACGGTGCGGCTGTTCAAGGAGCACCCCGACACGCTGGCATATTATCAGCGCAGGTTTTCCTACATACTTGTCGACGAGTACCAGGACACAAACATGCTCCAGTACGAGCTGGTGTCGCTGCTGGCTGCCGGCCACCGCAACCTGTGCGTGGTAGGGGACGACGATCAGAGCATATACCGCTTCCGGGGAGCGACGATTGAGAACATACTGAATTTTGAGGAGCAGTACCCGGACGCGAGGGTTATACGGCTTGAGCAGAACTACCGCAGCACGGGGGCGATTCTTGAGTGCGCCAACAGGGTGATCGCAAAAAACCGCGGGCGCAAGGGCAAGACACTCTGGACAGGCAAGGAGGAGGGCGAGCCGATCTCGTTCTTTGAGGCGTATTCGGACACCGAGGAAGCCCGGTTTTTTGCCGAGAATATTATAGAAGGGGTTCGCATAGGCCGGAAATTCAGGGATTTTTGCGTACTTTACCGCATAAACGCCCAGTCCAACCGCATAGAAAACGCGTTCAAGGCGGCGGGAATACCGTACCGCATAATCGGCGGCGTGCGCTTCTTCGACCGGCAGGAGGTAAAGGACGTTCTGGCCTACCTTCAGGTGACGCACAACCCCCACGACGATCTGCGCTTTATGCGCGTTGTCAACAACCCCACGCGCGGAATAGGGGACAAGACCCTCTCCATTGTGCAGGCACTGGCTCAGAGGGACGGTGTGTCGGTCTATCAGGTGGCCGCGAACGCGTCTCGGTACCCCGAGCTGGGCAGGTCATACGGAAACCTGGAGAAGTTTGCGCGGATGATTGCCTCACTCGGGGAGCGCAGCGCCGAACTCAGTCTGCCGGATTTTTACGACGAGGTGCTTGAGCGCTCGGGCTATCTGCGCTTCTGGACCGAGAAAAACGACGTGGAGGCAGAGGGCAGACTGGAGAACATATGGGAGCTCAAATCCAACCTTGCGCAGTACGCGGACGGCGCGCCCGAACCCACGCTGGGCGGCTTTCTTGATGAGGTCGCGCTGTTCACGGATATTGAGAAGTACGATGAAAACGCGGACGCGGTCGTCATGATGACGATACACAGCGCAAAGGGACTGGAGTTCCCGGTTGTGTTCCTGGCCGGAGCGGAGGAGAACATATTTCCCGGGACACGCTCGCAGACCGACCCGCAGGAGATCGAGGAGGAGCGCAGACTCTGCTATGTCGCCGTCACAAGAGCTGAGGAAAAGCTGCATGTTGCCTGCGCACGTGAGAGAATGCTGTTTGGACAGACTATGCACAATCCGCCGTCACGCTTTGTATCCGAAATGGGGCTGAAGACTGAAAAACGGATTCAAGCCGAGGATTCTGAAACGGTATTTGCCCGCAGGACGACTCCGACCGCCAGGGCACGCGCGGCAGCGCCCTCCGCGCCAAGGGAGGCTGTGAAGGCGATGGACGTCTCCAAGGGGGAGATGGTTGAGCACAGGGCCTTCGGCAGGGGAATGGTGACCGGTGTAACGCCTATGGGGGGCGACGCCCTCATTGAAATCGCCTTCGACACGGTGGGCACGAAGAGGCTTATGCTGAAATCCGCGTCGCAGTTTATGAAAAAACTTGACAATTAAAGCCCGTTGTGGTAGTCTATCGTAGTATTTCGGGCAGTCCTCTGCCGGTTGTCCGCCAGCGCGCGGGCTTATTCCGGGAATGAACGCCCTTGTGTGAAAGGAGGTCGGATCGTGGATTTAGTGAAGGTTCTGACCGATAACCAGATCAAGAAGGATATCCCCGAGCTTCAGATCGGCGACACGGTTAAGGTGCACATCAAGATCAAGGAAGGCAACCGCGAGCGTATCCAGATTTTTGAGGGCACCATCATCGCCATGAAGCACGGAGGCATTTCCGAGACGTTTACCGTGCGCCGCGTCTCTTACGGCGTGGGCACCGAGAAGGTTTTCCCGCTTCATTCCCCGACAATCGCGCGCATCCAGGTGGTTCGCCACGGACGTGTGCGCCGCGCCAAGCTGTACTATCTGCGTGACCGTGTCGGCAAGCGCGCCAAGGTCAAGGAGAAGATATAGTCTCCGTTATAGTCTAAAATACTAATATCTGTATGAAGAGTAGACGAAATAATCGGCAAAAGCTTGCCGCAGCAAGATTTTTCGATTATGATATGTCTACTCTTCAACATGAGATGAGTATAAGCTGGGGAGGACGGGGTCTTCCCCTTTTTGCTGTAGAAGAGCGCAGCCCCCGCGAGTGAGGAAATATGCGAGGAGCAGCGCAGCGCACGACAAAAAAATATAAGGATCTGATATCCCTATGGAAAAAGAAAAGCAGGGCAAATTCGACATACGCTTCGAGCTCTACGACTGGGCCACCGGGCTCCTCAACGCCATGATATTCGTGGTGGTGCTGTTTGCGTTTATTGCCTGCATGTACTCTGTGTCAGGCCCCTCGATGATGGACACACTCCAGGACGGCGACATGGTCTTCATCTCAAACCTCTTCTACACGCCCGAGCGCGGGGACATCGTCATGTTCAGCAAGCCGGGCCTTGAGGTGTTCGACACGTCGGACAGACTGTTCTCCCAGCCTCCATTTGTAAAGCGCATAATCGCGGTGGGAGGGGACGAGCTGGACGTGGATTATTCCACAAGCACTGTGTATATCAACGGCGAGCCCATAGACGAGCCGTATATCCGGGAGCCTATGCTGCTGAGGGGAAACGCCCCGTTCCCGATATATATCCCCGAGGGCAGCGTGTTTTGCATGGGGGACAACCGCAACATGTCCTCTGACAGCCGCGACACAAGGGTCGGGATTGTGGACGAGCGTTACATCCTGGGAAGGCTCCTGTTTAGAATTTTCCCTTTCAACAAATTCGGTAGGGTATAGTGAACATTAACTGGTATCCGGGCCACATGACCAAGGCGCGCCGTATGATGGAGGACGCCCTTTCTCAGGTAGACGCGGTTTGCGAGGTGTTGGACGCCCGCATACCGCGCTCGTCGGCAAACCCCGACCTGCGTGATATGGCCAAAGGCAAGCCGGTGCTGAGCGTGCTCAACCGGGCAGATCAGGCCGATCCAGCCGAAACAAAGCGCTGGCTTTCAAGTCTGGGAGGAGCTGTCGAGACCTCCTCCGGCAAACCTGGAGGAGTCAAGGGAGTGCCGTCGGCGGTGACTGCGCTTCTGTCGGAGCGGCTTGAGCGGCTTGCCGAAAAAGGGCAGACCGGCCGGGCCGTCAAGCTCATGGTGGCTGGAATTCCGAATGTGGGCAAGTCAACCCTTATAAATTCGCTTGCGGGAGGGAAGCTCGCCAAGGCGGAGGACAGACCGGGCGTGACCCGTGGAAAGCAGTGGATATCGGTGGGCAAAAGCCTGCTGCTCTTGGATACGCCCGGAATACTTTGGCCCAAGCTGGACAGCGAGGAGGTCGGGCTCAATCTTGCCTTCACAGGCGCTATTCGCGACGAGGTCGTTGATCAGGAGACTCTCGCCGCGCGTTTGCTTGAGCGTCTTGCCGGAAAGTATCCCGAGCGCCTGGCCGAGAGGTACCGCATAGAGACCGGGGCGGACGGGATGGCCATGCTAGAGAGCGCCGCGAGAAAGCGGGGGTTTTTGCTGCCGGGCGCCGAACCGGACATCGAGCGCTGCGCCCGTACGGTTCTGGACGAGTTCCGCGCCGGGAGGCTGGGAAGAATCACACTGGAGTCCGCGCTATGCTGAGCTGCGGTGTGGACGAGGCGGGCAGGGGGCCTCTGGCGGGGCCGGTGTACGCCGCTGCGGTTATTTTGCCGGAGGAATATGTCCTTCCCGGGCTTGACGACTCAAAGAAGCTCTCAGCGAAAAAGCGGGAAAAGCTGTTTGACGCCATATGCGCTCAGGCGGTGGATTTCCGGGTCGCCACGGCTTCTGTGGAGGAGATAGAGCGCTTGAACATACTGGAGGCGGCGCTGCTCGCCATGCGGCGGGCGGTGGAGGCGCTTTGCGTCAGGCCCGACGAGCTTCTTATAGACGGAAACATTACCAGAGGCTTTGATATACCGGCAAGGGCAGTGATAGGCGGGGACGCCCTTGTGCCGGCCATATCCGCGGCTTCAATTTTAGCCAAGGTATCGCGCGACAGATATATGGAGGAGCTGGCGGCGCGCTATCCGGAATACGGTTTTGAAAAACACAGGGGCTACGGCACAAAGGCGCATTACGCAGCGCTGGACAAATACGGCCCGTGCCCCGAGCACAGAGAGAGCTTTTTAAAGCGTTTTAACAAACGCTTTATATCCAACATCAAGGGGGAGTCCTCTCCCTCTTGACAATCCCCCATGCAAGATGAAACGTTTTGCATGTAATACTAATCAATCTACTGTATATGGAGGATCCGGATGAGAGCGGGGGACAGAGGAGAGCAGATAGCGGGGCAGTACATGCAGTCGCAGGGTTATAAGCTGGTGCGGTACAACTTCAGATGCAAATACGGTGAAATAGACCTTGTGCTTGAGTCGGATGAATATTTGGTGTTTCTTGAGGTTAAGCTCAGAAAAAACGCTTCCTTCGCAAACGCGGCGGAGTTTGTCAACGCCGAAAAGCAGCGCAAGCTGCGTGTGGCCGCGGGGGTTTATCTCCAGGAGAACCGCACGGCGCTCCAGCCCCGCTTTGATGTGCTTGAGATATACGCGCCGGATGGTATGAACGCGCCGATGCGCTTTAACCATATAGAAAACGCGTTCTAATGCTAATAAATAGCGTTGATTTAAAGGTGTTTCGCATGTTGGGGCGATTCTCAATCGCCCGCCGCGTATAATGTGAGGAGGTGCCGTATGCGCTATGTCAGCACAAGGGGAGGCTCGGAGCCGGTTTCGGCTGAGCGGGCGGTTATAAACGGGCTTGCCCCGGATGGAGGGCTCTATGTGCCGGAGAGCTTTCCTGAACTCTCTCCGGGGGCTATGCGCGACGCAATGAAATACGCGGATCGCGCCCGGATTGTTATGGCGCCTTATTTTCAGGGCTTTGACGGTATGCGTGACGCGGTGGAAGCCGCGTATCACGGAGGCCGTTTTGACGGGCCCGAGGTCGCGCCGGTGACGGTTGCGGGCGGAGCCTGCTACCTTGAGCTGTGGCATGGGCCGACTTGCGCGTTTAAGGATATGGCGCTTCAGGTTTTGCCGCATTTGTTTAAAATGTCACGCAAAATGACAGGGCAGAGCGGTGATATATGCATCTTGACCGCCACATCCGGGGATACAGGCAAGGCCGCCCTTGAGGCCTTCAGGGATATCCCAGGCATAAGGGTGATTTGCTTCTATCCTCACGGTGGCGTCTCAGAGACACAGAGGCTTCAGATGGTCACTCAGGAGGGCGCAAATCTGCTTGTATCTGCGGTCAGGGGCAACTTTGACGACGCGCAGTCGGGCGTTAAGAAACTGTTTGACGATACCGACCTCAAGGACAGGGCGGCACTGGCGGGTGTGTCGTTTTCCTCCGCAAACTCGATAAACTGGGGCAGATTGGCCCCGCAGATAGCCTATTATGTATCGGCGTACGCCCAAATGTGCGCGATGGGAAA
The DNA here is from genome assembly GCA_031556035.1 of Oscillospiraceae bacterium. Lineage (GTDB taxonomy): Bacteria > Bacillota > Clostridia > Oscillospirales > UBA929 > JAVBTT01. Next base: position 29,237 of record JAVBTT010000012.1, read on the forward strand.
AATTAAGCCGGGAGACAGATTGAATTTCTGTGTTCCAACCGGAAATTTTGGAAATATTCTCGCCGGATGGATCGCCGGGCAGATGGGGCTTCCGCTGGGCAGGCTGATTTGCGCGTCCAACGCCAACAATGTGCTGACCGATTTGATTGCACGGGGCAGGTACGACCGCAGACGAGAGCTGAAGCTCACCATATCACCGTCAATGGATATTTTGCTCTCCAGCAACTGGGAGCGCTGCCTGTATCTGCTGTCGGGCGGGGACTCCGAGCTCGTAAACGGCTGCATGTCCAGCCTCAGGGAAGAGGGGGTCTATGACCTGCCTGATAAAGTAAAGGGCAGACTCTCGGAGGACTTTTATGGCGGCTGCTGCGGCGATTCGGAAACAAAGGCCACTATACGGAGCGTGTTTGAGAAGGAGGGCGCGCTTCTCGACCCGCACACGGCGGTGGCCCGCGCTGTATACGACGGCTACGTCCATAGGACGGGGGACGACACTCCCACCGTCATTGTCTCAACCGCAAACGCCTACAAATTCTGCGGCGCTGTGCTGGAGGCGCTGACAGGCAAGGAGCGTCCGGACAGCGCCGAGCTTGCGGAGGAGCTGCAGCGGCTGACTGGGATATCATGCCCGGTGGCTCTTATGGGTCTTTCGCAGAAGCCTGTGCTGCATGAAACCGTCGCGGAGCCCGGGGAAATGCGACGGGTTGTGGAAAGGTTTATAAAAATATAACAAAATCCCCCGCCGCGGCGGGGGATACCAGGATTACATCGTGGGCTTGTGCTCGTAGGTTGAGCAGAATGTCTCGGCCTTGTCCAGTGCATATTCGGTTCCAACCTTTATATTTCCGGCCTGGCAGCTGTTTCCTGTGCCGTGATAAGAGCATGTCCCGACCGTGCACACCACTCCGTTGACCTTATTATTGTTTTTCTCGTTGCCCTTGCTTCCAAACATTGCTTACTTCTCCTTTCGGCTGCTAGACCCGGCGGCCGTTTCCGGACATGATTCTCGGCGGTCGGATCTGGTGCTATTAGTATTGTCAAAATTGTATCCGTTATGCCGTGTTAACACTGGAATCCAGTATATGATTTTTTACAGTCCGTGATGGAAAAACAGGATAATTTGCCTTGGATGTACGGTCTTATTTCCGGGGGGTGATAAAATTGCTTTTCGCGCTCGGCGACGCGCATCTTTCGCTTGCAGTCGACAAAAAAATGGATGTATTCGGCGGCGTCTGGGAGGGGTATGTTGAAAAACTCAGAAACAGTTTTCAGCAGCTGTACGAGGATGACATAATTGTGCTCTGCGGGGACACGTCGTGGGGCATGACTCTCACTGAGGCTTTGCAGGACTTTATGTTTTTTGAGTCTCTGCCGGGGAAAAAACTGCTTTTGAAGGGCAATCATGATTATTGGTGGGAAACCTCGGCTAAAATGAAAGCGTTCTTCGCCGACAACCTGCTGCACAAACTCGATTTACTGCACAACAACGCCTATCTTATCGGAAACACAGCCATATGCGGAACGAGAGGGTGGTTTTTCGAGGAGGAGAAGGGTACGGCCTCGGACAGAAAGATAATGCTTAGGGAGATAGGACGCCTCAGGACATCGCTTACCCATGGAAGGCGGCTTACCTCGGACGGCGAGCTGCTGGTTTTTCTGCACTATCCGCCTCTTTATGAGGGCTATCGCTGCGACGAGCTGGTTGATCTCATGGGAGAGTATGGGGTCAGACGCTGCTATTACGGACATCTGCATGGGCCGGCGCGCTCCAGGGCAATAGAGGGTGAGTACCGGGGCATTGTTTACACGCTGCTGTCGGCCGATCATGTGGGCTTCACCCCGGTGCCGGTGCCGATAGAGGTCTAGAGGGTCTGCTTTGCCCGATAATCTATATAAATGCATATATTTTCAGAATTTTAAAAACAAAAAATTCACAAAAAAAGCCTTGGTTTTTTCAAAAGCATGTGATAGAGTATCCCCAGCTTTCTAAAAAGACTGTAAGGCTAATTAGAATCCGTATTTCAGGAGGAACGCATGAACATAAAAAATGTGGATAAGTCTGTCAAAAATTTTGTCACACTTACAGTGAATGTCGACGCAGAGGAATTTGAGAGGGCAGTTGAAAAGGCGTATAAAAAGAACGTCTCCAAAATCAATGTGCCCGGCTTCCGCAAGGGCAAGGTGCCGCGCAGGATAGCCGAGAGGATGTATGGCCAGGGCGTGTTCTATGAGGACGCCGTTAATCTTGCCTATCCGGACGCTATTGACGAGGCAATTAAGGAGAGCGGGATTGAGCCTGTGGATCAGGCGGACGTCAATATAACAGACGTGTCCCAGGAGGGCTTTACCTTTGAGGCTAAGCTGCCAATAATTCCCGAGGTGACGCTTGGGCAATATAAGGGCCTCCCGGCAAAGCAGCCGGAGATAAGGGTGGAGGACAGCGATATCGACGCCGAGATAGACAGGCTTCGCCAGCGCAACTCCCGGCAGGAGACTGTCGACCGCGAGGCAAAAAACGGCGACATTGTAAGACTTGACTTTGAGGGTTTTGTTGACGATATTCCGTTTGATGGCGGAAAGGCTGAGGGCCATATGCTGAAGCTGGGCTCTGAAAGCTTTATTCCCGGCTTTGAGGAGCAGCTTGTGGGCTGCAAGGCGGGGGACAGCCTGGATGTCACGGTTACGTTTCCGGAGGAATACCACGCGGAGGAGCTAGCGGGAAAGCCCGCCGTGTTCAAGTGCGCCGTCCACGAGGTTCGGGAGAATGTGCTTCCCGAGCTGGACGACGAGTTTGCCAAGGATGTCTCCGAGTTTGATACGCTGGACGAGTTAAGAAACTCGATCAGGGAGCGAATTGAGCACAGCAGGGAGCATGAGGCCGAGCACGCCTTTGAGGACGAGCTGTTTGACAGGCTTCTTGAGGGCATGGAGGTAGAGCTCCACGATTGCATGGTCGACCGCCAGGTAGATAACGCGCTCCAGGATTTCGACTTTTCACTTAGACGCCAGGGCATGAATCTTGAAAGCTATATCAATATGTCCGGAGCCTCAATAGACGAAATCAGAAGCGATTTTCGCCCGAACGCCGAGCGCAGGGTGAAGCTCTCGCTGGCGTTCGACAAGATAGCAGTGCTTGAGGCTCTTGAGGTTACTGACGAGGATATAGACGGGGAATACGCCCGCCTTGCCGAGCGTCACAAGCTGGAGCAGGAAAAGATCAGAGAGTATATCCCGCTCGACTCTATAAAGAACGATATTTTGTCCATGAAGGCTATGAAGCTTGTAAAGGACACGGCAGTGAAGGAAGGAGCATAATTATGGATAACAGGCTGAACATGAGCCTTGTCCCAATGGTTGTCGAGCAGACAAACAGGGGAGAGCGCTCGTATGACATATACTCGCGCCTTCTAAACGACCGCATTGTCTTTTTGTCTGAGGAGGTAAACGACGTCACCGCTTCGCTGGTCGTAGCCCAGCTGCTCTATCTTGAGTCGCAGGATCCGGACAAGGACATCCAGTTTTTTATCAACAGCCCGGGTGGCTCCATAACAGCCGGCATGGCCATATACGACACCATGCAGTTTATAAAGTCGGACATTTCCACCATCTGTGTGGGAATGGCGGCGTCCATGGGCGCGTTTCTGCTCGCGGCGGGCACAAAGGGCAAGCGCATGGCGCTCAAGAACGCGGAGATTATGATTCACCAGCCCTCCGGCGGCGCGCGCGGGCAGGCGACTGACGTGCAGATACACGCGGAGCATATAATAAAGACGAAGAAAAAGATGAATCAGCTGATGGCTGAAATGACCGGCAAGCCGGTTGAGGTTGTGGCGGCGGATACCGAGCGCGACAATTTTATGTCCGCCGAGGAAGCCCTTGAATACGGAATTGTTGACAAGGTGCTGACTAAGCGACCGTAAAGGCCTATAGTATGTATTCCCGTGTGGGGATGCTTATAAGCAAAATGATTATTTCTCCAAGGAGGCAGACATGCCCAAAGACGAAAAACGAAGTGTGCGCTGCTCGTTCTGCGGAAAGCAGCAGGAACAGGTCAAGCGGATAATTGCCGGTCCCGGCGCGTATATCTGCAACGAATGCGTGCACCTTTGCATCAGCATTCTGGACGACAGTCAGGACGGGCAGATCAGACATTCCGGGCTGGAACCCACAGACACCCTTCCCAAACCAAGGGAAATAAAGGAAATACTGGATCAGTACGTCGTCGGGCAGGAAGACGCGAAGATCGCGCTGTCCGTATCGGTGTACAACCACTACAAGCGCATTTACTTTGGCGGCGGGGACGAGGTGGAGCTTCAGAAGAGCAACATCCTGATGCTTGGGCCGACTGGCTGCGGCAAGACGCATTTCGCGGTTACCCTCGCGAAAATTCTGAACGTCCCGTTCGCTATTGCCGACGCCACAACGCTCACCGAGGCAGGCTATGTCGGCGAGGACGTCGAAAACATCCTGCTCAGGCTCATCCAGGCCGCCGATTACGATGTGGAGCTGGCCGAGCGCGGGATAATCTATATAGACGAGCTCGATAAAATCGCGCGAAAGAGCGAGAATGTGTCCATCACGCGGGACGTCAGCGGCGAAGGAGTCCAGCAAGCCCTTTTGAAGATTCTGGAAGGGACTGTCGCGAACGTACCCCCCATGGGAGGGCGCAAGCACCCTCATCAGGAATTTATCCAGGTCAACACCTCAAACATCCTGTTTATCTGCGGCGGGGCCTTCGACGGCATAGACAAGATTGTCGAGCAGCGCCTGGGCAGGCAGGGGATCGGCTTCAGCGCCACAGTCGAGAGCAGGAAAGAGAAGGATATGACCTCCGTATTTAAGGAGGTAACCCCGCACGACCTTTTGAAGTACGGCATAATCCCGGAGCTTGTGGGCCGGCTTCCTATAATCGCCCCCCTTGGCCAGCTTTCCCGCGAGGAGTTTGTGCGCATACTGACTGAGCCCAAGAACGCGCTGACCAAGCAGTATAAGAAGCTTTTCGATTACGACGGTGTCGAGCTGGAGTTTGAAAAAGGCGCCCTTGAGGCGATCGCTGACAAAGCCATTGAGCGCGGCATAGGCGCCAGGGGACTTCGGGCGGTCATAGAGGGTGTAATGACTGATATTATGTATGATATCCCGTCTGACCCCCTCGTGGAAAAAGTTACAATAACCGAGAAGTGCATTGTAGATAAGACTTCTCCGAATATCCACAAAAATCCGGAGCACGCGGCCAAAATTGCTCCTCCGAAGCTTCCCGGCCTTAAGCCCAAGGCCAAGAAAAACGTTTCCTGATTCAAATCTATAAAGTGGCTTGAGGGAGCTGTCGCTCCCTCTCTTGCTAATGAGGTGCGTCTTTATGCAGTATCCGTTGATCGCTCTGAGAGGTATGACGGTTTTTCCTCAAATGCTCATACACTTTGATGTTGGGCGCGAAAAATCCGTAAGAGCCCTTGAGGCGGCAATGTCGCAGGATCAGCTTGTCTTTCTGGTCGCCCAGAGGGATTTACGCACGGATGATCCCGGGGAAGAGGATCTGTACCGGGTCGGCACGATTTCCCGGGTCAGACAGATACTGAAGCTGCCGGGCGACAATGTGCGCGTGCTTGTGGAGGGTGAGTCGCGGGCTAGGCTTGTTGATTTTGTGCAGAGTGAGCCTTATATTGTTGCGGAGCTTGCAACCGTGAGGCGCACGGGGACGAGGAGCCCGCAAAACCAGTCTGAGGCTCTTTTGCGCAAGGTTCAGTCCCTTTTCGAGGACTATGTGACAATGATTCCGCGCATGTCGCCCGAAGTGCTTATCAACGTCAATACAGCCTCGGATATGGGCTATCTCGCGGATTTTATCATTCAGAATATCCCGCTGGGACACGAGATCAAGCAGACCATACTTGAGGAGGCAAATATCTTCAGAAGGCTTGAAAAAGTGCTGGAGATACTGCTCCACGAGAACGACATCCTGGAGATTGAGAGCGACATAGAGGCGAAGCTGCGCGAGAGGATGAACAAGAACCAGAGGGACTATTTTCTCAGGGAGAAGATAAAGGCCATTCAAAGTGAGCTGGGAGAGAGCGACGACTCTTACTCCGAGTCTCTTGAGTACGAGCACCGCATTGTCTCGCTGGAGCTTCCGGGTGAGGTCAGGGACAAGCTGCTGCATGAGGCCTCAAGGCTTTCGAAAATGTCGCCCGGTTCCCCGGAGACGGCGGTGATCCGAACTTATCTGGACACCTGCCTTGAGCTTCCCTGGAACACCTTCACTAAGGACAGGCTTGACATCAAGGCGGCCCGCAAAATTATGGACAACGACCACTATGGGCTGTCCCGCGTCAAGGAGCGCATCCTGGAGTTTATGGCGGTCAAAAGGCTGGCCCCTGAGCTCAAGGGGCAGATTCTCTGCCTGGTGGGACCGCCGGGGGTGGGCAAGACTTCTGTGGCCATTTCGCTCGCGAAGGCTATGGGACGTAAATACGCCAGGCTTTCGCTTGGCGGAGTGCGCGACGAGGCCGATATCAGAGGGCACCGCAAAACATATATCGGGGCTATGCCGGGTCGTATAATAAACGCCCTGCGGCTTGCCAGCAGTAAAAACGCGCTCCTGCTTCTGGATGAAATTGATAAGATGGGCAGCGATTTCCGGGGGGATCCCGCCGCGGCCATGCTTGAGGTGCTTGACCCGGAGCAGAACCACGCCTTCAGGGATCACTATCTGGAGGTTCCGTTCGATCTGTCGGACATTCTGTTTATCACCACGGCGAACACAACGGACACGATTCCGCGCGCGCTGCTCGACCGCATGGAGGTGATCGAGCTCACCAGCTACACAGATGAGGAAAAGCTCCAGATAGCCAAGCGCCATTTGATACCAAAACAGCTTGAACGCCACGGGATGACAAAATCTCAGCTCTCGTTCTCCGACAATGGAATACGCGAGATCATCTCCGGCTACACACGGGAGTCGGGGGTGCGCCTGCTTGAGAGGGAGATAGCGACCGTTTGCCGCAGGGTGGCAAAGCGCATAGCGGAGGGGGATACCGCCAAGGTCACGCTAAGCGAGGCGAGGCTTGAGGAGTTTCTCAAAACCCGAAGGTTCAAGCCGGAGCGCCGCCGCCAGTCCGACGAGGTCGGGGTGGCCAACGGCCTAGCCTGGACCCGCGTGGGGGGAGAGCTGCTGGAGGTCGAGGTCGGCGTTGTGGACGGAAACGGCAAGGTGGAGCTGACTGGCAACCTTGGCGATATCATGAAGGAATCCGCAAAGGCGGCGCTGACCTATATACGCAGCCGTACCGACGCATTAAAAATCGACCACGACTTTTACAAGACAAGGGACATGCACATTCACTTTCCCGAGGGCGCGATTCCCAAGGACGGCCCGTCCGCAGGCATCACCATGGCGGTGGCCATGGTGTCGGCGCTGACGAACGCGACTGTGCGACGCGATGTGGCGATGACAGGGGAGATAACGCTGCGCGGGCGCGTGCTGCCCATAGGAGGGCTTAAGGAGAAGACGATGGCGGCATACCGCGCCGGGATAAAAACCGTCATAGTCCCGACTGATAACGAAAGGGATTTATCGGACATAGACGAGACCGTTCACAGCGCTCTGAATTTTATATTGGCCGATCATATGGACAAGGTTCTTGAGGCGACGCTGGACTTTTCCGGGGCGGAGTCATGAATTTCAGTAACGCTGTGTTTCTGAAGTCCGCTGCCGAGCCCGGGCAGTTCATCCGGGACGGAAGGCCGCAGGTGGTTTTCGCCGGGCGCTCGAACGTTGGAAAGTCGTCGGTCATAAACGCGCTGACCGGGCGCAGGAATCTGGCGCGTGTGGGCAATACTCCGGGGAAGACGACGCATGTCAATTATTTTTCCATTGACGAAAGCTTTATGCTTGTCGACCTTCCCGGGTATGGCTACTCTAAGAAGAGCGACGCGGAAAAGCGGCGCTGGGCCGAGCTTATGGAGACGTATTTCAAGCAGTACGACGCAATAACACTCGGGGTGCTGGTCGTTGACGCCAGGCATGAGCCCACGGAGCTGGACAGGCAGATGGCGTCGTATTTCCAGCAGACGTGCGTGCCGTGGGCAGTGATCGCCAACAAGACCGACAAGCTGAAGCCGAGAGAGATCGAGCATTCCCTGGAAACGATCAAAAAAACGCTTGTGCTGGACGCCTCGGTGGCGCTGATACCTTTTTCCGCCGAAAAGCGCGCCGGAAGGTCTGAGCTCCAGGCGGAGATTTTGAACAGGATCAAGTGAAATGAGGTCATCTATGGATTTTGTCTGCAAGTGCCTGTCCGTCAATGACGCGGGCCGGCTTGCCATAGGCGGGGGCGATGTCGTCGGCCTCGCGATGGAGTACGGCACCCCGGCGTTCCTTATGGACGAGGACGATGTCAGAAGGAACTGCCGGGAGTATATTGACGCGATGAAAAACGCCTATCCCGGGGAGTTTTCTGTCGCCTACGCCAGCAAGGCTTTGTCGTTTACATATCTGTATACGGTCATTGCCGAGGAGGGCATGTGCGCCGATGTCGTCTCCGGGGGAGAGATATGCGCCGCGCTGCGGGGAGGACTCGGCGGGGACAGGCTTTATTTCCACGGAAACAACAAGACGGACTCCGAGCTTGTGTACGCTCTGGACAGGGGGGTGCGCCAATTCGTGGTGGACAACCGCGAGGAGCTGCTGAGGCTTGACAAATTCGCGGGCCACAAGGGGCATGTCGCGGACATCTCCTTTCGCATAACCCCGGGTATTGACGCGCACACCCATGAGTTCATACAGACCGGCAAGGTGGACAGCAAGTTTGGGCTCACGCTTGATAACGGCGAGGCCTTCGAGGTTATACGCGAGGCTGCCGGGCTTGAGAACGTGCGAGTGAGCGGCATACACTGCCACATTGGCTCGCAGATATTTGAGGTGGAGCCCTTTTCGCTCGCGGTGCGGGTGATGATGGGCTTTATGAAAAAGCTCCGGGACGAGCTGGGCATGGAGATAACAGATCTCAATCTGGGCGGCGGCTTCGGGATACGCTACATCCCGTCGCACGACCCGAGAAGCGTAAAAAACGTGGTGGAGGCGACCGCTCGCGCGGTGACCGATACAGCGCGCGAGCTGGAAATGCCGCTGCCGCGCCTGATACTCGAGCCCGGGCGCAGCATTGTCGGGCCCTCCGGGATAACGGTATATAAGATCGGCAACGTCAAGCGTATACCCGGAGTCCGCACATATATTTCAGTGGACGGCGGCATGACGGACAATCCGCGCTTCGCTCTCTATGGGGCGGCGTATGACGCGGTGCTGCCGGAGCGGCCGCTGGCTGAGCGCACGGAGCTTGTGACTATCGCGGGGCGCTGCTGCGAAAGCGGCGACCTGATAGCGAGGGATATCGCAATTCCACCAGTAAAGTCGGGAGATTATCTTGCGGTTTTGGCCACGGGGGCGTATAATTACTCGATGGCCTCGAATTACAACAGGGTTCCGCGCCCACCGATCATAATGGTGTCGGGCGGAGAGCCGAAGCTCGTCGTCAGGCGGGAGAACTATGAGGACATGCTGAAGTGCGACCTGTAAAGTAACAGTAACGGGGTTATACAGATGCTGTGGGATATTTTCAGCGGAGATATTGAGCCGCTCTCGGTACTTTTATGGGCAGTAGCGGCTCTGTGCGCGATGACAATACACGAACTCAGCCATGCATTGATCGCCTACAGGCTCGGCGACCCGACCGCGAAACAGATGGGGCGGCTGACGCTGAATCCTGTGCGTCACATTGACCTGGTCGGCCTCCTGATGATAATGGTGGCCGGTTTCGGTTGGGCAAAGCCGGTGCCGGTCGATATGCGCTATTTCAAGAACCAAAAGCGAGGCATGGCGCTTACCGCCGCGGCGGGGCCGGCGTCTAATTTTATATTAGCGTTTATCAGCTATATTATATATTTCGCGATCTTCTTTTTGACGGACAGCGAGGCTCCTTCGTGGATTTTTGAGCTCGCAGGGAATTTTGTGACGATAAATATTGTTCTTGGCATTTTTAACCTGTTCCCTATTCCGCCTCTGGACGGCTCCAAAATACTGGGTATGTTCCTGCCGGACAAAGCGTACTATAATCTGATGCGCTATGAGCGTTACGGGATGCTCGCGGTCGCCGCATTCATTATGATTTTCAGGCGGTTTGGCAACAATCCGCTCGACTATCTTATTGATCTGGTTTTGAGCGGATTTGGGGAAGCCGCATATTTTCTTACGAGCTGGATGGGATAGCCATGGAAGAGCTCACTTTTCGCCTTGAGCAGGTAGTCAAGGCGCGGCAGGAGGTCATGGAGGACTTTGAGGGCCCTCTCGACCTTATCCTCGACCTGCTCAGGCGCAACAAGATAGAGATACAGGATTTGCGTATATCCCTGCTGCTGGAGCAGTATTTGCATTGGATAGAGCTTCGCCAGAGCCTTGATCTTGAGGTGGCCAGCGAGTTTATTGCGATGGCCTCTCACCTTGTATATCTCAAAACCAGGATGCTTCTGTCGGTGGGGGACAGCGCCGACGAGGAGATAGACGAGCTGATTCTCGCGCTTGAAGAGAGGCAGAGGCAGGACAAGCTGTTTCGTGTGACTGTTGGCAGAGAGTTTCTGGAATCCCGCGCTGAGCTTGCCAGGAGCGTTTACTGCAAGACCTCTGAGCCAATCGAGAGAGACAGGGCGTATCAATACAGCCACTCACCCAAAGAGCTGCTTTCCGCTCTGCGGGACATATATGAGCGCACTGAGCGCAGGGCGCCCCCTCCGCCCACCGTTTTCAGGGCCATCGCGGGGCGGGAGCCCTACCCGGTGGGGGACAAGGTGAGCCAGATACTGGGGCGCCTTGCCGCCAAGGGCAAGACCCTGCTCAGGTCAATTTTATCCAGGGCGACAAGCAAGTCCGAGGTGGTGGCGGCGTTTCTGGCGGTGCTGGAGCTGTGCCGCAACCGCCTTGTCAGGATAGATGATTTTGATGGGGACTATATGGTAGATTTGGCCGAGGAAGCTGATAATGGAAAATCATGACATAGAATCCGCTGTGGAGGGCATACTATTCGCGTCAGGCGAGCCTGTTTCGCTGGAGCGGCTTTCGCAGGCGCTTGAGGTGGATAAAAGGGAGCTTGCCGCCGCCGTCTCGGCGCTCGCGGGCAGATACCGTTTTGAACGCAGGGGTATCCGCATTGTCGAGCTGAACGGCTCGTTTCAAATGACCTCCGCTCCGGAGCAGGCGGAATACATCCGCAAGGCTCTGGAAGAGCGCAAGCCTCCGCTGCTCTCCAAAAGCGCGCTGGAGGTGCTTAGTCTGGTTGCGTACTACCAGCCCATTACCCGCGCGGATATCGACAAGGTGCGCGGGGTTGACAGCGCGTATACGGTCTCCTCGCTTGTAGACAAAAAGCTGCTTGAGGAGGCGGGGCGGCTGGACGTGGTGGGCAGACCGATACTCTACAGGACTGCGCCCGGCTTTTTGCGCTCGTTTGGGCTGAGCAGGCTGGAGGAGCTCCCCGAGCTCTCCGAGCTTGAGGGTCAGCTTGTCATGGAGGGCGGCATTTTGGAGACGGGCAGGGACACAAATACAGGAGAATAGAAATGATCGGCTGGCTGATTGCCCTCGGTGCTGTGCTTCTCATCGGGTTTACCCGCGTAAGGCTGAGGCTTTGCTACGACGAAGCCGGCCTTGCTGTGTCCGTGCGTGTCGGGATATTCCATATGCGCCTGTACCCTCGCCCGGAGAAAGAAAAAAAAAGGAAAGAGCCGAGGGTAAGAAAAGCTGAAGCACAAGAGGAGCCGAAACCAAAGAAAAAAGCCTTAGGTTTAAAAATTGACCCAGATGCAATCCGCGATTTACTTGCGATTATAAGGAAAACCCTGCGGCGCACGGCGCGCCTTGTACGCTTTGAGCTGATAGAGGCTCGCTTTACCTCCGGCGGGGATGACGCCGCCAAGGTGGCGGTACATTATGGAAGGCTAAACCAAATCATATATACGGTGTATCCGATTTTAAAGCAAAACATGAGGATAAAAAAGACAGCAGTTAAAATTCTTTCGGATTATACGCTGTCAAAATCCACATACTATGGAAAGCTGAGCCTGTCGGTGAGCATAGGGCGCTCCGTGATCTTCGCCTTCGCGTCTCTGGGCTCGGCGCTGAGATTTTATCTGAGGCACAGGAATACACAGGAAAGAGAGGTATCGGCATATGGACAACGCAAACAAGCACAAGCTGGTTGACCTGTTGGGAACCACCATGGCGAAAATCCGCGAGATGGTTGACGTCAACACGATAGTGGGTCAGCCCATTGTGACGGCGGACGGTTCCACCATAATACCGGTCTCCAAGGTCACCTTCGGGTTTACCTCCGGAGGCGCGGATTACGGCAAGGAGGTTCAGAACTTCGGAGGTGGCAGCGGGGCCGGAGTGAACATCAACCCGGTGGCGTTTCTAATTGTCTCACCAAGCGGCGTCAAGCTTCTGCCGGTAAACCCGCCCGCCGGAAACACTGTTGACCGTCTCGTGGAAATGGCCCCGGAGGTCATCGAGAAAATTGACTCCTTTTTCAGCAAAAAAAAGCGTGAGAACGAGCAATAGTCTGGATACATTATAGCATCTGTAAAAATGCTATAATACGGACGCAAAAGGGGCATACTGCGCTTTGAGGTGATTTTCTTGAAGCTTTGCGGCATGTCCCTTAAATCGTTTATATGCGTTGCGCTGGCCGCTGCCATACTGACAGTCAATTCATACGCCGTGGACGTATCCGCCGAATGCGCCGTCCTTTTGGACGCGGGGTCGGGCAGGGTGCTCTATCAGAAAAACATGGACTCCAGGCATTTGATCGCAAGCACAACAAAAATTATGACGGCGCTTGTTGCCCTTGATCTGTGCGATATGGAAGATGTTGTGATAATACCTCCGGAGGCGGCCAGGGTGGAAGGCTCGTCGATGTATCTTGAGGCGGGTCAGGAGCGCACCTGCGAGGAGCTGCTGACGGGGCTGATGCTGATGTCTGGAAACGACGCGGCGGTGGCGCTGGCTATTCACTGCTCGGGCTCGGTTGACAGGTTTGTGGCCCGTATGAATAAAAAAGCCGGGGAACTGGGGCTCAAGAATACATCCTTCGCCAACCCTCACGGGCTGGACGCCGAGAGCCACTACTCAACCGCTCATGACTTGGCTCTGCTCGCCGCGGCAGCGATGAGAGACGGGCGCTTTGCCGCGATCGTCTCAAAAAAACTTGGGAAGGTCGGCAATATTTCTGTGCGCAACCACAACCGGCTTCTGTGGACAATAGACGGCTGCGAGGGCGTCAAGACTGGCTTCACAAAAAGCGCTGGCCGCTGTCTCGTGTCAAGCACTACAAGGGACGGCCGCCGCCTGTTAGCCGTTACGCTGAACGCGCCCAACGATTGGAGAGACCACGCGGAGATGGTGGAATACGGCTTTTCCGATGTATTCGAGACCGTCTCATGGAAAAAGGGCGAGCAGATCGCCGAGGTTCCGGTTTTCGCCGGTATAGAGGCGTTCAGCGTGCTTGAGGTCGCCGAGGAAATGAGCGTCTGCCTGACCAGGGACGAGGCTGAGCGTTCTGTTATTGATATTGAGCTGCCGCGCTATATATGGGCTCCCGTGCGCGGGGGGCGCGCCGCTGGGAGGATCACGGTGAGGCTTGACGGGGAGCTTGTCGCCAGCGTGGATTTGATAAACCACCACGCTATCGAAGAGATATATGTTCCGCCGCAAAAATGGTGGCACTGTCTGTTTAACAAATAATATTAACGGTAATCTATGGAGGCCGGGATGCTGGAAAGAATTCAAAAAATATTGAGCTCTCACGGGGTGGCGTCCCGGCGGGCGGCCGAGGCCATGATAGCCGACGGCAGGGTGACCGTCAACGGAGTGGCCGCGAATATCGGGGACAGGGCGAACCCGTCGGAGGATGAAATTTTGGTCGACGGCAAGCCCATTTGCAAGCCGGAGCATATTTATATCATGCTGTACAAGCCCCGCGGGGTGGTGACAACCCTGAAGGATGAAAAAAATCGCAGGACGGTTCGGGATCTGCTGCCTCCGGAGCTGGGCTACCTTGTGCCGGCCGGTCGGCTTGACCTTTCCTCGGAGGGACTTTTGATAATGACAAACGACGGGGACGCGGTCAACAGGCTTACGCACCCGTCGGGGCGGATTGACAAGTCCTACCTCGCGTGGGTACAGGGGGACGCGGACGAGGCGATCCACAAACTGACTGCCCCGATAAGTATCGACGGGGTACTGACAAGGCCCGCAAGAGTGCGCAGGGCTGCGGATAACCTGATAGTCATAACAATACACGAGGGAAAAAACAGACAGGTTCGGCTGATCTGCGAGAACGCCGGGCTGCATGTTACGCGCCTTAAACGCGTGTCCGAGGGCAAGCTGGAGCTCGGAGACATGAGACCGGGGCAGTGGCGGCATCTCTCCGGGGATGAGATTTCCTACATAAGGAATCTTTCAGGGAGAAATAGAACCTATGAAAGGGCCGGATTTGATGAACGTTTTCGCGCGGATTGATGCTCAAAAGGGCAATTTTTCAAAGGGGCAGCGCGCCATCGCCCAATATCTCACAGAGCATATTGAATACGCGGCATACATAACTGCCAGGCGGCTCGGCGAGCTCACGGGGGTCAGCGAGTCGACGGTGGTCAGGTTTGCCACCGAGCTCGGCTTCGCGGGCTACCCTGAGCTTCAGGAGGCGCTTCAGGAGGCGGTGCGGCACAGGCTGAACTCAGTGCAGAGGATTCAGGCCGGAGACAGCCGTATAGGCGATAAGGACGTAATGCGCAAGGTCATGCAGTCCGACATTGAAAAGATCAGGATAACAATGGAGAGGACTCTCAGCCGTGATTTTGAGGCGTCGGTTAACACAATCGCCGAGGCACGACGGATATATATACTCGGGGTGCGCTCAGCCGCGTCTCTCGCCGATTTCCTGGGCTTTTATTTCGGAATGATGTTCGACAACGTCAAGGTGGTGCAAACCGCCTCCATCAGCGACGTATTCGAGCAGATACTCCGGATCGGGGAGGGTGACCTGCTAATCGCTCTGAGCTTCCCGAGATATTCCAGAAGGACGCTCCAGGCGGTGCAGTATGCGATAGAACGCGGGGCAGACACGATAGCCATAACCGATACGGCGGATGCCCCGATAGCCAAAATATCCAAGCACAGGCTGCTCGCGGCCAGTGATATCGCTTCGTTTGTGGACTCGCTTGTGGCGCCGCTGAGCCTTATAAACGCGCTTATTGTCGCGGTGGGGATGCGAAAGCGGGAGGAGATAACCCGCGCATTCACCCAGCTTGAAAAAATCTGGGAGGATGTGCAGGTCTATGAGCCTACAGACAGAATCTAGCGTTATAGTCATTGGGGCCGGACCCGCCGGAATGATGTCAGCCATTACGGCGGCGCGCGGCGGCCTGAAAGTTTCTCTGTGGGACAAAAACGGCTTTGCAGGAAAAAAGCTGAATATTACCGGCAAGGGAAGGTGCAATATCACCAATCTCTGCGACAGGGACGAGTTTTTTGACAATGTGGCAACAGGCGGGAAATTCCTCCAAAGCGCCTATTCCCGCTTTGCTCCGCAGGACGCGATTGATTTTTTTGAGGGGCTGGGCGTACGGCTCAAGGTTGAGCGCGGGCGCAGGGTGTTTCCCGCCAGTGACAGAGCCCGGGACGTCACGGACGCTCTTGTCCGTGAACTGGGCCGTCTGGGAGTAAAAATTGTGAAGCGCCGCGCGGACGACCTGGTTATTGAAGACGGGGTGCTTGCCGGGATCAGAAGCGGGGCTGACGTTTTCCCTTGCCGCGCGGCAGTAATAGCCACGGGAGGCCTCTCCTATCCGCTCACCGGCTCGGACGGCGACGGATATCGCCTCGCATCGCGGGCCGGACATACGATCACCGGGACGGCTCCGTCGCTGGTGCCGCTCAATTCGCCCGATCCCGCGTGTGCGCGGATGCAGGGCCTGAGCCTGAGAAACGTGACCGTCACCCTTCTGTCAGAAACCGGGAAAAGGCTTTGGTCGGAGGGACCGGGCGAGATGCTGCTTACACACTTCGGTGTCTCGGGGCCTTTGATATTAAGCGCCTCGGCGTTCTACTCCCAGGGCTGCTTTATCTCCATAGACTTAAAGCCCGGCCTGAGCGAGGAGGCGCTGGATGCCCGCATACTGCGCGATTTTCAAAAACATTCCAACCGCGAGCTTGGGAACGCTCTGGGCGATTTGTTGCACAAGACGATGATTCCTGTTATAATTGAAAGGCTGGGTGTTTCGCCCGGGCTGCGCGTGCATCAGGTTACACGGGAGCAGAGGCGCCGACTTCTGGAGCTGTTAAAGAGCTTTTCCGTGGAGCTTTCCGGTACGAGGTCTGTCGATGAGGCTGTTATTACCAGAGGCGGAGTCGCAACGGGGGAGATTAGCCCGTCCACCATGGAATCCAAGCATGTAAAGGAATTGTACTTTGCAGGAGAAGTGCTTGATGTCGATGCGCTCACCGGGGGATTCAATTTGCAAATAGCGTGGTCTACAGGATTTTCCGCTGGGACGGGACTTTTGAATGGATATGCTGTAAAGTAAAATAACATTACATTATGTAAACCCTGGAGGATGGTAGTATGGATACAAAAACGGTGGCGGCAAATGCGCTCAAGCTTGCCATAACGCCGGATCGTCCGGCGGAGAGGTCGCTTCGCAAGGAGCTTACCGACTTGGGCATTCGATCGGCGGCTGTTGATTTCGGCGGGGAGTATATCTCCTCAATAAGCAAGGCGGTGGAACACGCGGTGGTGTCCGCCAAGCGCGAGGGCGTGATAGGGGATACGCACAGCGAGGAGGGTGCGGTCGCCGGCGCGGCGCATGAGGCGCTGTCGCAGATAATGCAGAAGGCGCTTGGGCTCAACGTGGGTGGCAAAATTGCGATAGTGCGCAGCGGGGAGCATGTGGGAGTGGCCGTGTTTTTCGGAATAGGGCTGCTGCATCTGAATGAGATAGCCGTCGGCCTGGGACACAGGGTGGTGTAGCTATGCGTTTTTGTGTTGCGATAGACGGGCCCTCGGGGGCGGGGAAGAGTACGCTGTCCCGCCGGGCGGCGGAGCAGCTCGGTTTTTTGTATGTCGACACCGGGGCAATATACAGGGCTGTCGCGCTTTCATACCTTGAGCGCGGGGCGCTTGAGCTGGATAAGACCAATATAGAGATTTTACATAGAGACGGTCTTCAGCACGTTCTCTTGAACGGGCGCGACGTGACGGCGGATATCAGGCGCCACGAGGTTTCGGGGTTGGCGTCCGACCTCTCGGCCAGGCCTGAGGTGAGGGAGTATTTGCTCAATATGCAGAGGGAGATGGCCGCCTCCGGCAAGGTGATAATGGATGGGCGCGACATCGGCACAGTCGTAGTGCCGGACGCCGAGCTGAAAATATTCCTGACGGCCGATCCCGAGGACAGGGCGCGGCGCAGATATAAGGAGCTTATCGCCAAGGGCCAGGAGGTTTGCTACGACGACGTGCTCAGGGACGTAAGGCAGCGCGACCGCAACGACATGACCCGCCCTATTGCGCCGCTGCGCAAGGCGGACGACGCGATAGAGCTCGACACGACGGGAAATACGTTCGACAGGAGTCTGGGGCTCCTGACCGATTTGATACGGAAAGGTTTGGAGAGATGTTCTACCGGTTCGCCCACAGACTAATCTGGATAATCTTCAGGCTCATATACAGGCTCAATGTTGTCGGACGTGAGTATGTGCCGCAGGGAGCGGGTGTAGTATCCGGCAACCACACCTCCAACCTTGACGCGGTCATTCTCGCCCTTGCGCTTCCGAGCTGTGACAAGCCGAGCTTCATGGCGAAAAAGGAGCTTTTCAAATTCAGGCCCTTCGCCTGGCTGATTACCGCTCTCGGAGCGTTCCCGGTTGACAGGAGCAGCGCCGACCTGAGAGCAATAAAGCAGGCGCTGGACGTACTGCGCTCCGGCAGGAAGCTGCTGTTGTTTCCCGAGGGGACAAGGGTGGCCGAGGACGAGGCGGTGGCGGCCAAGCACGGCGCGGCCATGCTCGCCTCCAAGACAAATTCGCCGATAATCCCGGTAAACATATCGCGCGGCCGCAAGCCGTTTGTCAACAGGATAACCGTCGTATTCGGGAAGCCGTTTGAGTTTTCAAAGGATAAGGGCAAAACATCACCCCAAGAGTACCCTGCCATCATCGACGAGGTGATGCGCGAGGTAAGAAGGCTGGGGGAATAGATGAAATCATTTGTCGTAGCCAAATCCGCCGGCTTCTGCTTCGGCGTCAAGCGGGCCGTGGATATGGCCCTGTCGCTTGCCGGAAGCAGGGTGTGTACGCTGGGGCCTCTGCTGCACAACAAGCAGGTTGTGGCAAAGCTTGAGGCGCTTGGTATAAAGGCCGTGAACAGCGTTGAGGATATACCGGGCGGCCATGCGGTGATTATAAGAAGCCATGGGGTGGATTTAGAAACTCACCGGGCGCTCATTGAGCGCGGCCTTGAGATACACGACGCGACCTGCCCGTGCGTCAAGCGTATACATGAGATAGTCAGTGCCGAGTCTGAGCGTGGAGGGCTTGTGCTTCTGTTCGGGGACAGGGGTCACCCAGAGGTGACGGCTACAGCCAGCTACGCGGAGAACGCCACGGTGTTTTCCTCCGCCGACGAACTGGAGGAATTGCTGAAGACAAACCCCGAATTGGCGGACAAAAGGCTCATAATGGTCTCGCAGACCACGGCGTCGCGCAATGAATGGGATAAATGCGTTAAAATTTCAAAAAAACTGTGTACAAACGCTGAAATTCTTGATACAATATGCAACGCAACTAATTTTCGGCTGAAAGAGGCGCTTGAGCTCTCGTCGCGGTGCGATCTGCTGGTCGTCGTGGGAGACAGGGGCAGCGCGAACACCCGTGGGCTTGCTATGGCTTCGCCCAAGGCGGCGCTTATAGAATCGGCGGGGGAATTGGATTGCGCGGGTCTGGCGGGCTATGAGCGCGTCGCCGTGACGGCGGGCGCGTCGACCCCTCCGGAGACAATAGAGGAGGTAGTTTTGAAGATGACTGAGGAAATCAACGCCACCAATACGCCCGTGGAAGAGGCGGGAAGCGGGGAGAGCTTCGCCGAGCTGCTTGAGCAATCCATTAAAACTTTAAATACAGGGGACAAGGTAAAGGGCGTCGTCACAGCAATTACGCCCACCGAGATTCACGTTGAGCTCGGCACCAAGCACGCCGCCTATATCCCTTTGGACGAGCTCACCGACGATCCTGAGATAAAGGCCGAGGAGCTTGTCAAGATCGGCGAGGAGATCGAGACCTTTGTCGTGCGCGTCAATGATGTCGAGGGAACTGTCAAGCTCTCCAAGAAAAAGCTGGACACAGTAAAATCCTGGGAGGACGTCGAGAACGCGCTTGATACCAATGTTATCCTTGAGGGAATCGTCAAAGAGGAGAACAAGGGCGGAGTGGTCGTGTCCGTCAAGGGTGTGCGGGTGTTTGTGCCATCTTCACAGACAGGGCTTCCCAAGGACGCCCCGATGTCCGCCATAATGAATACGAAGGTTAAGCTCCGCATAACCGAGTTCAACAGGGCTCGCCGCCGAGTGGTGGGCTCCATTCGTTCAGTGCAACAGGAGACCCGCCGGGCAAACGCGGAGAATATCTGGTCTACAATTGAGGTTGGCAGGAAGTACGGCGGTATTGTAAAGTCCCTTACCTCCTACGGCGCTTTTGTTGACATCGGCGGGGTGGACGGTATGGTTCACGTGTCGGAGCTGAGCTGGAACCGCGTCAGGCAGCCCTCGGATATTCTCAAGCCGGGGGACAAGCTGGACGTATACGTGCTGAGCTTCGATCCCGAGAAGAAGAAGATATCCCTTGGGCACCGCCGTCCGGAGGACAACCCTTGGAACAGGTTTACCGCCTCCTTTAAGGTGGGGGACACCGTATCCGTCAAGGTCGTCAAGCTGATGCCCTTCGGCGCGTTCGCTGAGGTCATGCCCGGGGTGGATGGGCTAATCCATATATCCCAGCTCTCGGATCACCGTATCGGCAAGCCGGCGGACGCGGTCTCCGAGGGAGACACTGTGACAGTTAAAATAACCGATATAGACATGGAGCGTCAGAAGATATCTCTCTCCATCCGTGCGCTGATTGAGGAGATTGAGCCGGAGTCTATCCCCGAAGGCCCGGACGAGATTGTCGCCATTGCCGAAGAGGGCAAGACCCTTATAGCCACGGATATCGAGGAGACGGAGTAAGAAACTGCCCCTGCTGACAAACAATAACAGACTATAATAAATCCCTCCGGCTAAAACTAACGCCGGAGGGATATTTTATGCGTAAAGTTATTTTGTTTTTCACAGCTTTTTTTATTATAGCGTCGCAAACACCAATAACATCTGCCGCCTCAATTGAGAGCATGAGCTATCTGTACATGGGAGGAACCGCAAATTTCCTCAACAACGTCTCGCGTACCAGGGAGGGCCTGACTGTCGTCGCTCCGGATTATTTTGAGCTTACGGCCGACGGCAAGCTTAAGTACACCAAGGCTCCGGACAAGTATTTCGTTGAGAGTATGCACAGTTCCGGAATTAGAGTGGTTCCATTCCTGAGCAACCACTGGAGCAGGGAGGCGGGGAGAGCGGCTTTGGGCAATGCCTACTCAATTGCCGCGCAGCTGGCCTCACTTGTGGACGAGTACGGCTTCGACGGAATTGACGTTGACATTGAAAACCTCAACCAGAACGACAGGGAAGCGTTCACAAACTTCATCCGGGCGCTGAGAAGCAAGCTGCCGAGAAACAAGACGCTGTCTGTATGCGTCGCTCCGAACCCCTGGGGGATAAGCACCGGATGGCAGGGGCAGTACGACATGAAAGCCCTTGGCGAAATATGCGATTCAGTGTTCATAATGACCTATGACAACCATTACGACGGGGATCCGGTGCCGGGAGACGTGGCAGGCCTGCCGTTCATTGAGAAGTCGATTCAACAGGCTTTAAAGGATGTGCCTGCATCGAAGCTGATGATGGGAGTGCCGTTCTACGGACGATATTGGATTGAGGGCGAGGAGGTCGGCGGCAAGGCGCTGATCATCTCGGACATCTACAATCTTACGAGTGTGTACCCCTCCACCGTATGGTATGACACAACTGCCGACAGCGCCCGGGCAACTATGACAATAAGCGAGGGGGACGTCGCTGCCGGGCTGTGGGGCGGAAAAAAGCTGAAAGCAGGAGTATACGACATCTGGTATGAGAATGAGACCTCGCTTGCAAAGAAGCTGGGGCTTGTAAAAAAATACAATCTCAAGGGCGTTGCTAGCTGGGCACTGGGGCAGGAGCCCGAGGTATTCTGGGACAACTATAAGATATGGCTATTCGGTATACCGTTCACTGACGTCTCCGGCGGCTGGTATGAGCCCAGCGTAACTGACCTGTATGAAAAAGGAATTGTATCCGGCGTGACAGAGGAGGAGTTTGCGCCGAATGAAAGCATAACGCGGGCGGAGGTTTGCGTCATGCTCTGCAAGCTGCTTGGCATATCGTCGGTAGATCAAGCTTCAAACACAATGAAGGATATACATGGGCATTGGGCACAGGGTTATCTCACAGCCGCCGTGAACCGTGGGCTATTCTCCGGATACGGAAATGGGGAGCTGCGGCCGGACTCAATCATATCCCGCCAGGAAATGGCCGCACTGACATGCAAAATCGTGCCATGCGGCAATGTCATCGACTTTAATGAGCGCATATACTCCGATGTCCCGCGTGACAGCTGGGCGAACGACGCGATCATCGGACTGTCTGTTCACAGTATTTTTTCCGGTTATACTGACGGAACCTTCCGGCCATTGGGTACGCTTACCAGGGCTGAGGCTGCGAGCGTGATTAATAAGGTCTCGGAATTCCCACGGAGCAGCGGCATGGGGCTTTTACGCTCCAGCAAAAACAAGGCGGAGCCGGTGGTAATAGAACCCAGATAGGAACAAAGGGGGATGGCTGTCGCCATCCCCCTGTACAGGCTACTTATACTATTTCTGGATACACATCTTCCAATGGATGACAGGAAATGATATATTACGGCGGCAGACACACACTCAAGAATTTCTACTATTTGATGCCGCCGTAATATTTTTTGCACCGCCATGGCTGGCGCAAGGTGATGCCACGCAGCAAGCATCCCAAGAAAGCAAGCGACGAGGAGATAGACTCCTCAAAAAAATTAACATACGAGTCCAGGAACTGAAGAAGTTATCCACAGGACAGCGTTCTCCTGGTCACTGACGGCGCTTCCTGGCGCAGGGCAAAGGACTTGGAAGTTCCAAAAAACATCGAGCTGTTCTTCCTGCCTCCCGCAACCCCGGAGATGAACCCCATTGAGCCGATATGGAAAGAGATTCGCAAGCGGGGCTTTCGCTTTGAGGTATTATGTATGGTGCTAAGCCTTTATTATTTGATACTCAAGTGTCTGTTTTGATAGTCAATAACCAAAACTTTGCCAATTGCTGCGTCACTACCTAAAGCACCAGCTTGAACTAATGTCCGACCTTTACTGTACTCACTATCAGAAAGTACAAAAGCATCTTGCAACGTTATTTGTGCGCCTCCAATATCGATAGGCAGTTTTAGTACAACATAGCCACTATATATTGAAGGTTCAGACTGACCAACGCCCATCATTTCGCGTTCGCTTTTTTCCGCTCCGGGAAATCGCCCGACTGTACTTTTCCCAAAATTAGTTACAGTTCCACCAGTATCAAAACCTGTGACAATCGTTTCGCACCCGTTTATCGCTATCTTCACCATCGGGAAAAAATCACAGCACATATTTCGCTTTATATTTTCTTGAATCGAAGCGCGTACTTTCACTTTGCGGTTTTGATAATCAATTTCCCAGTACAGGTGTTTTATAATCTCCCAACCAATCAAGCCGTCGATTTTTGGGCCCCCAACAGAACTAAAATCGAGGGCTTCATCGGGTATAATCACGCACCGCTTGTTTTTGATGATAGATTTTCCGAGCTCAAGTTTGTCAATTCTGGCTGTTTGTGTAGCCATAGCACCTTCTGTTGCCGCTGCGACATCAATGTTTTTTTCTTCAATAGTAAGACCGCAACGCTCTACCACAGATGCAGTAACGATAGTTGCCATTGCGCCTGTATCAACAAGAAATTTATTGCTCATCCCATTTATTTGAACGGTCATAAGCGGTTGAATCCACGGAAATTCCGGCATATCAACTATCGCGGCCTCTGGTGACAGCAAGAATTCTGTATCTCGAATATCATACATGTCTATTTGCTCTGCTTCTTCTTCATTTCGTGGAAATCCAAGTGCGCTCAGTTCGTCAAACCTGTCCTGCCATATCAATATTGCAAAAAGAAGTTCAGCAGCAGTATTCTTGATTTCCTTATCACATGGAACCGCCAGTAAATCCCTGAGTAATATTTCAGATTGTTCTTCATTGCTGTCAAGAAACAACTTGACTGCTTTGCGGATTGTAATCTGTTCCTCTGTCAGACCTTCTTCGGGAAAGTCTGTAATACACAATCGTTTAACATTTTCAATAAAAGACATTCTTAGCACCCCTCATTATTTTTAGATGAAAAACTATCAATGTCCCTCAAAGACAGACTGATTTTTAACCACGCCTTTGAAGCGAACCCGTTTGTTCTGCTTTCTGAATGTGCCTTTATAGGGTGACCGCAATTTGGTGAGCCACCGATCCAAATCAGCGTTTTTATCCTTCATAGGCAAGTTTTTGCCGATTATATTATCTACTCTCTAAACAGATATTAGTATTCCCGCGGCCCGGAAGCGTTTTGTTCAGCACATATATCAGCGCTGCGGAGCAGGCCAGCGCAAACGCCAGTATAATCAGAGTGCCGGTGATGGCGTATGGGTCTCCCGCGCTCTCTCCGGCCATGTCTTCACCGGCTTCAATGAATTCCCCCATACGGTCAAGAAATTCCCCCAGCAGCACGTTGCCGGCATTCATAAAGAAGTGACACAATATCGCTGCCCACAG
The DNA here is from genome assembly GCA_031556035.1 of Oscillospiraceae bacterium. Taxonomy (GTDB): domain Bacteria; phylum Bacillota; class Clostridia; order Oscillospirales; family UBA929; genus JAVBTT01. The sequence goes on from JAVBTT010000012.1 coordinate 53,328, forward strand.
AGATCGGGATCGCCAACAGAGCCAACCCAGCAGCAGACCGAGCATAAACGCGTAGGAGCCCTGCACAATGTTGAAGTGTATAATGCCGAATATCACCGCTTGGAGGGCTATCGCGGCGAAGGGTGGCATTATCTTCATTAGCCTGTCCTGAGTCATCCCCCTGAGACAAAGCTCCTCGACTATGGGGGCGCCTATCCCGACCACAAGCAGCTGCATGGGGAATGTGCCCATGGACAGGGACTCCATGTGCTGGGCGTAGTTTCCAAAGTTCTGAGGCAGGAAGGATAATACGGATAATATTACAAAGTACGAGGAGACGGTCAGGACAAGTATCAGAAAAATGTTCCCGGCGCCAAGGCCCGGAAGGCTGATTTGCTTCTCCTGCCCTCGGCGGAACCTGATATAAAACGGAATAAATACAGCCAGGCACAGTACCATGCTGATGATCATCATTGGCATGAGCCAGGAGTCGAGGTAGTCATTGGTCAAAGCCATAATTTCCTCGTAGCTCATTGAGGCATAATCGTTTGACAGACTAAGACTAATATTGAGCATGACGCTGCCGACCAGGGCCACTATGGTCTGCATAGCGATATAGAGCGCGGGGGGCCAAAGTGCGTTCCAGATCGTCAGCGCCACATTGGGCCGCATGGGGTAATTATCGGGAAAACGCTGATAAGCGGTGTAATTATCCATTCTGATCCTCCGATTCGCCCGATTCCAGCAGGCGCAGCGCCCGCATATACTTGCTGTGGCACTCCTTGGAAAGGTTGAATTTCGATTCCCAGGACGCTGCAATCGAAACCATTTCTTCAGGCTCGCCGGAGAGAAGCTCCAGCTCCAGCTCAAGCATGGGCTCGGTCTTGTCTCCAGCCCTGATGTGCCCCCTGTCGATGGCCAGCTCGACTATCGAGCCCTCGGGCAGCCGAAGCTTTGTTGCGTGCCTCACAAAGCTGACTGAGCAGCGCTCTACAAAACCTGAGAGCTCCAGCAGCTCGCGCGGAGCGCCCCGGTGCACGAGCGCCGGGAGCGCTTCCTCAATCGATTCTCCCGGTATTTGCCATTCCTCGCGTGAAAACAGGGATTCCTCCTGAAAGCCCATCTGCTTAAAAGCGATGATGGAGGCGTCGTCCTCAAGGCGACGTCGCAGAGTCCATTTGCGTCGGTACAGCTCGTGCGACGGGGTATCGAAATATGTCGAGCGCATCGTGACATCCCGCCAGGCCTCCATGCGGCCCTCCTCGACCACCGCATCGTCGCATATGAGCCCGACGGTCTTGTTGTTGTTTATCCTGAGCTTTATTTCGATTTCCACAGCCATTGAGCAGCCCTCCGGTCGGTTAGAATATGTATTGCATTATATGATTATTTACAGATAATATATTTGTTCGGCGGGAGCTTTGATTGAAGAAAGGCGCTAAGCTCCTCAAGGGAGCTGTTAGATATTCCGGTTTTGGGGACAAGAAGTGAACTGTAAATGTCAAAATCAAATTCGACATGTATCATGGCATCTTCTCCAAGCGTACATAAAGTGTACGGACATTGCGATGTAACCGCCGTTTAATTCACAATACACTATTTCCCTGAACATTTCAATAGCGCCGTCATTTCCCGACCAAAAATCCACAGGCCCATCTATTATAATTTCTCATACCAAAAGTTAGCGCCGGCGCTGCTTTAGGACAAGCAATATGGGGGAGTATACAATGGAGAACAGGCGTCTTGAGAGAGCAGCGCCTCGGTTTGGTCTTGCGGGGGCGGTTAAAGAGCTGCTGGCGAACCCAGTCTTTTATCGTGCGCTGGGTTACGCAGCCCGCACGGTAATGGGCTTTTTGCTGGCCCGCGCGGTGATATTGGGCAATCTGGCCCCGTTTGGGGTGGGGCTAGCCGCGGCGGCCGGCGGCGGGCTCGGAGGGCTGTTGGCGGCAGTTGGAGCTCTCGGGGGATACCTGCTTTCCTGGGACGATGTCGACAGCATCAAATACATAGCAATTCTCGTGATCGTATACAGCTCGGGCTTTGTGTTCAGGGGAAGCAAATTTTCAAAGCACATCTTTTTTATGCCGACAGCGGCAGCTATTTCAGCCGCGTTTGTGGGGGGCGTCATACTCGCGGGAGAAGGCTTCGGCCTGACAAGCGTCTTGGTGTTCCTCACCGACACCCTGATGATGGCGGGCAGCGCGTATTTTTACAGCGTCGCTCTGAGCGGTCAGGATTCGGAGGGAAGGCTGCGCCGTTCGGTAAGCCAGCTGGTGCTTTCCGCCACTTTGTTTATGTCGCTGAGCGGATGGGTTGTGCTGGGGCAGCTTCATCCGGCGCGCTTTGCGGCATCGCTTTTTGTGCTCCTCAGCGCTTACCGGGGCGGCGCCGGCGTGGGCAGCGCGAGCGGGCTTGCTATAGGGCTGACGATGGACATGGCGCTGGGGCGGGCTTACTTCTCCATGGCGTACGGGATATCCGGGCTGCTGGCCGGGGTGTTCAAGAAGAGGGGAAAGCTGCTGGCCGCGGTCATATACGTTGTAGCCGGAGGTGCTACGGCGCTTTGGGCGGACAGCCCCAGCCTGAGGGTGGCTGTGCTGATAGAGACGTTTGTGGCCTCAACGGCCTTTATGCTGATACCGGATAAATCCTCCGCGCGGGCTATCGAGGGCCTAGAGGAGGAGCCGGACGCCAGGAACGACGGGGCAAAGCGCTCGCAGAGCTTTGCGAGGCGCAGACTTGAAAACACCTCCTCTGCTTTCCGGGAGCTCTACAATTCCCTTCAGAACGCGTTTGAGGGGGTGGACAGCCGCAACGACAACGACATCTTTACGGTGTTTGACCAGACCGCCGAAAAGGTATGCAGGCGCTGCGCGATGCGCGGGGTGTGCTGGGACAGGGACGCCTCAATGACCAGGCAGGTATTTTCCGACGCATCCGCCAGGCTCGGTAAGAGAGGGAGGGCGGAAAGCGGGGATTTCCCGGCCCATTTCGCGTCCCGCTGCGTACAGTTCGGAAAATTTCTTGCCTCAATCAATGAGGAAATGAACGCCCTGCTGATAAGGCGTCAATATAAGAGCAGGCTCAGCGAGAACCGCACCCAGATATGCCGGCAGTATTCCGAGATGTCGCGCATCCTTGAGCATGTGGCGGGGGAGGTCGGGCAGGGGATAACCTTTGACGACAGGGCGGAGCAAAGGCTGCAGCGCTATCTCAAGGGCAGTCGGCTTGATCTCAAGGGGATGGTATATAAGGACGCCGCTGGCAGGCGCTGGGTGGAGATAGAGGGGAACGAGGCCGGCAGGCTGCTGGAAATGGAGAGGGCGAATATGCTGCGGCAGGTGGGGATGTGCGCCGGATTCCCGGTGTCTCAGCCAGAATACGCGGTCAATCCCCATTGCGCGCGCCTGCTGTTTGGCGAAGCCGAGTGCTATTCGGCGACACTCGGGGTGGCTTCGCACAAGAAAAAGGGCGAGGAAATCAGCGGCGACAGCGGGACATACTTCAAGACGCCGGACGGGAAGCTGTTTATTCTGCTGTCGGACGGTATGGGCAGCGGAATGGAGGCGGCTGTGGGCTCGTCACAGGCGATAAAGCTTCTGGAGCGCTTTTTGCGCGCCGGAATACAGCCTGAGATAGCGCTGGAGACGCTTAACTCCGCTCTGGTGCTCAGGGAAGAGGGGGGATTTGTGACGGTCGATCTGCTGATATGCGATCTTCTCAGCGGTGAGACAAGGTTTTTTAAGAACGGCGCGTCGCCCACCTATATAAAGAAGGGAGAAAAAGTCAAACGAGTCTCGGGAAAGGCGCTGCCCTCTGGGATGGGCCTTGGCGGCAACGGAGCGCCGGATATGACTTCGATACAGCTCAATTCCGGCGATGTCTGCGTCATGGTATCTGATGGGGTTACGGGCACGGAGGGAGGTGAGTGGTTGATCCCGGCGCTCCAGGGCTGCGGGCAGGAAACTCCCAAGGATTTGGCAGCTGAGGTGCTGCGCCAGGCGGTGCTGCGCGAGGGCAGGTGCGACGACATGACTGTTATCGCGCTGAAGGTTCATAAGAGAAAAGACGCCGAATTGGAATAGCTTTTATCTTTTGGGGAAATAATACAGTCAACACGTGGTTCTCGAGTATTGAGCTTTTGATGTATGGAAGTGTATTCCCGCCTTTGGAGGGGAATACACAACCCTTATTATTTCCTTAAAGTTGGAGCGTGAGCGATTTGGTAAAGGGACTGTCCCGTCGTGTGGTCGTGGTGAGATTCCCGGATACGAGGGCGTTTGAGCAGGCCATATTTGTGCTGAGGGACGAGAAATCGGCTGGCGTTTCCTCGGACGAGCTTGTCCGGGAGGCGTGCAGCGTCGCGGAAAGTTATGTCAGAAGGCCGGGCGGGCGAAAAGCGCTGCCCCCGATTGTATATCTGGCAGCCGGCGCCGCCCTTACCGGAGTTGCGTGGCTGGTGACCTTTTTAATAAAGCTGCTTTTATAGATGACAGCATGATCCCCCGCCGTAAGGCGGGGGATCATGCTGTCGCTCCTATTTTTCACTGTCCTGCCTTCTGATTTGGGCGCGCTTTATTTTTCCGGATACCGTTTTTGGAAGCTCAGACACAAACTCCACGATACGCGGGTATTTATATGGCGCGGTGACCCGCTTGACATGCTCCTGAAGCTCCTTCGCGAGCCCTTCAGACGGACTGTAGCCCGCCGCAAGTATTACACTGGCCTTGACCACCTGGCCGCGCACAGGGTCGGGCACTGCCGTCACCGCGCACTCTACGACGGCGGGGTGCTCGATAAGCGCGCTCTCCACCTCAAAGGGTCCGATGCGGTAGCCGGAGCACTTGATTACGTCGTCGTTGCGCCCGACAAACCAGTAGTAGCCGTCGTCGTCGCGCCAGGCCACGTCTCCCGTGCGATACATGCCATCATGTATTACTGAGGAGGTGTATTCGCTGTCGTTGTAATAGCCCTTGAACAGGCCGTTGGGCTTTGAGAGTCCGCGGATGACGATTTCGCCCTCCTCGCCCTCCTCACAGCTCCCGCCCTCGGCGTTTACAAGGTCGATATCATAGAGGGGGGACGGCTTGCCCATGGAGCCTGGCCGGGGTTCTGTCCAGGGGTGATTGGCTATAAGCACTGTTGATTCGCTCTGCCCGAAGCCCTCGGTGAGCTTGAGCCCCGTGAGCTCGTAAAAGCGGCGGTATACATCCGGGTTGAGCGGCTCGCCTGCGTTGCAGCAGTGCTTGATGGAGCTGAGGTCGTATGTCGTCAGATCCTCCTGGAGCATGAACCGGTACATAGTCGGCGGAGCGCAGAACGTCGTGAGTTTATAATCCTGCATCTTCCGAAGCAGGTTCTTGGGGACAAACTTGTCCATGTCATAGGCGAAGATCACCGCGCCGCATATCCACTGCCCGTATATCTTGCCCCAGCCGAACTTGGCCCAGCCCGAGTCGGACACCGACATGTGCAGCCCGCCGTCCCGCACCTGCTGCCAGTACTTCGCCGTGACGATGTGCCCCAGCGGATGGACAAAATCGTGCATGACCATCTTGGGCATCCCGGTTGTGCCTGAGGTAAAGTACATCAGCATCAGGTCGTCGTTTTTTGTTGAGGCGTCCCCGGAGGGGCGCATAAACTCTGATGTATGGCTCTCAAGGTCGAAGTCGAGCCAGCCGGGGCGCTTCCCGGCAACGAGCGCGCGCGGAAGTGAAACCTCCGAGCTCTCAACCTGCCCGACAAGATAATCGTCCGCGACGCAGACCAGCATGGAGACGTCTGCCGCCTTGACGCGATATGCGATATCCTTGGAGGTGAGCTGAAGCGAGGCAGGAATCACAACCGCGCCCAGCTTGTGCAGCGCGACAGCGCAAATCCAGTATTCCCAGCGGCGGCGCAGTATCAGAAGCACCTTGTCGCCCTTTTTTATCCCGTTTGAAACAAACCAGTTGGCGGCGCGGTTTGAAAGCTCGGAGACATCGCCGAAGGTCAGCGTTTTCTCTCCGCCGTGGTCATCGCACCAGACAAGGGCCTTTTTGCCGGGGTCGAGTTTTGCCCACTCGTCGATTATGTCGAAGCCGAAGTTGAAGCCGTCAGGAACGTTAAGGGTGTAGTTTTCAGCAAAATCCTCGTAGGAGTCAAACTCCGTGCGGGGCAGAAATCTTTCAATCAGCATGTCTGTATCAGTCCTTTCAAGGCGCGTGGCTGCGCTCTTCTTATTCCGCAATAACCGTCAAAAATTTGGCCGTGCCGCCCACGGCGCGCTGGCCGTGCGGATGCGCGGGGCTAAAATATATGCTGTCCCCGGACTCAAGGCGGATAACCTTGCTGTCAAAATAGAGGTCTATAACGCCCTCCAGCACAAGGTTGAACTCCTGCCCGGGATGGGTGACGAGCTCGGGCTCGTCTGACGGGTCAACCGAGACGAGCAGGGGCTCCATTATTTTGCGCTTGAAGGTGCTGGCAAGGCTCTGGAACGAATAGCCGGGGTAGCGGTCGATGCGCCTGCCCTGGCCTCTGCGCACGACGCAATAGGTTTGCAGGTGCGGGGCCTTGCCGGTGAGCAGCTCGTTTATGTCCACCGATAACAGGTTTGACAGCTGATAGAGTACGCTGATCGGGATATCCTCGCCGCAATCCTCATAGGAAGCGTATTTCTCGTCCGAGATTCCGAGGCTCTCCGCCATGGACGCCCGCGTGTATCCGCATATGTCGCGCAGTTCGCGTATGCGGTCGGCCATAGCCCTGATTTCGTCGCTCATTTGTTAAACCCCTCCTTGCAAAATTAATTTATATATGATACCATTTCAGAAATAACTTGTAAAGGGGTTTGGCCATGCTGCTTCGGGATCCGTCCCTCGCGGAGGCCGGAATAAGGAAAATCCGGTGGGCAAAGCGGTACATGCCCGTGTTGAACGAGCTTGAGCGCGTTTTTGAGGCTGAAAGGCCTTTTAAAGGCAGGGTCGTGACGGTGGCTGTGCACCTTGAGGCCAAGACGGCATGCCTGTGCCTCGCGCTGAAGGCGGGAGGGGCGGAGGTTCACGCGACCGGCACCAACCCGCTTTCCACCCAGGACGATGTGGCTGCCGGCCTGGCGTCCATGGGAGTAGACGTCAACGCGATGTACGGCTGTACGCCGGAGGAATATACGGATCAGCTGACCCGTGCGCTGAAATGCCGCCCGCATATCTTTCTGGACGACGGCGGGGACATAGTGGAGCTGCTGCACGGCCCCTGCGCGCAATATGGGGACAGGGTAGTGGGCGCGACAGAGGAAACCACAACCGGAGTGACAAGGCTCCACGCCAGGCACGCCGCCGGGCTGCTGAAATACCCGGTAATGGCCGCAAACGACGCCAAAATGAAGCACCTGTTCGATAACCGCTACGGCACAGGGCAGTCCACCGTCGCGGCCATTATGCACGCGACAAATCTGCAAATGACCGGCAAGACGGTGGTGGTTGCCGGGTATGGCTGGTGCGGCAGGGGAGTGGCGTCAAGAGCGGCGGGGCTGGGGGCGCATGTGATAGTCACCGAGATCGACCCGGTCAAGGCGATTGAGGCCGTCATGGACGGCTATCGGGTCATGACGATGGAGCAAGCTTCGCCGCTCGGGGATTTTTTTATCACCGTGACCGGCAACCGGGACGTTATAACAAAGCCTCATTTCGACCTCATGAAGGACGGCGCGGTGCTGTGCAACGCGGGCCACTTCGACATAGAGGTTGACGTGAAGGCGCTGCGTGAGACCGCGGTTGAGACAATAGACCAGCGTCCGGACATTGTTGGCTACGCGCAAGGGGACGGACGGGTGCTGAACGTGCTGGCTGAGGGCAGGCTTGTGAATCTTGCCGCGGGGCAGGGGCACCCGGTCGAGATAATGGACATGACCTTCGCGGTGCAGGCGCTCGGGCTGAGGTATATGCTTGAAAACGGCCCGGGGATGGCACCGGGGGTGTATGATCTTCCGGGGGAGATAGACGACCAAATCGCTCGCTTCAAGCTTGGAGCAATGGGACTTGGCATTGACGAGCTCACCGAGGCACAGAGAAAATATATGGCTTCGTATTAAAAAATATATATGTATCCCCGCCGAAGGCGGGGATACATATTAGATACTTTTTTTTAGGAGATGTTTTATGAGACTTTTTACATCGGAATCCGTCACCGAAGGTCATCCGGACAAGGTCTGCGACCAGATTTCGGACGCGGTGCTGGACGCAATACTGGAGTGCGACGACTCCGCGAGGGTGGCTTGCGAAACAATCGTTACAACCGGAATGGCGCTGGTAATGGGCGAGATATCGACCAAATGCTACGTGGATATTCCGTCGATCGTACGGAAGACCATTGACAGGATAGGCTACAACAGGCCGGAATACGGCTTTGATTCCAAGAGCTGCGCCGTCATCACCACGATTGACGAGCAGAGCCCCGACATCGCGCTCGGGGTGGACAGATCCCTGGAAGTCAAGGCTGGGGGCTCGGACGACGCCGACATGATCGGCGCCGGGGATCAGGGTATGATGTTCGGCTACGCCTGTGACGAAACCCCGGAGCTGATGCCCGCGGCTATCACCCTTTCCCACGCGCTTTGCAAGAGGCTTGCGGAGGCACGCCGCGAGGGCCTGGATTTCCTGCGGCCCGACGGCAAGGCCCAGGTGACGGTTCAGTATGACGCCGACGGCAGGGTAGAGCGCTGCGAGGCCATTGTGGTATCCACTCAGCACAGCCCCGACATTGACATTGAAACCCTGCGCGCCAGAGTGCGCGAATGCGTCATTGCCCCGGCGATACCGGCAGGGTACATCGACGGCGACACGAAGATTTACATCAACCCCACCGGGCGGTTCGTAGTGGGCGGCCCGCAGGGGGATTCGGGCCTCACCGGGCGCAAGATAATCGTAGATTCCTACGGCGGCTACTCCCGCCACGGCGGCGGCGCGTTCTCCGGAAAGGATCCTACCAAGGTCGACCGCAGCGCCTCATATATGGCCCGATATGTTGCCAAGAACATTGTCGCTGCGGGGCTCGCGAGAAGGTGCGAGATCGAGATCGCTTACGCCATAGGCGTCGCCCACCCGGTGAGTGTTCTTGTGGAGACCTTCGGCACCGGGAAAATATCCGACGAGCGCCTGGCCGGGCTGGTCAGCTCCTGCTTTGACCTGCGCCCGGTGAAAATAATAGAGTACCTTGACTTGCGCAGACCGATATATACGCCAGTGGCGGCGTATGGGCATTTTGGGCGGCCGGAGCTCGGGCTTCCGTGGGAGAGAACCGACATGGCGGATACGCTGGCGAGAGAAGCGAAATAAAAACGAGTACAACATACTTTACCCCGCCGCAGGCGGGGTATTTGCAGTTGATTTCCGGGAGGTTATCGCCTTGATGTCTTTTGCGAGGAAGCTGGCCGGGCCTTTTTTGCGGCCGGTCATAATATGTTTGCTCAGGCTCAGGAACAATTTGACTCGAAAGATTAAAAACCGGGTGCTGTTTATTGACGCCGCGTTCAGGCAGGAGAACGGCTGGGCGCTTATGGAGGCGCTGTCGAAAAAGCGCGGGGTGGACATAGTTTATTATTCCGAATGTTCGCGCCCTGAGACTCTGCCCTCCAATGTGCGCTGGTGCTCAAATAAAAAGGAGGTCCGGAGGGCGTTTTACTCGTCCCCCTTTGTTTTCTATACCCACGCGAGCTTGCACAGGGCCTATACGCCCGGCAGGGGACAGACCGTTGTGAACCTGTGGCACGGTACGCCGCTGAAGGACATATCAATGTACCAAGAAGGCGTGTTCAAGGAGAGAGACGCGTTTTCCTATGTGATTTCGGCGTCGGTGGAGGTCGACACCCTTATGCGCAAGACCTTCGGCTGCCCGGAGGAAAAAATACTTACGCTCGGGTATCCTCGCAACGACTGGCTTTTTACCGAAAAGGACGTATTCTCCCCATTGGGCATTGACCGTGGAGCCTTCAAAAAAACGGTCATCTGGATGCCGACATTCAGAAAGGCCGCCTCCATCGGGCGCAGTGATTCGGACAGGGATTTTCCGATCGTTACCCCGGAGGACATGCCGGGGCTTAACGCGGCTCTGCGCGACAGGGGAGTGCTTCTTATCATCAAGCCGCATCCGGCCGCGGACGCGCTGAGGCTGCTTCCGGAAAAGCTGTCCAACATTATGCTGCTGACCAACGGGGAGCTTGCCGCGGCAGGGCTTCAGACCTATGAGCTGCTCGGGCGCTGCGACCTGCTTATAACGGACTACTCGTCGGTCTATTTCGATTTTCTAATAACCGGAAAGCCGATAATTTTTGCCTTTGACGATCTGGAAAGCTACAGGGACAGACTGGGCTTCTTCTTCGACGATCCAACGTCCGTCATGCCGGGGCCCAAGGCCCACACCGTATCTGAGCTTTTGGACGCAATGGACGAGCTTTTGGACGGGAATGACAGATACGCCGGAGAGCGCGAGGCTGTGAACAGGCGCTTTAACCTCTATTCTGACCGCGACAGCCGCGACCGGCTGATATCGTATCTGGGTATAGACCGATGAACGAACGCTATAAAAAGCTGCTGGGAAACACGCTGATATTCGCCATCGGCAATTTCTCGGCCAAGCTCATCCGCTTTTTGATGCTCCGCGTATACTCCGGGGTGCTCAGCACCGAGGAGTACGGAATTGTCGACACGGTATTCCTGATTTCCGAAATTCTGGTGCCGATACTCACGCTTGGGATTGTCGAGGCGGTGCTGCGCTTCGCGCTTGACGGCGAGGACAACCGGGATCAGATATTTACGTCCGCGCTGAGAATAACGCTGATGGGCTGCATTATCATGGCGGCTGCCTCGCCGTTTATATGCGCCTGGCTGCCGGACTTTGCGGGGTATGTCGCGCTGTCCGCGCTGTATTTCGGTTTTAACGCGCTGCGCTCCATGCTGGCCCAGTTTGTGCGCGGCATAGGCATGGTCAAAACCTTTGCCGTGAACGGCATAATTTACGCGCTCGCAACAGCCCTGTTTAACATCCTCTTTCTGATTGTGATCCCTATGGGTGTGCGGGGCTATCTGCTCGCCTCGGCCCTGTCCGCCGCGATAACCTGCGCCCACTTCTTCATCGCCGCGCGCCTGCACAAGTATATAAGGCTTAGATTGCCTGCAACCGGCCTTACGGGGCAGATGCTGGAATATTCACTGCCGCTGATTCCCAACACGCTGAGCTGGCTTGTCCTGCCTTACGCCAACCGGCTTATTATCGTGGGGGTATATGGTCTGGACATAGCCGGCATGTACGCGATGGCGGCGGCGATACCCAACACAGTCACAATGATAACCACGATGTTTCAGCAAGCCTGGCAGATATCGTCCGTGCAGGAGTACGGCAAGGAGGACAGGGACGAGTTTTACTCGGGCGTGTTTGCACGTTTGGCGCAGGTGACTTTTCCCGCGGGCGCGGGTATTATACTGCTTGCGCCGCTTCTGGCGAAGTTTCTTATGCAGAACGAGTTTTATCAGGCGTGGGTTTATATCCCTCTGCTGGTCATAGCGGCGATTTTCGCGTCTTTTTCGGGTTTTTTTGGAACGATTTATCTTGTCACAAAGAGCTCAAGGCGGAGCATGGTGACGACGATGGCGGGGGCGCTGTCCAGCGTCGCGCTGTGCTTTGTCCTTATCCGCGTGATTGGCGTCCATGGCGCGGCAGCGGCCACCATGCTGGGGCAGCTCGTCACCTGCGTTTCCCGGGTAATAGACACCAGGCGTTTTGTTAAGCTGCGGCTGCCGGCCGTCAGGCTCTCAGCGTCGCTTGTCCTGCTGTTTGCCCAGGCGGCGGTTTATATATTGTGGGGAACGGCGGCTGTGCCCGCCTGCGCCGTACTGTGCGCCGCGACGCTGGCGATGTACGCAAGGGAGCTCATCGATATGGCCGCGAAGCTGATAGCCGCGGCGCTGGACTTTGTTAAGGGGAGGAAAAAGTGATTTGAAAAGGGTAATAACTTACGGCACGTTTGACCTGCTGCATTACGGGCACATTAAGCTGTTAAGGCGCGCCAGGGCTTTGGGGGACTACCTGATCGTCGCGCTGTCCACCGATGAGTTCAACTCTGTGGAAAAGAACAAGAAAACATATTTCTCCTATGAGGAGCGCAGGACGCTGCTGGAGTCGCTGCGCTATGTGGACCTTGTAATCCCCGAGAACGGCTGGGAGCAGAAGCGTGACGACGTGCTGCTTTACAAGGCTGACATCTTTGTGATGGGGGACGACTGGGAGGGGAAATTCGATTTTCTGAAGGATATCTGCGAGGTTGTGTACCTGCCGCGCACGCCGGAGATATCGACGAGCAAGATTAAGGAGGATCTGAAGCTGTAGGGGGCGACATATGGTAAAAGGGCCTCCGCCGGAAGGCCCTTTTACATCTATTACGGGGTTTCGCCGCCCTCATGCTCGTGATCCGGGTCGGGCGGGACTTCGTTGGTTACCCCAAGTGCGCCGCACAGTTCGCAATATTGACCGGGATTAATAATTTTATGTGATTCGGTGCCTTTATAGTAATTACATCCGCTTCTGCTGCAATAAACTTTGTGATAATACGAAGTATATGGTCTATAATCGTCATTATTATGACCCAAGGCGGCCTTTATCTGAGTACCGCAAACAGTGCATTTCTGTGCTGCTGTGCATGTCGCGGCCGCTCCGGGGTCGTGCCCAAGCGAACTCCCCGAAGGATCGTCGCACCTTGAGCAGGTTTTGGGGCTTGTACAGGCGGCCGCGTTCCAGCTATGATTAAGCGCCGTTTTTTTATTCTCAGTTTATTTGTCTGGATTACAAGCACTTTTTTTCTTAAACCTATCCAGTACGGAAAATAAGTAAAGAATAAGTATCATAGAAATGAAAAAGCACAATAATCTCATCTGACCAAATTGCGCATTAAAGTAAAATATAATTAACCCCACAATTGCGACAGCAAATGCGATACATGCCCGAATGGCAGACAGGGGCCTGTAATAAAGTTTTTCAATGGATTTACCGGATTTTTCTGCATAATATATGTATATGAAAAAAATCAAGTGTGCTAATGCCAAAAGCGCAGGAATTGACGCGTTTATGATTTGCCCACTTATTAGGGTTTCAATAACCGCTCCAACAAAGAAGTTGACAGCAATAGCTAAATACACCTTTTTGCCAAGAATATGTCTCACCTCCCTATGTTCCCGCACACACAAATCTAAGCGACAAGCGATTGAACTTCTTTCCTCCTCCCCGATTTGTTCCCCCAAATACCAATCATATATTAAGTAATATCTGGAAATATGTCAATACGTTCTACAGGATTATTTTGCTAAATTTGGGCAGTCCCAATACCCGCTCCCCGGCGAAATCCCCGTCTAAAGAGGCCAAATTGTACAGCTGCCCGCCTGTATTATACCTTGTCTATTTAGCCCCTCTCCCGAATAAGCTTGTTCAGGGGAGGGGCTTAAATGAGACAAAGGGACGATTCCTCGATTGTGCGCGGGGCGCTGCTGCTTACCGCCGTAAATCTGTTCTCGCAGATACTCGGGTTTGCCTACCGAGTGTGGCTGTCGCGCCTGATCGACCCGGAGGCGCTGGGGCTGTATCAGCTCATTATGCCTGTCTATTCGGTAGTTATGTCGCTGTGCGTCTCCGGGATCACGGTGGCCGTGTCCCGCATGACGGCGAGCTACACGGCGCTTGGCAACGAGCGGGCGGTGCGTCAGGTGGTGCGCAACGCCCTGATGGGATATATCCTGCTGACCCTCGGCCTGTGCCTGCTGATCGTGCCGTTTTCCGACGCTGTGTCAGTATATCTGCTCGGCGACGCGCGCACCAGACTGGGCCTGCTTTTTCTGCTTCCATGCATTATGCTCACCGGCTGGGAAAACGTGCATAAAAACTATTTTTACGGTAGAAAAAACGTTGTTCCCCCGGCGATATCGGAGGTGCTTGAGCAGTTATCGCGGGCTGCTGCGATACTCGGACTACTCATATTTTTAAAGCCCGTATATCATGAACAGCAGGTGGGCCTGATTGTCATAGGAATGATAATAAGCGAGGTAATCAGCGCATCCCTGCTGACCTTTATGTTCCGTATCACCCGGAGAGAGGTGGTTCCAACCGGGGTTCCGCTTCCAGACATGCGCCGCCGAATGGCGCAGATCGCGGTGCCGGTCGCGCTTGCAAATGTTAGTGTGAACCTGATAGGCTCTGTCAACACAATAATCATACCCGCGCGGCTTATCGCGTCTGGCGTCGATTCGTCGCAGGCCCTTTCCTCCTATGGCGTGGCCTTCGGCATGACAATGCCTCTGCTGGCGCTCCCCATGGCGTTTGTCGTCGCGGTGAGCCTTGTGACTATCCCTCGGGTATCGGAGTCCGTAGCCCTCAGGGACTACAAATCGCTTCTGCGAAAGATAAAATCCTCTCTGCTGATTATAACTGCAATAACGCTGCCGATGACCGCCCTGCTGATCCTGTTTGGAAAGCCGATTTCGGTCGCGCTTTTCAAAAATCCCAACGCCGGGGCGTATATGGAACCGCTGGCGGTGGCCACTCTTTTCAGCTGCTTTGAATACGTGCTGCACAGCCTGCTCAACGGCATAGGAAAGCAGAAGGCGGCGGCAGCGAACATGATAGCGGCGGGGGTTCTCCAGCTGGCGCTTACATGGCTTGGCGTGGCGCGTCCCGAGCTGCGGCTTATGGGGTATGTGTGGGCATATCTGGCGGCAAATGTGCTGGGTTGCTTTTTAAACCTGCGGGATCTTGTTGCGTACTTTAGAAAAGACATAAACAAACTGGATACCAGCCTGCGGGAAAGAACCTTTTAAACCCATTTGGATATGAGGGTTATACCATATAATTGTGGCCGGTTTACAGCCGACCACAATTTTTTCCTCCGCGCGGCAACATATAAATAGCTTTACATAATGCTTAAGTTTTTATTAATAATGTATGTGTAGATGTCATTCAAGCTTGATATACCGACCCGTTTATCATATAATGTCACGGAAAGCCTGTTTACATATTTTTTGTCGCGGGTTTCAACATTTATTTGGAACATCCGCCCGCCGGCATCGTCTAACATCACACCGGGTTTTTATTCTCGCGGCCGGATGATTGACAGAAATGTAACCGTTTTGTTTTTGTTGCCGACTTGAAGCATCATGCATGTTCACATACAATTGCATGTGACGCTTAGCGCAGGGCAATTCCGGCCCCAATACAGTCAGGAGTCACAGGAGGAAAGTTTATGAGCGAAGTTCAAAACCCCGCCCCTTCTCAGCAGACCGGGCAGCCTGTCCAGCAGAGCGCGGCGCCTCACGCGCCGGGCGTACCCGGCGTGAACGGTGGACCAACAGGGCCACGGAGGAAGACCCCAAATGTGCGAGGGCGAAAGACAATCGCGCGCATTATTTGGTCATGCGTCTTTCTTGCCATCGCGGTGGGGCTTGTTATAGCCGTAAAAATAGTCTTTTATTCTCCCGAGCCCCAATACTACACAACCGACATAGTCCGCCGGATGGACAAGCTGACGCAGCAGGTCACCGGATGGGGCTATGCCGCCCCTGTGGAGTCCCTTGAGGTCAGAAGCGAGGTCAAGGGAAAGGTTATTGAGTCCAACGGCTTTGAGGGAATGCAGGTCCATGAGGGCGATGTGCTGTGCGTACTGGACGGCGCGGAACTGGATAAGGCTATTGCGGCGATTGATAAAGAGATAGACGCGGAAAACACAGCCATAGAAAAGGCGAGGGAAAGTATCGCCGATACCACCGAGAAGATGAACGAGGCCAACTCGGATCAGCTTCAGCAGGCGAAGGACGCGGTTGTCTACGCGCCGTTCTCCGGAAAAATAATCGACGTCTCAAAGGAGACCATCGGCGCAAGCATGACCAAGGGTAAGACACTCGGTACACTGATCGACGACAGCGTTATGATATTGCGCCAGTATTTTTCATACGGCTACATAAGCGATATCAAGACGGGCATGAAGGCCAGCGTTTCAATTCCCGCATCCATGACCGTGGTGGACGGAACGGTGACCAGTATTGAAAAGGTCAAGAACATCCAGACCGACGGAACCATTACGTTTGAGGTGGAGATAAGCGTCAAGAACCCGGGTGCGCTAACAAAAAAGATGGCGGCCACAGCCACCCTTACAAACGCCTCCGGTGAGAGCATACTGCCTGCGGGCGCGGGCGAGCTCGAGTACAGCCGCGAGGAGATCGTCTACGCGGGGGCGTCCGGCAACCTGAAAACATACAACCTGCGCAACTTTTACGAGTACAAACAGGGCGACCTGCTGCTCCAGATTGAGTTCACCCCCGACAACTCCGCCATAGAGGGTTACCTTAGCGCGATTAAAATGCAAGAGGAGCTCATAGCCGCCTCCGAGCAGAAAATCGAGGAAAAGCAGGCGGAAAAGGCCGAGCAAATGACGCTTTACGACAAGCTGACCGTGACCGCCCCAATAAGCGGTACTCTGCTCATGTTTTCCGCGAATTTTGACCAGATGATTGATCCGAGTGTCACAATATGCAACATCGCCCAGATGGACAGAATGGTAATAGAGGCCAACATTGAACAGGCAAATCTTCAGTATTTCAAGGTCGGCCTGTCGGTCGAGGTGTCGGAGGGCGGCGACGACAGCATGCCCGGTATTCCCGGGACGGTGAAATCCATATCGCTCGAGGGCAAAAACGACTACGGCTACATAACCTACCCGTGCAAAATCGAGGTCGACAACTCGGACGGGCGGCTGCGCAACAGCTACGGCGTGAGCTTCAAGGCCATACTCGCCGAGGTCGAGAGTCCGCTGGTTGCGTCGATTGACGTCATCAAGCCGCTGATTGACGGCGAGTGCGTATATGTTAAGACCAAGGAGCGGCCCGAAAACGCGATTGACCTGCCGGAGGGCGTTGTCCCGGAAGGCTTCTACGCCGTGCCCGTTACGGTGGGAATAACCTCCAGGATACTCAACCAGGAGAAGTACATGTACGAGGAAGTCGTCGAGATCAAGACAGGCGTTGAGGAGGGCTGGGAGCTGCACCGGCAGAAGCTCAATGTCAAGCCGTCTCCATCCCCGTCTCCGTCCGGTGAAGAGGGGATTGACGGCCCGGTTGACGGCGAGTCCGGCGGCGAAGAGCCTGGTATAGTAGATGAAGATCCGGGTGTTGTGGAGCCCGGGCTTGAGGAGGGCGACCCCGGCGTTATCGACACAGCGGATTCGGGAGCCGAGCCCGCAGTTGGTGATGAGGGCGTCTCCGACGGGAACGGCGGCGCGGACGTCGATAAGGATTCCGGCGACGCCGTTACGGACGAAGGCGCGTCCGAGGGCGACGCCGCCCCGGACGGGGGAGACGACGGCGCTGTATCCATTATGCCGATTCCGGGAGGCTCCGGCGGTGTCGTAATTGAGCCGGTGCCCATACCCAGGGGCTGAGGGCAAGGGGATGGATAACGTAAACGTCATTGAAACAAATAATATATATAAAATATACAACGAGGGCCAGAGCAACGAGGTCAGGGCGCTGGACGGGGTGTCCCTTTCGGTCGGGTATGGCGAGTTTCTGGCGATAGTGGGTCCGTCCGGCTCAGGTAAATCCACCCTGATGAACATCTTGGGCTGCCTGGACGTGCCCACCTACGGGCAGTATAAGCTCGACGGCCTGCTGGTCAGCGATTTGCCGGACCGGAAGCTCGCGTCCATCAGAAACCATGAGATCGGCTTCATCTTCCAGGGCTTTAACCTGCTCGCCGGCCTTACCGCGATAGACAATGTGGAGCTGCCGCTGATATATCAGGGTGTGCACGGAAAGCTGCGCCGCGAGATGGCTGAGGAAGCTCTTTTGCGTGTGGGGCTTGAGAACAGAATGTTTCACAAGCCCTCCGAGATGTCAGGTGGTCAGCAGCAGCGCGTGGCGATTGCCCGGGCTATTGCCGCGAAGCCGAATATAATAATGGCAGACGAGCCCACCGGAAACCTTGATTCCCGCACCGGAGAGCACGTCATAGAGATACTCAACGGCCTGTACCGCGACGGCACGACCGTGGTGCTTATAACCCACGACAACAACATTGCGCAGGTCGCGAAGCGCGCTATAGTTATTGCGGATGGCAGGGTGGTATCCGACAAGCTGAACGGGGAGGCGAGCGCATGACGTTTATACAGGCCTTCTCAATGGCGATCAACGCGATAAGGGCGAAAAAGGTGCGCTCCTTCCTGACGATGCTGGGCACCATCATCGGCGTCGCGGCGGTCATAATTCTGTTCTCAGTGTCCGAGGCGAAGAACAAGAAGACCCTGGAACAGATGATGTGGATGGGCAGCAACACGGTGCAGGTGAACGGCTGGAGGTATACGGACTACGGACGCCCTATTGAAAAGGGGCAGTCGGTTTTCGAGCAGCTCAGCCGCTACGTGGTGACCGATATGAGCGACGTTGTCGTCGGCATAACTCCGACCGCCCAGGACTGGGGCAAAAAGGTACAGTTCGGCAATAAGTCAACAGGGGATAACTTCCAGTTCTATTACGGCTCCGAGTACTTTTCGCTCTGCACCGGCTACAGTATTGAGCGCGGCCGCGATATCTGCTATATGGATGTGCAGACCGCGAACAGGGTTTGCGTCATAGGCAGCCGGACGGCGGACTATCTCTTCGGGTTCAAGGAGCCGATAGGGCAGCAGCTCAACGTTGCCGGATTCCCGTTTGAGGTGATAGGGGTTTACAAGCAGAAGGACACCACCTCCGAAAATGTCGACTGGTCACCCGATATGATGATGGCGGTGCCCTACACGACGACAAAATATCTCAATCCCTCTATGCAGATAGAGCAGTTCAGCGTAAAGTGCAAGGATTCCTTCTCGGTGCTGCCAGCCAAGGCGAAGCTTGAGGAGTTTATGGGCACAATTATCGAAAGGGATAAAAACGGCTATTTCTATGTCTACGCCGAGACAGAGTATCTTAGCGAGATTGAGGAAACAAGCAGGGGAGACACTCTGTTTCTGGTCTTCGTCGCGTTTATAAGTCTCTTTGTAGGAGGCATAGGCATCATGAATATCATGCTGGTCACTGTCACAGAGCGCACGAGGGAGATCGGCATACGCAAGGCCATAGGCGCCCCGAGGCGCAGCATCATCACCCAGTTCCTGATAGAGGCGTCTGTCCTTTCACTCTGCGGGGGACTTATCGGGGTGGTGTGCGGCTTTGTCGGAACATTGTTTATGGCCAAGATACAGCTCAATCTAATAGTCCCGCCCAATCTCTTCATAACCGGCATCGCCGTTTTAATATCCATCGCGCTGGGCATCGGCTTCGGCATATACCCGGCCGCAAAGGCCTCCGCGCTTCAGCCGGTGGTCGCTCTCAGAAACGAGTAGGAGGAATGGTTACACTTATGAAACGCTTATTAGTCTGCATGCTTGCCGCGGCGCTGCTCGTTTCGGCAGTTCCGGCCTCGACGGCCGCCTTTTCGGACATAACGGATTCGGCGCTTGCCCAGCAGGTTGATCTGCTGGAAGCCCTCGGCATCTTCGCCGGGATGCCGGACGGCACCTTCCACCCGAACGACATGCTCAACAGAGCCTCGTTTTGTGTGCTGGCCGTAAAGCTTACCTCGCCCGGAACCGACCCTTCCAATTATACAGGATACGCCTATTTCCCCGATGTGCGGGCCACTCACTGGGGCCTGGGCTGGGTGAACGCCTCGCGTTCATTGGGGCTGATTTCGGGCTATCCCAATGGCAGCTTTGGCCCGGCGGATCCTATAACCTTCGGGCAGGCCGTCACTGTACTAATGCGGGCGCTGGACTACACAGACGAGCAGGTGGGCTTCAACTGGCCCTTGAGCTATATCAACAAAGCCGCGTCAATTGGCATGACAAAGGGGCTTACCCGCTCTCCAAATGACCCGGTGAGCAGGGCGGACGCCGCGAGAATGATATACAACCTGCTCTATATTCCCAAGTATAATACAAAGGACAGCTTCATGTCCACCTTGGGCGTGACCGAACAAAAGGACGTCATCCTACTGTCGGTCACCGCCACCATGGGAGACGGAGCAACCCCCGCAATCATGACAAGCGCCGGTACCTTTGCCTATAAGACGGCGCCCGCGAGTTCGTCTTTGGGCAGAAAGGGCACACTGCTTCTGGACAAGGACAGCAGGGTGATGAGTTTCGCGACCGGCTCCCAAACATCGGAGACCGCCATTGTGTCGGAGATAAAAAACATCCATATTAAAAGCGTAGCCGGAAAAACCTTTCTGATTGGGGAGGAAATCCCGGTATATTCCCCTGAAAAATCCGAATCGGCCGAATATTCCAAGGCATTCGTGAGCATAACCCCGGGCGAGACAGTGTCGATATCCTTTACCTCCACGGGAGCCATTGAGTATATCTACCGCCATTCGGCCCCGGGGAACTCGGGTGTGATCGCCGTCCTGTCCGACCCGCTGACCTCTGCCAATCCGGTTATCAAGGCGTTCGGCGCCAAGGCGGGCAGCGCCGTGATTTATAAGAACGGCTACAAATGCGATGTGTCGGATCTGTGCCGCTGGGATGTCATGAGCTACGACGCCGCATCCAACACCGTTCAGGTGTCCGACATCAAGCTCACGGGGGCATATCAGGAGGGGACGCCCAACAATACTACCCCCACTAAGATAAAGACATTGGGGCAAACGGATTTTTATTCCCTGACGCCGGAGGCCTCCTCAAAAATGTCCTCCTGCAAAATCGGCGCTCAGTACACCTATCTGCTTGCGCCCAACGGATATATAGCGGACGTGCTGACAACCGCCACCCTCAGATCGAACACGGTGGCGCTCGCCAGCCAGGCCAATGTCAGCGGGGTGTCCACAATCGAGCTGCCGGGAACGGGCGCGTCGCTCGCATCGGGCATAAGCTCCACTCCGGACTACTCCGGCCAGCTCGTGACGTTTTCTCACACCTCGGGCGGGACGATTTATCTCACCCCGGTGCAGTACCTGTCGGCGACTGGGTCTCTTGACTTGTCCACCCGCACCCTGGGGGATACAAAGCTGTCGCCATACTGCAAATTCTATGAGACCGCGGCCAAAAACGGAATACTCACCGAGATAACGTCGACAGACGTGCTTCCACAGAATATAACGCGCGATAAAATCCTGTACACTCTCAAGGACGCGACCGGCAAGATAACCCATGTGGTGTTTAACGGCCTTATCTACGACAGCTATGTCTTCGGGCCCGTTGAGTTCAGGCAGGCAACCCAGAGCGGGCAAGTGGGCTCCGTAGATATTCCGGTTATAGCTGTGGGCGAGGGAACTTCATTTCAGTATAAAAACGAAGAGCTGCCCTCCGAGGGCGCGATAGTGGGTCTTTCGGGCGTACGGGACGGGCTCCATAACACATACCTGTATAAATGGGTCGAGTGTAAAAAATACACCGGGGTCAACCGCTACGCCTTTGACGGAAGCAAGACGGTCACCGTCGATTCCAGGAAGATACCCATAGCGCCTGGCCTTCAGGTTCACGTGAAAGGCACCACTGACACATTGTCCATTGAGGAAGCCCTCGCCTACACCGACAGCTTTGAGGTCTATACCGATCCGGGAGATTACAGAATCCGCTATATAATCGCCGTATAATTATAAAGAGAGGAGGCCGCCTGCGGACACAGGCGGCCTCCTCTCTTTATAATTATTATACCTGAGGCTTTTTCCGTTTTTTGTTTCTATACATAATTGCGTCAATCTGCTCGATTATTTTGCGAATGTCCGCGCCTTCCCCCTCGGCAACTCCCATAACGCCGTAGCTGAAGGAGAGCCTGTAGGGGAGCCCCGCCTTATCCCGGCAGTGCCCAAGCTTTCTCTGCATGCGCCTGATGATTTTCGCGGCCTCTTCCTGCCCGCAGCTTCTGAAGACGATGAGAAACTCGTCTCCGCCGTATCTGCACACAATGTCGTCCGCCCTTACAAAGGCGGCCAGAACCCCCGCAATGGTTTTGATCGCGCTGTCGCCCTCGGTATGCCCGTAGGTGTCGTTGATATATTTAAGGCCGTCGATATCAAGGAACGCGGCGCAATAGCCTGATTCTGACAAAGCTATCTCCTCAAAGGCCTGAATACCGGCCTTGCGGTTGTAAACGCCGGTCAGGGCGTCGTAGGTAGCCCTGCTTTTCAGTCGGTTCTCATGCTTTTTCCACTCACTGATATCGTCTATCATATGCAGAAAACCGGGTCTGCCATCCACAAACTCAACCTTATCGGAGGTAATCTTATACCATGCCCCGCGTTTTTCATCATAGACCTCGCGGAACAGGGGAAACACTCCTGAGCTTGCCTCACAATCAGCCAGATATTGAATCACAATGTCACTGTATTTATTGCCCTGCAATAACGTCTCAAGGCCCGCGAGATAGTCTCTCGCGGGCTTGTTCGCGTAAACAACGGACCCGTCGGTCGATACCTCAAGCACCATAATTCGAAGATTATTCAGCGCAGAAAGCAGCTGATGATACCTCCAGCTGTTGACAGGCCAATTCCAATTAGGCCCACTTTGTCCCTCAGCTATAAACGAAACGGTCGCTATCCTGTCCACAAGGTCGTTGAAAGAGGCGTACAAGTCGCCGCTATAGGTCAGCTTGCTGACCATATGCCCCGCTGAAAGCTGTCTCATCGCCCAGGAGAGCCCGGACAATTGCGTGTGCAGCTCTTTTAGATAGGACGAAAGATAATTTCTTCGGCCCGGGGGATCGGCGTCCATGTTGCCGTGGCTCAGCTGCACTGCAAACCGATTCATTTCCGAAAGATTGGCAATAAGAAGATTTACACTGGCAATAAGCTCCGATAATTCCGGAGGCTCTTCGGGACCCCGTAAAACAGCCGCATCCAGTGGCTTGCCAAGCAGAGCCTCTTTAAGAGCGGATATTATTTTTTTTATTTCGTCTATTTCGCCAGTGTTCATGCGAAATTCCCGCCTTTTAAGGATCAATCCGCCTTTGCAGTGAAACGGCAGGTTCGGTCCCCGGTGGCCCAGCAGTCGATTTCTCTGACTGAAAAAGGCTTTCCGGTATACGCCTCAAGTATGCCAGCTATAAAGCCCTCGTCGTAGTCGCAGACAGTCTCATCCGTTATGGGCAGCCCGGAGCAGTCCAAATCCTCCGATACTGTAAGCGTGAAGGTCATATTCTCAAGGTTGGCCTTCTCCACCCTGAGTATGCCTACCTTGAGATTCTGAAGCTGTGTTTGCAGATTGCTTATAAAATAATCGAAATCCCCCGAGAGGTCTAAAAACTTTCCGGCAAGAGTTGTGCCCGCCAAATGCCCGGCGGCTCTGTATATGTCGCCTGCGGTTTGCTCATCGTATTCTCTGGAAAGGATGTCTTTGAGGGTGTATTGAAACAGCCTGTAAATAATAACTGGCATATCCTGACCAAGATTTCGCCTGCCCTCCGCTATGTCTCCGAGAGATTCCCACGTAAACTTTGACGGCTTGTCTTTATAGCTCATAACATGCCCTCCCAACAGGCAGTACGCCTTGGATGTGATTTGTATAATGATATTTTAAGGCAGCGGGGGACAAAAGTCAATGTGTGTTTGTCTCAAATAATGAGCGGACATAAAAGGTTAACAACAAGCGCGGCATATGTAATACTGCGGCATCAACTAGCAGAAAAATCCAAGTGCTTGTCTGCCGCCGTAATATATATGCCGCGCCTGTGACTTCATATGCTAAATATTGACAATATCCCTCATGCCGTACATGCCGGGATGAAGTCCGGAGGAAATGAAAAGAGCCGCGCGCAACGCGCCAGAGGCAAACACCTCACGTGAGACGGCGGAATGCGACAGGGTCAGGTACTCTCCGGGGCCCGCGAAAATTACGTCGTGGTCTCCCACGATTGAGCCCCCCCGAACGGCGTGCATGCCGATCTCGCGCACAGGGCGCTTTTCGCGCCGCTCATGCCTGTCGAATACCGGCTCAGGGGAATAGGGGAGAGCTTCCTCAAGAGAGCGCAA
The DNA here is from genome assembly GCA_031556035.1 of Oscillospiraceae bacterium. Classification (GTDB taxonomy): domain Bacteria; phylum Bacillota; class Clostridia; order Oscillospirales; family UBA929; genus JAVBTT01. The sequence continues at coordinate 77,316 of JAVBTT010000012.1, forward strand.
CAGCATATACGCCGTCCCGCTGGGCGCGTCGAGTTTCTGATTGTGATGGCGCTCTACGATCTCAATGTTGAAGTCCTCGCCCAGAACCGAGGCTGCGCGGGTTATCAGATCAGCCAGCAGGCTTACTCCGAGAGACATGTTGGCGGAACGGAATATCGGAATTTCTTCAGCGGCCCTCTCGATTTGCGCGTCCTGGTCGGGGGTAAATCCCGTTGTCGCCAGCACAAGCGGCAGCTTGCGGCGAAGACAGAAGCCAAGCAGCCCGTCCAGATGCGAAGGGCTGGAAAAATCAATGGCGGCATCCAGTGAGCCGGTATACTCTATGGGGTTGGCGTAGACGGGGTAGTCAAAGCGTTTTGTCGTGTCGATGTCAACTCCCGCAGCTATGAGCATGTCTGAGCGCGAGGCGCAAAGCTCGGACACGCATCTTCCCATGCGGCCGTTGCATCCGCGAAGCATTATCCTGCGCATAATGTCACTTACTCCTTAACAGCAAGCCCGGCCTCGGTCAGAGCTTTTTTGAGCTTTTCCACATTTGACGGCAGCATGTCGGTGAGCGGCATACGCAAAGGCCCCACCTGCCAGCCGAGCAGATTCATGGCTGTCTTGACTGGAACGGGGTTGACCTCTATGAACAGCTTGTCGCACAGGTCGAAGTATTTGGTCTGCAAGGAAGCGGCTGTCTTCACGTCACCGCTGAGATACGCCCCGGTCATGTCCGCCATCTGGCGCGGAATTATATTGGCGGCAACCGAAATCACGCCGAGCGCACCCAGGCTCATCAGAGGGACAACCTGGTCATCATTTCCCGACCAGATGTAAAAATCCTCCGGACAAACGGCCCTTGTGTGGCAGGCGAGGGTGAAGTTTCCGGAGGCCTCCTTTACGCCGTTTATGTTCGGATGCTTCGCGAGCTCCCTGTATGTCTCTGCCGTGAAGCTCATGCCTGTGCGGGAGGGGACGTTATAGAGTATGATGGGTATGTTGACGCGGTCGGCCACATGGTTAAAATGCCTGATAAGCCCGTGCTGGGTGGTCTTGTTGTAATACGGGGTGACCAGCAGCAGCGCGTCCGCGCCTGACTTTTCCGCGTTCTGGCTCATCATGAGCGCGTGCGCCGTGTCGTTTGAGCCGGTCCCCGCTATGACTGGAACCCGACCAGCCGTCTTTTTTATCACATACTCGACGGCCGCCAAATGCTCGGGGATGCTCTGGGTGGATGCCTCCCCCGTGGTGCCGCAGACCACTATGGCGGAGGTGCCGTTTTCTATCTGGTAGTCCACAAGCTCCCCGAGCTTGTCAAAATCGATGAAGTCGTCTGTGAACGGCGTTACAATGGCCACGGCTGATCCTGTAAATACCGGCTTTTTCATAATAACCCCCCATTAATCACTCAATATATCCTTCTGAACAAAGTAACTCGGCTAGCAGCACACCGCCTCCAGCCGCGCCGCGCAGGGTGTTGTGGGACAGGCAGACAAATTTGACGTCGTACTGAGTATCAGGGCGCAGACGGCCTATGGAGACGGCCATGCCGTTCTCGAGGTTGCGGTCGAGCGCAGCCTGTGGCCTGTTGTCCTCGGAGAAATAGTGCAGGAAGCGCTTCGGGGCCGAGGGCAGGGCCAGCTTCTGAGGAATCCCCTCGAACTCATTCCAGCAGGCTATGATTTCGTCGATGGCGGGCTTGCGCTCAAACGACGCGAACACCGCCGCCATATGCCCGTCGGACACGGGCACACGTATACACTGCGCCGTTATCTCTGGCGCTACTGCGTTGACGATAATGCCGTCCTGTATACGGCCCCAGATTTTCATCGGCTCTTTTTCGGATTTCTCCTCCTCGCCGCCGATGTAGGGGATGACGTTGTCGGCCATCTCGGGCCAGGTTTCAAAGGTCTGTCCCGCTCCGGAGATTGCCTGGTAGGTGCAGACAAGCGTCTTTGCAAGCCCGTAAGGCTTTAAAAGGGGATGCAGGGCGGGCAGATAGCTCTGAAGCGAGCAGTTTGACTTGACCGAGATAAGCCCGCGTTTAATGCCCAGCCGCTTCCTGAAGTGCCCGATGACCTCGAGATGCTCCGGGTTGACCTCCGGGATCACCATAGGGACATCCGGGGTAAAGCGGTGCGCCGAGTTGTTGGAGACTATCGGGCACTCAAGCTTTGCGTAATTCTCCTCAAATTCGCGGATCTCGTCCTTTTTCATGTCCACCGCCGAGAAGCAGAAGTCAACGGAGGAGGCGATGCGCTTCATGTCCGCGGTGGCGTCCAGAACCACGAGCTGCCTCACCGCGTCGGGCATCGGCTCCGGCATGGCCCAGCGCCCGCCCACGGCCTCCTCGTACGTCTTTCCGGCGCTGCGCGGGCTTGCGGCTATGCATTCAATTTTAAACCACGGATGCTTTGCGAGCAGGCTGACAAAGCGCTGCCCAACCATGCCGGTACCGCCCAAAATACCTACCTTGAATGTTTTCATAAGGCTACCTCCGTTTAAAAGATCAAAATTTAACTATACGGATAAAAGTCGATTAAAATATACCAGCAATCGTCGAATACTTCTCGATAGCTTCTATCCTTGTAACCGGTATCAAGGTGTGCAGCAGGATAATATCTCAAGCCTGAATGTATACTGCCTTTTCCGAAAAACCCGGAGGTTATCTCCACTGAAGGAAGGGATAAGAAAACACCTTCGCTAGAAACGAGGATATCGCCTTCCGTAGACTGAATTATATCCCACACGATTTTCCGCTGCTTCTCCGAGAGCAAAGACAAGTTCTCAAGCGCTCCATCTTCCCTATGTGAATCCACACTGGAGGCAAATTCATAAAAAACATATTCCTTGTTATTTCCCTTATGAATTGTGTACCAGTGATTAACCTCCGGAGATAAGGTTTCCAATATATCAATTAAATCATCCCCATAATCTGTTTTTATAGAACAGAAGAGGTCATAATTATTATCTCTTATCTCAATAATTTTTCTCTCCACGACATTAGGGATGTACTTACCGGACATGGCAAAGAACAATGCAACAAAGAACAGTATAACAGCTGCCAGCAACACAAAAAATATTACCGATAAAATAATAATTTTCCTTTTGCTGGTCATACAGCTATCCTCCGTTTTTATGATAGCAATTTATTAGATTATAAAAACAAAAAAAGCCGGTTGAAAAACCGGCTGGTTTTGTACTATAATGTCGAATATGGGCGATTTACATAATTCGACCGCGCACAAAACACAGATAGCTCTTCATCCAAAATAAGGACGACAGTCGTACGGCTGTCAACCGTACGACCAGGAGAAGGGCTGTCGGACCGCCCGCTCCTTCGGCGGCGTCCCCTTTCACGGCGGGTCGCAGGGCGTCCTGACCCTCGCCGCGCTACTCCTGGAAACCGCGCCTCTATCTTGCGTATATGATTTTCAATACTTCAGGGTGCTACGGTTTGAATTATAGCACACCGGTATAATCCTGTCAATTGACGGAGGGAGCTCATTATGAAAAAAGCTTTATCCACTTTTCTCTCACTTTTCCTGTGCGTCTCGCTCGCCGCAGGGTTCGGGGAGAAGGGGCAGGCCGTGGGATATAACCCATATTATAAAATCGGGCTGTTCTGGGGCCCGAACGCGATGGTTTCCGCGAACCTGCAAAATTACACCGGAAGCGGCTACCGTTTCGGCTATCTTGACGCAAACGGCGAGTTTGTGTGCGTGGGGCAGTCGTCGGAGACCAAGATAACCATGGTCAAAAACCGCAACGTGTACCTGTCCGGCACTACATATTCCGATACGGCTTCGGAGGGAGCGGCATTGGTCGGATGCTACCATCAGGTTGTGAGCGCGGACGCGGGCTCCTACGACAGCGCCGCGGCCCTGGCGGCGGAGCAGAGGGCGGCCGGAGTTTCCGCCTTCGTATCGTATACAAACGGGATATGGGGCGTCAGAGCCAACAGCTACGCGTCCAACGGCGGAGGCTGTGTGACCGGGAGCAAGTACGCCGTATCGGTCGTCGTCACCGGAACCAATGACATCATATTCCAGTTTGACGGCGGAGAGAAAACCCCGCTTGTCGTAATGCCGGACATAAGCGGAGTGGAAGACCCGATCACCTGGTTCAAGGGTTACCGTTATTACGGCGGATTTATCTACAACAGGGCGGATGGCAACAACATCACGGTCATCAACTACGTTCAGCTTCAGGATTACATAAAGGGCGTCATACCCTATGAGATGAGCCCCTCATGGCCGCTTGAGGCGCTCAAGGCGCAGGCTGTCTGCGCCAAATCCTACACCGCCTGCAACAAGGGGAGGCACAGGGCTGACGGCTTCGACCTCTGCACCGAGACACACTGCCAGGTATACCGTGGCACCAGCAACGCCAATGAAACCACCGACAGGGCGGTCGATGAAACGGATGGCCTGTACCTCACATACGGAGACTCGGTTTGCAGCACGGTATACCATTCCTCGAACGGAGGCGCGACCGAAAACAGCGGCAATGTCTGGACAAACGACCTCGGCTACCTCAAAGGGGTTGTAGACCCGTATGAGGACCTCCAGAAGGCGACAAACGGCATATGGCAGTATACCTACACAAACGACACGCTGACAAGACTGCTGCGCGAGAACGGCTACACCACCTCCGGGGTTGTAAACTTCTACGTTTCGCAGTATACTCCGACCGGCAATGTATATTCGGTAGTGCTTGAGGACTCCTCCGGCAAAAAGTTCACCTTTGCCAAGGAAAAGGTTCGCACTTTTTTTCAGGATTCCTCGCTCGGGATATACACCCACAGCCAGCGCTACACGATAAACTCAGGCGACGTGGCCATGACCACGGTGGGGGAGAGCGGCAGCAGAACCTACAGCGACACCTCAGGGCTGTATGTGATTGGAGAGGATGGAGTTGTAAGCGGTCTGCCCATATCCGGCAGCGTGAGAATAATGACCGGGGACGGCAAAGTGGCCTCCCTTCCCGTCACAGGCTCGCCAAAGAATGGAGTTTATGTTGTCAACGGGCGCGGATGGGGGCATAATGTAGGCATGAGCCAGTGGGGTGCCAGGGGCATGGCGGAGAAGGGCTACGACTTTGAGCACATTTTGAAGTATTATTTTACCGATACAAAGCTTACAGCAGGCTCGTAAGCAAATATAAAACCGGGGTACTTTTCAGCCGCCGGAAGCGGTTGAAAAGTACCCTCAGATTACCGAGGACGGATTTGATGAAGAAAAGCGATTTTTGGTACGAGCTTCCGCAGGAGCTGATAGCTCAGTCTCCGATTGAAAAACGGGACGAGTCCCGTATGCTGGTATATTCTCGCGCCGACGGAGCTATCTCGCACAGGCGTTTTTACGATATTCTCGAATATCTGCGCCCAGGGGACGCGCTTGTCGTCAACGAGACCAGGGTTATTCCCGCGAGAATCCACGGAGTGCGGGCGGACACCGGCGGAAAAATAGAATTCCTGCTGCTGCGCAGGCTGAAAGACGATGACTGGGAGGTCATCGTAAAACCCGGGAAAAGGGCCCGGGAGGGAAGCGTGTTCGACTTCGGCAACGGCCTGTCGGCCGTCGTAACCGGGATCGGAGACGAAGGCGTGCGCTTTGTCAGGTTCAGCTATGAGGGCGTGTTTGAGGAGGCGCTGGCGGGAATTGGCGAGATGCCCCTCCCTCCCTACATTACAAAAAAGCTGGATGATCCCGAGCGGTATCAGACCGTTTACTCGCGCGAGCCCGGCTCCGCGGCCGCGCCGACGGCGGGGCTGCATTTTACCCCTGAGCTTCTTGACAGGGTCAGGGCAATGGGGGTGGACGTAATCCCGGTGCTGCTGCACGTGGGCCTGGGCACGTTCCGGCCCGTCAAGGAGGAGAATATCCTGCGGCACCATATGCACCAGGAATATTACGAGATATCCGAGGATTCGGCGCGGCGCGTGAACGCGGTGCGGCGGTCGGGCGGCAGAGTGTTCGCGGTGGGCACAACCAGCGTCCGTACTCTGGAGACCGCATCCGATGAAGACGGTTTTTTACACGCGGGGGAAGGATACACCGATATATTTATATATCCGGGCTGCCGCTTTAAGGCAGTGGACGCGCTTGTCACAAATTTCCACCTCCCTGAATCCACCCTTTTGATGCTGGTGAGCGCCTTCATGGGCCGCGAGGAGGCTCTTTGCATGTATAAAGAGGCGGTGAAGGAGCGGTATCTGTTTTTCAGCTTCGGACACGCCTGCCTGATCCTATAAGAAGCCCACATACGCTCAGTGCATATTTATGCAATTGGCGCGCGCAATGTTATACATCGCTTGCATAACGAGGTGAACGCATGACCTTCAGGCTGCTTTCGACATCCGGCCGCGCCCGCAGGGGAGAGGCGGAGACCGCTCACGGCGCTGTTCAGACCCCGGTTTTTATGAATGTCGGTACACAGGCCGCCATTAAGGGCGGCCTTTCGGCGGAGGATTTGAAAACGATCGGATGCCAGGTTCAGCTATCAAACACCTACCATCTGCATCTTCGGCCCGGCGAGGAGGTTGTCCGCGCGCTGGGCGGGCTGCACGGCTTTATGGGCTGGGACGGCCCTGTCCTAACGGACAGCGGGGGGTTTCAGGTCTTTTCCCTGGCCAAGCTGAGGGATATTTCCGAGGAGGGGGTGTCCTTTAATTCCCATGTAGACGGGCGGAGGATTGACCTTACGCCGGAGAAATCCGTGGCTGTCCAGGCAGCTCTCGGCTCGGACATCGCCATGGCCTTTGACGAGTGCGTATCCAACCCGTCCCCGTATGAGTATGTGAAAAAATCGGCCGAACGCACTACCCGATGGCTCGCGCGGTGCAGGGACGAGTGGCTGCGGCAGCTCGTATACTCGCCCGTCAATCCAGGCCAGGTGCTATGGGGGATTAATCAGGGGGGCACTTTCGACGAGATACGGGTGGAGCACATGAAGGCTATAGCGGAGCTTGACCTGCCAGGATACGCCGTCGGAGGGCTTGCCGTCGGAGAAGAGACCGAGGTTATGTACCACATACTTGACGTTGTGACAGGGCATATGCCGGCGGACAGGCCCAGATACCTTATGGGGGTCGGCACCCCCGCGAATATAATTGAAGCCGTGTACCGGGGCATCGATTTTTTTGACTGCGTAATGCCGGCGCGCAACGCGCGTCACGGGCATCTCTTCACCTGGAGCGGGGTGCGCAATATCAAGAACGAGAAGTACTCCAGGGATCCGGAGCCCATAGACCCCCTGTGCGCCTGCCCGGTGTGCGCCCGCTACTCAAGAGCGTATATAAGGCATCTGCTGAAGGCGGGGGAGCTGCTGGGGCTGAGGCTGTCTGTCATTCACAACCTGTTTTTTTATAACGAGCTCATGGCGAGAATACGAGCCGCTCTGGACGCGGGGAGCTTTGATATATTCAGGAGGGACTGCTCTGAAAAGCTGTCCCAAAGGATATAATTCACACAAAGCTCTTGAAATCCTCGGCGCGTCCCTATATAATGCATTACGTGACGTTGAAAAACGGGAGGTGAACACGCATATGTACAGAGTACTGCTCGAAGGAACCGGCGCCGGAGGCATGGAGATGTGGACATCGCTGCTGATGTTTGTGCCCCTTATAGCGATCATCTATTTCTTTATGATTCGCCCCGAAAACAAGCGCAAAAAAAAGGCGAAGCAGATGCGCGACGAGCTGATTGTCGGTGACGAGATAACGACAATCGGCGGTATTGTCGGACGCATTGTAAGCATCAAGGACGATGAGCTCACAATCGAATCCGGGGCCGATAAATCCCGATTCAGAATTAAAAAATGGGCCATTTCCACCAAGGAAGAGAAAATAAGCGATTGAGTTTGCCGCTGAACCGACGATTGCGCTTCTATTTCCGTCCAAGCCCGCATATGTTTGTCTCAAGACAGGCATGGGGAGGGAAACCGGATGGGAAACAGGGAAGAGGACGTTCTCCCGGGCAAAAAGCTAATTTTACAAGTGATATTCGGGGCGCTTAAAGGCCTGATAATCTCGGTCATACTGGCCGCCGTACTGTCGCTTGCCGTGAGCGGGGGAATACTGCCTGCGGACAAAGCGCTGGCAATGGCTATCTTCTGCACACTTACCGGGAGCTTTGCCGGCAGTTTTTTTGCGGTTAGAAAACACAGGGAAAAGCGCTGGCTGCTTGGCCTTGCCGTCGGTTTCTGCGTTTTCGCCCTGCTGTTTGTCCTTGGGCTTGTTTTTTCCCTGCCCAGGGCCGGCGTGCCCCAGATGCTGGGAGCGACGCTTCTGGCCGGTCTGCTGGGAGGACTTCCCGGCACAAAGCGCAAACATAGGAGTAAGAGATAGAGGAGTTGTTCACATTGAAGCACATAAAGACTGTCAATAAGGCCACCCTAAAGGCCAGCGCATCGGGAGGCGGCTGCGGCGAGTGCCAAACCTCCTGCCAGAGCGCGTGCAAAACCTCTTGCACCGTCGCAAACCAGAAGTGCGAGAGCCGCCAGTCCAAGGTGCGCAATCCCCTGGGACGCTGAACGGATAAAAGTCAAGGGCGGCAGTTATCTGCCGCCCTTTGCGATCTTTAAAGGAGAACCGCATGATACATACATACACGCTGTTTGACAGACATATTGTAATCGACGTGCCAAGCGGGGCTGTACATGAGGTGGACGGGCCCACGCTTGATCTGCTTCGCTCGATCAAGCCCCCGATGAGCCCCATACCTCCAATTGAACTGTCGGACGAGGAAAAGGAGATATGGGGGGAGCTCTACTCGCTCCAGTGTGAGGGGCTGTTGTTTTCGGAGGATACGCCTGTTGGCCTGCCTACAGAAACGCCGCTCAAGGCGCTCTGTCTGCATGTCGCGCACGACTGCAACCTGCGCTGCGAATACTGCTTCGCCTCAACCGGCGACTTCGGCACAGGGAGAGCTATTATGAGCCCCGAAACGGCCGAGAGGGCGATAGATTATCTTTTGTCCCGCTGCGGCACTCGGCGCAACCTTGAAATCGACTTTTTCGGCGGTGAGCCGCTTATGGCCCTCGATACGGTAAAGCATACGGTGGAGTATGCCCGAAACAGGGCGCCGGAGAAGAACTTCAGGTTTACCATTACGACAAACGGTCTGCTGCTTGACGAGGATGCCATTGAGTATATCAACCGCGAAATGAACAACGTGGTGCTGTCGCTGGACGGCCGGAGGGAGATAAACGACTCCGTGCGCAGGACGGCGGGCGGACACGGCTGCTATGACGTCATCGTCCCGCGTTACAAAGCGCTCGTTGCGTCGCGTGAGGGGGATTACTTCATACGGGGAACTTATACCTCGCAAAATCTCGACTTTGCAGCGGACGTCCGTCAGATAGCATCCGAGGGGTTTGGCAACATTTCAGTAGAGCCGGTGGTTCTCAGGCACGGGCACAGACTGGCGATAGGGGAGGAACACCTGGACAGGATTTGCGCCGAATATGAGAAGCTGACCCTGGAACTGAGCGGCGAAGACGCCGGATACAGCTTTTTTCACTTTAACGTCGACCTTGAGCAGGGGCCCTGCATATATAAGCGCTTGAGAGGCTGCGGGGCGGGGTATGAGTACGCGGCGGTTTCGCCGGAGGGAGATGTATATCCCTGCCACCAGTTTGTTGGAAACGGGCACTTTAAAATGGGGAGCGTCTTTGAGGGGAGCTTTGACGGCGCGATATCCTCAGAGTTTTCCGCGCGAAGCATATACTCAAACAGAGAATGCGCCTCATGCTGGGCGAAGTACTATTGCTCCGGCGGGTGCGCCGCGTCAAATTTAACCGTGAACGGCAGCCCGGATATCCTGGACACGGTCGGATGCGCTCTTGAACGGAAAAGGCTCGAATGTGCAATTTACCTAAAAGTGTTGGAAAAAGCTCGGGAAAACGCTTGATTTTTAACTTTGTACAAAAAAACAATTGATTTTTTTAAACTCTGGTTTTTTCAACATCTTGTCTGATTGTTTTTTATTGATATCAATATCTTGAGAATTTGACGTCCGGCATATCCGGACGTCAATCTTATGTTCCTTAGTTTACATAATATAGTTTACATAATATTTGTATATAATAACCAAAAATATTTATTTGGGATTTTGTTTCTTGATAATTTGCCCCAAATAGCGTATAGTATTATTTGTAAAATAATTATGTCAATTTGTGTTGAATTATGCAGACGAGCCCGATTCTAAAACTTGTCCCTTGAGCATAGAATGCTTAACGAGGTGATGGGTTTGGAAAAGCAAAAAATATCGGTGTCCGCCGTGCTTCTTGTTGCCTTTTTTCTGATCGGCGTCTTTGCCGGCTGTTTTGTATCCCTGAGGGTTTCGTCCGAAACCTCCGACTACCTCAACGGATATATTTCGGGTATCGTCAGGGGAGAGGATGTTATGCTCAATCCCATAGGGCAGGCCATTCTTAACTCCCTTTCGCTTCCGGTTGTTATCTTTATTTTGAGCTTTACCGTTTTTGGAGTGGCGGCGATTCCGCTTGCGGTCGCAACAAAGGCTTTTTTCCTGTCATTTGCGATCGCGGCTTTTGTCCGTTCCTTTGGAGTCTCAGGAGCGCTCTATGCTTTCGGGGCGCTGGGACCGCAAAATCTGCTTTCCTTGCCTTGCCTGTTTATCTTATCAGCTCAGGGCATCGCCTCCTCTCTGGCGGTTGTTTCGGTGTTTGTTGGCAAGTCGAAAAAGCCCGGCGGCTTTTATGGCAAGCCAGCGCTCGTAAAGGCGTTGGTATGCTCGCTCGTTTTACTCGCCGCGGCTTTGCTGGAGGCCTATGTAGTGCCGTCGCTGTTTTCGGCTCTTGCCGTCAACATATAAAATTATCCTGTAATCCAAAACAGATATTAGGGTGTGTTCGACGATAATCGAAATGTCCTAGTACAAACAACGATCACAGAAGAGGGTTTTTACATGACCGAGACAATAAATCTTTATGAAGCTCATTTGAAAAACGAGCGCAAGGCCTCTCAGAATACGCTATCCTCCTACATAAGGGATGTGCGGCATTTTTTGGAGCATGTCGACATGTCTCCCGGGGACGTGACGCGCGACGTTGTGATTGACTATACAACCTGGCTCAGCTCTCAGGGAAAGTCGGTTTCCACAGTAATGCGCACCACCGCTTCTCTGAAAAGCTATTTTTCGTTTATGCTGATAAAGGGCTTTGTGGCGGAAAATCCCGTCATGAACATCACCCCGCCCAAGGTGGAGCGCAAGCTGCCACAGATACTCACCAGCAAAGAGGTTGAGCTGCTGTTGAATCAACCGCGCTGTGTCGATCTGAAGGGGTATCGCGACTGTGCCATGCTTGAGCTGCTTTATGCAACCGGTCTGCGCGTCAGCGAGCTTATCGCACTCAATACAAATGATATTAACCTCAGCGCGAGCTTTGTTCGCTGCGTCAGCGGAGCGCGCGAGCGCATCATTCCGATATACCCAGCCGCCGTGAAGGCGGTCGGCGAATACGTAAAGGTTGCCAGGGACAAAATGATTGAGAACAAAAACGAGCAGGCCCTGTTTGTGAACGTGAGCGGGGAGAGGATGTCGCGTCAGGGCTTTTGGAAAATAATAAAGCTCTACCAAGAGAAAGCCAGGATCGATAAGCAGATAACCCCGCACACCCTCCGGCACTCATTCGCGGCGCACCTGCTTGAAAACGGCGCAGATCTCCGATCCATACAGGAAATGCTGGGCCATGCGGACATATCCTCCACCCAGGTATATGCAACGCTTGTAAAATCCAAGCTGCAAAGCGTTTATCAACGGGCTCATCCACGGGCTTAGCACCGAACCGGCGGCCGTCGGCCGCCGGTTTTTTAGATACTATACTTAAGGAGAAAGACTCAATATGGCAGGTTTTTTCGGTCTTTTCGATTACAACAAGCCCGGTAAAGGCGTAGACGCCAACTCCCCCAAAAAGCATCCGTTCTTCTTGTTCTGGGAGCTATTATGGAGGAAGTTTTCTCGACTGATCGTGCTCAATATCTTATATTTCATCTGCATACTTCCAATACTGTCCTTCGGCTATACACAATTCTACGCTAACCTGATGGACTTAATCGGTGTTGTCAGCGAGGATGTGGCGCTCGGCCCGCTTCCGACGCTGTTGACGTCTATCGCCCTGTCTGTACCGTACCCGCTGTTTATTGCACTGCTTGTTTTATCCGTCGTGCTCTATGGACCTGTCACATGCGGGTTTACTTATATGTTGCGCAATTTCGCGCGCGAGGAGCACGCATGGCTGAGCGACTTTTTTTCGAGACTGAAGAGCAATTTTAAGCAGGGAGTTGCCATAGGCGTACTTGAACTTCTTGTATACTCAGTGTTTATCCTTAATTTGACGATGGAGCCACCTGCTGATGCAGCCGGAGCGGTAGGAACGGTATTTACCGTTGCCAAATATGTTTCAATATTTTTGGCTGTCATCTTTACTTTCATGCGGCACTATTTCTACACCATGATAGTGACATTCCATCTCACCGTATGGCAGATCATCAAAAACGCGGTAATTTTTGCAATACTGGGCCTGTTCAGAAATATCCTGGTCACCGCTGTTGTCGTTATAACGGCGGTAGCGCTGGTACTTTTCAGCGGCTGGGCCGAGCTGATCCTGATACCGCTGTTCATGTTCTCGTTCTGGGGCTTCCTCACTACGTTCGCCTGTTATCCCGTTATTAAAAAATATATGATTGACCCACAGAACAAAGAGGGTGGAGTAGGGGAGAACCCGGAGCTGGAATCTGGCAGCGATAATGAATAGACACCAAAAAAGGAGCCTGGAAAATCATTCGGATTTTCCAGGCTCCTTTTTTTTAGCAGGCTTTATTTTTCCAAGCGGATTGGCCTTGGCGGCGGAGCGCAGCTCCGAACTCTCGATATGTGTGTATATCTGGGTTGTGTTTAGGTGGTCGTGCCCGAGAACCTCCTGAAGGGTTCTGACATCCACGCCGTTGCCGAGCATAAGGGTGGCCGCCGTGTGCCGCAGCTTGTGGGAGGAGTATTTATCTCTGTCGAGGCCGGCGGCACCAAGATGTTTTTTTACCAGTACATGGATGCTCTGAATCGATATGCGTTGCAAACGGCGGGACAAAAACAGAGCTTTTTCACCGGCAATGTTCGGTCTGACCATTAAATATTCTTGGAGCGCGTAAATACAGGCGTCGTTTAAAAACAGAACCCTTTCTTTGTTGCCTTTTCCTAACACTCTAACGGTTTCTTCTTTGATATCCGCAAGATTTAAGCCTTGAAGCTCTGAAATTCTAAGCCCGCAATTCAAAAAAAGTGTAATTATCGCGTAGTCGCGTTCCCGATAATCTCCGTCGATAGATTCCAGCAACCGGATGCTTTCCCGTTCGCTTAAATACCTTGGAAGCGACTTTTTAGCCCGCGGAGAATCCAGCTCCAGAACCGGATTTTCCTCAATAATATGGGCCTTGTTTGAGGCGTATTTAAAGAAAGACCTTATCGACGCCACCTTGCGCGCGCGCGCTGAGGCGCTGAGACCTGCGCCGGTTTGAACCCCGGTTCGCTTTGGGGTGCGCTGGCGGCTCAGATACGCCAGGAATGCGTAGACCTCGCTGAGCGTCACGGACTGAATAAAGCTTCGGTCAATATCAATAATGTCGATGCTTTCCCAGTCGTTTGTCGCTGAGATGAGTTTTCTGTGCATCTTCAGAAAACGGAAAAACATTCTGAGATCAAAATAATATTCATTGACCGTCTTGGGAGAATGGCCGCGTATGGACTCATGGTATATTAGAAATTCCCGCAAAATTACCGGCGTATCCTCAAAGCTGTTCAAAGCGCCTATCAGCTCCTTTGTATTATACAAAATTTTTATTTTGTATAATAATCTGAAAAGTCATTTTAACAGGAGGGAATTGGAAATCCCTCTGCTGTGGATAGGATGATCTGAGTTTCCCTAATTTTCATTTGTATTATCCAACGTGGAGTGGCAAACTAATTTTGAAAATGCCGGATATCCGGCTATATAAATTTGGGGGTTATATGATTACATGTACCATGAAGTGCGCATATCAGATCGAAGGGCTGTGTTCCCTTGAATACGCGGCATCCAGCGGAGAGGAAAACGATACACGCGGGTGCAGGTACCGCATTATCCGGAAGCGTCTCGGAAAAGAGCAAGACGGACAGCGTCCTTGACGTTTTTAGCCCTGACAACCTCAAGCCCTTCCGGAATGGAACAGTTTTTGGTTCCTTGAGCCGGTATGATGCACCGGTTGAATCCCAGCCTTCGACATTCGACCAGGCGAAGCTGCGACGAGGTCACAGACCGCAGCTCACCGGTCAGTCCAACCTCGCCGAACGCCGCGAGATCCGGAGGTATCGGCACATCTTTAAAGCTTGACGCCAGAGCCAGCAACGACGGCAGATCGCAGGCGGGCTCGTCCATTTTTAGACCGCCCACCACATTAAAATAGGCGTCGTGCGCCCCGATATAATATCCGGCGCGCCTTTCCAAAACCGCGATGAGCAGCATCGCCCTGTTGTAGTCCATGCCGTTCACCATACGCCTCGGTACGCCAAAGCTTGTGGGGCTCACAAGCGCCTGTATCTCGGCCAGCATCGGTCTTGAGCCCTCCATGACGCAAGCAACGCAAGTGCCCGGGACTCCCACGGGACGCCCGGACAGCAGCATTTCGGAGGGGTTTGGAACCTCGACAAGCCCCTCCGAGCGCATATCGAATACGCCTATCTCGTTTGTGGAGCCGAAGCGGTTTTTAGCGGCCCTCAGCACCCTGGTCGTAAGGTCCCGTTCCCCTTCAAAGTACAGAACACAGTCCACCATATGCTCAAGCACCTTTGGACCGGCAATCGCCCCGTCTTTATTGACGTGCCCGATTACAAAGACGGTTATTCCCCAGCACTTTGCCATTCGCATAAGCTCAAGCGCACACTCCTTGACCTGGCTGACGCTTCCTGGAGCGGCGGACAGCTCTGGCTTGAAGAGGGTCTGTATGGAGTCTACGATCAGAATGTTAGGTTTGGATTGCTCAACGGCCGCGGCAATATCGTCAAGATTTGTCTCCGCGAGCAGCTTAAGGACTTTTACCCCCAAGCGCTCAGCGCGCAGCCTGAGCTGGCGCGGCGATTCCTCCCCTGATACATACAGCACCTCCGCGAATCGGGTGACATCCCTGCATATCTGCATTAGCAGCGTAGACTTCCCTATCCCCGGCTCGCCGGAGACAAGCACAAGTGATCCGGCGACCGCCCCCCCGCCCAGTACCCTGTCAAGCTCGTCCAGTCCTGTTGAAAACCTGATCTCCTCCGCCATATGTATATCGTCCAGGGAAATGATGGAAGCGCCTCTCCCCTGCCCCGCTGTTCCCGGCTTTCCGGCCGCGGGCTCGGCTGGAGCCTCCGCCATTGTGTTCCAGGCGCCGCAGGCCGGGCATCTGCCCTGCCACTTTACCGACTCTCCGCCGCATTCTGTGCAAAAAAATGAATTGTGTTTTTTCAAGCTCCTACCCTTTTCACTCTGTTGTATTTTGTCCGGCCCAGTTAAGGTATGAAACCGCAACGGCCGCCGCCAGCTTTAGCTGATAGCTTTCAGAGAGCAATTTGGCCTCTTCTCCTGGATTGCTGATAAAGCCGCATTCAACAAGCATCGCCGGTCCGGTGACGTTGTTCATCAGGTAATTCGCGCCTATCTTCTTAGCTTTTCTTTTGTTTTCGGAATCGACAGCGGATACAAGCACGGACTGGGTATGTTCAGCAAGTTCCTTGCTCTTGGTGTTTGAGTTGTAATAGGCCTCGGCGCCTTTTACATAGCTCTCCTCAAATTCGTTCTGGTGCACGCTCAGCAGCACCGCGTTTTGTATACCGTTGACAAGCTTTGCGCGGTTTTTCAAATCCGATACCTTTTTTTCCGCAATACTTCGCGCGGAGGAATCGTGTATTGAAACGTCAGTTTCCCGCGTCATGATTGGAGCTATCCCGAGAAAGCGCATAAATGCGCCCATTTTCAAGCATATTTCAAGATTAATTTCACTCTCGTTTACACCTGTAGCTGAAATGGCGCCACCGTCCTCTCCACCGTGTCCGGGGTCTATGACCGGCGTATAAACCGGCACCTTCAGCATTAGCCACTTTGTTTCAGCATAACCAGAAACCGGCTGACTATTTGAGCCGTTGTTTCCAATGTAGCCAAGCACACTTACCGCGACTATCGCAGCCAATACAATAAATAAGACATTCTTTCTCACAAGCGCACTCCCCTGCCCTAATTGCTGAACCTCCCTAATAAAATATGCCCCGAAGGGTTCCGGCATGACACTACCGCAGCCTCTTGTCCCTTGCTTTCTTTTTTTCGTCTTTTCGCGGATCCTGATATATTATTTTTTGTCTTAAGCTTATAAACGCGTATCCGTATCTGTAGCCCCAATTCGACATCAGAGGGACAAAAACAAGAGCTATAAGAAACATATATGGCCTGTCATGGAGCTGGAAAAGCCACCAAAAGGGAAAGTAAAAAAATTTCAGCCAAAGATGCGGCGTTTCATATCCGGCAAAATACAGGGCTGATGCGACAGCGCCAAAGAGAAAACCCGGTATCTGGGCGAATACCCCCGCTTTTATTCCGCGGCGCATGTCGAGCTCAATGTGGCTGTATTTGACCAGATTGTACTCACGCTGCCCCACCCTCCAGGCGGCAGAATAGGAGAAGACGGCCAGCAGCAAAAGTGAGAGAATAGAAGAAATAATAAAATAAGGGACGGTGCTCTCAAGCGATGATTCCCCTGATACTATTTGACTCAAAGCAATTGCCGCGCCTAAAAAGCCAATTATCGAAACAGTGATCTGATTTAAAAAAAGCCTGATGACGAAGGAGTGAAACGGGCTCTTCATTGTGTTTTCATTTTTCTTCATGCAGGCTTCCCTCTTTTTGCTGAAAATTATTATTTATACAGAGAGTATATCATACATCAGAGGATTAGGAAATATTTTTTCGGGTGAATTGCTTACAACAGGCTTATCAGCGCCGCGCTTCCCTTTGTATTTATCGTTGCTTTGCAACTTATGATTTCGACAATATACAATTGTTTTTGCGGAATTGGAACTGGCTTCATATGATGTGTTGGTTGCCAATTCTAAATATGGGGAGGAATAACATCATGGACGAGAGATCTGCCGGAAGCGCTGCCGAAACCGGTTATTTGCCAACGCAAGGAAGACTCGCGGTATCCTACGTTCCCACGCAGAAACCCAACAGCCCGCAGTACAGCGCCGCAGAGGGTCTGAAAAACGGGACTTTGTTTCCCGGTTTAAATTTGCCCTATCGCAATTATATTCCTAGCCGGTCAATACCGGAAACACCACTGGGAGAAATCATGATAATGAGCTTCGCGGTCGCCGAATTGGGGCTCTACCTTGACACTCACCCCGAGGATAAGGAGGCGCTACAACTTCACAACAATTATGTGAGGTTGCTGCGCGATGCCATGGCGGCATACGAAAAGGAAATCGGGCCTATAACTCAGGAAACGGTCATGGAGGGAAAGTACAGCTGGATTAAGGATCCATGGCCCTGGGATGAGAGATAAGGAGGGATAGATATGTTTCAATATGAAAAAAAACTCCAGTACCCAATAAAGGTTAAAAACACAAACCCAGCTTTGGCGAAAATAATAATAACTCAATATGGTGGGCCGGATGGAGAGCTTGGAGCATCCTTACGGTATCTATCCCAGCGTTTTGTCATGCCCTATCCGGAACTGAAGGCGGTACTGACGGACATCGGAACAGAGGAGCTCGGACATCTGGAAATGGTAGGCACTTTGGTACATCAGCTGACAAGAAACCTCAGTGTTGAAGACATCAAAAAGGGCGGATTCGACTCATATTTTGTCGACCATACAACAGGTATATATCCCATTGCTGCCTCCGGTACACCCTGGTCCGCCGCAACATTTGCTTCCAAGGGTGATGTAATCACAGATCTAACTGAAGATATGGCAGCGGAGCAAAAGGCAAGAACAACTTATGACAATATTTTGCGATTGTCCGATGATCCGGATGTCAATGATGTAATAAAGTTCCTGAGAGCCAGAGAAATTGTTCATTTCCAGCGTTTCGGCGAAGCGCTTCGACTTGCTACCGATCGCATGAACCAGAAAAACGTCTATTCCGTAAATCCTGCGTTTGACAGATAATACTAATACCTGTTTAAAACCAGACGGTATTAATTTGCTGAAGCTTGCCTCAGCAAGCTTCAGCAAATTTCTAAATGGAAGGTTTTAACATGGGATTAGTATAAATACATTTATCAACCTGTCGACCAAGCCCCCGTTAGTTGCGAGCAAACGGGGGCCAAACCATGTGCAGAGGCGGCGTCTTGTATCCGCTGTCTATAGCCACAGCTTCTATGTCCAGGAAGTACACCAGCACATTCCTGTACAGTGCTCCTACCATAAACAGTAGCTTATGGCAGAATAATTGCAAGCAGCGCCGGCCCGCAGTATCTGCATATTATTATTCCAGCGGCAAGCGCCGGGGCAAATGGAATCGTGGATCCATCTTTGGGAATCCGGCGAAGAAGCTTTAATACTGCTACAAGCAAAACAGCGGCAAGCGCCGCGATAAAGAGCGACAGCAGCGCTGAGCGCCATCCCAGCATCAAACCGCATACTGCGGCTAGCTTGACGTCGCCCCAACCCAGTACGTCTCTTCCGTAAGCCTTGCCCCCGAAAATCAATAGCAGCGCAAGAGATCCCCCAACTACGGCGGCTCCTATAAGACGGTCATGCCAAGGCGGATCAATTCGCAGAAAAAATTCCAGGATGGAGAGTACCGCTATCGCAACCACGAGCTGATTTGGAACTACCATCATCTTAAGGTCAACAACGGCAATGACTATCATAAGACTGGCAATCAGGGACGAAAGGAGCGATTCGATGACAGCCAGCTCTAAAAGACAAGTCAGCGGCCAAACTGCAAACAGTAAAACTGCCGCAAGTCGGCTCTTTGTGGCGATATAACCGAAAAAGCCGGCAACGACACCCGCCGCTGTAAAATATAAAAGCTCCAACGCCATCCCTCCTTTGTCTAGTAAAATTCCGGCACCCAAAAGTCTAACAGGCTTCATAAATTCCAGCAATATGCTTCCGGCGCAATATAATGATACTCTAAATATTCGCACGTGTAAATCAAATCTTGTAAGCAACCTACGGGATACCAAAGGTATGTCTGGGCATTACATTGCAGGATTGTAAAATCTTGTTGACAAACTCCGTGCGCCGGTCTATAATGCAATAGCGTTCCCTAGACAGCAGGCGGACTCTGTCCATAAATCCTGCCGAGGACTGCATCCATATACGACAGGCTATGCCCTGCCGAGTTGATGTCAGCTCCTTGTGTCTTTGCGGCGCAAGGATTTTTTGTTGTGTTAATACACAGCAGTATTTACTTTCCGGGAGGTGAATCCATGCCAAACGCAAAAGTTCTTGAGCAGAAAAAGGCCATTGTCGACGAGCTCGCGGAAAATATGAAGTCAGCGCAGTCCGGCGTACTGGTCGACTACAAGGGCATTACTGTCGCGGCCGACACCCAGCTACGCCGTGATCTCAGGGCCGCCGGAGTCGAATACCACGTCGTGAAGAACACTCTGCTGACCCTCGCCGTACGCAAGATAGGCTTTGAAGCCCTTGAGTCCGTGCTCAAAGGCACAACCGCACTGGCCTACAGCAAGAACGACATGATAGCACCTGCGAAAATTCTGAACGAGTACGCCAAAAAGAGCGGAGACAAGTTCAAGATCAAAGCCGGCTTTGTTGACGGCGGCGTTATAGACGCCAGGCAGGTGTCCGCCCTTGCCGAGATGCCGCCCAAGGAGCAGCTTATCGCGCGCGCCCTCGCTGGCTTCAACGCGCCGATATCCGGCTTTGTCAACGTGCTCAACGGCAATCTGCGCGGCCTCGTTGTCGCGCTTAACGCGATCGCGGAAAAGAAGAGCGCATAGTTTTTCGAGTACAGCAGCCACAAAAAATCATACATTATTTGGAGGTAAACACACATGGCAAGCGATAAAGTCACAAAGCTCATCGAGGATGTCAAGGTCCTAACCGTTCTTGAGCTCTCCGAGCTCGTCAAAGCCCTTGAGGAGGAGTTTGGCGTCTCCGCCGCCGCCCCCGCGATGATGATGGCCGCCCCCGCCGCCGGAGCCGCCGCCCCCGCCGCCGAGGAGCAGACCGAGTTCACCGCCGTTCTTCAGGAAATCGGCGCCAACAAAATCGGCGTCATCAAGGTTGTCCGCGAGCTCACCGCTCTTGGACTCAAGGAAGCCAAGGATCTCGTTGAAGGCGCTCCCAAGCCCATTAAGGAAAACGTCAGCAAGGACGAGGCCGAGGCAATCAAGGCCAAACTCGAGGAAGCCGGCGCCAAGGTCGTTATTAAGTAATATCAAATGCTCAAGGCCGCCTCAATGCGTGTTGGGGCGGCTTTTGCAATGGAGGCAGCATGATTATTCCCTATAATGACGATCCATCCGGGCTGCTTGCCGGAATCAGGCTGTTTATGCTGGACATGGACGGCACATTCTATCTGGGAAACCGGCTTATCCCCGGCGCCCTGGATTTTATCCGCAGGCTGGAGGAAACCGGGCGGGATTTCATATTTCTTACCAACAACTCATCTAAGAGCTCCCGGGACTACTCCGAAAAGCTCTCCGGAATGGGCCTCAACATCCCGGGGTGGAAAATTACCACCTCCGGCGCCGCTACGATAGACTATTTAAAGCGCGTCCATCCGGGGGCCTCCGTCTATCTGATGGGCAACGAATCCCTCAGGGCCGAGTTTCTGAGCTCGGGGATAACCATGACCGAAGACTCCCCGGACATAGCCGTCACCGCGTTCGACACGGAGCTCACCTATCACAAGCTCTGCAAAATCTGCGGCTTTGTCCGCTCCGGCCTTCCCTGGATCGCCACCCATCCCGACTTCAACTGCCCCACGGAGGGCGGCTATATCCCCGACATCGGCTCAATGCACGCTCTGATTGAGGCCTCGACCGGGAGGCGGCCAGACGCAGTTGTCGGCAAGCCGGAGAGACATATAGCCGAGTACGCGCTGCGCCTCACCGGGGCGACATCCGGAGAGACCGCCATGATCGGGGACAGGCTGTACACAGACACAGGACTTGCTGTAAACACCGGCATGACAGGCATTCTGGTGCTTTCCGGAGAGGCTGAGGCCGTGGATATCGCGGCTTCTCAGCACAAGCCCCAACTTGTGTTTGACTGCCTGAAAAACATAATTGAGTTTCTATAGAGATAATGCGGGCCGCGAACGCGGCCCGCATTATCTCTATAGATCACTTGTGTGTGGTATCGTTAAACATGCGGAAGTCAAGGGCTTCCGGTATCTTCACATCCTCGGCGGCAAGCTCCCTGCCCTCTTTCGCCGCAAGCGCGCGCTCTATAAACACATACTCGTCAACCAGCGTGTCGCTGCCCTCGCGCAT
Source organism: Oscillospiraceae bacterium (assembly GCA_031556035.1). GTDB lineage: Bacteria > Bacillota > Clostridia > Oscillospirales > UBA929 > JAVBTT01. Next base: position 98,805 of record JAVBTT010000012.1, read on the forward strand.
ATCTGTGATCACAAGCCCTCCACCCTCAAGCAGGATATCCCTCGCCTCGCGCTCGCGTCCGGTGTGCGCAAGGCCAAAGGCGCGATACATCCGCACGGTTCCGTCGAACCGCGCTTCCCCGTTCAGAGAATCGCATATCGACAGCAGCAGGCGGTATTCCCCCGCCTCGTACGCAAAACGCATTGCCTCCTTCGCCAGCGGGACATGCCCAGGATTGCGCTCCAGCGCCTTCGCCATAAGCAGCACACTCTCCCTCTCGCGTCCCCGCACCCTGGCCACGGCGGCAAGGGCGTGGAAGCCCCAGCTGCTTGTCTTCAGCGCCAGACTCCTTTTAAAAGCCTCCTCAGCCTGCCTGTACATATCACGGGCAAAATACCCCAGCCCGAGCTGATGCCAGGCAAACCAGTTCGACGCGTCCGCGCCCTCCACAGCGCTCTGCAGCATTAAAAACCACTCCTCCTGCACCATGTACGAAGCGGGCGCTGACTCCGGATCCGGCTCGTCCAGATATCCGTTTTCCAAAAAGCGAAGCCACAGCTCCTGCGGCGGCTCCGGCTTCCCGAAATCGAGGTGCGGCGAGGCCGGGCGACGTCCCAGCGACTCCTGCACGGCGTTGTCCACACACCCCCACGGGTGCCCCTTAAATCGCATATCGGCTGGACTTTTTGCCATTTCCCGGGTCTCGGCGAGCATTTTTTCCATCAGGGCCTCCGGCAGAGCCCCGTCAAGCCATCCCAGAGCGGCGGCCCTGCTTTTTTGCCAGTCGCCGTGAGCCTCCTCCGGCGAGATGCGCATCGGCCCGTAAGCCTCAAGCCACTCCCAGGCCGTATTCGGCGGCATGGGCAGGCTCTCGTTCTGAGTGGCGGCCAGGCCGGCTTGTATCTCTACATAGGGCTGGGCATAACCCTCCTCGCTCGTTAAAAACCTCTGCCAGCTAAGCCCCCCTCGGGACATCCCCCACACGAACAGCTTGCGGCCCTTTAAAAGCCTGGTGGACGCCTGCATCAGGCCGATGCCGTCGGACATGACATAGGCTTCGTACTTGCGCGAGGCTTCGGGTATTTTATAGAAATGGTCTATCGCAATCGGATGATTTGTCGGGTATGTCAAATCCAACCCATTGACAAAAGGTATCGCTGTCTTGCTGACCGGATCAAGCGCCTTATTGACATAGGTCTCGTCCGCCGGCACAATGACTCGCGCGCCTTCCCGCTGCTCGACGGCGGTGGTGCTCCACCAGTATATGGGCGTCACCCGGTCGCTGCCGTTGACAATACGCATTCGCGTGAACAGGAACGGTAAATCCTCTTTCAAAAAGAAATCCATCTGATAAGTGACCGCCCGGATGCGCTCAAAGGCATACATGCGCAGCACCGGCGTTGCGTCGTCAAGCTTGGTTTCAGCCGCGTACACGCGGTCACATGTGAGCGGCGAATGCCCGCGTATTCCGCAGTTCCACTCTATTCCGCCCGATATCCAGGCGTTTCTCAGCGCGAGGTTGCACGGGCGAAACACCGGATTGTTCACCACAAGATCCCTTCCCTCTCGCTTGTCATACAGCGACCAGAGCCTACCGCCCAGTGACGGCACAAAGACGGCCTTCAGCCTCCCGCTCTCGAGTACGGCCGTGTCGAAAATCTGCCTGTCCAGCGCACGGTCATACGTGTCCAAGCTGGCATAGGGCAGCACATGGTACATGTTGCCGTAATTGATGAACAGGCCGTCGTCCTCGTCGAGCTCCGCCGGCTTTTCAAACATTTTCTGCTTATATAGAATCGGATATTGCCTCTCAGGGCCTAAATTTGCGCCCCTGATTTCCATGTGTTCAAACCTGAGCTCGCTCATATGTCCGCCTCTCTTTTTTCATTTTTCCGCCCGCGGCGGAGAAACAAACCCGTTATTACAGCTGCCTCTGCACCTTCCGCATATTCCGAAAACCTCCAGGCTGTGCCCACGAACCTCGAAGCCGTCGTCCGCCACCTGCGCGGGTTTAAGAGGACAGCCCTTAAGCGGCACAACGCTTTTGCATCTGGTGCAGACCGCAAAGTGCGTGTGCTTTGCGCTGTTTATCTGGTAATGAGCCACATCCTCAAGAGCTCCCTTTATGAGCAGGCCCGTCTCGGTAAAGCTGTCGAGGGCTCTGTACACAGTCGACAGGGACTGCCTTCCCCCGCCTGCTCTGAGAATTCCATGCACCTCGATGGCGGACAGAGGGCGCATGCTGTTTCTCAGTATATCCAGAATCGCGCGGCGCGTGACCGTGCTCCTGCCTGGCGGCTTGCGTTCATCCATTGCTCGGCCTCCATATCTTCTTCACGGCCAGAGAGAGACCAAGCACAAGCACCCCAAGCAGTACAATTGTCCCGCCGGGCTTCAGGTCGAGCCAGACGGATATAAAGAGCCCCGCAATCGCGAAAAATTCGGCAAAAACAACTGACAGAACCATCGTCTGCCTGTAGCTCCTGGCAAACACCATAGAGCAGGCCACCGGCACAACGACGAGGGATGAGATCATCAGTGCGCCCACCGTCCGCGCGGCAACCGAAACGGTCACAGCCGTCATAACCGTGAACAGCGTATTTATACCCCTCACCGGTATTCCGGAAAGCGCCGCGGCCTCCTCGTCCAGGGTAATGCTCATAAGCTCTTTGTACAGAATTAAATTGATAAGTATAACGGCGGCGCTCAGCAGAACAACAAGCCAAACCTCAAACCTTCCCACCGCCACCACGCTTCCGAACAGAAAGCTGTTAAAATCCGCCGGATTTTTCACAAATCCCGAGAAAACCGCCGCAAGCCCTATCCCAGCTGACAGGACAATATTGGCCGCGATCTCGGAGTACTTTGGGAAGCGCTTTCGTATAGCCTCTATAAGCAGCGAGGCCACAAGCGAGAGCAGCATGGCCGTCACCACCGGGTTCACACCGGCGACAAGCCCTATCGCAACACCGGCAAGGCTGGTGTGCGACAGCGCCTCGCCCATCGTAGACAGCCGCTTCAGCACCACCACCACCCCGATCATAGGTATCAGGCAGGCAAGAAGGATCAGCACAATAAGCGCGTTTCGCATAAATTCGTATTGCAGAAGCCCAAGCATCAACCGTTCCTCCCGTGTCTCGGGATTTCCCTGGCAAGCAGGCCGGACGCCGCGCCGTCGGTGTTGTCGACCATATCGGCCCCGCCCTCGTCGTCGAACACCAGCACCTTCCCTGCGTGGGAGAGCACAGAGACCAGATCGTGGGTTATCATGGCTATCGTAAGGCCATGCTCCTTGTTCAGGCGCGCGAGCAGGCAGCATATGTCCTCCACAGAGCGGGTGTCTATCCCGATTGTGGGCTCGTCCAGCAGCATAAGCTCCGGCTTTGCCGCCAAGGCCCGCGCGATTATCACCCGCTGGAGCTGACCTCCGGACAGCTCACCCAGCAGCTTGCGGGAATAGTCGGACGCTCCGACGGTATCAAGGCAATAAAGCGCGTATTCCCGCTCCTCCCTGCCGCTCCTGCGCATCACCCCCAGCCGTCCCGCGAGGCCGGAGAGCACCGTCTCAAGCGCTGTGGCGGGAAAGCCGCCGCTCAAAACCGCCGACTTCTGCGCCACGTAGCTGATTCTATTGAACTCACGGAACTTACCGATATCTTTGCCGAACAGAGTTATCCCCCCGGACTCCGGGGATAAAATGCCCATTATAAGTCTGAACAAAGTTGACTTTCCGGTGCCGTTGGCTCCGATAACTCCCCAGAACTCCCCTTTTTCCACCGTGAAGCTGAGATTTTTCAGCACCGGAACCCCGTCGTAGCCAAAGCATAGCTTCTCAGCCCTTACAATCTCCACACGGCATACCCCCTCATTCTGTCTCTAGCCTGAAATTACGCACGGAGCGTCATCCCAGAGCTTTCTTCAAATTATCAAGATTTGCACGCATCGCGGTCACATAGTCTGTCTCCCCGCTCTCAAAGGGGGTTAGCGTATAGATTTCAGCGCCGGTCTCGTGCGCGATAGTCTCCGCCACCTTCGTACTCAGCAGCTCCTCAGTAAAAATAGCTCTGGCGCCGCTTGAGCGAATGAACTCCACAATCTCAGCCATCTGCGCGGGCGACGGCTCACCCTCGGCAGACATCCCCGCTATAGGAAGCTGGCTGAGACCGTAGGCCTCGCAGAGGTATCCGAACGCGGAGTGTGAAACAACTATATCCTTCGATTTGAAACCGGACACGGTCTCAAGATAATCCGCGTGCAGTTTCTCGATTTCAGTCTTCGCAGTTTCAAAGCGTTCAGTGTAGAAGTCCCCGTTTTCCGGGTCGGCCTCGCATAGCGCGTTGCATATGGCCTCATGCTGAATTATCGCGTTGCGAGGATCCAGCCATACGTGCGGGTCTCCCGGCAGCAGCGCAACGCCCTCCGACGCCTCCACGTATATGAGTCCGCTGTTCCCGGCCGCGTCAATCAGCCCTCTTGCGAACGGCTCCATCCCGGCACCGCTGCATATGAACAAGTCCGCGTCAGCCAGCGCCGCCATATCCTTCGCGGTCGGCTCCCAGGAGTGCGGCTCGGAGCCCGCCGGCACGAGTACCCTGACCTCCGCCCTGTCCCCTGCTATGGCCTGAGCGAAGTCATACATTGCGTAAAAGCTGGTTATCACCAGCGGCTTCTCAACTCTCTCCGCCCTGCCTGAGCACGACGATAATATCAGTAACAGCGCTAGAGTATAAACAATTTTTTTCAAATGCCGCCTCCAAATCAATGTTTACTTAACGCAATTGATTTGCGTTAACCGAGTATACATCCCCTGTACATCTTTGTCAAGATAACCAACTCTGCTGTAATTCCCATATCCCAAAAGACAATCATACCAGACGAGTTACAGCCCTATATTGACATTTCCTGTCTTACGGGATACATACCATGTCGCCCAACACTGCTCCTTTTTGTGTAATGTGTACATTTCAAGACCTCATCTCTGATTTGACAGTGTATAATTAATATGTTATCCTAATATTCAATTGTTCATGCCGAAACCGCAACAGATATATAAAGCGGGGTAGCAAGATGGAAAACAACAGGGTTTCCACAAACATCATAGCCGAGTTCCGCAATAAAACCCTGGAAAGAAAATACATTGAGTCAAGCTGGCCTACCAATTCACGCTTTATTCGCTCCGCCATTTTGATCCTTGGAATTGGATACATGCTGATAGCTGTGTTTGATCCGCTTCTAAAGCTTACAACAGCCGAGTTCGGCCGCTCGCTTATTTCCCGCGGCTCTATTCTGCTTATAGCAATCGTGGCGTTTATCATTTTGCGAAAAGATCATTCCTACAACACAAACGTGACGGTTATCGGAGTATTTGAGGTTCTGGCCTTCCTTGCCTATATGGCCATCTTGATTATACAGCGCCACGACGGATTTATACAACAGGCCTTTGTGGTGATACTGTATATCTGGATTGTCACCGCGCTCCAGACAAGATGGATCGTCAGCATGTTCATAGCGATATTTTATTGCGTGTTTTTTTTGGCGGCAACCCCGTTTTACATTGAGGGCCTCACCTTTAACATGTCTGCGGAAATCGCCACCTATTTTATCTGCGCTCTGGCGCTTTCCGGTGTCGGCTCTTACAGGTTGAATATTTACCAGCGCACTCAGTTTGTGCGCGAGTGTCAATTGAAAACGCTGTCGCAGACAGACAAGCTGACCGACACGTTCAACCGCCAGAAATTCGACGAGGTGCTCAAGGAATGGTGCTCTGGCGCGGGAAAGTTTGGCGGAGTGTTCTCTATAATAATCCTTGATATCGATAATTTCAAGCGGGTAAACGATACACATGGGCACTTAACTGGGGACGAGGTGCTTGTCGAGCTTGCCGGTCTGATAAGACAGAGCAAGCGTGCGGACGACGTATTTGCCAGATGGGGCGGGGAGGAGTTCATCCTGCTTCTGCCCAATACCCCGTTGAGCAGCGCGGTGGACATGGCCGAGCGCATGAGGATAATGGTAGCTGGTCACAAATTCATCAATTCCCTGCACATAGCCTGCAGCTTTGGAGTAACGGCCTATTCCCCGCAGGACACTCCGGTCTCTGTTCTCAACAGGGTGGATTCCCTGCTGTACAGAGCCAAGGCGAACGGCAAAAATATAGTCGTGTCCTGAAATATATACCTCCCGGCGCGAAGTTTTTCGCGCCGGGAGGTAATAGTATAACATGGGATTGGAATTAGGTTTATTCCACTATACCGAACAAAAGCGGTCTGTCCTCCGGTCTCTCCCTCAAAATAGTCAGTGCCTTGAGAAATTCTGTTTCCACCCGTTTCGCCCTGTCCTCGTCCGAGGTGTGCAGCCAGGCTATAACCTCGCCCTTAGAGACACTGTCCCCGGTTTTGCGGGCAAGCACAATGCCGGTGGAATGATCTATCCGGTCGTTTTGGGTGAGCCTGCCTGCTCCGAGCAGCACGGAAGCCATCCCGACCCTCTCAGTGTCCATTGAGTATATATATCCGTCCGACGGCGAGACAACCGTGTATACACTCCGTGCTCTTGGAAGCTTTGACGTATCCGTGAGCGCACCGTCGTCCCCGCCCTGCGCCCTCACCATCTCGCGCAGGCGGTCAAAAGCCGCTCCGCTTGATATCGCCTTTTTCACCGCCGCCTCGCTCTCCTCCACACCTGATGGAAAGCTGCCCGGCTCACGCCGCGCGGCCAGTCTGAGCAGCGCCGAGGCAAGCGCAATCGATACTTCCCTCAAATCCTCAGGCCCGCCGCCGCGCAGAACCTCGACCGCCTCGCACACCTCAAGGGAATTGCCTATCCCAAGGCCGAGCGGGCGCTCCATATCGGTAACAAGCGCCGCGCAGGTGCGCCCCGCGCCGTTTCCAATGTCGACCATCGCGCGGGCCAGGGCAATGGCGTCCTCGGTTGTCTTCATAAATGCGCCGGAGCCGGTCTTAACGTCCAGCACTATGCAGTCCGCGCCGGCGGCCAGCTTCTTGCTCATTATCGAGGACGCGATCAGTGGCAGACTCTCCACAGTTGCCGTCACATCGCGCAGGGCGTAAAGCTTTTTATCCGCCGGGGTGAGATTTCCGCTCTGCCCGACGACGCACAGTCCGGTCTTTTCAACCACCTCAAAAAACCGTCCGGCGTCCAATGAGGTGGTGAAGCCAGGAATGGCCTCCAGCTTGTCCACCGTGCCCCCGGTGTGCCCCAGGCCGCGCCCTGACATCTTCGCCATCGTCACCCCGCAGGCGGCGCAAACCGGAGCAACTATCAGGGTCGTCTTGTCCCCCACCCCGCCCGTGCTGTGCTTGTCGCCCTTCACCCCTGGAAGGTCGGACAGATCAACAATGTCTCCGGACCGGGCCATCGCCATTGTCAGCTCCAGCGTCTCCGCGTCGGTCATCCCATTGAAGCAGACCGCCATCAGCCACGCCGAAAGCTGGTAATCCGGCAGGCTGCCGTCCGTTACCCCGGCAACAAGCCAGTCTATTTCGGTCGGAGTCATCTCAAGGCCGCGCTTCTTTTTTTGTATGAGCTCTATCATGTTCATTTGCATTGCTTATACCGTGCCAATATAGCTATGAGTTACATTGGGCATGATCAATACGTTGTTTATACTGTATTTTTGAAAGAGTGATTTCAACTCTGCAACATAGGCGGAATAGTTTTCGTGATTCTCCCTCAAAGCATATGAACTGGAAAGACAGCGGCCGATAAAGCTCTGTTCATTATAAGCAAGATCATTATCAGAAATTTTTGCTATATATTCACCTGTGAAAAAATCATTGTAAAAACTAGTGTTTTCATGGCGAAGCAAAACACCCGAACCGGTAAACCCCTTAAAATTTGGGCAGTATTTCCTGTTTATTTCATAGAATATCTTAACAAAATCACTATCCTCATCACGGCTGTTATATACTATTATAACTTTACCGCCATCTTTAAGTATCCTTCTGCATTCCGATTTAAAAGCGTTTCTGTCAAACCAATGGAACGCCGTCGCAGCTGTGATAAAATCAACGCAACTATCATCAAGAGTTGTGTTTTCTGCGGTGCCGTTTATGGATACATAATTCTTAAAACCGCCCAGATCTAATTCCGCGCCAGCCCGCATATCGGCGTTAGGTTCAACAGCAAACACTTTGCTGCCTCTTTCCAGCAACTGTCGCGTCAATATGCCTGTACCTGAGCCGATATCGGCGATAACGCTATCTGCCGTCATACCAATATCCGAATAAATAAAATCAACAAAATCCTTCGGGTAAGACGGACGATATTTTGCATAGATATTCCCCATACCACTGAATTTTGATTCATTCATTTTTGTTTGCCCCCAATATTTCCTCTAGAATCAAGAGTTATAGTTTCAAGCTTTTTCTGACTGAAATATCCCACTATTCTTAAGACAGCCGCAAAAACAAACCAATTAGAAATAAACGTCGATACAATCTGCGGCCGAAAAGCGCTAAAAAACAAGCCAATAAAACTCACTACAATTAACATAATAATGTGTACAATTGTCCATGACTTTTTATTGGTTTTAAATGAAATCCAAGCAGTAATCAACTCAAACGCAATTAACGCATATGCAATAATCAGAAAAAACACTACAAGAACAATTCCGGCAGATGGTACCCAAAGAAATAATAAACCTAAGCCCCCCTGATCGGATTGATCGTATGTTCCTAAAAGCATCAGGATCAGCTTCAGCGCAACATAACCGCATACAATCGCTACTTCAGTTCCTATAAGAGCATCTACGATTGTACTTAATATCAGCACTTTGCTTTTTTTCATTTGGTTTTTCCTCCAAGCATTGTGTATACCAGGGGAGTGTCGCCAGTTATTCACTTGTCGGGGATATTTATATTCCTCTAGGTGTGTGCTAAACTGTAGCTGTCACTCATTCGAATGTCCTCCCATTGATATCCCAATGGGATTAGTATAAGCTCTTTTCACTCCACCGGCATACCCGGTGGTTGTCTCCAAAAAAACGGGAGGCGAATCCGCCTCCCGTATCAAAACAAACCCTCTATTCAGCAGAAATTAAATAGGAATAGACTGGCTGCCCTCCCATAAGAAGGGTGACCTCGGACGCCGGACACGCCTGCTCAAAAATTTCAACTACAGGCGCGGCATCGTCTTCCCCTTTTCCGTCTCCGAAGAAGATTGTGATATAGGAGGGGGCGAGCTTTGAAATCTCGTCGGCGAGCCTCGCCAGAACCTGGCGCTCCTCGCTGCTTGTATACAAAAGCTGACCGTCGAGCAGGGCGAGATGATCGCCCTCGCTTATCTGATTGCCGTCAAAGCTCGACTGGCGGGCCGCATAGGTGACATTGCCCGTATGGATTGCGGACATGGCGGAAATCATCGTCTCACGGTTGGAATCAATGTCAAGGGACGCGTCAAAGGCCAGCAAGGCGGCTATGCCCTGCGGGATGCTTCTCGAGGGAAGCACGACAACGCGCTTCTCTGAAAGCGGGACGCACTGCTCGGCCGCGAGGATTATATTTTTATTGTTTGGAAGCACGAAGACTGTCTCCGCCGGGGTCGCGTCTATCTGGCGCAGTATGTCATCGGTGGACGGATTCATGGTCTGCCCGCCCTCTATCAGATTGTCCACGCCCAGATCGCGCAGCACGGCGGCAAGGCCGACGCCCGCGCACACAGCAACAAACCCGTACGGACGGGCGGGCGGCGCGGCGCGGCGCTCCCGCGCCCCGGTATCGGCAAACACCTTCTCGGTGTGCTGCTCGCGCATATTGTCTATCTTTATTGAGGTGAGCGAGCCGTACGCCAGGCTCTCCTCAATGGCGCGGCCAGGATGGTCTGTGTGCACATGCACCTTGATGAGCTCGTCGTCGTCGACAAACACGAGGCTGTCGCCCATGGAGCCCAGCATGGCGCGGAGCTTGATGGGATCCCTCCTCGTGCGGGCGCGGCGTATTATGAACTCGGTACAGTAGCCGAAGCGGATATCCTCTGAGCTGTACTCGGCGAAATCCGCCTTTTCGCGCGTGCCCTCGACGGGAAGCGCGTAGCTCAGCTCCTTGCCCTGAAGGGACGCGAGCATCCCCTCCAGAATGACGCAGTACCCCTTGGCGCCGGCGTCAATGACCCCGGCCTTCTGGAGCACCGGATTCTGGTTGACAGTCTCCAAAAGGGCGTCCTGGCAGCACCTGAGAGTCTGCTCAAGAACGTACTCCACCCCGGGATTCTCCACCGAGGCGGCAGTCGCGCGGGCGGCGCCCACGCGCGAAACGGTCAGCACAGTGCCCTCCGCTGGCTTCATAACGGCACGGTAGGCTGCATCAACGCCGTCCTGAAGGGCGGCGGCGAGCTCGGCGCCTGATATGGTAGCGTACTCCTTGACGCTCTTGGAAAAGCCCCTGAACAGGAGCGACAGTATGACGCCCGAGTTGCCGCGAGCGCCGCGCAGAAGCGCGCCCGCCACCACCTCGGCCATCCTGCCGATCTCGGGGTAATCAGTCTTTTTAATGTCGCCAACGGCGGCGCTCATGGTCAGGGACATATTTGTGCCGGTATCCCCGTCCGGGACGGGAAATACGTTCAGCTCATTGATAACCTGCCGCTGGGCTTCAATCGCCCCGGCGGCGGCTATTATCATTTTCCCGAACTGTATTCCGTTTATAGAGTCTATCAAATCCGACGCCCCCTCATGACCCGGTCATGATGGAGTCGATGCACACATCAACGGACCCCACGGAGACACCGGTAAGTTTCTCGACAATATAGCGAACCTCGCCCATGATCGACCCGCACAGCGCCGGTATGTTAACGCCGTGCTCGACCACAATGTGGAGCTCGATATTGACTGACTTGCTCTCCTCAGCGAAGGTGACCCGCACGCCTTTGGACAGGCTCTCCATGCGCAGCAGCTGCACAATGCCGTCCTGAAGGTTGCGCGACGCCATTCCCTTTACGCCGAAACAGTTGGTGGCCGCGTATCCGCTGATGTTGGTGAAAACCTCGTTTGAGATATTGATAGAGCCAAGCTCGTTTTTAATTGTCATCGGAAAGCACCACCCTTTCGATCAAAGTGTGTTAATGTGACAAGCCGGAGCATGGCCGACCTGTACCGCGCCGTATACTAAAAATATGCGGCACATATGGGATTATACACGCTTTGCTTATATTTGACAAGAGGAATTTTAACTCGCGGGGGATTTTGGAGCACAAGCGCCACGAAGGCCCAAAAAATAACCGGATGTGGGCTGCCGCCCTCATCCGGTTATTCCAAGCGCGTCAGCCGCCACGGCCGCGTCCTGCTCAATCTGCGATTTAAGCTCCTCGAGAGAACGGAATTTCATCTCGCCTCTCAGACTCTTTACAAACTCAACCGCAAGGTGCTTGCCGTACAAATCCCCGCTGAAGCCGAACAGCGTGGACTCGACCGTCACTGGGCCGCCCTCCACCACCGTGGGCTTTACCCCCACGTTCGTAACCGCGGGATAGCGTCCGAGAGGAGTATCCACATAGGTGGCGTATACGCCGAACGCCGGCTCCTGTATCCCCGCAGGGATTCCGATGTTTACGGTGGGAAAGCCGATTTTGGACCCGATGCTCCTTCCCCTTACCACAGTGCCCGATATGGCGAAGGAATGCCCGAGAAATCTCGCCGCCTCATCGACCTCTCCCTGCGCCACCAGCTTGCGTATATAGGTAGAGCTGACCGTTATTCCGTCCAGCTCAATTTTTCCTATTATGTCACAGCCTATGCCGAGCGCCGAGCACATCGCGCTCAGCCGCTCCGGGTTGCCCTCTCCCTTGTAGCCGAAATGAAAATCGTGCCCGGCTACAACGTGAACCGCCCCGTATTCCCCAAGCAGCTTGCTCTCCACAAAATTCCGCCAGGGAGTGTGCATAAAATCGTCGTCAAAGCGGGCGAATATCACCTCCCGGATTCCGTACAGCCGTCGCATGAGCTCCATTCTCTCGGTCGGAGTGACAAGCAGCGGCGTATCGTGTCCCGTTATAAGCCCCTCCGGGCGCCCGTCAAACGTCAGCGCGCTCGGAACTGCGTCAAGTCCGGGAGCCAGCTCCGCTGTCCGTCGGAGCAGCGCACCGTGCCCGATATGTACGCCGTCAAAAAAACCGAGTGCTATCACACGCCTCATGATTCCACCTCAAAGAACCCTTTCTCCACCCTGATCATGCCCTTTTCCACCGCTCCCAGCAGCAAAAAGCCGCCGTCCCGAGAATAAACGCGTAGCCTCGCGCCTTCCTCGAGTCCATTCGCCGCTACCGGATTCCCGTGCCTCAACGCCGTCTCGTCGCGCTCCCCGACCGTATGCGCGGAAAGTCCGGCAAACAGGGCATCGACCGGGAGCATCCCGTCCTCGGACGCGCACTCTATAGACGCCGCGTCCTCCAGCGCAAACGGGCCGGAACGCTCCCGCCTCAGGGATGTGAGACAGGCACCGCAGCCCAGCGCCCGCCCTATGTCGTCCGCCAGTGTTCGAATATACGTCCCGGCGGAGCAGCGAACCCGCATGGAGTACTCGCCGCCGTCCCCCCCGAGCCAGTCTATTGAATCAATCCTTACCACTCTGGGACGGCGCTCGACCTCAATCCCCTCGCGCGCGAATTTATACAGAGGCCGCCCGTCTTTTTTTATCGCCGAAACCATGGGCGGTATCTGCGTGATCTCTCCAGTAAAGCGCGGAAGTATTGAGATTATCTCGTTCTCGGAGGGCATAATGTCAAACGTCCCTGTGACCTCGCCGATGATATCCAGAGTATCCGTTGTGAGGCCGACACGGAAGCTCGCGAGATATGTCTTGTCCCCCGGCAGATAGGGCACCGCGCGGGTGGCTCTCCCGACAAACACGACAAGCACCCCGGTCGCCATGGGGTCAAGTGTTCCGCCGTGTCCGATCCGTCTTTCACGCAGGATGCCGCGCAGCTTGGCCACCACGTCGTGCGAGGTCCAGCCGGAGGGCTTGTCAATGATTATTATTCCGTTAGGCATTACCAGTCAAACGCTCCCAGACCCGCAGCAGCTTTTCCCGCGCCTGGTCAACGGACATATCCACGCGGGCTCCGCCAGCCTGGGCGTGCCCGCCGCCTCCGAACTCGGCGCATATATCGTTGGCCTTGTAGGGCGGAGCGGTGCGAATTGAGAGCTTGCAGCCGTCCTCCTCTTCCCTGATGAGCACCCCCGTCATCACGCCGAATACCTGCTTTGGTATGGCCGAGAGGTTCTCAAGGTCGTCCTCGCCCGCCCCGGAGCTAGCTATCATATCCTTTGTCAGCACCGCTATCGCGAGTCTCCCGCAGTCGTAATACTCCATGCCGGACAGCATAGTCGCCTCGACGCTCAGTCTGGAGCGGGTTTTTGTGGAGAAGAAGTTTTCAATTATCGGCGTCTTGTCCATTCCAGTGTCCAGGCACCTCGCCGCGAGCCTCATGGTGTCCGCAGTCGTGTTCCTGTAGCGGAAGCAGCCGGTGTCTGTGGCGATCGCCAAGTATATACTGAGCGCGACTTCCTCCGTGAGGACAACGCCAAGCTCATCCAAGAGCCCGGCTATTATTTCGCCGCAGGCGGCCTTTTCAGGCATAACGAGCTCGCGCTCCGCAAAGCTTTCCCCGCGCGGGTGGTGGTCTATCTTGAGGTCGACGGGCATGTCTTTGAAAAGCTTTGGCAGCAGGTCCCTGCTGGCTATGTCCACCGATACGGCGGTTTTGTATTCGTAGGCCTCCGGGGCCAAATACGAGGACACATAGGGCTCGTATCTGGCGGTGAAATCCGGGTTGCGCGCGATACAGGCGCTCTTGCCGAGCGCCCTCAGCCCGGCGCATAACGCGGCGGCGCAGCCGGTGGTATCCCCGTCCGGCCGCGCATGCGTCAGTATAATATAGTCGTCGCGCGTTCTTAGAAAGTCCGCGGTGTTCTTCATTCGGATGTTTCTCCCAGCTTATTCATGATATCCAGTATATGAGCGCCCTGCGCGATGGAATCGTCCGCGATGAACTGAAGCTTCGGGGTATGGCGCAGACCCAGCGCGCCTCCGATCTCGGTGCGCAGGTAACCGGCGGCGCTTTCGAGGCCCTTGACAGCCTGCTTTGCCCCGTCAAGGGAGCTTACATAGACCCTGCAGAGCCCGAGATCGCCCGAGGTGTCCACCCTCACAACGCTTACAAGCCCCGATATCCTCGGATCCTTCAGCGTCGGTATCAGGCGCGACAGCTCGCGTCTGATCTCCTCGTTAATCTGTCTGATTCGGTTCTGCGACATAGCCGCGCCTCCTTTTGTGTGGGGTTGCTTTCTCGCGGGGCGCAACTCCCCCCCGTCCGCCGTGCGGCTGGAGGGGACGGAACTCCGCCCCTACTGTTTTATTTCCTCCATATGGAAGGCCTCCACGATGTCGCCCTCCTTGACATCGTTGTATCTCTCCAGAGAAAGTCCGCACTCGTAGCCGGACACGACCTCTTTCACATCGTCCTTGAAACGCTTGAGCGAGGCCAGCTCTCCCTCGTGGACAACTATGCCGTCCCTTATCAGGCGAACCTTGGCGTTGCGGATAAGCTTGCCTTCCAGCACATATGAACCCGCGATGGTTCCGATATTGGAAGCCTTGAATATCTGACGCACCTCGGCCTGGCCGAGCACGGCCTCCCTGTACTTTGGAGCAAGCATGCCCTTCATGGCCGCCTCAATCTCCTCAATGCAGTCGTAAATGACACGGTAAAGCCTCACGTCCACACCGGCGCGATCCGCGCTGGCGCGCGCCGCGGAATCCGGACGCACATTGAAGCCCACGATGATGGCCGATGCGGTGGAGGCCAGCAGTATGTCGGACTCGTTGATAGCCCCTACCCCGCTGTGGATGACCCTGACGCGAACCTCCTCGTTGGCGATTTTCTCAAGGGACGCCTTCAGCGCCTCGGCAGAGCCCTGCACATCCGCTTTTATAATTATGGACAGGTCCTTGATCTGTCCCTCGCTGATTTGCGCATACAAATCCTCAAGCGACACCTTGGAAGCCAAGGGCTTCGCCCTGTCGTCCTTTTCCTGCTGCTTGCGCTGCTCCACCAGCTCTCGGGCCATGCGCTCGTCGACCACAGTGTGGAATATATCCCCTGCGCCCGGCACCTCGGCGAGTCCTATGATCTCAACGGGAACGCTTGGCCCCGCCTCCTCTATTTTTCTGCCGGTGTCGTCCGCCATGGCGCGAATACGCCCGACGGTCTTTCCAGCTATCACAATGTCGCCCTGTTTCAGCGTACCGTTCTGCACAAGCACGGTGGCCACCGGGCCGCGCCCCTTGTCCAGCTTGGCCTCGACAACAGTGCCGCGCGCGGCGCGGTTTGGGTTGGCCTTGAGGTCGCGCATCTCGGCGGTCAGCAGGATCATCTCCAACAGACGATCCAGCCCTTCTCCGGTCTTGGCCGAAAGCTGGCAGACAATCGTTTCGCCGCCCCACTCCTCGGGGACAAGCTCGTATTCGGTCAGCTGCTGCATGATTCGGTCGGGGTTGGCGGCCTCCTTGTCCATCTTGTTCAGCGCCACCACTATCGGCACCTCTGCGGCCTTGGCGTGGTTAATAGCCTCAATCGTCTGAGGCATTATTCCGTCGTCCGCCGCCACCACCAGCACGGCGATATCCGTTATGGACGCACCCCTGGCGCGCATCGAGGTAAACGCCGCGTGCCCCGGGGTATCCAGGAAGGTGACGTAGCGTTCGCCGACCCTGACGCGATAAGCGCCTATGTGCTGCGTTATGCCGCCGAACTCCCCCTCGGTAACGCGCGCGCTGCGTATTTTATCCAGTACGCTCGTCTTGCCATGGTCTACATGCCCCATGACCACCACGACAGGATCGCGCGGCACCAGATTATCCTCGGTATCGTCGCTGTCGTCAATCAGACGCTCCTCTATAGTGACAATGACCTCTTTTTCAACCTTCGCGCCGAACTCCATCGCCACAAGGGACGCCGTATCAAAATCCACGCTCTGGGACAGAGAGGCCATTACCCCCAGCTTCATAAGCTGCTTGACGACCTCCGCACCCGTCTTTTTCAGGCGCAGCGCCAGCTCCTGCACCGATATCTCATCCGGCAGCAGAACCTTAAGCTGTTGCTTCTTGAGCGCCTCAATGCGCAGACGGCGCAGGCGCTCGGCCTCCTCCTGCCGCCGCTTCTGGCTCATGAACTGAGCGGCTGGCTTCTTGTCACCGGTTTTCTTAATTTTTTCCTTACCCTGCTTCATGCGGTTGGCGAGCTCTGGCACAAGCTTGTCGACGCGGTCGTCATATCGCGCAAGGTCAACCTGCGCGCCGCGAGTGTCGACAACCTGCACTTTTTTCTGCCCCTTCGGCATCTGAGGCTGCATGGGTTTATGCTGCTGTGCCGCGGGAGCTTGCGGGATATGCGCCGGCTTTTGGGCAGACGGCTGCGCCACAGGCTGAGCTGCGGCGGCAGTCTCAGGCCGGGCGACCGGTGATGGCTGCTGCGCGACCTCCGGCGCCGCGTCGGGCGCTGGAATAACGGCCGACTCCTGCGGGACGGCCTCGGGCTCAGGCACCTTGGGTTCATGGTAAACCTCTGCGAATACCATCTCTATACTTTCGATCTGATTGTGCTGCGTGATATGGTCGAATATCACATTCAGCTCCTGATCTGTAAGCGCCTGCATATGATTTTTGGGCGCAGTAAGATATTCGCTTAATATATTGGCCACATCCTTCGAATTCATCCCAAAATCCTTGGCCACCTCATGTACGCGATATTTAATCAAACTGCAGTCCTCCTTCGGTTGGGTTAATGTCTTTGTTTTCCAGTTTTTTTATTAGACCTCCGGCAAAGCCAGCGTCGGTCACGGCGACAAGCGCACATGGCTTCCTGCCTATTGAAAAGCCAAGCTCATTTTTTCCATATGGAACATTCAGGCACGTTATGTTGAATTTTCCAGACATATGGCGGGCGTTCCTCGCTGATGAATGGCCCGCGTCCGACGCCACAAGCAGCAACTGAACGCGGCCTGCGTTTAACTGTACCGGATCGGCTCCGTAAATCACTTTACCGGCCTTCATCGCAAGCCCCAGGAAGCTCAAAAAACTATCCATTTCTCTCCAATTCTATCTCCAGCGCGGCGTAAACATCTTCGCCAAGAGGGGTTTTTAGCATTCTCTCCAGCGCCCGGCTCTTTTTCACTCGCTTGAGGCATTCTGTATTGTGGCATATATAAGCCCCGCGCCCCGGCTTTTTGCCGGATGAGTCCAACGAGACCGCGCCTTCAGGCGAACGGACGACACGCACCAGCTCCTTTTTGGGCCTGTGCTCCCGGCAGCCCAAGCACTGCCTGACAGGCGGGGCTTTCATTCGTCACGCCGCGAAAGCGGTCTGATATCTATCTTGATCCCCGTGAGCTTGGCGGCAAGGCGCGCGTTCTGCCCCTCCTTGCCAATAGCCAGGCTGAGCTGGTCGTCCGGGACAATGACCCGGCAGCTCTTACCATCGGGAGCCATCTCCACGTCCAGCACGGTGGCTGGAGCCAGCGCCTGGGCGACGAACTGGGCTGGGTCGTCGTAAAATCTGACAATGTCTATCTTCTCGCCGCGCAGCTCCGAGACAATATTGTTCACCCTCTGCCCCTTGGGGCCAATGCAGGCTCCTATGGGATCCACGTTTTCATCCGAGGACACCACGGCCATTTTTGTGCGATGGCCAGGCTCACGGGCTATTGAGCGGATCTCTACCAGCCCGTCGTGTATCTCGGGGACCTCAAGCTCGAACAGACGCTTGACCAGCCCCGGATGAGTGCGCGAAATCAGCACCTGCGGTCCGCGAGTAGACTTGCGAACCTCAATAACATATACCTTTATGCGATCGCCGACGCGAAGCAGCTCGCTTCTCACCTGCTCCCCCGCCGACAGCAACGCCTCGGTTTTTTCAGTTTTGCCGCCGATCTCAAGCATAACCCCGCCGTTGCGGGCGTCCACTCTGGATACAACGGCGGACAGTATCTCATGCTCCTTCGAGGTGTATTCCTGGAAAACCATGCCGCGCTCCGCTTCGCGTATGCCCTGTATGATGACCTGCTTTGCCGTCTGCGCCGCGATACGCCCGAAGTTTTTGGTAGGTATCTCTATACCCACGACGTCGTCCACGTCCGCTCCAGCCACAATCTGTCTGGCGTCCGCCACCGATATCTCAAGTGCCGGGTTCAGAACCTCCTCGACGACAGTCTTTTTTACCTGCATATGGATTTCTTTTCTGCCCTCGTCGAGGGTCACCACTATATTGTCGGACACTCCGAGATTATCTCTCTTATAAGCGGTCGTGAGGGCCTGGGCTATTTTCTCGTGCATGTACTCTCTGGGTATCCCCTTCTCACGCTCTATCATCGCTATCGCTTCAAAAAACTCGGCATTCATTACTTTTCGAGCTCCCCCTTTTTGATGGTAGGGGCCAACGCCCCCCGGCGGCGCTATGACAGGGCTTGCTGTCTGCGTGTGGGATGTCAAAAGGGACGTCCCACACCGGGAATTGCCCGAGCCAAAATATCCCGGCCAAATTTGTTTTAATATTAGAACTCATATCTAAGCCGAACCTGAGCGACCTGCTTCACATCAAAAGGATCTTCACCTTCCAGCGTAACCGTGCCGTCGCCATATGCCGCAAGTTTTCCGACAAACTCCCGTTTACCCGCCCTGGGGGAAAAAAGCCTCAGCTCCACAGGATGGTGTATAAACCGGTCGAAGTCCGACGGACGCTTGAGCACGCGCTCCAGTCCCGCGGACGACACCTGAAACAGATAGCCTTCCGGTATCGGGTCAGCGGCGTCCAGCAACGGATCAATCGCCCGGGATACCCGCTCGCACTGGTCCACTGAAACTCCATCCGGATGGTCTATTACCACCCTCAATATGTTTTCGCCGTGTTCCCTGAGAAACTCAACGTCCCAGAGTGACAGGCCAAAACCCTCCACAACCGGTCTCGCCATTTTCGCCACAATATCCGCAACGCCCGCCAAGTCTACCAACACCCCAGTCAAACAAGGTATTTGAAAGCTTTTTTTCACTAAACCAACAAGAAAGAGTGGGTAACCCCACTCTCCCTAAAGAACCTTCATACTTACCTAATGCATTATATCACAAAAAATTCAAAATGCAAGCATTATTTGAAATAATTCAGTTTTCCATCTGTTTACCCAAAAAGCCGGCCACCGTTTGAGCAAGTTTATACTCGGTTTCTGTAAACGGAGTGCTGTTCTCTCCCAGAAGAAACACCACATTCCCGGATACATCACCCTCGGCGAGAATGGGGGCGACAATCCCGGCGAAATATTTTTCCTGCCCGTCCACAATTGGAACCTTGTGGTCTCCCGGCTTGAACTGGTAGACCTGCCGACCTTCCATCAGGCGTTCCATCTCCTCGCCTATCCTCTTGTCGACCAGATCTCTCCGGTTCGCTCCTGACACCGCTATTATGACGTCCCTGTCGCTGACCGCCACCATACAGCCTGTGGTTTTGCCCAGTGTTTCGCACATCTGGGTAGCGAATGATGAAAGTTCACCCATCGGGGAATATTTTTTAAAGATCACTTCTCCATCTTTGTCAGTATAGATTTCCAACGGGTCGCCTTCGCGGATTCTCATTGTTCTGCGGATTTCCTTGGGAATGACCACGCGGCCCAGGTCGTCGATACGCCTTACGATGCCTGTTGCTTTCAAAGAGAAACCCCTCCTAATGTCTGGTGTGTTACAGACATAGTATCCGTCAGATTTGCCAGAATATGCACCAGCAGGAGCACAGGTGTAATTTGGCACGGGAGACAAATATATGCGCTCCGCCAAATCATTTGCGACTATCAAAGGCAACATGGTGCGCCGAGGCGAGCGCGTTCGGGCCGTAGACCACGCTCTGCTGCCTGACACCCTGCGTCGCTCAGCCCAATTACACTGTCCACAAGCCCCGTCTCCGGGTCGAACACGTTGGTCAGGCTGAAGTTATCCGTCGTCCCGGGTTTGAGCATGTTATAGCCGTACGCGTTCTTCTTCACGACCCACTCGGTTAGCTGATCTATTTTTTATGATATTTTTTACTGTTTTTTGTGTTTTTGCTTCTAGCCCGACATTTCTTAAGGGCGCCTCTATAAACTGCACATCAGGCCGCACCACAGGCCAACCGGTTGAAAGCACAGCAAAAAAGTCTCAGGATACACCAAAATGGCCAATTAGCGCGTAATACGCCCGCCATGACGGGTCATCCGCCACAAAAGGGCGGACTGCTCCCTAGTACTAGATCGTTGCTTTTTTCATGACGCCCTTTAGATACGAAAAACGCTGCAGACTCATTCGCATCTATCCGTAAGGACAGAGGCGCAATTCTTTCGCTCGAAGTCACGCTCCAAGGAGGAAGTTCTGCGCCCTCTGTCTGTTACGCTCATTATCACACATCCACAGCAGGATAACAAGTATTCTGCGGTGCTCTTGTTAAAAACACCGTAAATTTATTATACGAGGAGGCTGTTTTGATTGATAATTGACGCAATCCAGGAATGGTTTAGGAAATACTGATTGGCGGTATCCTCAGTAACCTGACCGGCATATTCGACACGGTAAATACCAAAGTGGGCGAAATCACCGGAGAGGTTGGGCAGACACCTTCCGCATGGAACGGAGGCATCTTCAATATGATTGAAAACCTGTTCGAAACTGTGATACTTCCGACTGCTGGTATCATCCTGGCCTTCCCAAAGCGTGGAGGCTTTGAGGAAAAGCGCGGAACGTATTATGCGGGAGGATGGGCGGGATAGACCATCACGATCGCAGAGCGTTGAACTATAGCTTTTGCACATAAAACGGTTTTTTCGGAAGAATCAGGTCTTATATTCGTTTAAGAAATCCTCATCTCCCAGCGCTTTGTATATCGCAATGGGGAATACGACGAAGCCCACAATAAAGGACACCGCGAAGGTTAAATGAAGCATTACTATTTTATAGATAAGCCAGATCCCCCAGATGATAATGGATCCGCCCCCAAAGCCTATTGATAACTGATGGTTATCCTTAAAACGCCTTACTGCGCAATGCCCCCAAAAGAAGATGCTACCGAACAGCATATAGGATAAGGCAATTTTTACCCAGTCAAGTGCCGTGAGGTTATTGACGAAATTAATCACCGTTAAATCGTCCGCAGTTCGCAAACTCAAATAGCCGCTGAGAACACTAAAGTCTCCTTGGGCAGCGATGAGGGCCATGACCCCAAAAATGACCACGACAACTCCGCCGGCAATAACTAAGGCCAGGATTGAAAAAAGTGGATACAGAAAACACTTCTTCCTTGGTGTCATAATTATGTCCTTCCTTTCGATCACTTTTTATGGTTGTAATATACCATCCATAACCTTTGCGGGAGACAGCTGTAACATATCATGGTTTTCCGAAGCTCCTCCGGTCCCCAGTGCGCCGTATGCGTTTCTACCCCATGCCCACAGGCTGCCGTCGCTTTTGACCGCGAGTACATAGTCTTCTGCCAGCGAAACACAGGCAACATCATTCATGATCTTGATCGGTGTGAGCTGGTTTTCTTTATTGATGTTGTTGATTTCACCGCCGCCGTGCCTTCCATTGCCCATTTGCCCGTAGCTGTTGTCTCCCCATCCCCACAAACTGCCATCGGTCTTTATAGCCATCGAATAGTATGTACTCGCAAAAGCATATTTCACATCGTCCATCATCTTTACCGGAGTCGCCTGGGCCATGCTTCGCAATTCTTCCTCGACGTTGCTGCCGCCTTTCCCGTTTCCTAGCTTGCCACAGGAAACATCGCCCCAAGCCCATAGACTGCCGTCAGTTTTAACTGCCATTGAGTACCACATGCCAGCTGAGGCATATGCTACGTTATCCATGATCTTTACAGGGTCCTTCTTATCGTGATCTTCCTTGCGGTTGTTGTATTGGATGGTGCGCGTTCCGTCTCCGATTTGCCCGTAAAGGTTTTCGCCCCACGCCCACAGGCTGCCATCCGACTTTATCGCCAGCACATGGTTCTCTCCGGCCGATATATGTTTGACGTTATCTAGCAGCTTTTCCGCTTTTCCCCGCCTAAATTCACTGCACTCCCAAAGGGACGCATCCCTGCGAATCGCATAATAACTGCTTTCATAAATCCCGGTTTCCGCATACACCACGCTGTCTAATAGCTGTTTGCTTTCGACACCAGTACTTGAGGGACTACTGACGAGAGTGCCGTCATTCTGAAGCAGCAATAGGTTCCGCCATGTTCCTATAACAGCCCTTAATTGGGTGAACTCCTCCCATACATGCTGCGGCGTGCGGCCTTTCGGGTCGTCTCCATGGTTGTATTCGCCCCATGTGACAAGCCCGCCATCGGCAGTGATTGCAAATTTTCCCAATAGTAATTCAAAAATGAATTTGCATTGATTGTCTGATAAGGCCCGTCATAGACAAAGCTACCGGATTGAATGGCAATCTCCGCTTGTCTCGGAGCTATTATAAATTGATTAACCAATGGTTGTATAGAACTGAGCCAGAGAAATAAGAACAGTCCGCCGGTGATTATCAGGGCAAGTAGCAATCTCAAAGGACTAAACGCTTTCGTATAAACATAACGGATTCCCTCGGGCGGTTCTTCCGTTTGAAGCGTAACATAGCTGGCTTTTTGTGTTTCATCGGGCGAAACGGCGCTATTGAGGTTGTTTCCCCCGACCTGCGCGGTGGCAGATCGAATCCTGTTTTTCTTTCTTGAAGTTTTGCTGCCGGATGTGGAGCCTTCTATGATGAATGTTGCCCGAACCGGAGTAGAATTGCCTATATTCACGTCAAGGGTATACAAGCCAGGAGTCCACTTGCCCGTCTCCATGTAGCCCCAGCCGCTCCACACATACGACGTATCGCGCTGAAGGCTAACAGGAATTTGACAATCAGCTGCGAGCGCGTTTCCATCTGGGCTTGTGAGCGTAAAGAAGATAGACGTTGAGATTGGTTTTTGCAATGGTGTAAAGTGCAACTCGAAGTAAACGATGCGTGTTTGGTTAGGATAAAAAGAGTCAGTATATGCTCTTGCGGAGGGCGGAGGCGCTACCTGCAGAGAATCGCCGGGGAAAAATCGCACGCCAGTAATAATAATTTTCGTTGTGATATCTTGTTTTGCACCCATGCTTACCCTCCGTTTCACTTACTTGATGAGCCACAGTTAATAAACCTAAAAAATAGGTCAGTCCGGTATCCTCTATCTGGCGAGGGTCATGAAAATGGTTAGCTACTTTTCATGACGGGTAATCCTCGAGAGGCACTTCCACCGCATAGGTGATTTTGGAAACTTTTTCTTTGTCATACTGAACTGTTGCAACCTTTGTATATTCTTTTACGGTTCCCAGTTCATAACTGCTGCCATATTGCGGATCATCTTTTCGCAGCTTAAAACCGGAAAGCTTTTGTTCGGCGTCGGACTTACTCATCCCTACGACAACTCCGGCTACCGAATACCCCTCCCCGGTTACGATAAAGTAGTAACCCTCGTAGTATCCGCACTCCAGACCGGGATGTTTGGAAGCATCCAGCAATTCGTGTGTGTTTTTTAAACCAAGCGCTTTTGCGATATCTTCATCATCCGGCATGTCGAGCAGGTCATCCAAAGCAATGGGACCGGTTGCTGCAGGACTTGGCTCGAGTGTCGGAATGGGAACCGGCGAAGAAAGCATAGACAGCCTTTTTAGCGCTTCGGGGGAGGACATCAAAAACAGTCTGAATACGGTCTGATCCGGATAGTAGCTTATGTTGTACGATATGCCGCTTACTCCAAGGGCGAATCTTGTGGTATATACGCTCCCACCCAGCGAATCTTTGTGTTCACGTCCTTCTTCCTTCAGCTGCAGCCCCTCGTCCCTTTTCCAAGCGGCCAATGCATCCTCATACTTCATCCCAGCCTCCGCACCCCTGACAGGTTCCGGTGCATAGACCTCAAATGTCATGCACAGGCCATCTCTCATAATGGCCATATATTTTGGCATGGCACCTTTATCCGCATTATCCGAAGCAAAGTTGTAGATCAAATTATTCCCGTTCTCCCTGAGCTGCGAGATCCTTGACGGTACGCCAAGCTCGGCGGTAATCTCGTCGTAGTTTTTGCCAAGATATTCCTCGAACCCCACCGGTGCATGTACTGGGGTCTCAGAGACAACCGCCGACGGTCCTGGGTCACTGGCGCTCGATGCCGACTGAGAAGCCGATTCCGGAGTAGATTCGACAACAGCCTGAAAGATGACAGGGGACGGCTGTTGGACGTTGGCGGGGGATTTCCCAACGAAATACCATATGGCGACGGAAGCCGCGGCCACGGCTGCAATCGCCGCAACAGCAATAACGACCTTTAGTCCTACGGCCATCCCGCTCGCGTTTGCCGACAACGCGATTGTTTCGGCGGAGACTGCCTGCGTTAAAGCTGAATCGGTCGCCGGAGAGACACTGACGTCGCCGGAGGGCTGCGCCTGTTTGGGAATCTGCCGAGCGACCGCATCCGAAACCTCGGGCGGCATATCGTATTCTTCCGAAGCCTTGTGCAGTATTCTGGAGAGCAAAAAGAGCGGAACGGCATAGAGCCTTGTCCCCTTCTTCTCAAGCCGCTCTATTTCCTCTTTGATTGTTTTTCTGGCGTAATTCAATCTGCTTTTTGTCGTTCCTTCGCTTGTCTCCATGATTTTCGCCACCTCTACTACAGAAAATCCATCATAGTAAAACAAGATGACAGACATGCGCTGCGTCTGAGGCAGCCGATCCACAATTTCCATAACTAGGCGCGCTTTTTCTCTGCGCATGGCATATTCCTCGGGCAAAAACTCTTCTCCGATCTCCGGTACAGATGAAATCGCGGCTTCCTCCTCCTCATCAGAGGCAAAGAGGAGGGGCTTCTTTTTAAGCAGATAGTTTTTGGATGTATTGGCAGCGATAGACTTGACCCATGCCGGAAAAACCCGGTCATCATGCAAGCCGGGCAGTTCGCTGAAAACTTTCAGATATGTATCCTGCGAAATGTCCTTTGCCGATTCCTCATCCTGCGTCAACTTCAACGCAGTGAAGTACACCATGCGCTGTGTTTGCCGGTAAAGTTCATCGAATGCTTCTTTGTCGCCTTGCTTTGCTCTAACGACAATCGAGGATAGCTCATCATACATAAAACGATCCCTCCTTGTTTCTCTATTAATAAGACAAATGAGAATGGCAATTGGTTTTATAATTTAGTAATTATTTCATCGATACTATTTCAAGCACAACTACTATTTCTCCCATGTCATTTACATATTGGACAAAACAACTTGACAAAAAGAATCCGAAAACTCGGATTTCGTGTATATGCTCAACCAGGCGGCGGGAGATCGGGCGATTCTTGCGAAGCAACTGAATATCTCCCCCCAGCAGCTTTCATATGTTATGTACTTGCGGTGGTCTACCATATCGGCGGCGCAAAAAGAATATGATTATGGACATGGCCTTTGTCGATGTGCGTTGTCAAAACGTACTCATGCTTGCCTTTTAGGATGGCATCGGCAAGCTGCTGTCCAATGGTGTGGGCTTCCTCATACCCAACCTCGCCGGGGTCAAAGGATTGGATAAGATGGTGAGCGAGATTGTTGCCCTTGTCGATGCTCTGTGAGAGCGTAAAGCCAAACTCAATTTCAGCCGTTTCATAAGCGCAGCCATAGGACGATATGAGTATTTTTTCATCCGTCTTTTCGGGATTGCAAATATAATCTAGCGCTTTTTTAGGGTTGATTTAACAGGATGTATCTTTGTAAATGCCATACCCTGTCCATCAGCTCCTTTATCTCGGCTATATCTTCGGCTTAGGCCGTGCCGGTGCTGTTGATGCGCTTTGCTATCTGATTGATATTCGTGCCGATTTTTTGCAGTTCCGCGCCGTTCTCACGAATAGCGGAGTGGTCTACCTGTATAATATAGCCGTTAATCGCCATCTTGCGGAGGTATGCCACGATGCGCTTTGTTTTAAGCAGCGCCATCTTTTCCATGATGAGCGCCTTTTCCTCGTCAGTGACGGGGCAACGCAGCACGATAATGGCCAGGACATTATAAAGCACCTGCGCAGCCTCGGCCCGGGCCGCCGTACCCTTGGGATCAAGCTTGCCGCCAACAATAGCGTTCTCCACAAGGTTGAGTATTGCCATTTTATCACTCGTTTTTTATGCCAAGTATATCACATGCAGGCTTTTTATGCACACTATCAACTTTTGTTAAATCGTCATGAATCAGAGCAATATTTAGAGTCTGTATATGCACATTGCATAAGATATTACACCATATTTAAAGATATTCTACTCACATTTTTTTTATTTAAGCTATACTCTTTTTATAGGCTCAATAACAGAGCCTGTAAAAGCACCTCCATATTGTCAATTCTGCACATTAATGCCCGCCACTGGATATTTCGGTGCAGATGCCCTGAGAAGATCGCTCACAATCATCGCCAGAGGGAGGTCATGCAACCGGGGTTTGGAACAGCAAAAAATAGCCGGACAAAAATATTGAGGAGGATTTACAGTGAGAAAAACCGGTAAGAAGCATGGATTGTTTGCCCGCAGAGCGGCCGCGTTGCTGCTCGTTATAATGCTTGCAGTGACATTGGTTCCGCTTAACGCTATGGCAACTTCGTCAGTCACGTTCAAGACCGTGACAGACCCGACCGACAAGTACTTTGGGCTGCCGCTGTTTTCCGGAAACCCGGCTGACCTGGAGGCGTATTTGGAGGTCTATTTTAACTACATAGGCTTTGACGGCATCGTCAAGTACGCGCTCGATCAGCGCAACGACTACCAGCTGCGCGACACCGCTACTTTTGCCGCTACACTCACCGACAGCGCCGCCCTGAATTTATTACTGGGCGGCAAAACGATCAGCTGGGTTCAGCCCAACGCGGGCAGATGGATCCCGGGCTGCGCGAACTTCACCGAAGGCATCAATATGGCGGCAGGCATGGGAACCGGGTATACCGCCACGCAGTTCGGCAACGCAAACAGCTGGGCGCAGACCTGGAACAAACAGCTCAACCACGACATCGGAGAGGTGATCGGACGGGAGAGGGTCAACAACGTCCAGTACGCCGGCGGCAGCAATACCGGTGCCGCCAACTCGTATATGAGCAATATCAACATCATGCACTCCATCGTTACCGACATCAGGGCCCTGCCCACGACCGGCCGCGGCGACACCGATATGGGTGAGGATCCTATGCTGTCGGGCACATTGATGGACATCGCCGCGCAGGGCATTACCGGGCTTGACGCCGCCAATAACCCCGACGGCTTTTTTAACAGGGTCTTCGTGGAGGCCAAGCACTTTGCGGGCTATACATCCATGCTTTACGGATCGCACGGCAATTCGGGCGGCAGCAACACCCTCGGCGCCCGCGCACTAACCGAGTATAGCGCCGCCAGCTCCATCAAGGGCTTCCGGTCAGGCTCCATATCCGGCTTTATGGCCACCTACAGCCGCAACAACCACATTCCAGGCGTTATAAACCCTGTGTATCAATACGCGCAGAATGAGTCACGCTTCGGAATCTATACCTTATCCGACAACGGCGCCGAAAGGCATGCGCAGACATCGACCACCTTTGGCAATGGATTTGAAAGATCCTACTTCACATCCCGCCTTGATCAGATCATCGGGCATTTCTCGGCCAGGAACTCGGCGGGTCATCAGCAGGCCACCACCAATGGCAACAATGCGGGAACCGACACAAACTTCGGCGCCCCCAACAGACCCATCACCGGCGCCATCGGTGAGAATCACATGGCCGTGATCTGGGCGGTGCAGAACGGCCGAATGGGCCTTACACTCGACCAGCTCAAGGAAATTGCCCGCTCGCAGATCATGTACCTGATCCGCGCCGGCATACTCAATGAGAGAGACGAAAACGGCATGCCCATGAACTACCCGTTCAGCGACGAAATCTGGAACCCGAATGGGGAAGCTGCAAGAAGCTCGAAATACAACTCAAGCGTGCGGGAGCACGCCGAAGTCGCCCTCAAAAACGCGCAGGAATCGGTCGTGCTGCTCAGAAATGACAACAATTTGCTGCCGATATCCACCGATACCGACATCGTCGTCACCGGCTGGCTGGCAAATACGCGCCTAGCCAGCGGCTCCGGCCATAATAATGGTGTGGCAGCGAATGGTATTGAACCCCACATTCCGGGCGGCGGCCTCTCAATTCTGTCCGGTATCGCCTTCGCCCGCGAGGATGATGTTACCACGTCCGAAGCAGCTCGCGCGAAAGCAACGGAATATATGAGCGCTGCCAGCGATGTTTACGTTGTGGGAGAAAAGGCGATCATCATCAAGGCGAGCAACGGCAAATACCTGCGGGCCAGCACCGCAACGGGCTTCCCCGTAATCGCGGACGCCGAGACATCCGCGGAAGCCACAAAGTTCCAGGTCCAGGGGCAAAGTGAAAGCATGAGCCTTACCTTCCAGATCGTGGGTGAAACCGACGACCGAACCTCCCTGAACGGCAGGTATCTGCAAGGCGGCGGTACAACGGGCACCAGCGCGGCTCATTTTGGCAGACAGTGGGTGGACTATGCGGCCGGAACCGCGAATATCATGGGCGGCTTGAGCGCTTCGGTGCCCAATGTCATGCATAGTTCGTGGGGATCCTTCACTTACCTGCAGCTTACTGACGGGGAAACCGGAGCCCTCGGCTCTGTCGGTATTGGCATCGGCGCCAACGCAGGTTACTCCGGCGCCGCGCTGGACAACATGAAAGCCAACCAGCAGCGTCCGGAGACAGTGTTCACAATAGAAACAGGCATTGCGCCGGCGGCAGATATCGGCACAGACAAAGACGTAGCGATCGTAGTTGTCGGCTATACAATGTCGGCCGGCAACGCCAATGATCGTACATGCATAGATCTCGGCTGGGAACAGTACGACCTGGTTGATGCTGTCGCCGCGAAATATCCCGGCGAAACCATCGTCGTTGTGAACACAAACTATGTTGTTAACCTGGAGCGGATCAAGGCTAACCCCAACGTAGGCGCAGTCGTGTTGCGCGGCAATGGCGGCGCGTATGACGGCTTGGCGCTCGGGCAGGTAATTTATGGCGAGGTCAACCCCTCCGGCCGTATGACCAGGACATGGTACGGCGGCACAGAGACGTTCCCCAAGGTCACCAAGTACAGCGTACCCGAAGGAATGCTCGAAGCGAACGTGGCCGGCACCGGCAGCAGATGGATAACCGGGCTCGAGACAAGCCCCATTAACCAGGCGGACACGACGATCGGCGACCCGGCACAGGCCAGAATAACGTATATGTATGACGACGGCGTGAACGTTGTTTATCCCTTCGGTTATGGCTTAAGCTACGGTCAGGAAACAGTCTCGTACAGGGACCTGAGCGCGCCGAAGCATTATGACGTAGGCAAAGGCGAACCGCTCACGATTCAATTCGGGCTGGCCAGCGAACAGAATCAGGCCTTCTTGGACGGAACTTACGAGGTTCCGCAGGTTTACTTCCGCAATCTCGACAACATCTACGGCGAAGCGACGCCCTACAGGCTTGTCGGATTTACCAAGCACCTGATGGAGGACGAGGACAGCGGAAACGACGCAAATCAGATTGCCATAGCAATTGACCCGAGAGACCTTGAGCTTTGGGATGTCAACTCCAACAAGATGTCCGTGTTCAACGGCGACTATGAATTCGTAATTGGCCGCTCCGCCCTGGACAAACAGTTCAGCGCCGTAGTCACGATTACCGGCGGCGACGACCTGGCCATTTTAGAAAGTGATACGCCGCTTGACATCTATGCCAGCAGCTTTGATACCCAAGGCACGGTAACCCGTGAGGTGTCCAAGCAGGGCACGCTGGATTCACTGCAAAACAGAAACGTAACCACCGGCTATTTCGCCATGATGTCCGCAGTGGAAGGCGCGTACACAGCCATGAAAAACGTAGACATGACAAACGCGAAAAGCCTCACCATGTCTGTTGCGTCATTTGAAGGAGACGGGAATATCGAAGTCCGCGTTGGTTCACCGACAGGCGCGCTTCTTGCAACGGTAGCAGTGCCTAAGACGGGTACCCTGTTCGGCGATGACTACGTCACCTACACCATGCGCGACTCCAACGCAACGGAAGATTATGACGGCCGCGTGGTACAAGAACTGGGTTATGTTGATGTGACAGTTGATTTCTCAGACTCCTTTGAAGACGGCGTGTACGATCTTTATCTCGTATTCACAGCTCCTGCGCTGCGCACGGCTACTCTAAAGGTTAATACCGAAGAACCGGTCACCGAGCTCAACGTCAGCGTCAGCACCCCGACCATCGTCGCTACCCTGGGCGCCTACCTGAACATCACGGTGTCCGGCGACGTCACTGATGGCTTGACAGCTTATCTCATGGTTGGAGACGACAAGCTCTATCCCGCAGCGATCAGCGCCGGCAAGGGCCGTATGTATATCAACGCGGCTCCCGAAGCAGGCCCCTACAAGTTGATTGTCGAAGGCGAGAACGCATATGGCGAGTGCGACATCAATGTTGTCGCGTACAACACCGACATCTGGAGCGCAAACGCTTACATACTGGACGGCAAGCTTCAGATCAAGTTTAACGACGATGTGGCGCTGAAGTCCGCTAAGTGCGTCACAATCGGCGGAAGCGCATACAACGCGGCTGTGCTGACTGACAAGAGAACCGTCGAGGTTCTTGGCTACAACGCTGAAAGCGGAGCTGTTGTCAAGATATCCGGAGTCAAATACCCGGTGCTGTTCCCAAGCTACAGTTTCACTTTCACAGTGCAAGTACCTTAATATCATTAGTGCCGGGTTCCCAGCCACTGCCTGGGAACCCGGCACTACATAGTAGCTATGTGCTACCCCCTGAAACAAACACTCCCGAAAAAATGGCTTATACGACTAGCTATAGATTAAGGCTTCAGTGAAAGAGTTCACTGAAGCCTTAATCTCAGAGTGAAGACAAAGGCCGCAACCCTCGTCCTTTTTCACTTTTGCGCGTCGAGCCTGACGCCGGAGGCGGCAGGTTCTTGCTTGACCGCAAGAGTGAAAAAACTTGATATTTTAGGTTTTCCCAAATTCACTTCGGGAAAACCGTTCTCTGTGAGCCGCCTCAGCGGCGACAGCTTGCCCTCGTTTTCGATGACAAACTGTAGTTTGTCATCGGTCTGAGGCTTCAGTGAAAGAGTTCACTGAAGCCTTAATCTGATTTAGTGCAATTCAAAACCGTTGTTCTTTATCACATCGGCAAGCCAATAGGCACTGTCCTTTATAGTGCGTTGCTGAGTGGCATAGTCCACATGGACCAGTCCGAACCGCGCAGTATGCCCTCTTGCCCACTCAAAATTATCGCAAAAACACCAGACAAAGTATCCCGCTACGTTAATCCCGGCATCAATCGCGCGGCTTACCTCGATTAAATACCGCCTTATGTACTCCCTCCGGAGAGTATCCTCAACACGCCCTTCTGAATTGACCCAGTCATTGCAGGCGGCTCCGTTCTCGGTAATGATTATTTTTTCGGGGCTGTAGTTATCATCTGTCCACTTCAAGAGCTCAAGAAAGCCGTCCGGGCACATCTCCCAGCCCAACGACGTCGTCTGCCTGCCCGTCTTTACCGCGCGGGCGCAGACTGGCCACCGGGTTTCATCGTATTTTACATATTCGGCAAAATAAGTGTTGATTCCGAAATAGTCCAGCTTCTGGCTTATCAGCTCCATGTCACCGTCTCGTATGTCGGGCAGAACAACATTTTTTGACTTAAGATATTCTAAGTATTCCGCCGGATATTGCCCCTTGTAAACAGCGTCCAGATAGAACCGGTTTTGATGCAGCATCATAATGTTTGCTGATTCAACATCAAGCGGATCGTTGCTATTCAGCGGATATTCCATCTGCATGTTCATCGAGCAACCGATTTCCGCTTTCAGGCCCGTCCTGCGGTATGCCTTAACAGCCGCCCCGTGCGCCATTAAAATATGGTGGGCGGCAAGGAGTGCGTGGCTGTAATCATGATATCCCGGGGCATGTTCTCCTATCCAGTGACCGTTCATAGCCGCTATGACAGGTTCGTTGACCGTAATCCACATGTCGACAAGGTCGCCAAGTTCCTTATAAAGGACTGTGGCGTATTCCTCAAACCAGCCCACTATCTCCCGGTTTGCCCATCCTCCGCGATTTTGCAGCGCCTGTGGCAGATCCCAGTGATAAATAGTGACAGCGGCCTTTATCCCATTGTCACGCATACATTGCAGCACCCTGCGGTAATATTCCAGCCCTTCGCGACATATTTCACCCACACCCTGTGGGAATATACGCGTCCAGCTAACCGACAAGCGATAAACTTTTAAGCCCAGCTGCTTAAGCAGCGCAATGTCTTCCGGATACCGATGAAAGAAGTCGCAGGCAACATCGCCTGTGGAGTTGTCGTCTATTGTGTTCGGTAGATGCGAAAACCTGTCCCAAATACTCTCCCCCTTTCCGCCTTCGTATGCTCCGCCCTCCGTTTGGTAAGAGGCGGAGGCTGCTCCCCATAGAAAATCCTGCGGAAAACAGTATTCTGCCATATGAGCTGTCAATCCTCTCTGGGTCATAGACCCCTTATTTATGGCTTTATTGCTGCCTAATCTCCCATTTGCGATTGCATAAGCGTCTTTCGATACTCGGACGGACTTTCGCCTTTCAAGCGTTTAAAGACATTTGAGAAGTATTTTTCGTCTTTGAAGCCAACTTTAAATGCCACCTCATAGGTTTTGATTCTGCTGTCATAGAAATAATCGCACGCGCGCTCAATCCTTAAACTGTTCAGATAGTCGACAAACCCGATGCCGAGCGTGCGTGTAAACAATGTGGAAAGATAACTCGGGCTCACTCCGACATAATCGGCTACGGAGGACAATGTAATGTCATCCGGGTAATGCTCGCGTAAATACTCCACAGCCGCGCTAACAACCGGGTTTCCTGTTTGCGGATCTTTTGGCTGGGAAACAGCGCTCTCTTTGGATGTTATTATCTCAGCGTGTAGCAGCGCCTCAATCCGCTCAAGTATTTCCGAAGCGCGGCAGGGCTTCAAAAGATAGTCCACCGCGCCGTAACGTAAAGCCTGCTGTACATATTGAAACTCGTCGTAACCCGACATAATAATCGTTTTAGGGCATATACCCGCGGCGATGGCCTCCTTCATAACTGTCAGGCCGTCTTTTAGCGGCATATGTATGTCAAGAAGCATAATATGGGGCCTGTAGCGTAAGATCAGATCAATTGCCTCCTGGCCGTTGGAGGCTAAAAAGATTTCATTTAGTTTATTTGTGTGGGTGCATATATATTTATGAATTGTATTTCTGGATTTTTCCTCGTCGTCAACAATCAGAAGTTTTACCCCCGGCATTATACCCCTCCGTTTGCAGTAAGGCTCTGAGTTACTTCAATAGGCAGCGTAATTTGGATTACAGAGCCGGTGCCAAGCGTGCTTTTAATCTCAAGCTTACAGTCTTCTCCATATCTAAGCGCCATCCGCTCTCGTACATTTTTAATTGCATAGTGGCCGATTCTCTGCCTGGCATAGCGCATTTCCATCTCCGGCGAGAGAATTTCATCTAATGTTTCCTGTGACATTCCTACACCGTTATCCTCAATGGTAAAAACCATATAATTGTCCTTAAAAATGCCTGCAACGCGAACAAAACCGCAGTTGTCTTTTCCTTCAATGCCATGTAAAACGGCGTTTTCAACAAAAGGCTGCAGGATTAGCTTTGGTATATGCTTTGAGAAGAGTCTTTCATCCACATCTATATCGTACTCGAACTTTTTATAAAAGCGCATTTTTTGAATACGCAAATAACTGAAAATCAACTTGAGCTCCTGTTCGACCGGAACCTCACTTTCGCCCGAGCTCAATAAAAGTCTGAACAAATCCGACAGAGCGAGCACGTCCTCTGCAAGATTATCCTGGCCGCACTCAATAGCCTGCCAGTAAAGGGAATCAAGCGCATTATAGAGAAAATGAGGGTTGATTTGCGCCTGCAATGCGTTAAGCTCGCTTTCCCGCTCTCGAAGAGCCATAACATAGTTGTGATTTATTAAGGCGCTCAAATCCTGCACCATTTGGTTAAAGGCCGTTGAGAGCTCGGCGATTTCATCGCTCCCCACCACCTCAACCTGCTGGTAAAAGTCCCCGGATTTAAACGCGCTCATAGAACGGTAAAGCTTGTCCAGCGGACGGGATATCATGCGCGAAGCGATGCTTGACAGCGGCCACATGCACACAAGAAGGGTCAGCGCCAGTATCAGCGGCAGAGTTATGCCGCTTTTCAGCCATGACGACCAATTATCCACAGGCGAAAAATAGTAGACGGTTTTGCCCATTTCGCCGAGAGTGGACGAGAATATGTACATGTCGTCAAAGCGTGTCATTTTGTGCTCCGTATCGCTGATGAATGCGCATGATGTTATGTACTCAAGTAGGGCGTCATCAATTTCGCCCACCCGGGCGACCTCGTTACCGTCCGGGTTCAATATCAGTATGGTTTCATTGTCATGAAGCAGCGCTGTTCTGCAAATCCTTTCATACCAGCTTACGTCAATGGTTATTGCCAAAAATCCAAGCTTTCTTTTTTTGGAGAGGTCAAAAAGCTCTCTGCAAAATATGATCTTATCCGCGTGATTGTTTAAAAACAGGCCTTGTTCGCCCGCGTTTACACGTGCGCATATGCTGTCACCTTTTGCCAAAAGCGCGAGCTCGTATACAGGAAGAGCTCGGATATGCTCAATATCCGTATCATGAACGCTCGCGTCGTTGCTCACACGGAACGGAGCGAGGCCGTTTTCCGGGTACAGGATCATGGTTCTCATATGGTTTTTTATCGCGAAAATGTCCTTGATTATATCCATTGGAGCCTGTTTTGTCCAAAACAAGGTGTCTTTGGCCAAGCTTGCGGTGGGATCGGCAAGTAAAGTATGTATCTCTGAGTTGACGCTGAAGTAAACCGCGATATCCGTAACATCCTTTTCAATTGCTTCAATGTTGCTGCCGATCGCATGTAGAATTGAATCGTACTGCCTAACGGCATCATTGAAGGTTTTGCTATAGTTGTTATAAAATATAATCCCGCTAGTTATTATCAGCACGGGAAAGAGAATTAAATAAATAGTCAGAATAAGCTTATGCCGAATGAAAAGCGTGCGTTTTTTAAATATTCTCATATCGACAACCTCCGCATCGCTACGCAATTCCGTTTCAGAGTATGCTTATCCCTTTACCGCGCCCATCGCAACTCCTTTTGTTATATGCTTGTTCAGGACAATATAAATCACAATCGCGGGCAGCGCCGTCAGCGCCATTACCGCAAACTGCGCCCCATAATTGGACATGTACTGACCGGTAAACTCCAAAATTGAGAACGGCAGCGTTTTCCAGGTGTCGCTGCGTAGATAAGTCATTGCCATCATAAACTCGTTCCAGTTATTCAGGTATGTCATTATAGCAACCGTGACCAGCGACGCTTTAAGCATAGGGGTAACAATAATTAAAATAATTCTGTATATGCCGCATCCGTCAATCACAGCCGCTTCCTCTATTTCATGCGGAATTGAGCTCATGAAGCCGGATATCAGGAACAAGCCCTGTGGAAGGGAAAATGCAACGTAGGGTATTAGCAGCGCCCATATCGTATCGGCAATAAATATTTTGTCATAAATAATATAGTTGGGAATTAATGTGGCGTGAATCGGGATCATCATTCCCAACAACAGGATATTGCGCACAAGTGACGAGAGCTTCCAACGCATACGGGTGCAGGCATATGCCGAGAGGATGGAAATACCCAAAACCAGAAGCACAGCCAGCGTATTGATAAGTAGGCTGTTTTTTAAATATAACAGGAAATGGCCGTCTACAAAGGCCTTTACGTAGTTGTCCAGACGAAAGGTGTCCGGCCAAACAAGAAGCCCGGAGGAAAATATTTCGGTGTTGCTGGCAAAAGAAAAATCCACAAGCCATATAAGCGGGAAAATCTGAATAACAGCCACCAGAAGAAGTATAACAGCCATAACAACCTTACCGACGGTAATTCGGCGGGTACCCTGGATCAATGTGCTTTCCATAACGCGCCCCCCCTCATTCCTTTTCGGCAAATGCCTTGTTGAGCACAACGGTCGCTACAAGGCAGATAATAATAAACACTACGCTGAGAGCGTTTCCGTAGCCGTAACGGAAGGATTTAATCGCCTGCTCGTAAAGATAATTTGCCATGAACTGAGTCTCGTTTCCGGGTCCGCCGCGTGTCAGGAGGTAAACGGTTTCCATCTGCTTCAGGGCGGAAATAATAGCGAGGGTGACATTTACCTGTATCACAGGCCTCATGAGCGGCAGCGTAATATGTAAAAACGCTCGTTTTCCGTCGCAGCCGTCAATGGCGGCCGCCTCGTATAGAACAGGGTCAATATTTTTGATGCCGGTGTAATAAATCAGCATTCCCCAGCCGAACCCATGCCAGACGAGGGTTATCAGCACAGCCCAAAGCGCGTAACCCGAGCCCAGCCAGTTAGTCTCCCCTTTCCCGCCGAAGAGCCTGATCAGACTGTTTAAAAGACCAAAATTGGGATTATATATAAACCTCCAGAGATAAGCGATAACGGCGACTGATATGACGTTTGGTATAAAGTATACACAGCGGAAAAAGCCTTCCGCCTTGCCCTGGAGCCTGTCAAGGATGGCGGCAGTGGCAATGGCCAGCGGATGCTGTACGAAAATAAACCCGATGGCCAGAAAAAGCGAGTTGCGAAGTGAAATCCAGAACGTCCCGTCACCCGCAAGCTCCTTGTAGTTATCCAGGCCTACAATATTAAACAAGCCCATACCGGAGTAGTCCGTAACCGAATAGAAAACGCTGAGGCAGATCGGCGCGAGGATGGCAAAGAAAAAAGCCAGCAACCCAGGCGCTATTAAGCTCAAGATTACAGGTTTGCTGCTGTATAGTTTGTTCAAGACCTCACTCCCCAAATGACGGTGACAATATTGATTTTAAGATACGGCAGCCCGAGAAACCCAGGCTGCCGTCATTAAGCGGGGGATCGATAAAGAGGTATCAGCTCGCGCTGCTCAGCTCGTCAAGGAATTGCTGCGGAGTAAGCGAGCCGATGGCAAGCTCGACAATCAGCTTTTCGCTCTTGGTTTTAAAATCTGATGTGCCCAGATCGTTGAACGCGTTGCCGGTAACCGAGTTGGCTCCAGTGAAAATTTCAATGAATTCAAGCTGCACTTCCGTTTCGCTTCCGGTCACGTAATCCGAGAAGTCCTGCGCGGACATGCATATGTTGTTTTCCCAGGTAAAGCGGTTCCAGTTGTCAGACCTGAAAAAGTATGCGAGAAGCTTGAGAGCCTCATCCTTCACTTTGCTGCCCGCTGTTACAAAATATCCGCCGCCGTTCCACGCGGAGATGTCCTTTACAGTGCCCTTGCCGCCGTCTACCACGGGAAGCGCAAATGCGTGGAGATTTTTGCGGACTTCCTCGGGAATATCGTTGTTAACCGCCATGCCGCTCTCCCAGCTGCCCATATAGTACATCGCAGCCATGCCGCTTGTAAACAAGCTCTGGGCAGTGCCATAGTCCGCAGTCTCAAAGCCGTTTGCGAACATGCCGGCCTTTGCGGCATCCTGGAACAACGTTGCCGCCTGGAGCATTTCCGGGTCATTCCAGTTTTTGTTCTGTATAAACCCTATCTGCTTTTCCATGACGCCTGAGCCGTGAATCTTGGCGTAGATGCCGGTCAACATAATATTCAGCGGCCAGCCGTCGGCTCCAGAGGTTGAGACAGGCTGCAAGCCAGCGGCTCTGATTTTACCGCAAAGCTCCACAAGCTCAGCAAAGGTCTTCGGTACACTCCAGCCGTTAAGATCAAATAACGCCTTGTTGTAGAAGAACCCCATAACGTCGGTGTTCCTCGCCAGACCGTAAAGCTTGCCGTCTTTTGAAAATCCGGACAAGGAGCCCTCGACAAATCCATAATCGCTGTAATCCGCGGGATTGAGCTCCTCAAGAATGCCCGCGTCAATGACTTCGTCGAGGAATGAGGGCTGACCCCAGCCACTGACGAAATCAGGCATTTCGCTGCCCGCGGAATACGCTTTGAATTTCGTCTTGTAGCTTTCGTCGTCCAGCGCCTCTACAGTAATGGTAACATGGGGGTTTTCGGCTATGTAAGCGTCTATCAGCATTTGCTCAACGAGACCTTGTCCGCTCGTGCGGTCGGGAAGGTTGGTAAAGAGCTTGATGGTCACCGGTTCCGGCTTATCCGATCCGGCTGGGGTTTCCGTTCCGGCAG
Source organism: Oscillospiraceae bacterium (assembly GCA_031556035.1). Lineage (GTDB taxonomy): Bacteria > Bacillota > Clostridia > Oscillospirales > UBA929 > JAVBTT01. The sequence continues at coordinate 137,139 of JAVBTT010000012.1, forward strand.
GGGTTGCCGCTGTGCCGGACGAAGGGGTGGGGGTCCCTGAGGGTGAGGGTGTGCTGGTTCCACAGGCCACCAGTGATATTAACATAACCATTGCCAATACGCACGCGGATATTTTTTTCAGCATGAAAAATCCCTCCTAAAAATATATGCAAGAGGCCCAAATTTCTAATTACATTATCGATGTTTTTGGTTCCCTTGCTATATTTAAGTATAGCGTGCGGTTAGATAACAGGAAACAAAGAATCTTTCAAAATGGTGGAATATTTTTAACTGTCGCTGTTTAGAGCACCCGATAGTCAAAATCCGTGAAGTCGGCGTACGCGCCGTGAAACAGGGCGTCCACACAGCCTATGCCGAGAAATGTTCCGGTAAATTCGCCGCTTTTGCAGTATTCATCAGAGAATCTCGATGTGTCGAAGACGGGGCCGATCGGTTCATATACCTCGCCTTCATAGCACCAGTAAAACCGCGTACTGCGTCCGTCAACCGTCACCTTGAGGCAAAGCGCACGAGCGTCGACCGGTGTTTCGCTTCCCGCGACATAGACCCGGTTGCCGTTATCAACCGACAAGATGTCCAAAACCGCCCCGCCTTGCTTCTCATTGTATGACTTGCGTAAAAGGAGATAATCCATGTTGTCGTAATATATAATGATTCCGGCATACGCTTGATAATATAAGGGGCTCATTTCCATTTTCACGCTCGCCTCTGCATGCAGGGATGTAAGCTTGTGAGCTAATATACTGCTGCGGTTGAGGGAAGAAAGGGACTCCTGTCCGCGCATACGGATCCAGCCTTCCCGCGCCGTAAGGTCGACAAAGCTTAAAGGACTGATTCGCGGTGTGTACAGGCCAAATAATAAATTGTTATCGGAAATGGCTGCGGCGTGAGAATTGCCGGAATTCTCGCAGAGACTGCTTGCTGGTGCATATTCCTGAGCTATGTTTCCTCCGCCCTCTAGGCGCAGCCATCCGTCCCTCGTCCAGAACATTTTTTGCAAACAGGTTTCGCGCCCCAAGGTACAGCGCAATTCCGGCAGAAACGGGCGTCCGCAGTGGTGAGCCATATAAGTTTCGCCGCAACCGGTTTCCACAATACTGCCGTGTCCGCATTTTTGCAGTACGTTTTTTGGATTGTAACGATTTAGTTTTTCAGCGTCGTCGTTGTCCCATTCGTCAAAATCAGGGGTGGAAGTAAGAATCGGGTTTTGGGGGTCGCCTGTATACGGCCCCAGCACATGTTCGCTGCGCGCCACGGTAACGCAGTGGCCATAGCCGGTTCCGCCCTCGGCGCACATCAGATAATAATAATCGCCTCTGCGGTATAGGTGCGGGCCCTCAATACATCCCCTGCGCGTCGCTCCTTCCCAGATCCTCTGCGGAGTTCCCACAACCCGATTTGCGAGGGCATCATATTCCACGGCGCAAATCACCCCGGGCTTGTGGTAACCCTCACGCGTTTCCCATTCCAGCGACACTATCCACTTTCTCCCGTCACTGTCATGCAGGATAGATGGATCAAATCCCGCCGAATGCAGATATGTCGGCTCACTCCAGGGTCCTGTTATGTCAGGCGCGGTCATAAGAAAGTTATCCACGTCAAAAAAACGCGCGTTCATGCTGTTCATTAGGCTGAACAACAGGTAAAATCTGCTTTCTGCTTCACACCATGTAAGACACGGGGCCCATATGCCCTTCGCGGATGGGAGACGCCGAAGATCCGCGACGCTTTCGTCCTGAATGCAATGCGTCAATAGTGTCCATTCGCACAAATCACGGGAGTGATATACGGGCAGAGCCGGAAACCACTCAAAGCTGGAGACAACCAAATAATAGTCATCCCCCCTGCGGCAAAGGCACGGGTCTGGATTAAATCCCGGCAAAACCGGATTGTGCAGCATTTCCATATACTCATTCTCCTTTATCATAGTGTTTTGTATTGTATTTACAGCGCCCATTATATCAACAACATTTCCCTTATACAAGAACAATAAGCCCAAGCGGTTCCTGACGGACGTCAAACCTGTAAAGTGCAAAAAGTCCAATCATGGCATATGTTACTTATTGCAAAAATAAAAGCCAGGGTCTGCTATGATATAATGGCAGAACCTGGATGGCAAATCTAGAGGTGCCCTTGTCTTATAATAGGGGCGGGATGGAAGATGTTGCGCCGGGAAAAAGCACAGTCGCGGGAATTTGAACAAATAATGCTGGAAGAAAACGCTGAAAGCTCAGACGGTAATTGATCATATTCGGTCATATCATCGGCTATATGGTACCATTTCTGCAGCATGACGATTTTGAACATCATTACGCTGTCAAAAGGAGGGCGTCCGCCGCGGCCTGTCGACTTGTGATGCAATGCTTTTTTCAACAGCGGC
>JAVBTT010000022.1:0-5358 GCA_031556035.1 Oscillospiraceae bacterium
TGGGCTGTCTGCGTCGGGCTCACAAGGCGCCCGTTCGGTGAGAAAAACTCCTGGGCATAAGCGCGGCCGATGTCTTTGCGCAGGGTCTGGTAGCGCTCCGCGTCCTCGTCCCTGCCCAGAATGGCCGCCGCTTGGCTCAAAATCTCCGCGCATTTCGCGTAAAACGCGGTGGCGATGAGGTCGGTGGCCGTCGCGCCGAAGTAACTGCCCTCCTTTGCGTCCAAGGCCACCCAGTCCCCCAGCTGATAGTCGTTATTCCAAAGCAGCCCGTCCGTGGCGCGTGCGCGGATATATTCAACCCAGGCCTTCATGCTCTCATAGCATTCGCTGAGCACCGTCCTGTCCCCGTAGGCCAGCCAAAGGGTCCACGGGCAAATCACCGCCGCGTCGCCCCATCCGGACAGGCATTCGGCGTTGGCGATGACGTCGCCTTCAATGAATTTGCCGGTCAGCACATCGGGCACCACAAACGGCACGGCGCCGTTTGCGAACTGCGCCTCCCGAAGATCCCGCAGCCACTTGATCCAAAATGCCCTGGCATCCATAAGATAGGTGGACGTTCGCGCGAAGATCTGGGCGTCGCCAGTCCAGCCCAGGCGTTCATCCCGCTGCGGGCAGTCTGTGGGGACATCGACAAAATTCCCCTTCATACTCCAGCGTATGTTGTGGTGCAATTGGTTGAGCAGTTTGTGGGAACACTCGAACTGCCCTGTGCGCCTCATGTCTGAATGGATCACGACCGCCGAAAAATTTTCCGGGCGTATCTCGCCTGGCCAGGACACTACCTGCGCGTATCTAAAGCCCTGGAACGTGAAATGCGGCTCAAAAGTGACCTCTTCCTCATCCCGGAGCGTGTAAACAATCTCGTTTCTGGCAGAGCGGAGATTTTCGGTATAGAAGTTCCCGTCTTTGTCCAGCACCTCGGCGTGGCGCAGACGCACAACGTCGCCCGCGCGCCCGCGAACGGTAAAACGAACCCAGCCTGAAAGATTTTGCCCGAAATCAAGAACGGTTTCGCCCCTCGGCGTCGTGAATACGCGCTGCGCGGGAAAGCACTCCTGACGCCGCACGGGCATGCCGTCCTGTGGTTTAAGAATAAACGCCGGTCGCTCCAGCGGCATGGCTTCGCACCAGGAGCTGTCGTCAAAGCCCGGCTCGCTCCAGCCGCGCTGTTCCAATCCGGCATCATATATTTCCCCGTGATACAGCTCTGAAAATGAAACAGGTCCGTCAGAGGCGCGCCACAGCTCATCGGTGGCAACCGTCTGGCGGCGCCCGTCTTTATAACGGATTTCCAGCTGCGCCAGCAACGCGGTGCGCTGCCCGTAGACGTTGCGGAGTCCAATCCAGCCCGCCAAATCACCTTTGAACCAGCCCGCGCCCAGCATAGCGCCGACAGCGTTTTCTCCTGCCCGGAGAAGATGCGTCACATCCCGGGTTTGGTAGAGCAGACGACGGTTATATTCGGTCCAGCCGGGCGTCAACAGCTCGTCTCCGACCCGGGCTCCGTTGATATAGAGCTCATAAAGCCCCAGGGCCGTCGCGTATACGGTGGCGGAGGCGATGTCCCCGTCGATGGTGAAAGCCCGCCTGAGCAGTTTTCCTTTGGAGAGCGCGGCGTCCTCAGGCGTGTCGGGCGTGATGAACAGGGCGCTGATCTCACGCGGCCCCGCCAAAACCCGCTGCGGATGGCTCCAACCGCTGTCCTGACCGTGATTGTCCCGGACACGGACGCGCCACCAGATGGTTTCGCAGTCGGGCAGGGCGGGCCCCGAGTAGGGGATATAGCAGGATTGATCGCTGCAAACCGTACCGGAATCCCACAACAGTGACGCGAAGTCTGAGGTCGTCCCAAACTGAATACGATATGAGCTCTGATGTACATCGCACATATCTGACAGCAAAATCCAGCAGAAACCGGATGTATCCAAATGGAGATCAGTCAAACCAAGCATGCAAGCCCCTCCTAACCCTTTACGGCGCCGGACACCATGCCGGATACAATGCGTTTACTGAAGAAGATAAAAAGAATCAGTGGCGGCAGCGAAATAAGCACCACATTGGCGAACAGCAAATTCCATGAGCTTGCGTAACGCCCCAAAAAATTGTACATCGTGAGCTGGATCGTGACATTTTTCGCGCCCGGCAGGAAATACAGGGGGTTTACAAAGTCGTTGAACACATTCACTGCGGCCAGAATGGTGGCTGTCGCGGTGACCGGCTTGAGAAGCGGAAATATGATCAAAAAGAAGTGCCTCAGCCTTCCGCAGCCGTCAATGATGGCCGCCTCGTCAATTTCCCTTGGAATGGTGGACATAAACGCCCTGTACAGCATCAGCGTAAAGGGTATCTGGAGCGCAACCGACACAAGAACCATGCCAAACAGGCTGCGGTACACGCCGATCCCATCAAGAACCCATATGGTGGGAACAATGGCCGGCGGAATCATGAGCCCGATCAGGGAGAGGAAGTTCGCAAAGGTAGTCAGTTTTCCGCGACGCCTCTGCAAAACAAAGCCGCCCATAGAACACAGCAGAATCAACAGCACGATGGCGCTGACCGTGATGATTACACTGTTAATAAGCCCTCTCACTATCATAAAATTTTGGGTTGAGACGGCTGTTTTGTAGTTTTCCGCGACAGACAGGGTTTCCGGCCAGCTAAGGGTCATTTGCGCAGCCTCGGGCTTTGTCTTGAAGGAGTTGACGATAATATTGTAAAATGGAAGCCCGAACAAGGCAAGCACAAGCAATATAGCCGAAATCTCAACGATGAGATTTCTAACTTCTTTCCTCTTCATCCGACTATACCTCTTTTCTGTTAAGCCACCAGTACAGCGGAAAGGCCAATAGTGCCACCATAAAGAATAAAACCACGTTTCCCGCCGTTGCGAGGCCGTAAAAACCGTTGCTGTATTGCTTGTAAATAATTGACGCCAGCAGGTCGGTTGCAAATCCAGGCCCGCCGCCCGTCATAACCCAAATCAAATCAAAGGTACGCAAGCCGCTGATAAAAGACAGAATGATAACTGTATTCATCGCGGGCCTGCTCAACGGCACCGTGATGCACCAGAATTTTTGCAGCCAGTTGCCTCCATCGATTTGCAGGGCCTCGTTGTACTGCTCGTCAATGGCTGAGATGCCGGCAATATAGATGACAGTTGCCATGCCCACGCCCTTCCAGAGATCCACAAATATCACGGATCCCAGCGCAAGGCTCACGTTGCCCAACCAATCCGGCCCCTTAACGCCGAATAAGCCGATGAAGGAGTTTATAAGCCCCCGTGTGGGGTGAAACAGGCTGGAAAAGGTTACGCCTACCGCCATTGTTGACAGCAATGTGGGGAAAAATATCATGGAGCGTAAAAAGGGCTTTGTCCTGAGCTTTATGGTGGAGCAAAGAAACGCGCCCAGCAGCAGTCCAAATACTGTTTTTAAGGCGCTGGTGCATACGGCGTATACAAGGGTGTTTTTAAGCCCCGTCACCATACTGAGTTCCGAAAAAAAAGTCTTGAAGTTATCAAGGCCAATAAAGTCCCAGTCAGTGAGTGTCCATCGTGTCATACTGAAGAAAAACGAGACGACAGTGGGAACGATGAAGATCACAATGTAGACCAGCCCGATCGGAACCAGAAAACCATAGGAATATACTTTCTTATTCATACGCCAAGGCTCCTGTATATCATTCTGTAGGCAAGGAAGCATTCATTGCCTCTGTTGTATAAAGGGGCGGGGTATACTTCCCCACCCCTTTCTTAAATTTACAAAAACTTACCAGCCGGGCAGCTGCAGCTGTTGAGCCTGCTTTTCAACGTCCTTGTCATATTCCCCGGCGCCCACTGCCGGCGTTACCAGACCCGAGCCGACTTGCACGCAGATTTGCGGCAGGTTGGGGCCCTTGACCGCTGTGATAAACTCCAGTGCCGGAGCGGTCTTGTTTGAGTCAAAATACTGCTTCATATCCTTAACGGCCTGATAGTCGTCAGCAGACGGAACGGCGCCTGCAACAACGCTTGGGCCGTTGCCGCGCTGATTGGCGCCAAAGACGCTCTGGCCTTCCTCGGAGAGATAGAAGTCAAAAAACTTGTTGACCTCGTCAAAATGGCTCGAAGCGGAGCAGGCGTACCAGCCGTCGGGCATCCAAACCGTCAGGGTGGTATCTGCGGCGTTGTCAGCCGGCTGCGCGAACAGACCGATATTGTTGACCTCGTCAGGGAAGCTGACGGCAATGTTGTCCAGCGCGAAGGTGAGCATCGGGTAATAGAGCGCATCGCCCTTGACCAGCATCTCTGTGGCCAGGTCATAGGTGGTGGCGAGATAGTCCTCGTTCAGGAAACCCTTCTCGTGAACCTCCGCCAGCTTTTCCCAGGATCTGAGCGCGGCCGGGGTGGTGGCATATTTGGCTTTGTTGGAGTTGAAATCGGCCGCGAAGTTCGGGGACAGAGCCGCGATGTTGCCGTAATCAGCCAGCAGGATCAGCTGAGCGGTCCAATCGTCCTTGTATGAGGCGGCAATAGGTGTAACGCCGGCATCTTTGGCTTTTTGACAGTTACTCATCAAGTCTGCCCAGGATGTTGGGACGCTCAGACCCAACTGGTCGCTCAGCTTTTTGTTGTAAAGCCAGGCGCCTCCCATGGAGGTTCTGCCGGGGATGCCGAAGATTTTGCCGTCAACGGTTACGGTTTGCTTGTACGAATCCTGCAGCTTGCTCATATAGGGCTGGCTTGACAGGTCGACAAGGTTTTTGACGGGGTCGAGGGTGGCCAGCAAGGAGCCGGAGTTGAACCAGATGAAGTCCGGAGCGTCTCCTGTGGCGAAGCGGGTCTTGAGGATGGTCTCACCGTCCGCGCCGCCGGGTCGCAATTCCTCTTCGAAGCTTATGCCTGTGATTTCGGTGAACCTGTCCATAACGGCCTTGAACCCGGAGAATTCGGTGTCGCGGTCAACTATGTAGGTGAGAACCACGTCGGATTTCGCAGGCTCTTCCTCGGACGGAGACGGGGACGTCGTGCTGTTGTCAGGGGTGTTGGCGGGGGTGTTGGCGGGGGTGTTGCTCACGGGCGGCGCGGTGCTTGGGCTCCCGCTGCACGCCGCTAACGCAAGCAGCATTACCAGGACAAGTGTCAATGCAAGCAGTCTTCGTTTCTTTTCCACAAAAATGCCCTCCTATAACAAGAAATTGTATACCTATTGTATCAAGCTTTTCTGCATCTGTACATGGAATATCAACTCGCGTTTGTATGGAAAATCCGACACCATACCAGCTGTACACAGTAAACTTTTGTTTTGGAAGCTGAAAACAGGAATAACCTGATATGAGTTGGGGGGGGGGACGGGGGGGGGGGCGCAGTGAAGTGTG
>JAVBTT010000003.1:0-69240 GCA_031556035.1 Oscillospiraceae bacterium
GAACACCAGCATATACATGCATAACCAGTATGTCCACCTGTCTTCCGATGCCTCGCTGCTGGGGGAAAGGATCGTCTGCCGGCTGAGGCATCTGTTGTACGACAGTACGGCAGTCAGGAAATCCGACTATCTCTGCCGGGCAGCCGAGGCGCAGGGAGTGCGAATCGAAAACGACGCCGGAATCGTTACGGTGACGCTTGAGAAAGTGAAGTAACCTGCCAACGGCTTAGAGACCATCAGAGCGGCTAGAGTCAATGGCGCAAAAGGTCGTACTGTCGATGAGGCCGGAAAACAACTGCCAAAATAAAAAAGAGAACACGTTACAAACACCGTACTCTCTTTCCTTTTACAATGGCAACCCCAGGGCCTTCTCGTAGTCGGATGTGCCGTTCACGATTCTTGACAGTGTAATTACCTTTGCCTGTTCGTCCACCGTGTAGAAGACCAGATAGTCCATAACGACCATCTTTCTGTATTTCGGTCTAGGAGGATACTCTGGACACATAAATGGCTGAGCCACGAGCAAGGAGGTCTTCTCGTGCAGCGCATCAGCGAAACGTCCGGCCGTACCGGGATAAAACTGCTTCTTGTGCTCAAGGATATCAATGTAATCCTGTCGGGAGCGTTCCGATAATCGAATTTTATACATCCTTGTATTTATCCTTCAGCTCTGCAAAGAATGAAAGAGCATCAACATATTTCGTGTCCGGGTCAGCCTCCCATGTCTCAGCTTCGTCCAGCTTGCCCAGGACATATTGAATGTGCATGAAGTTTTGATATTTCTCAAAGTCCTCTGGATGAATAAGGACAGCACTCAGTTCGCCGTTTTTCGTTATCTGAACAACGTCATGCTCCTTGAGCATTTCTTCCACTCTGGCATAATCGTTGCGAAGGTCTTTAACCCGTATCATTCTGGAGCTTTGCATTTTTATCACCTCTGCGTATAGGGTATCACAATTATGACACCAAGTCAAGACAAGAAAGAGGCATCGATGAGCCGGCGGATATCATCTTTGAAAAGTGCATGAGGGTGCCGGATCAGCTGTTGAGCGACTACTTTCGCCTGACGACGGATATTCCGGAGGAGGAATACGCGCCGTTGATCAGGCAGGAGATCCGGCAGGCGCACTTTACCTATGCGGCTGAGATTGTCAGGACGTATCACGGCGAAGCTTCGGTTGAACAGGCTCGAGAGCGTTATCTTTCCATCGCCTCGGGCAAGGCCCAGAGAGCATGGCGGTCATTGAGGTTTTTGAACGAGAAATATCGATCGTTGAGATGCTCAAACGCGCCGGATTCGCCGATTCCAATTCCGAAGGAAGGCGGCTGATCGAGGGCAGGGGGGCCAAGCTCGACGGCGAGATCGTCAGCGCTGCAAATCTGGTTGTGCGGCAGGACGCCGTTCTCAGCCGAGGAAAAAACAGATTTGCCAAAGTGGTTTTCATGCACTCATAGCTGTATCTTTCCAGCCACGAACGGCTTAGTATACATGAGCACATTTTCAGACATCTCTGACATAACTAAAATGTGGACAAATTCAGTTCCACAAATTGTTGTAGGAGATGAAACCTATGGAAAGAGAAGCAACACCAGATCAAACCATTAACGGCGCTCGAAAAGATAAAACTCCGGTATCAAGAAACATGACGCTTGAAGCCTGGTGTCATTACTGGCTTTCATCGGTCAAACATGACGTCAGCGAGTCGACGCACAAAAACTATCGGCACTATCTGACAAAGCATATTGTCCCCGCATTGGGGCAGATCAAGCTTAAACATCTGTCTGCACCGCAAATCCAATTCTTCTTTGACAGCCTCAGGCAGTCAGAACAAATAGAAAATCAGGACAGCGCGTTGTCTGCAAAATCCATATTGAATATGCGAAATGTCCTGCATGCGTGTATAAAAAAGGCAATGGATTCCGGTATCATATCGACAAATCCTGTCGTGTCTGTGGACGTACAGCGTGTTGAGAAAAAGGATGCTCAGATGTTAACTGCAAGTGAAGTTGAGCATCTGTTGGATTACAGTGTGTTTTCCGGGAATCCCCTCGCACGCAGTGTTCTGTTAGTCATGCAAACTGGTTTGTCGGCGGATGATCTGCTCTGCCTGACCTGGAAACAGGTGGATTTTGATAGCGCTTGTCTGAGGATTCCTCTGACTTCAAATACAGCTAAATCCCATGCCGGAGATACGGGCAAACAAGCCGGGTCATCCGTGATGAAGGTAACCGGCACAAAGTATCTGCACCTGCCAGATCCCTCGATTTGGGCACTAAGACAGATTAAAGCCTGGCAGGATGAGACGGCGGAAGAACAAGACGAATGCTTTAATCCTGATGGGTTGGTCTTTGTGACATATGATGGCCACCCGGTGAGCGTTGAAGCGTATAAACGATTTGCCTTTGGTGTAACGGCAAATATGGGACTGCCGAGAGCCGGGCACAATGTCATCAGTCGTGTTTTCGGTATGGTTGAAATAAAGTTGCAGGCAAATCTCGATACATTGCCCTGCTTGCCAGTGCGTAAAAAGCCCGTCGCGCCAGCCACCGCCAACGCGGAAGAAAAGAGCAGCGAGGAACGCATGCGGGAAGCCTCAAAGCTTTTCGAAAAATTGCTTCCGCAAAACGTAGCAAGATCATTTTGGGGAAGGCGGGAACACCCGACGGAAGTTCCCCCTACACAGAGGAAGTGATTTCTTTCTGCTTGCAGGCAACGCATAAGAAAGGATATTTTGCCTACAAAAGCGCGTACGTTTTCATTGGATTTCCTGTTCCAATGTGCGAAAAATGTCCGTATTGAAGAAATCCGTTAATGAAATCGCCAAACCATCGCATAGCTTTTTTATTGTAACAATACCCGGGTTTTTGCTGGATCCATTTATAATGCCCTTCACTGTTGACGGATGAACACCGGATACCATTGCGAGGGCGTGCATTGCCATATTGCGCTCCTTGCATAACTCTTGTAGCCTTGCCTTTACTGCTACTGTTGTAACCATATAAACACCTCGTCGTTGTTATATGGTCCAACGGTAGCAGTTTTTTGCATACGAACCGGACTTTATATAGACCGAGAAAGGCTTGCATGCTATATTTGTTTTACAGTAAAAGAATCGAATACAGTGTGAACAGGGGATTATTATGATTGAAACGCACGAGGGGCGCAGATTCGGGACCGTTTATAAGCGCAAAGACGGCATCTGGGAAGGCAAGTATGTGCACAACGGAAACCGCATCAGCATTTACGCCGACAGCAAAGAGATCATCGAAGCCCAGCTTTCGCAAATCAAGGCGGACATTGAGGATAGAATACACTTTGAAGCTTCGTCCATGCGCTTGTCAGACTGGCTTGGGCACTGGCTTGAGATTTATGTGAAGCCTTCTGTCAAACACCCGACATACCTCAACTACAGGAACAATATCAACGGGCACGTTACTCCTGCGTTGGGGAGTGTCAGTCTTAAAAAGTTGGATGGAGAACAGCTGCAGCGGTTTTTCAACTGTAAGGCACTGACTGGACGAATTGACGGGGCAGCAGGCGGCTTATCTGTAAAGACTTTGCGAAATATCCGAAATATGCTGAACGCTTCGTTCCAGCAGGCGATTTACCGCCACTTACTGGCAACAAACCCCTTGCAGGGGGTACGCCTGCCCAGAATGGACGGCAAAAAAGTCGGCGCATTAAGCATCATTGAGATGAAAAGGCTATTCGAAGCCGCGCTTGCAGCAAACAAGCTTTACGGAGAAGCAATTATCATAACATTGTACACCGGTCTAAGGATCGGCGAGTTGCTGGGATTGCAGTGGCGAAACGTACATCTGGATGATGAGAGTCCATATATAGAGATAAAGCACTCTCTGACACGTATGGAGAAGCCTGACGCGCATGACAGGAATTATACGATAATCAGGCAATCCCCGGGAGACAAGACAGCGCTCATATTAGGTTCTGTAAAAACGCCGAAGTCTCAGAGAAAGATATACCTCCCGAAGCCGGCAGCGGATAGCTTTGTACGTCTTCAAAACAGGCTTAATTCCGAGAATACCGTATCTCAAAATGAAAACCCCTATGACTTTATCTTTGTAAACCGGCACGGCAATGTAATGGATCCTAAAAGCATGGCTGCGTTTCTGGATAAGGTCGCCCAAAAGGCGAATCTGGGGCATATTCATTTTCATATGCTCAGGCATACCTTCGCCACGCGCGCGCATGAGTCCGGCATCGAAACCGCGACGCTGGCGGATATGCTGGGTCACGCACAGCCCTCCACCACGTTGAATATGTACACAAGCAGCACGGACGAGCGGAGGCGAAAAGCCTGTAATGTGCTCAGCAGCCTGCCATTTTAGCTCGTTGGGCTAAAAGCCCGAAGGTGTACGACAGTTTGTGTCGTAGTAACTGTCGTATGAAGGTTTGGGAAATCTCGAAATACGGTGTTTTTGCAACTATTTATAGCTATTTGAAGCCTTTCGGCATTTATTGTCAGCATTTTATTTCCTCTAAAACTGCGAATAAACGCCTTCTTAGTGGTCAAACGGTATAAAATCAAGTGAATTTTGAAATGGAAAACCCCTCAAACCGTTGTGGTTCAAGGGGTTTATGGTTGCGGGGGTAGGATTTGAACCTACGGCCTTTGGGTTATGAGCCCAACGAGCTACCGGACTGCTCCACCCCGCGATATTTGTTGCGCTTGCGTTTTTTTTAAAAGCGCTTTATAATGATAGCATATGTCCGCCGCTTTGTCAACCACCGTGTTTCAGTTTGATTCTGAGCGGCGTTTCTAGGAGGTTGCTTATGAGCGCTATACTCGAACAAATTTCCCAAAACCTTCAGCGAGGCAAGAAAAAAGATGTCGAAGAACTTGTACGGACAGCCATAGAAGACGGCCTGGGGGCAGGCGAAATTCTTTCCGGCGGGCTTCTCGCCGGCATGGGAATAATCGGTGAGAAATTCAAGAACAACGAGGTCTTTCTCCCCGAGGTGCTGGTGGCGGCCCGCGCCATGAACGCCGGGACAGCGATTCTGAAGCCGCTGCTCGTGCAGAGCGGGGTCAAGCCGGCCGGCAGGGTCTGCATCGGAACCGTTCAGGGAGACATGCACGACATCGGCAAGAACATCGTCAGGATGATGCTTGAGGGCAGGGGCTTTGAGGTCATAGACCTCGGAGTTGACGTCCCGCCGGAAAAATTCGTAGAGGCAGCCCGCGACCAGGACTGCCGTATAGTTTGCCTGTCCGCGCTGCTCACGACAACCATGGACAAAATGGGCGAGGTTGTGCAGGCTTTTAAGGCGGAAGGCATGAGGGACAGGGTGAAAATCATGGTGGGCGGAGCCCCGGTGACGCAGAGCTTCTGCGACCTTGTGGGGGCTGACGCCTACACCGAGGACGCGGCGAGCTGCGCCGACATGGCCCTGAGGCTTGTCGGCTAAAAAGCGTCGGATGCGCAGCCTGAGGGTCGTACATCATTGCTGTACAAACGTGTACAGCAATATTTAAATGATAATCATCTTAACGCGCCATGCAGCCTTGTGTTTATCGTAGCGAGCTGGGGCGCATGATGATTATACTAAAATCGGAGGTTTTCCTGAATGGGAAATGATGAGCACTCTTTCATCGGAACGCTGCTCGCGGAAACCGGGGTCTACGCCGAACTGTTCGACGTGATGCGCGTTGTCGACGTCCAGGCGGGAAAGCTTATCGAGATAAGGGACGGAAAGGCGACCGAGACCGGCATAGGCTGCGTGGACGCGTTCGGAACGACGGAGCGCTGCAAAAACTGCAGCTCTATCCGTGCGCTGTACTCAAACGAGCAGGTGGTAAAGCTGGAGTATGTGGCGGGCTCGGTGCTCCTGATCGTATCCGCGCCGATCACGGTCGGGCAGCGGCGCCTGGTCGCCGAGCTTGTAAAGGATATAACCTCCTCGATGACGATAGACAACCGGGACGAGCATCGCCAGGGCGAGGTGTCGGTTATAATTGACAGGCTCAATAAAATCGCCACTACCGACCAGCTTACCGGGCTTATGAACAGGCGCTATATCGACGAGAAGCTTCCGGGAATCATTCAGGGGGCTCTCGATTTAAAGCTTCCGGTCTCCATAGCCGTCATCGACATAGACTTTTTCAAAAAGGTCAACGACGTGTACGGGCATCAGGCCGGGGATTCCGTGCTCTCGGCGCTGGCGGGAGTTCTTCAGAGCTTTATACGCAGGGATTCGGATTTTGCCGCCCGCTACGGCGGCGAGGAGTTCATGCTCTGTTTCCCCGGGACGCCGCTGGCGGTGTGCAGGGAGATATGCGAGCGCGTTCGCCTGATGGTCGAGAGGTACGCTTTTGCCAGCGGTGAAAAGCGCGTGCCTATAACAATAAGCATCGGCGTTGCGGAGAGCGGCGAGCTTGAGACCCCCACCCAGCAGGAGCTGGTTTCGCTGGCGGACAGGAGGCTCTATCAGGCAAAGTCCGGGGGCAGAAACAGGGTTGTTTAAAGGTACGCTATCCAGACTATATTTTTTGGAGTGATATTTACGATATGAAAAAAATAGCATTTATCGGCGCGGGAAGTTTTGTTTTTACCCGCAACCTTGTAAAGGACATACTTACCTTTCCGGCCTTCAGGGACGTCGAAATTGCCCTGATGGACATCGACGCCGAGCGCCTCGGCTTCATAGGCAGGGCGGTGGAAAAGCTGGTCGCCGCCGGGAGCTATCCGGCTAGGGTGACGACCACCACGGACCGGGTCGAGGCGCTTGCCGGCGCGGACGGGGTCGTCATAACGATTTTGGCCGGCGGGGTCGACGTGTGGCGGCACGATATAGAGATACCGAAAAAGTACGGCGTAGATATAAACGTGGGCGACACCCGCGGCCCCGCAGGTATCTTCCGGTTCCTGCGCACCCAGCCGGTGCTGCTCTCAATCTGCCGGGACATTGAGAAGCACGCCCCGAACGCGGTCGTGCTCAACTACACTAACCCGATGGCGATGCTCTGCCGCTCAATGCAGTCCCTGACCTCCCTTAATATCACCGGCCTGTGCCACAGCGTCCAGGGCACTGCGCGGATGCTGGCCGGCTGGATAGGGGCGGACGTCGAAAAGGACGTGACCTATCTCTGCGCGGGAATCAACCACCAGGCTTGGTACCTTGAGTACAGGGTGAACGGGGAGGACGCCTACCCCCGTCTGCGCGAGGCCGTGGCCAGGCCGGAGGTCTACAACGAGGAGATAGTCCGCAACGAGATGTTCCTGCATCTTGACTATTACGTTACCGAGTCCTCGGGGCACAACTCGGAGTATAACGCGTGGTTCCGCAAGCGCCCCGACCTGATCGAGAAATACTGCGTCCACGGCACCGGATGGAACCCCGGCGCATACGGCTTTATCCGCGATGAGTACCTCGGCCGCGCCGACAACTGGCGGGACGAGATAACGGACTGGCTGAACAGGGAGGACGTCGATATCTCGCGCGGCGAGGAGTACGCGGCGAGCATCTTCAACGCCTGCTTCGGGGACAATGCCCTGTTCGAGTTCAACGGCAACGTGCGCAACTTCGGGCTGATAGACAATCTGCCGGAGGGCGCGTGCGTCGAGGTGCCTGTCCTGGCCTCAAAGGCGGGGCTGCGTCCCGAGCATGTCGGCGCTCTGCCCGCGCATCTGGCGATCATCAACAACGTCTCTTCCCGGATCGAGGAGCTTGCCGTCGAGGGCTGCCATAACGGCGACGCGAGGGCTGTTTTCCACGCGATCCTGAACGACCCGCTGACCTCCGCTGTCTGCTCGATGGAGGAGATTAAAAATATGGTGGACGAGATGTTTGCGTTTAACAAGGCGTATTTGCCGCAGTTTTAATAAAAGAAGATCGGAGCCAGGCGGCAGCCGCCTCTCCCCCAGTCACCTTCAGTGACAGCCCCCTCACAGAGGGAGCCGCAGACTGTAGACAAAGTCCGCGACCCCCGTCCTTTTTCACTTTTGCGCGTCGAGCCTGACGCCGGAGGCGGCAGGTTCTTGCTTGACCGCAAGAGTGGAAAAGCATGAAATTCAAGGCTTTCACGGATTCACTCCGGGAAAGCCTTTCTCTGTGAGCCGCCTTAGCGGCGACAGCCTGCCCTCGTTTTCGATGACAAACTGGAGTTTGTCATCGGTCTGAAAGCCTTGCTGTGGCAAGGCTTTTCTTATTATTTTACCTGCTCTTTAAACAGATATCAGCATCAGTTGTTGTTCCCGAGCGCGACCGCGCAGTCTATAGCCAGCGCGACGCACAGTGCCGGAAGCTCGTCGGCGGGGTCGGTGATGTCCAGCTCATAGCTGTCCCCCCAGGTGAACCAGTGCCTTGACATGCGCATTATCTCGCGGTTCCTGCCGAAGAGCGAATACTCGTGTTCCCAGAAATCGCCTTCCACACGCCAGGGCAGCCCGTCTATGCGGTAGCTCTGTTTAAAAATCGTGAACTCCTTGACAATCCGGCAGAGCTCGCGCCCCCCGGACTCAATGAAGAAGCAGGGCATGAAGGACATGACCTTCTGGCGTACAAACGCCGCCTCGCGGCCCTGCGCGTCATAGACGTGCAGCTTCTTGCCCCATGAGAACACCTCGCCCTGAGCGGAGTACCGGTCCTCCCCCCGCTCGTCCTTTACGGCAAATCTGTCAGCCCAGGAAAAAACCCTCTGTTTGATATAAAGCTTCAAAACAATCCTCCGTCCTTTATGGTCACTGCCGCGACGCGTAAAATTCTTCAGACGCCGCGAAAAACGCGTCAATATTCTCCCAGCTGGTGGCGGGGGGGATATCGCAGCCTGAGGAGAGCAGATAGTTAGGATGCCCGGAGCATCTGCCCAGCAGCTCAAGCACGCGCTCGCGCACCAAGGCCGGAGTGCCGCCTCTGATGACCCCGGCCGGGTCTATGTTGCCCATAACAAGCACATCCTCCGGGATTTGAGGCAGAATAGCCGCCATATCCACGGCGTTGCCGAAATGCAGCGCCATCGCGCCTGTCGAAAGTATATCCTCCAGCATATAGGGCGTCCCGCCGCCGCAGTTGTGGTAGCATACCGCGAAGGAGTCGTCCTGCACGGCCTCGACTATTCGCCTGACATACGGGGTTGAAAACTCCCTGTTCAGGTCGGGGCTCAGAAGCCCCGCCAGCGGCTCGGCCATGACGACGCCGTTCGCTCCCGCAGTTTTGTATGCCTTTATATACTCCGTGATAAACGCCGCCGCCTTTTCCAGCACAGCCGCGACCAGCTCAGGCTCATCGTAGCACAGCAGCATGGCTTCCGAGACGTCCAGGAGCCGCCCGGCCAGCGAGAAGGGGCCTATCACCCCGGCGAGCACAGGACGGTCGGTTATCAGCCCCGCCGCCCTGCCAATGGCCTCGACGTACAGCCCGGTGCGCCCGGCGCCCACCTCCGGGACACTGAGGGCCTCCGCCTGCTCCTGAGTTTCAATAATCCGCCCGATCACTGTGGGCACCTCGCTGTCCGAAAACCTGATCTCCGAGCCGAAGGCCTCCGCCTCCACCGACAGATCCATCATGCTGACCGAGGCGGCGGAGGGGATCCTGTCCGCGATGAGCTTCATGCCCTTTGCCTGCGTGCCGCTGTCTGCAATCAGCTCCCGCACCCCGACCCCCATAAGGCTTATCGAGGGGAAGGAGAGTACCGGCAGGGGGTTTTTGACCGGGGAGGCGATGATGTCCTCTATCCATTTTCTCATATTCATAATATTACTCCTTATAATGATTATTGAGTGCGCGTCAATCCTATTGGTTTCACGAATAAACCTTGCCGAAATAAAAGGGACGAACCACCCCGTCCGCTTCGCGTCCACCCCTCCGGCGGAGGGAAATATGCCGCTTCCAACCCCATCCCCCCGGCGGAGGGGCACCGTCCGCAGTCGGCGGGGTGGTTATTCCCAAGATATACCTCAAATCAGATTGGTGTGAAAATATGGCCAAAACACTTTAAAAACTGCGAGAGGTCGAGTATAATAGGACGATGCCGTAAGTCGCGTAAAGACGGAATGGAGGAATGGCATAATTAAATGACAGGGTTTTATGATTTTATTTCTCAGGTAGCCCAAAATCCGGCGTTGCTGATTACCGTTTTGCTGACGATGGCGGTGATTCTGGTGAACGGCTGGACCGACGCCCCCAACGCGATAGCCACGGCCATTTCCACAAGGTCAATCGCCCCGCGTCCGGCGATCCTCATGGCAGCCGTTTTTAATTTTCTCGGGATACTGGTAATGACAATAGTAAATAAAACGGTTGCGGAGACAATTTATAACATGGTGGATTTCGGGGACGACCCCCACGACGCGCTGGTTGCGCTGTGCGCCGCCATGGTGGCAATTGTACTGTGGGCTGTCGCGGCCTGGGTATTCGGCATCCCCACCAGCGAGAGCCACGCCCTCATCGCCGGGCTCACCGGCGCTGCCATCGCCCTGCACGGGGGGCTTTCCGGGGTTAACGGAAGCGAATGGGTCAAGGTCATTTACGGGCTTGTCTTCTCGACCTTTTTGGGCTTCGGGATGGGCTATTTTGTGGTGAAGCTGGTCGAATTTTTATTTCGCGGGGCGGACCGGCGAAAGACAAAGATTTTTTTCCGAAAGGCTCAGGTGGGCGGAGCCGCCGCCATGGCGTTCATGCATGGCGCTCAGGACGGGCAAAAGTTCATGGGAGTGTTTCTGCTTGGCATGGCGCTCAGCAAGGGACAAGCCAGCGCCGCTGTCTTTGAAATCCCCTTTTGGCTGATCCTGCTGTGCTCGGTCGTGATGGGGCTGGGCACCTCCATAGGGGGCTACCGGATTATTAAGGCCGTCGGAATGGACATGGTCAAGCTGGAGCCCTATCAGGGGTTTTCCGCCGATATAGCGGGCGCCGGCTGCCTGCTCGTCTCCTCTCTGTCCGGTGTTCCCGTTTCCACAACGCACACGAAGACAACCGCCATTATGGGCGTTGGGGCGGCCCAGCGCCTGCGAAGCGTAAACTGGAGCGTGGTCAAGGAAATGGTTTTAACATGGGTGCTCACCTTCCCGGGCTGCGGACTCATCGGGTATATAGTGGCAAAGCTGTTCGTGTCTTTAATTTAATGATGTAAGGGTGAAGCTGTTTGGCGAAGAAAAACAACCCCTATTTTGAGGATTTTATTACCATGGCGGGTTTCTCGTGCAACGCGGCGGAATATCTGCAGACAGCGTTTCGCAATTTTCAGCCCAACACACTGTCGGAATACAGAAAGGCCATGCACAAAATTGAAAACGCCGAGGACGAGGTAAAGCACAATATGATGGGGCGGCTTGTAAAGGAGTTTGTCCCCCCGATTGACCGCGAGGATATCATTCAGCTTGCCAACAAGCTCGACGATGTGACCGATAAAATCGAGGATATTCTCATCCGAACCTATATGTACAATATTCAGAGCATACACCCGGCGGCCCTTGAGCTCTCGGACGTCATCGTGCGCTGCTGCCATACGCTGAAGGTCGCGATGGACGAGTTCCCTAACTTCCAGAAATCCGGCAAGCTCAGGCAGGCGATCATTGATGTGAACAGCATGGAGGGCGAGAGCGATCTCGTCTACATCAGGGCTGTCCGCGACCTGCATGAGCGGGAAAAGGACCCGGTGCAGATTTCGGTGTGGAGCGAGCTGTTTGACCGCATGGAGGACTGCTGCGACGCCTGCGAGCACGTGGCGGATTCGATGGAAATTATTATCATGAAGAACTCGTAGCGACAGCCCGGGCGCGGCCCGGGAAATACCAAACGCCCCCGGACATCAATCAACGTCCGGGGGCCTTGTCTGCCGTTGTTAACCGTGTTACCGGGAGAGCTCGGCATGCAGCCTGCTCTTGCGGCGGGCCGCCGTGTTCCTGTGAAGGATACCTTTGGCAACCGCCTTGTCAATCGCCTTCTGCGCGTCTATATAAGCGGAGTTGGCCGCCGCCGTGTCTCCCTGGGACGCCGCGACATGCGCCTTCTTAATGGTAGTTTTCAGATTGGACTTGACCATCCTGTTTTGCGCCGTCTTGTGCTCGGTAACGCTGGTGCGCTTAATGGCAGACTTTATATTTGGCAAGTCAACCACCTCCTTTTCGTAAACGTCATCCCGGCCGGGGCTTTACACCGAAGCTTGCCGAAGCGCGGGCTGCAATTTGGAATTATAGCACGCGCGAGCATAAATTGCAAGTGTTTTTTAACTGTTTTCCCTACTGCATCCCGAAATACTGCCATGCGTTGTTGAAGCTTATATCCTCGGCCATCTCCCCCAGCGTTTTCATGTCGCGGGGGTACTCGCCGTTTTCCGCCCAGCCTCCAAGCAGATTGCAGAGAATCCGCCGGAAGTATTCGTGGCGGGTGTAGGACAAAAAGCTGCGCGAGTCGGTCAGCATACCGATGAAATTGCCCAGCACGCCTACGCTCGCGAGGTTCGTAAGCTGCGCCTCCATGCCGGGCTTTGTGTCGTTGAACCACCAGGCGCTGCCGTGCTGCACCTTTCCGGCGATACCCCCGCCCGGGAAGCAGCCGGCCAGCGTGGCCAGCATCGCGTTGTCGTTCGGGTTCAGCGAATAAAGCACGGTGCGCGGCAGCAACCCCTCCCCGTCCAGCGCGCCCATGTACGCCGCAAGCGCTAATGAGCAGTCCGGGGTTCCGATGCAGTCGAAGCCGGTGTCCGGCCCGAGGGAGGCGTATCCGCGCGGATTTACGTTGCGCATCGCGCCGTAGTGCAGCTGCATCGCCCAGCCGCGCCTCGCGTATTCGCGTCCGAGGAAGAGCATCAGGTCGGTCTTGTAGGCATCCGCCTCGTCCCGGGAAACCGGTGCGCCGGACATTGCCCTTTTGTATGCCGCTTCTGGGTCGCCCTCACGGAACACAATCCCGTGCGGCCCGTGATCCGAGAGAACGCAGCCCAGCTCCGCGAACATATCCATGCGGTCCGCCAGGGTCTCCTTCAGCTCGTCCGTGGTGCGTATCTCCCGCCCGGCGGCCTGGCCCAGTGCCTCAATGTAGTCCCTGAAGCCGGGCGCGTCGATGTTGACCGCCCTGTCCGGCCTGAAGGTCGGTAGCACCCTGACCGGGAAGCCCCCGTCTCCCCTCAGCGCCCGGTGCCACTCGAGCGAATCCGCCGGGTCGTCGGTGGTGCAAAGGGCTTTGACATTTGATTTGAGGATGATCTGGCGCACCGACATGTCGGGCTGCGCGAGTCTCTCGTTGCACAGCTCCCATATCTCCGCCGCCGTTTCGGGAGACAGGGTCTTATCGCAGCCGAAATAGCGCCTGAGCTCAAGGTGCGTCCAATGGTATACCGGGTTTCCCGCGGCTCTGGGCAGCACTTCGGCGAATCGCAAAAACGTCTCCTTGCCGAAGCCCGCGCCGGTGATGTTCTCCTCCGGGCAGCCGCGCGCCCGGATCAGCCGCCATTTGTAGTGGTCCCCGCCCAGCCATAACTGCGCGATGCTTTCAAAGCGCCTGTCCTCGGCGATCTCGCGAGGGCTTACATGGCAGTGGTAGTCAAATATGGGCATTTTCGCAGCGTGTCCTTGATAGAGCTCCCGCGCGGTCTCGCTGGAAAGCAGGAAGTTTTCGTCCATGAAGGGCTTCATCGGGCTTTTCTCCTTAAAAAAACTTGCCTTGCCGGCGTCCACTTAAAAATCCCTGTAGTCGTTGATACTACAGGTAATTTTCCTGGCACTCCAGCTCATCCCAATACTAATACGAACGTGGCAGTATTGTCTGACGACTTTGTGCTTACTGTACCATTCAATAGATAAAAAAACAAGGGGGCTTCTTGCATGGTTTGATAACATTTTTATAACACGATAACACTTTTACGCGGCTATTCACCGCCCGGTCGTTGACCTTATACTAATACTTCTTTATATATTTGTTGAAGCTGCCGTATTGTTTTTGGATGTCCAGAAACAGTCTGGCGTTGATAACAGCCGCATTGATTTTGAGGCGGTTCCGGATGATGCCCTCGTTTTCCAACAGCTCAGCTATTTTCGCGTCGTCATACAAGGCGACCTTTGCGGGGTCAAAGTTGTCAAAGGCCTCCCGGTACGACTCCCGCTTTTTCAGCACGGTGATCCAGGAGAGCCCCGCCTGCGCGCCTTCCAAAATCAGCATCTCGAACAGCTTACGGTCGTCATGAACGGGTCGTCCCCATTCGTTGTCGTGATATTCTATGTAGATGGGGCTGTCGCCAAAGCATCTGAATTGATCGCTCATATTGCCGCCCCCTTGCCCTCGCCGGGTTCAAAAACACGCCAGCAAATATCGTTTCGCAGCCGTTCATCGTCCAGCACAAGCTCACGTATCGCGTCGGGAAGCCTCTCCCGCTGCCAAAGGCATTCAGCCTGCCGGACGGTCTCCCTTTGATCTTTGGGAGCGGCCTCCATAGCTGCCCTGATTGCATATGCGGCAGCCCCCAGTTCGTGGGCGGCGACATGCGCCACAGCGGCCGCCTGTCCGGCAGACAGCGCCGCCATTCGCGCTGCTTCCGATATGCCCTTCATCTCCCGCGCCGCGTCCTGCGCCGCCCCGGCGGTGTCGCGCGCCCGCATCATTTTCAAATCCCCGCGCACCCACAGCCGGGCTGCATCGATGGCGCGGCGCGGGCGGTCGTCGTCCGGGCGCAGGGCTTCAAAAAGCGGCAGGACGTGCTCGGCGCACTCGGCCGCCCAAAGGGCAAGCAGATGGTGGTCACCGTCGGTCAGCGTGCCGCCCCGGCGGATGGTGATAAAGCGGCTGTCACGGATTTTGGGTAGGATCATTAGCCAAACACCTCCACCGCCGCGACAATACGCAGCATATCCTCATCAATCTCGCTTCGTCCGTAAGCGTCTCTTTTGTCATGCGTCCTCGGCTCCTCACTCAAGCAGCTTTTTGATAGTTTCCTTCGTCTGCTCATTTATTGATGTACCAGTTAAATCTTGCAGCCAGCGGCGGGGAAAATGTGCCACCCGTACAGCGGGCAGAGCAATTCTTCTTTATGTTTTACGAGTCGCTCAGGCGTCCGGCGTCTTTATGTCTCCGTTGCTCCGTGTTTACTTATTTGTCCACCGCCTGCATATTCGGATATATCTCCGCCATCTCAGAGTCGGGATAATGCCTGTCAAGCAGCTCCGCAACGGCGTTTTGCGCGGGAGCTCCGTCCTGTCGCTCGCCCCAGCGGTAGACTGCGGCCGCCGAAAGCAGCATGTCGGCGGCCAGCAGGAGCACTATCACCCAGGTGAAAAAGCGCTTTGGGCGCTTGGGTATCCCGTCTATCAGCGAGGCAAGCCTGGGATATATGAGCTTTATGTACATCGACCCGAGCACGCCCCAGAAAAACATGTACAGAAGGCTGGTTCGGCCTCCCAAAAAGTTGATGGACTGGTCGGAGTACTCCCATGAAACCGTGCCGAACACAAGCTCCTGCGCAAGGCTGCACCCGGCCTCAAAAAGCCCGCCTATTACGGCGCTTCCGAAGAACAGCCAGCCATCCCCCTTGTGGGCGAGCGGGGAGAGGATCAGCACCATCAGCACCGCGCCGAAGCCGTACACCTGGCTGAACGGGCCGTAAAGCATACCCTGCCTGCTCTCTATAAAACCCTGGGTCGCCAGGCAGAACAGGCTCTCGACCAGATAGCCTATCACGCAGGCGATTAAAAACACCCACGCCATACGGGAGAACGTGACGCCCTTATAGGCAAGTCTGAGCTCAATTTTGGCAGCGGCGGCCTTTGAGCGGGTCCTGTCGGCCACTCGCCTCAACCGCCTGCGACCCGCCCCGCGCTGGTTATGCCATGTTCTCCTGAGGGCCTCGAATTCCTGTCCAAGCTCCCTGTGCCTGAGTCCGGGGAACGCCCTTATAACGCGCATCCCCTCCCCCCTGCGCCCGATAATTCCGTCGAGGGAGGTCAATATCTCAGAGGCGCGCTCGTTTTCGCGGTCCTGCGAACATATGGAACGCAGCGCCTCAAGGCTTCCGGGAATGTCGTTTTTGTCAAGCCACTTGTATTCCCTCTCGTATTTTTCAAGCTCGGCGAGGCACTCCCTCAAGCTCCTCAGCCGCGCCTCCAGCCCGGCAAGGCTGGCCAGCGTCCTGATCAGATCGGCTATAAATATGACGACCAGCATCGACGCCAGCAAGCGCTGAGCCGTTGAGGGGACAAGCCTGACAAGCCAGTCAAACGCTGGCTGGAGCAGATAGACGGCGGCAAGCCCCAGCAGCCCGAAGACAGCCGAATTGCGCAGGCATACGCGGCCGCGCAGCTGAAACCTGCGGCCTGTATAGTCCCACCAGCGTGTCTGGAACAGCGTTTCAAGCAGCCAGCCGGTGAAGTACTCCAGGGCGGTCGCCGCCGCCACGGACACGAGAAAAACCAGCGGCGGCCAGGCGACCAGCGGCTGCGCAAACAGCGTTACCAGAGCCGCGCCGCAGCCGTACACCGGGCAGTACGGGCCGTTTAAAAAGCCCCGGTTGATAAATTTCCCGGCGGCCGCGGAGCACCACACCGTCTCGCACAGCCAGCCAGCGACGCTGTACAGCATGAAGCACAAAAGAAAATGCGTCACCCCGGAAAAAAGCATCTGTTGTCCCTCTCTTTAATACGGCTCACCAGTCGAGCCCGTATCCCTCATCTATATATTTCCCGGCGTCCACGACGACCCTCCCGGTCATGGAAAGTATCCAGCTGGCCAGCGTCCTCGGGACGCCGCCGGTGAGCTCGCTCAGCTTGAAGATATACTGAGAGTCGCCGAAAATCTCCATAGTCAGCAAATAGTTTTTCCCACCGTGCCCGACGACGAAGACCCTCTGCGCGTCCTCCTCCCCGCCGAGCTTGTGGAGCTTCACAATGTTTCCGCCGCATGAAAGCCGGGCGCTAAGCCAATAGCCGTAGCCTAGATGCGCGCTGCCTGGCAAGTAGAGATACTCGTAAAGCGTATCCTCCAGCCCGTCGTTGTCGACGTCCGCCAGGCCGAACTCCCCGAGGCCTCCCCAGGCGTCTTTCACCAGCCGCTCCTTAACAGCCTCGTCCAAATCCGCAGCCGGCGCGAAGCCGGTATACTCGTATTGCTTGTAAATCTTAACGTAGTCCGCGAGGCGCGGGGAGAGCGTATCGTACAGCTCCGTCAGGCCCTCGTCGTAGCAATCTGAAAAGACAATCTCCGCGCCGGTGTTTTCAAGCCGGGCGCGCCCCTCCCACATGACGCCCCCCCTGTCCATGGCGAACAGGTTCAGGCCTATGGATTCCTTATCGCAGTAGTCATACTCCCAGTTGGTAAAAAAGTAATGCCCGTCAATCTCCCGCATGGCGAAGCTGCGCATATGCATTCCGGAAACACGCTCCGTCATGTTGCCCTGCCCGTCCAGCTGGACAATGTCCCAGAACTCGTTGCCCATGGTGCCGCCGCCCGTGAACAGCACAAACTCGTCAAGGCCGTCCCCGTCGAAATCCAGCTCATAGGCGCCCCAATTGTTCGAGAACCAGTCCTCAACGTCCGATTTGTCCGTTGCGTAATCGAAGATGTTCGGAACCTCCAAAAAGCGCTCCGTCGTCAGGTTGCTCTCGATCTCAAGCATGTCCCGGAAAGCCCAGACCGTGCCCGTGCGGACCGCCCGCGCCGCCTGCCTCAGCGCTTCGGCCGCAGGGAATTTTTTACAGCTATTGTCGTATATTATTTTCGGCAGATACGGATTCCCCTCGCCGGTGGCGTTTGAATACCACACCCTTGAGGCCGCAAGCTCCAGCAGATTCCCGTCCAGGCCGTCCCGCCCCTCCCCGGCGAGCATAGCCAGGTGCGCCAGCGCCTGGCTATTCCCGCAGTAGGCGGACAGCCGCAGATTGTCGATCAGGCTTTGCCCCTCCCATGGCGGTTCCAGGCTCTCGCGATATATCTCCCGCTCGTCATAATCCATCGCGGAGTACCGGGCGTCGAAATCCCGGTCCTCTTCGTTCAGAAATACAAAATTCCGCTCCGCCGGAGCCCAGACTCCGTCCTGAGCCGTCCAGCGCACGGCAAAAGCCATCCGGAAGCCCTCGGTATCCATTATTTTCAGCGGGAGCTGTGTAACGAGCTCCTCGCCTTCCCGGACGGCTTCGAGCTCTCCTCCCGGGATCAGGCCGTTGAAAAAGCAGGGCAGGCCGTCCTCGCGGAACTGCGGCGCGGCCCTGAAAAAACGATCATCGTCCCAAAGATTCGCCTCCACCACAAAGCCGCCGTCTCCGCAGTCGTATTGCGCATACCGACGCGCACTCTCGTCCAGCAGTGACAGCATATCTTCGAGCGAGATGTCGGCAGGAAGCGGGTCGGGGGTCTGTGTCAGTACGGCAGGGGAAGCCGGAGCGATACGCTGACTTGGAGAGACGCTTGCCGGAGCGGAAGAGGGGGCGGGAACAGTCCGCGGAACGGCGGCGCACAGCGCGGCGACTCCAATAAGGGCCGCGAACGCGGCCAGCCTGGAAAAGAGCCTGTTTCTGTTCATGGAGGCAAACCCCGCAGCTATGTATTTATACAGAATTATAATTCCGCACCGGGGAGCAAGCAAGGCGAAAGAAGTTACAGTTTTTTGTCACGGCTGACGGGATGCGCTACGCACCGTAATAATAATATATCATGGCTCTTTCATATGCATGGAGTTTGTGTTATATTAAATGTAAATATTTTCTTGAATAATAGTTTGTCGAAAAGCGTTGATGTTTTTTGTGTTGGCGCTTGTGATCGACGCGCTGGAGATATGACGCTCCGCCCTCTGCAAATTATTACGATCGAATTTTTAGAACGAAAATATGGGAGGGCTTAATCATGATCTTGCAAACGCCGTATGAGAGCCTGGGACTGCCGCTTTACATCGCTGGTCTTGACTCCTTTGAGGTGATGTACATCAATGCGGAAGGCAGAAAGCTGTTCGGCGACATCACGGGCCGCAAATGCCATGAGGCTCTGAATGGGACGCCGGATGTTTGCAGGGGCTGCTTTTCATCCGCCCACCTGGAGAGTCATGGAGCCTGTCACAGGAAATCGCGGTATCTGTCTGCGGCGGGCAGGCATGTAGATACATATGAAAGTCTTATTGCCCTGCCGGACGGGACGGAGGCAAGGCTTTGCGTCCTTGTCGACATCACGGAGCAGGAACGTCTCCGCAGGGAAAATGAGGCAAGGGAAATAAACCGCAGGGATATGCAATACATGATAGATATACAGAGCGGATTCATCGCCTCCGCCAAAAGCATGATGAGCTCCGCGACTCTGGACGGCCGCATTATCTTCGGGAATCGAACCATGTCTGATACCCTGGGATACACGCAGGAGGAATTGCTCCGCATGAGCGTAGCGGATTTCCACCCGCCCGAAATCGCCCTTGAGTTTAAAGAAAGGCACATCCCCCAGGCGATTGCCGAGGGCTCCTGGAGGGGGGACAGCTTGATTCTCAAGAAGGACGGCTCCCTTATCACCGTCCGGCAGATTGTGTTTCCCATCCGGAATGAGGAGGGAAACATCGTCGCGACCGCCTCCATTATGGATGACATCACAAAAACGCTGGAGCTGGAACGGATGAGCCGCTACCAGCTCGCCATCATGGAAAGCTCCACCAGCTACATCGGTGTTGCCGACTTGAACGGCAAAACTATGTACCACAGCCCCGGCGCGTACCGGATGCTCGGGTATGAGCCCGGCGAAGCCGAGGACTGGCAAATGAGCAACCCCCACCCCGACTGGTATTACAACCGCATCGTCAGCGAGGGGATACCCACCGCCATGCGGGATGGCCAGTGGACAAGCCGCGGAGAGCTGATCGACCGATACGGCAAACACATCTCCATTGAGCAGAGCATTTTCCCGGTATTTGACGAAAACCGCGAGCCGATGGGCGTAGCCACCATTATTCAAAACATCACCGACAAGGTGGGGAAGGAGAAGGAAATCGAGGCGGGCAGGCGCATGCTCAGAGCTGTAATCGACACGGCTCCTAGCGCCATATTCTGGAAGGATAAAACCTCGCGCTTCCTGGGCGCGAACACGCAGTTTGCCAGGGACGCGGGCTTTGATGATCCGGACGAGCTCATAGGCAAATCAGATTACGACATTTATCCCAAAGAAATCGCCGACCTCTATGTCTCCGCCGACCGGCGCACCTTTGAAACGGGCAGCGAGCTGTTTCACTTTGAAGAGCCGTTTCAGGGGGCGGACGGCATCACGCACTGGATATCGACAAGCAAGGTTCTGATCCGCGATGAAAGAGGCGAGCCGACCGCTCTGCTTGGGATTTACGACGACATAACGAAGCTGAAGCAGAACGAGATGAAGCTGGGTGAGGCCATCAAGTCAGCCGAGGAGTCCAGCCGCGCGAAAAGCGACTTCCTGTCACGGATGAGCCACGAGATAAGAACTCCGATGAACGCCATTATAGGGATGACCAAGATCGGGCAGGCCGCGAGCGACAGGGAGCGGATGCGGTATTGCTTCGAAAAAATCGACGGAGCGTCCAGGCATCTGCTTGGTCTTATCAACGACATTCTCGATATGTCAAAAATCGAGGCGAACAAGCTGGAGCTTGTCGAGGAGCCGTTTGATTTTGAAAAAATGCTGGAAAACATCTGCGCGGTTATCAGTGTGAAGGCCGAGGAAAAGGCGCAAAATCTGCTGGTGGACATCCATGAAAACGTACCGGTGAAAATCACCGCCGACGAAATGCGCATCTCCCAGGTTCTGACGAATCTGCTTTCAAACGCGGTCAAATTCACACCGGAAAAGGGTACGATACGCCTGACCGTCTCGTGTGAGGGCGAAGCGTCCGACGACATGCTGCGTCTCGCTGTAGCCGTCGCCGATAATGGAATCGGTCTGACCGAAGGTCAGATTTCAAGGCTCTTCCGTTCCTTTGAGCAGGCGGAGTCCGGAATCGCCAGGAAGTATGGCGGCACAGGCCTGGGGCTTGCCATCAGCAAAAGAATTGTCGAAATGATGGACGGCAAAATCAGCGTGAGCAGCGCGGTCAATGAGGGCAGCGTCTTTTCGTTCACCATTCTCGTGAAAAAAAGCCGCGAACCGAAGCTGAGGCAATACGATATCGCCGCATACAAGGACATCCGCGTCCTCGCGGTGGACGATTCCGGGGACATTCTCGAATATTTCCGGCGCTTGCTCGGAAATATAGGGGTTTCGTGCGATTTGGCCTGCAATGGCGAGCAAGCGGTTGAGCTT
This sequence comes from Oscillospiraceae bacterium, assembly GCA_031556035.1. Taxonomy (GTDB): domain Bacteria; phylum Bacillota; class Clostridia; order Oscillospirales; family UBA929; genus JAVBTT01. The sequence goes on from JAVBTT010000003.1 coordinate 21,185, forward strand.
GTGACTAAAGGCGCGCGGGAGAATCATCCGTACGATATTTTATTTATAGACTACCTGATGGATGGTATGGACGGCATTGAAACCACCCGCAGAGTCAAAGCCCTGACGGGAAAGGGCGTCAATGTCATCATGGTTTCCCAGGCTGAGTGGTCGTCGATTGAGCAAGAGGCGAGGGCTGCGGGCGTTGACAGATTTATACCGAAGCCGCTGTTCCGGTCGCCAATTCTCGACTGTATCAACCAGCTTGTTTTCGGCGATGACGCGGTGACAACCGCCAGAAGCTCCGATAAGAACGGTATTTTCATGGGCAAACGGCTGCTGCTTGTTGAGGATATTGAGATTAACCGTGAAATTGTCATTGCCCTTCTTGAGGAAACCGGTATTGAGATCGACACCGCCGAGAATGGCGAGGAAGCGCTTCGAAGGTTTACAGCCGCGAATGAGCCGTATGACGTCATCATGATGGACGTTCAGATGCCCGGCATGGACGGTCTGGAGGCGACGCGCCGCATAAAGGCCCTGGGAACCAGTGAGGCCGAGGCTGTCCCCATTATCGCGATGACGGCGAACGCTTTCGCTGAGGATGTCGACACCTGCAGGAGGGCCGGCATGGCGGATCATATCGGCAAACCCATAGACGTCGGGCTGCTGATCGCAAAGCTCAAGCGCTTTTTGCCGCCGGCGGATTAAACGGGTATTAGTATTAATCGGGGACAACGGACAGCCGCGTGAGCTCCCCGTCCCGCCACGCCATGTCCACCGTAAAGCCGCCCCGCGCCCGCAGTCCGCGCACGGAGCCGTTTTGCCACGCCTTCGGCAGCGCGGGCAGCGGCTTGATCACACCTGTATGGCTTTGCAGCAGCAGCTCCGCCACCCCGGCGGTATACGCGAAGTTGCCGTCGATTTGAAAGGGCGGATGGGTGTCCAGCAGGTTGTCGTGAACGCAGGTTTGCAGAAGACTCCGGATAAGCTCGTGAGCCTTTTCCGCGTCGCAAAGCCGGGCCCGTGCGCACAGGCGATGCCCCAGCCCCCAGCCTGTGGACCGGTCGCCGCGCTCGTCAAGCGACACTCTGGCGGCCGCAAGCAGCTCAGGAGTGTCCACGCTGTCCATCGGATACAGGCCCAGCAGGTGAGACAGGTGACGGTGCGCGGCCTGGAAGCCCTCGACACTGCCAATGGTTGTTTCCTCAAACCACTCCACTATCTGCCCGTCCTCTCCGACCCTCTCGCCGGGCATGAGCTCCGCAAGCGCTCTCCACTGTCCCGCCGCCTCGGCGTCCTCCACGAGCCGAGCCGCCGCGTCGGCTGCCGCGAGCAGCAGCCAGCGGATCAGGGTGTGCTCATAGGCGTTGCCGAGCGTCACCGGCCCGTGCTCGGGCGAATACGCCGGAGCGGAATAGCACAGCCCGTCGGCGGGATTGCGGACAACAATCTGACTCAGTAAAACGGCCTGCTCGCGCAGAATGGGGTAAATGCGCTCCCGAAGCAGCGCCTCGTCCCCTGAAAACCGGTAATGCTCCCAGAGGTTGTGGCAAACCCACGCCGCCGCCGCCGGAGACCAGCCCCAGTCAAAGCGCCAGCCGGGGCAGGTCCAGCCGAAGGGCGTGTTTTGGGTGTGAAACACGAACCCGTTTTCCGGGTTTTGCGCACTGGATTCCACCCCGAAATAACACCGCGCCGTCTCGCGCCCCGGTGTGCGCAGACTGTCCGCGTAGTCGAGGAGCGGAAGGGCGCATTCCGACAAATTTGCGGTGTGAGCGTGCCAGTAGTTCATTTGCAGATTGATGTTCGCGTGGTAGTCTGACGCCCAGGGCGGATCGTTGCGCTCATTCCATATCCCCTGCAGATTAGCCGGCAACGCGCCTTCGCGCGACGAGGCAATCAGCAGATAGCGTCCGTATTGAAACAGCAGCGTTTCCAGGGCGCGCGCGTCAGCCTCCGCGACGGAGCCCGCCTTATACGCCTGTAAAAGCCGGTCGGTGGGCAGGTCTGGGTCTGATCCTCCGATATCCAGCTCTACTCGTTTGAACAGGATGCCGTGGTCGTCCGTGTGCCGCCGCAGAAGCTCGTGCCAGCCGAGACCGGCGGCGCTTCCCAGCTGATTTTCCGCTGAGCTCAGGGGGTCAATCCCGCTGCGGTAGTCGGGATAGGAGTTTTCGTAATCTGTCGCGGCCGCGAGGTACAGGCAGACGCTCCGCGCACCGTCTATTCTCAAGATGCCGTTGTTTTCGCTTATTTCGCCGCCCTCCGCAACCGCCTTTAGGGCGCAGGCGTAACGCAGGCCGTTGTCCTCCAGCGCACCGGACAGCCGTACCGTGTCCCCGGTCGATACGGGTTCCACCCCGTGCGGCGACTCCAGCGACACACGCATGGACAGCCGCTCCCCGCCTGACGCTTCATAGCGTATGCCCAGAACGCGGTCTGGGAAGCTTGCGAAAACGGTGCGGGTGTAACGCACGCCGCCCATGTCAAAGCGCACCTGAGCGCAGCCGCGCTCCATATCGAGCTCCCGGCGGTACAGCAGGGCGTCCGCGCCGGGCAGCGCATGCTCCACGGTTATCCAGCCGAAGCTCTGGTAGCTGCCGTAGCCCTGCTCGCCCGGCTGGCCAATCAGCCGCTCGCGCGCAAGCCTTGAGGCATCATCCCGCTGACCGCTGATCAGCAGCCGCTGCACCTGCCGAAAATAACCGGCGCTGTTTTCGATGTTGCCGCCGCTGTAAACGCGCCGAGGCGACGGGCCGCCCGTCCACAGCGATTTTTCGTTAAATTGGATTCGTTCGCGCTCCAACTCGCCGCCGAGCATCGCGCCGAGATGCCCGTTTCCGACAGGCAGGCAGAGATTCTGCCAGTCCCCGTCGTCTTGGAAGGCCGCGCTTCGGGGACTGGTCGAGGCGGGTTTGTCGTACCATAGGACAGACTTCACAGGCGGGCCCCCTTGCTTTCAAATTGTTATCCTGATACCGACACCTGTTTAAAAGCTGATCTTATTAATCTGCAAAAGCCTAATGCGGCAGGCTTTTCGATTCGTATATGTCGTCTCTTCGACGTAAAATCAGTAAGAGTATATCGGAACCCGCCAGATATTACAAGCGGTTTGAAGCAATGGTATGTGAAGATGCGGCAATGCTGCCGCAAATTAAAACATAAGGTTTTAGCGATTATAATATGGCGCAAGCAATAATACAGAACAAACGTCCTGATATTGTTATTGTTTTCTCTCGAATCCTGACAATTTGAAATTATTTGATAAATATTGTAATGAAATTTGTTTTGATTTTACATAATAATGGTGGTATAATCACTTGGGTTGAAAAAACAGCAGTCCCCGTCCCAATGAAAAACTAACAGAGGGTGATCCTTTTTGATTCAATACGCCATCCGTGGCGGAAAACGGCTCTCCGGTGAGCTCAGCGTCAGCGGGGCAAAAAACGCGGCTGTCGCCATTATCCCCGCAGCACTGCTGGTGGACGGTGTCTGCCGTATAGAAAACATACCCAAGGTAACGGATGTGACCCTGATGCTGGAAATACTCCAGGAGATGGGCGCACAAATAAAGCTTATTGACGATACCACCATTCAGATAGACGCCTCCCGCGTGTTGCACGACAAGGCCCCGTACGACCTTTGCCGCCGTATGCGCGCGTCTTACTACCTCATCGGCGCTCTGCTGGGCAGATACGGCAAAGCCAGCGTGTCGCCCCCGGGCGGCTGTGATTTCGGCGTCAGGCCGATAGATCTGCATGTCAAGGGTTTTGAGGCGCTTGGCGCACAGGTTGAGGTCGTCGGCGGATATATCAACGCCGCGGCATCCGGGGAGCGGCTCAAGGGCGCGAATATCTACCTGGATTTTGCCTCGGTCGGAGCCACCATCAACATCATTATGGCCGCAACCCTCGCGGAGGGGCTCACGGTCATTGAAAACGCGGCCAAGGAGCCGCACATTGTCGACCTTGCCAACTTCCTGAACTCTATGGGAGCGGACATCAAGGGCGCCGGCACCGACGTGGTCAAGATACGCGGCAGGGACAGGCTTGAGGGTGGAACCTACTGCATTATTCCCGACCAGATCGAAGCCGGAACATATATGGCCTGCGTCGCGTCCGCAGGCGGCGAGGTGCTGATAAAGGGAGTTATCCCCAAACATCTCGACTGTATTTCAGCAAAGCTGATAGAGATGGGCGTCGATATCACCGAGTATGATGACGCGGTGCTGGTACGGCGTGTCGGCAGGCTGCGCAAGACCAATGTCAAGACGCTGCCCTATCCCGGCTTTCCGACCGACATGCAGCCGCAGATAACAGCCTGCCTGTCGACAGCGTCCGGCACGTCGATGGTCACCGAGGGAGTCTGGGACAACCGCTACCGCTATGTTGACGAGCTGAAACGCATGGGCGCAAAGATTACCGTGGACTCCAAAATCGCCGTCGTGGAAGGCGTCAGGGGCCTGACCGGGGCCCCGGTGCAGGCCTGCGACCTGCGGGCGGGAGCCGCCCTGATTGTCGCGGCTCTGTCAGCCAGCGGAGTCTCCGTCATTGAGGGAGTCCACCACATAGAGCGCGGCTATGAGGACATTGTCGACAAGCTCAGGGGGGTGGGAGCGGATATCGTCCGCGCGGAGCTCCCCGAGGCGGAGCTGTTTCAGCAGGCGCTGTAATGGCCTTTGTGTGCACGCTGGCCAGCGGGAGCGACGGCAATTGCGTGCTTGTCTCGGACGGCAGGACGCGTCTGCTGGTGGACGCCGGAATTTCGGCTCGCCGCATCTCAAGGGCGCTGAGGGAGTTTTCCCTTGATATATCGGACATCTCGGCCGTATTGGTCACCCATGAGCATGGAGACCATATTTACGGCCTTTCGGCATTAAAAAAACCTGTGTTCGCGGCCGAGCTAACCTGCGCGGCTCTTAAATGCGAGGCCACGCCGATAGAGCCGGGGAGGGCGTTCACCGTGGGGTCGGTGGGGGTTACGCCCTTTGCCACCCCGCACGACACCCCGCAGAGCCTGGGATACCTGCTGCATGCCGGGGGACTGAGGGTGGCCGTCTGCACCGACCTTGGGCATATGCCGCCGGAGGCGCTTGCCGTATTGTGTACGGCCAACGTGCTTCTGCTGGAGGCAAACCACGATGTCCAAATGCTGCGCCGGGGGCCCTATCCCGCCTTTTTAAAGGACAGGATTCTCGGGAAACGCGGTCATCTGAGCAACGACGCCTGTGCGGACGCTGTCGCCGCCTGCGCCAGGCACGGGGTGGGCCGGGTGACACTGTGCCATCTGTCCAAGGACAACAACTCCCCAGACCTTGCCCTTGGTACGGTGGCGCACCGGCTGCATACCGAAGGGATAAAGGTGGGCTCGGACATATTTGTCGATGTGGCGCCGCACGGAGAGCTCGGCGCTCCCTATGGTGAGCGCCCGTGATGCGTGTGGACATAGCGGCGTCCGGCAGGCTTAAGGAGCCCTGGTGGGAGGCGGCCTGCGCGGAGTATGAAAAGCGGCTTTCCCGCTTTTGCAGGCTGAGCGTTATCGAAACGCCGGAGAACAGGCCGTTGCGCGTGACTCCCGGCGCCTTAACCGTCGCGCTGTGCGTTGAGGGTGATATGCTGTCTTCAGAGGATTTTGCCGAAAAGCTGGGGCGCTGGGCAAATACCGGCGTGTCCAGCCTGTGCTTCCTGATAGGAGGTTCGGACGGCCTGCCCGAGGAGCTCAAGGCCGCCGCGGGCTTTAAGCTGTCGCTCTCGCGTATGACCTGGCCGCACCACATGGCGCGCGCCATGCTGCTTGAGCAGGTATACAGGGCGTTTACGATCTTGGAGGGCGGGAAGTACCACAAGTGATTGATTTATTATACGCGACGAATACGAATACCGGCAGATATGCCGCTACATAGACGAAAATCCGGAAAGATGGACGGACGACGAATACTATGTGCAGCTGTAACATGATGCTTGGGAGGATAAACCAATGCCGTTCTGCCCAAATTGCCGCGAGGAGTACCGCGAGGGCTTCAGGGTCTGCGTGGACTGCGGGGCGGAACTCGTGCGCGAGCTTCCGCCAATAGAGAAGCCCGCGAGGGAAAGGCTGCCTGACAACATAGACGAGCTTGTCGCGCTGGATGTCATGGAGGAGCTTGACTGGCCGATGATATCACAGGGCAGGCCGGTGCCGCCCGCCCGCCTTCCCGAGGAGTACTTCGACAGGCCGATTCCGGCGATGGTCGGCAGGCTGGAGGCGCTCGGGGTGCCGGCGCTGCTTTTGCTGGAGGGCAGCTCCTTCGACAAGGCAACTGTGTTCGGAGTGACGCTGGAGGCGGAAGGGGTGTATATTCCGGAGGACGTCCTGCCGAACCTCAAGGATATTCTCCAAATAGCGCCGCTCGCGAGAAAAGCGAGGAAATACTGGCTGAACAGGGATTTTATGAGATGAGGCTGATTTCTGCTGACCCTGCTTCGGCAGGGCAACAAAACGTCAACAACACACGGGGAGGCAGTATATATGTCCATAGATTTTTGGGGAAAGGCCGGGGAGCTCAACTGGCCCAAGCTTGAGACCGGCGAGCCGGAGCCACCCGCGCTGCTGTGCGAGACCGGCGACCGGGACGAGTTTCAGCGGGTGATGATGCTGATGCGGGGCTACGGCATACCCGCGATTGAGCGTATGCCGGAGAACCTGCCGTTCACCACCGTGCTGTTCGGCAGCGAGATTCTGGGTGGCAGCGTGTATGTGCCCGAGTCGCTGCTGGACGACGCGAAGATTCTTCTTACCGCCCCTCCGCCCGAGGAGCTTGAGGGGGAGGGAGACAACGAGGAGGAGCCGGAATGAGTTACATTGAGGAGTATAAGAAGTGGCTGTCCAGCCCCGCGATTTCAGATGACGAGCGCGCCGAGCTGGAGCGCGTAAAGGACGACGACAAGGCTATCAAGGATCGCTTTTTTGCGCCTTTAGAGTTCGGCACCGCCGGGCTTCGCGGAGTTATGGGCCCCGGCATCAACCGTATGAACCTGCATGTCGTGCGCCAGACCACCCAGGCGATGGCTAACCTGGTGCTGTCCGAGGGGCCGGAGGCGGTCAAAAAGGGCGTCGCCGTCTGCTTTGACTGCCGCCACAGGAGCGACGAGTTCGCCCGCGAGGCCGCCTGCGTGTTCGCTGCCAACGGAATCCCCGCGCGGCTGTTCGAGTCGCTGCGCCCGACGCCCGAGCTGAGCTTCGCGATACGCGAGTACGGCTGCACGGCGGGGATAAACATAACGGCGTCCCACAACCCGAAGGAGTACAACGGCTACAAAGTCTACTGGAGCGACGGCGCACAGCTCCCTCCCGCCCACGCCGAGGTGGTGGCCCGCGAGATGGAGAAGCTGGACATATTTACAGGCGCGAAGACAATGCCCTATGAGGATGCGGTTTCCAGGGGGCTTGTCACCATCATGGGCGCGGAGACAGACAAGGAGTTTCTGGACATGGTTATGTGCCAGTCTGTTTCGCAGGACTCCGTCAAAAAGGTGGCGGACACATTCAAGCTCGTTTACACCCCGTTCCACGGCACCGGGCACGAGCTGGTGCCCAGGGCGCTTAAAAAGCTGGGCTTCAAATACGTTATATGCGTTCCCGAGCAGATGATGATAGACGGCTCGTTCCCGACAGTAAAGTCCCCGAACCCAGAGGAGAAGGCGGGCTTCAAGCTGGCGATAGACCTGGCGAAATCGGTCGGCGCTACGCTGATAATCGGCACCGACCCGGACGCCGACCGTGTGGGCATAGTGCTGAGGGACAACGCGGGCGAGTATGTGACGCTGTCCGGCAATCAGGTGGGCGTGCTCCTGCTGGATTATCTCATCAAGGCAAAGAGGGAGAACGGCACTATGCCGCACAATCCTGCGGCGATCAAGACTATCGTCACCACCGAGATGGCGCGCAGGGTCGGCGAGGCAAACGGGGTTCCGGTGTTCGACACGTTCACAGGCTTCAAGTTCATGGCGGAAAAGATCAAGGAGTTTGAGGAGAAGCATTCGCACCGGTATATTTTCGCCTATGAGGAGAGCTACGGCTATCTGGCGGGCGACCACTGCCGGGACAAGGACGCCGTTACGGCCTCAATGCTGATAGCGGAGATGGCGGCCTGGTACGCCTGCAAGGGCATGACGCTTTACGACGCGATGGAGTCTCTTTACAAAGAGTACGGCTGTTACGGCGAGCAGACTCTCAACCTTGTCATGCCGGGGCTCGAGGGCATGGAGAAGATGAAGGCCCTGATGGCCAGGCTTCGCTCCGATCCGCCCGAGAACGTATCCGGAACAAGGGTGAAGGCGGTGCGCGACTATCTGCGCGGCGAGCGCTACGACCTGGCCACCGGCGCGATAACCCGGCTTGAGATCAAGGGGAGCAACGTGTTGTACTGGGAGCTTGAGGACGGCACGATGTTCATTGTGCGCCCGTCCGGCACCGAGCCGAAGGTCAAGGTGTACATCCTTGCGCAGGGCAGTGACAGGGCTGACTGCGATTACAGGCTGGGGATATACTCGGCGTGGGCTGAGGATTTGAGGAACTGAATCCCCCTCCGTCTGCGGACGGTTTCCCCCTTTAACAAGGGGGATTGGGGATAAGAGCCTCCCTTGTCAAAGGGAGGGGGAGGGATTCCGTGAAAAACTGGCGATAATACTTTAATTATATAGGACAAAGGATAAAAATTTTGAAAAAACCGATTCTTTTTGTTATAATAGCGTTTATCCTCTCACTGAGCGCGTGCTCACCGGAGGCTTCGCCCTCCGCGTCCGTTTCGCCGTCACCGTCGGCCTCCCCGTCGCAGTCTCCGGACGCGGGGCAGGACCAGGACGTTCAGGCTCTGATCGTGGGCGGATGGGATATTAATCGGGCGGAAAACACGCAAAGCGGCGAGGCTATCCCGCTGAACGACCTCTACGGCACCGGCATACGCTACGGTGGCGAGCTGATGTTCGACGCGGAGGGCACCTTCAGCAGATATATCGGAGTCACGGACGGGGAGAAGGCGTCGCACTGGGGAACCTATTCGGTGACCGGCAACGGTATCGCCCTGACGTATGACAACGGACAGACCGTTAGCGCCGAGTACGACCCGGAGACGGGCGAGATGAGGTATTATCTGGAGGATGACCCGGCGGCGGCGGTAACCGAGTATTATGTGAGGGGAAAGCTCTCGCGGTAGGGATACTTTAAGCGGTATATTAGTATATGTCCCCGCCTCCGGCGGGGACATAGAAAAGTCTATATATAAAAGGCAGGTTAGATTTTGGAACTTCGCAATATTGCAATCATCGCGCATGTTGACCACGGCAAGACCACCCTGGTGGACGAGATGCTGGCGCAGGCGGGCGCGTTCCGCGAGAATCAGACGGTGCAGGAGCGCGTGATGGACTCCGGCGACCTGGAGCGTGAGCGCGGAATAACGATTCTCGCGAAAAACACGGCGATACACTACAACGGCGTAAAAATCAACATTGTGGACACCCCCGGCCACGCCGACTTCTCCGGCGAGGTGGAGCGCATACTCAAGATGGTGTCCGGCGTGCTGCTGCTGGTGGACGCCGCAGAGGGCCCAATGCCGCAGACCCGCTTCGTGCTCCAGCGGGCGCTGGAGTTGGGCCACCGGGTCATAGTGGTAATCAACAAAATAGACAAGCCGGACGCGAGAGTCTACGAGGCGGTGGACGAGGTGCTGGAGCTGATGATGGACCTTCAGGCCACCGACGAGCAGCTCGACAGCCCGATTCTGTTCTGCTCCGGCCGGGAGGGGACGGCTTCGCTGTCCCCGGATGAGGCGGGCAAGGACCTCACCCCGCTGTACGATACAATACTCTCCCACGTCCCCGCGCCGGACTGCTCGGCCGAGGGCCCGGCGCAGCTGCTGGTGTCCTCGATCGACTACAACGAATACGTGGGCAGGATCGGCATAGGCCGGATCGAGCGCGGCGTACTGAGGCAGGGCATGGATATAACGGTCTGCGCCTCCTCGGGCGGCTCTCCGTACAAGTCTAAGCTCGTCAACCTATACACGATTGAGGATCTGCGCCGGGAGCCGGTGGAGGAGGCGGAGGCGGGCGAGATCGTCTGCTTCTCCGGAGTTGAGAAAATCACCATAGGGGACACGGTCTGCGACCCCGTCTGCGTGGAGCCGCTGCCGTTCGTGCGCATCTCCGACCCGACGGTCGAGATGACCTTCTCGGTCAACGACAGCCCGTTCGCCGGCAGGGACGGCAAATTTGTCACATCCCGCAACCTGCGCGAGAGGCTCTACCGCGAGCTTTTGAAGGATGTGTCGCTGCGGGTGCAGGACACCGACTCGACTGAGGCGTTCAACGTGGCGGGGCGCGGCGAGATGCACCTGTCGATTCTGATGGAGATGATGAGGCGAGAGGGCTACGAGTTCCAGGTCTCCACCCCCCGCGTATTGTACAGGGAAATAGACGGGATCCGGCACGAGCCGATTGAGCGGCTTGTCTGCGATATCCCGGAGGAGTGCGTGGGGGCCGTGATGGAGAAAATCGGCTCGCGCAAGGGCGAGCTCGTCCACATGGCGCCGGTGGGCAGCCGGATGCGCCTTGAGTTCAAGGTGCCGTCCCGGGGCCTGTTCGGCTACCGCAACGAGTTCCTGTCCGACACCCGCGGCGAGGGGATCATGTCCAGCGTTCTTGACGGCTACGCGCCCTATAAGGGCGACATATCCAGGCGTCAGGGCGGCTCGCTTGTATGCTACGAATCGGGCGAGGCGGTCGGCTACGGGCTTTCGGGCGCACAGGAGCGCGGGGTGCTGTTCGTCTCCCCCGGCACCCCGGTGTACGCCGGGCAGATTGTCGGGCAAAACGCAAAGGCTGACGACATGGTGGTCAACGTATGCAAGCGCAAGCAGCTCACCAACATGCGCGCCTCCGGCTCGGACGACGCGCTGAGGTTGGTTCCTCCGCGCCTGTTCAGCCTTGAGCAGGCCCTGGAGTTTCTGGCCGACGACGAGCTGCTGGAGGTCACTCCCAAGACATTCCGGCTGCGCAAGCGCATTTTGTCCCACGAGCAGAGGATGAAGCTGCTGAAGAAGGGGTAGATAACCATGCTTCGGATAGATGGCGGGCGGCTGTCCCTCAAGACGCTCACGCGCGGGGAGTTTCACGATTTTTACAAACGCTATGCGCCCGACCCGGTCATGGATCCGCAGCCTTATGTCTATGACCGGGACAAGGTGGACAGGTTCTTCGATATCTGCGCGGAGAAGGAGAGCTGGTACCCCAGGCTGGGAATATTTCTGATGGGCGGCGAGCTGGTCGGCGAGCTTTCGATCAAGCGCATAGACCATGAAAAGAGCCGCTGCGAGCTGGGTGTCGCGATGGTAAACGACGCGTTCAAGGGTAAAGGCTACGGCACTGAGGCCGTGCAGCTGGCCATCGGGTATGTTTTTGGAACTCTTGGATTAAAATCCATATACGCGGATACAATGGGCTCAAACGGGGTTATGCAACACATATTGGAGAAGCTGGGCTTTGTCCTGATCGGCCGGGAGGAGCGGAGATACGACATGCGCGGCAGGTGGGAGGACAGGCTGGACTATGTTTTGGAGAACCCCCTTTACAGGAAGCAGAGTGATAAAGCTTGAAAGCATCGGATAACACCGGCGCGAGGCGTCCGCCGGACGCGCTGGTCCGGCTGGCGTATTTCTTTTTGTCGCTTTTTTATGTCGAGCTCATATTCGGTATATCCACAAACACGCTGGGGGACGGCTTCTGGCGTGTGGCGCTGCTGCGCCTTTGCGGGGCAGCGATACTGCTGCTCGTGACTATGGCGCTGCCGCGCCGCGCCGCGAACGCCGTGGCAATGGCCGCTCTTGTGCTCTTCCCTCTTATCGCGGCGGCGCAGCTGATATACTTCCGCATTTTCTCGACCTTCTTCACGTTGTTTTCAGCGGGAAACGGCGCGCAGGTGCTGGAGTTCTTCTGGTTTGTGGTCGAGGTTTTGGGGCGTAATATACTGTTCATTGTTCTGCTGGCGCTTCCCGCGCTGGGCTACGCGCTGTTTATAAAGAGGGCGTTCCCGCCGCCTGAGCGTCCGTGGCGGTTTGCGGGCAAGGGCTTGTCAGCGGCGTGCCTTCTGTATCTCGTTCAGCTTTTGATCTATCTCCCCTGCGCCAAGGATCCCACCTCGCCCTTTGGCCTGGCCATGGGGCAGGGGGACGCGAAGACATCGGTTTCCGAGCTGGGGCTGTTCGCCACCATGCAGGTGGATATGTACTCGAATTTCGTAAAACCCGACGCGTCGCAGGCGCTCGCAGTTGCCGCCAGACCGGAGACACCGGCGCCGCCCTCGGCGTCCGTGGCCGTCCCGTCCCCGGTGCCGTCGGATATCCCCGTGTCGTCGCCCTCCGAGGCGCCCCCGGCCTGGCTAGGAAAGTATAACGAGCTGGATATCGACTTTGCCGCGCTTGCGGAGGAGAGCGCGGCAAACAAGGCGCTGACGCAGCTCCACAACTATTTCGCGGGAGTCGAGCCGACGAATCAGAACGAGTACACCGGGATATTCAAGGGCTACAACCTGATATACATGACCTGTGAGGGCTTTTCGCACCTGGCCGTGGACAGGGAACGCACCCCGCTGCTGTATAAAATGCAGCACGAGGGGGTGTGCTTCACCGACTGCTACAACCCCGCCTGGGGAGTCAGCACCACCGACGGCGAGTACGCGTCCTGCATGGGCCTCCTCCCCAAGCCGGGGGTGTGGAGCTTCTACAAGAGCGCCGCCAACTATGTGCCGTTTACGATGGGCATACAGCTCAAATCGCTGGGCTACAGGACAAACGCCTACCACAACCACACGTACGACTACTACCGCCGCGACCTGTCCCACCCCAACATGGGCTATGACTACAAGGCGAAGGGCAAGGGGCTGGATGTGAAGAACACCTGGCCCGAGAGCGATGTTGAAATGATGCAGAAGACGGTGGACGAGTATATCGGAAGCGAGCCGTTCCACGCTTACTACATGACCGTCAGCGGGCATTTGCAGTACACGTTCACCGGCAACTACCAGTCCGGAAAGCACAGGGACGCGGTGGCCGACCTGCCGTATTCGGACAACGTCAAGGCCTATCTGGCCTGCCAGATGGAGCTGGAGTACGCTCTTGAGTACATTATGGAGAGGCTTGAGGAGGCCGGCATAGCCGAGAGGACGCTTTTCGCGTTCGCGGCGGACCACTACCCCTATGGGCTGACGCCGGACGAGATATCCGAGCTTGAGGGGCACAAGATTGATCAGAGCTTCGAGATGTACAAAAACGCGATGATAATCTACGCCAAGGGCATGGAGCCGGTCACGGTCGACGCCCCGGTGTCCAGCATTGACCTTCTGCCCACCGTATCCAACCTGCTCGGGCTGCCCTACGACTCGCGCCTGCTGTCCGGCCGGGACGTGTTTTCCGATTCGCCGCCGCTGGTGATGTTCACAAACCGCAGCTTTATCACCGACAAGGGCGTTTACAACAGCAAGACAAAGGCATTTGCCCCCAGGGAGGGAGTCGAGGTCGGCCCCGACTATGTCGATGAGATGAGCAGACTGATTGAGGGCAAGTTTGCCGCCGCCGCGAAGATCATTGAACTGGACTATTTCGGAAAGATAGCGGAGTATCTCCCACAGACGCGAGCGGAGTAAAGTTGCCGTAAAAATTTATAATTATTTATTTTACAGTATTGAAAAAGAACGTTTGTTTTGTTATAATGTCTTTGTATGACCCTGCGGAAATACAAATACTCATGCCGTATGAGGTAACACAGATGCCTAAACTTGAAGTCGTAAGCGAATACTCCCCGGCGGGCGACCAGCCGGGAGCGATAGACGCGCTCGCGGCGGGGGTGGAAAACGGCCTGTCCGAGCAGGTGCTGCTGGGCGTCACCGGCTCCGGAAAGACCTACACGGTGGCAAAGCTCATCGAGAGGGTGCAGCGCCCAACCCTGGTGCTCGCGCACAACAAAACCCTCGCCGCGCAGCTCTGCGCGGAGTTCAAGGAGTTCTTCCCCAACAACGCGGTCGAGTACTTCGTGAGCTACTACGACTACTACCAGCCGGAGGCGTACATCCCGCACACGGATACGTATATCGAGAAGGACAGCTCGATCAACAACGAGATAGAGCGGCTGCGCCATTCGGCGTCCTCCGCGCTGTTCGAGCGCCGGGACGTGATTGTCGTGTCCTCGGTCAGCTGCATATACAGCCTGGGCGACCCGGCGGAGTACAAGGGCATGGTGATTTCGCTGCGCCCGGGCATGACGATCAAGCGGGACAGACTACTGAAAAAGCTGGTGGAGATACGCTACGCCCGCAACGACGTGGCCTTTGAGCGCAACGCTTTCCGGGTGCGCGGGGACACGGTGGAGATATTCCCCGTCTACGCCAGCGACTGGGCAATAAGGGTTGAGTTCTTCGGGGACGAGATAGAGAGAATATCCGAGATCAACGTGATAACCGGGATGACCAAGGCAGTTGTGAGCCACGCCGCGATCTACCCCGCCTCGCACTATGTTACCGGACGGGACAAGCTGGAAAAGGCGCTCGGGGTCATCGAGGACGAGCTGTGGAAGCGCGTGAAGGAGTTCGAGGAGGACGGCAAGCTGCTGGAGGCCCAGCGCATAAAGCAGCGCACCCTCTACGACATGGAGATGCTGCGCGAGGTGGGCTTCTGCTCCGGGGTGGAAAACTATTCGCGCATAATGACCGGGCGCGAGCCCGGCTCGACTCCGTATACTTTGATGGACTATTTCCCGAAGGATTTCCTGATGGTGGTGGACGAGAGCCACGTGACTATTCCGCAGGTGCGGGCGATGTACAATGGCGACCGCGCGCGCAAGCAGAGCCTGGTGGATTACGGCTTCCGGCTTCCGTCCGCGTTTGACAACCGGCCGCTGAACTTCAGCGAGTTCTGCGGCAAGCTCAACCAGATAATCTATGTCTCCGCGACCCCGGCGCCCTACGAGACCGAGCGTGCCGGGCAGATTGTGGAGCAGGTGATACGCCCGACCGGGCTTGTGGACCCGAAGCTGTCGGTGCGCCCGATACAGGGTCAGATAGACGACCTGCTGTTCGAGATACGCGCTCGGGCCGAAAAGAACGAGCGTGTGCTGGTCACGACGCTGACAAAGCGCATGGCCGAGGATCTGACCGCCTTTTTACAGACAGCCGGGGTCAAGGTGCGCTACATGCACCACGATGTCGACACCCTGGAGCGCATTGAGCTGATACGCGACCTGCGCCTAGGAGTTTTCGACGTGCTGGTGGGCATCAACCTGCTGCGCGAGGGGCTTGACCTGCCCGAGGTCAGCATGGTGGCGATCCTGGACGCGGACAAGGAGGGCTTCCTGCGCTCGGAGACCTCGTTGATACAGACGATCGGCAGGGCCGCCCGAAACGCGGAGGGCCTGGTGGTGCTGTACGCTGACAGGATTACCCCGTCAATGGAGCGCGCGATGGCCGAGACCGAGCGCAGGCGGGCGAAGCAGGAGGCGTACAACGCCGAGCACGGCATCATACCGAAGACGATCATCAAGAGCGTGCGGGACAAGCTGGAGATATCGCAGGCGGTCGAGGGCGAGAAGAAGCCGGTCAAGTACATGACCGCGCGCGAGAAGCAGGAGGCGGTCGAGCGGCTTGAGGGCGAGATGAGGAAGGCCGCGAAGCTGCTTGAGTTCGAATACGCGGCGATACTGCGGGATCAGATTATAAAGCTGAAGGCGGAGATGTAAGAAAGTAGGGGCGACCGTCCCCGGTCGCCCGCCGTATCTCCCTCATCATCGTAGCGGAGGGCAAAGCGGCGCGCCGGGTCGTCGCGCCCTACGGGACGGAACCACCCCGCCGCCCGCGGGCGGTATCCCCCTTTGACAAGGGGGACGGGGTTTTACCTCCCTTGTTAAAGGGAGGGGGACCGCGAACCGGTGAAGGGATTCCCCTTAGTTCTGGAAAACCTGCTTCGGCGACGGCACTTTCCCGTCGCCGGAGGCGCGCTCCTTCACCCTGGACTACTATATTCCCATTGACTGAGAAGGGGGCTTACCACCATGAAAAAGCTGTTTTCGACTGCGCTGGCGGTGCTTATGCTCATATCCCTCCTGTCGGCCCCGCCCGCGCTGGCTGCGCCTGATACCGGCGCTAAGACACTTGTGCCGCTTGAGTATGAGTCAATAGGCGGCTTTTCAAACGGTCTGGCCGTCGCGTTAAGGGACGGCAAATACGGAGTGATTGATCTGGCCGGACGGGTGGTCATTCCCTTTGCCCATGAATACCTTTCGCTTGTGGGCGAAAACGCCGCCTGCTTCACAAAAGACGGCAAATACGGGCTGATCGGATTGGGCGGCAAGGAGCTTGTCCCCGCCGTATATGACAGCATTGAGCGCTTTTCAGGGGGGCGAGCGGTGGTGAAGCTGGGCGGCAAGTACGGTGTGATCGACCGGCTCGGCAGCGAGATCGCGCCGCCGGAGTATGACTCGGTTTACACCTACCATCGCGGTCTGGCTGTCGTCACGCGCGGCGGGCTGATGGGCTGCATAGACATGGACGGCAAACTCGTCGTGCCGGAGGAATACGCGATCAGCGGCTTTGTTGACGGGCTCGCGCCCGCGCGGCGCGGCGACGAGTGGTACCTGATCAAGGCGCCGGGCGGCGGGCTTATTCCGGTCGGGGCGCCCGCCGGGGTGAAATATGACGCTATATACAGCTTCGCGGGCGGCTATGCCCTTGTCCAGGCGGGGAACAAATACGGCATGACAGATAGTGCCGGGAAGATCCTTGTCCCGGCCGAGTACGACGAGGTGAAGCACTTCAGCGAGGGAATGGCCGCCGTGCGCAATAACGGCAAATGGGGCTATGTGGACAGCTCGGGAACGCTTGCCGTGCCGTGCTCATACACCGCCGCCGGGAATTTTATCGGCGGCCTTGCCACTGTGGTTTCAGGCAAAAAAGCGGGACTCATCGGCAGGGACGGCAGACTGGCAACGCCTGTCGAGTACGACGCGATACACGACCCTGACTCCGACGGGATGCGCTGCGCTCAGAAAAACGGGTTGTACGGCTTCCTGGACGCGTCCGGTAAGCTGGCAATCCCATGCAGGTACATCAACCCCGGCTCTTTTGCGGGCGGCTGCGCCGCGGTCGCGACCAACGAGGGCACCGCCATTATTGACAAAACCGGCAAAACGCTCAGCTGGCCGCAGAGCGCCTACGGGCTCGGAAACGGGCTGTTCTGGTCCAACAAATACGGCACGGACAGCCTCGGCCACCCAGTAGTGCTGGGCGTCGGGGTTATCGACAAATACGGCAATGAAGTTCTGCCGAAAATATACTCGCATCACGAGGGACTCGGCCCCGATTTCTTCCTGCTCTGCGTCGGGGGGAACATTCATCCTGAGATATCCCACCTGTGGGTGGGCGGAACGCGCGGCGTGATGGACAGAAACGGCAGGCTCGTCCTGCCGGCGGAGTACGACTCGGTGACCCCCTGCTGGAACATCGAGAGCGGGACGCCCGACCCTCGGTACGACGGGCTGGTGATAGTCAGCAGGGAGGGCAAATGCGGAATTATAAAGCTCCCCTCGCCCGCCGATATACCGTCCGCGTGGGCGACGGAGCACATCGCGACCGCTATTGGCGCGGGGTTGGTTCCGGATCGGCTTCAGGGCTTCTTCACGCGGTCCGCCACACGAGCTGAGTTTTGCGCACTGGCTGTCGCGCTGTACGAGAGTATAACCTATACCGAGATAACCGAGCTGGTCGGATTCACGGACGCCTGGCAGCCGGAGGTGTGGAAAATGGCAGGGCTTGGCATAGTCTCCGGGGTCGGGGACGGCCGTTTTGACCCGGACGGGCCTGTCACCCGGGAGCAGGCCGCGCTGATACTGACAAGGCTGATGGAGTCGCTGGGCGGGGCGCTCGACGAAGCCCAGCCGAAATTCGCTGACAGCTCCGCGATTTCCGACTGGGCGGCGGATTCGGTGGGTAAAATGCAGGAGAGCGGCATAATGGCCGGCACGGGCGGCGGGAATTTCTCGCCGAAGGGCAGCTTTACGATTGAGCAGAGCGTGACGACGCTGCTGAAGATATACGACCTGTTGAATGTCAGAACCATCCCGGAACCGCCGCCCAAAGCGGAAGAGTAAAGGGAAGGGCGCAGCCCCTGCGCGTGAGCAAAAATCCAAGGAGCAGCGAAGCGCATGACGCAGGATTTTTTCGAACTGCGCGCAGGCGTTTGGCGAAGGCCCCAACAGGGCCGCAGCCAAAGCCGGAGCGCAAGCGGGGGCGGGAGCCTGACAACGCCGAAGGGCGCAGCCCCGGCGCGTTGAATCCCCCCGCCCTATACTCAAAGAAAGAACTCCGGCTCCGGATGCGCTCCCGCCAATGCCTTTTCCATACCCTCCACCCTCTTGTGAAAGCCCTCGTCAGTCACCTCTCGGGCCCCTAATGGGCAGCGCCGGACGCAGCCCTGGCATAGAACGCAGCGGGACTGGTCGGTTTCGTTCGGGCTGTAGTAGGCTATAGCGTCGGTCGGGCACCAGCGGTAACACTGCATGCAGTAAATGCACTTCTCGTTTGTGATCGGCGCAAACGGCTGCTTCGGCTGATATCCGGCGTACGGGCGGCTGCCCGGCACGGACGGTCTTGACAACGGATCGCCCGATGACAGCTTGCTTTTTATCGCCGCGCCAAAACGCCCTATCGCCTCAATATCATCCGCGTCGGGACGCCCGGCGGAGATTTTTAACGACGAGGCGTGCCGCGCTACTAACGCGCCTGCTGCGACCGGGATGAAGCCCCTGGATTCAAGCAGGTCGCACAGCTCCACAAGCGCGTCGTCATAAGCGCGGCCGCCGTATATGACAAGCGCGACCGCCGGGGAGCCGTTTCCCCGGAGGTTTTCAAAAAGACCGGGCTCAACTCGGGGAAGCCTTCCGCCGTATACCGGAGAGCCCGCGAGCAGCAGTGTCTCCGGCGTGAATTCGTGGGTTTTTTCGCGCGCGCTCACCGAGGTCAGGTTGATCGACTCGAACGGAACCCCAAGGGACATGGCTCCGCTAAGTCGCGTTGCGATATTGAAGGTGCTGCGTGTCGGGCTGAAGCAGCAGAGCGCGGCGCTTGTTATTTCCATAGCTGGTTTCCTCCCCGAGATAGTGTATATTTGAGCAATTATATCAACAAATGTTGTATATTTCAACTTTGAAAACTTCAACACCCGGAGGATAGCAGATGCGCAACTCAATCTACGTCAAGGGCGCCCGCGAGCACAATTTAAAGAACATAGACATAGAGATACCCAGGGACAAGCTTGTGGTGCTCACCGGGCTGTCCGGCTCCGGCAAATCCTCGCTGGCCTTCGACACAATATACGCGGAGGGACAGAGGCGCTACGTCGAAAGCCTCTCGTCATACGCGAGGCAGTTTCTCGGCCAGATGGAAAAGCCGGACGTGGACTACATTGACGGGCTTTCCCCCGCCATATCTATAGACCAGAAGACAACCTCCAAGAACCCGCGCTCGACAGTCGGTACCGTCACCGAGATATACGACTATCTGCGCCTGCTTTGGGCGCGGATCGGAATCCCCCACTGCCCGCGCTGCGGCAAGGTGATACACCAGCAGACGATAGATCAGATCATTGACCAGATCATGGCGCTGCCCGAGGGCAGCCGCATGATGATAATGGCGCCGGTGGTGCGCGCTCGCAAGGGCGAATACGCGAAGGTGTTTGAGGACGCGCGGCGCAGCGGCTATGTCCGCGCTCGGGTGGACGGCAGCATGTACGACCTTAGCGAGAGCATCAAGCTGGACAAAAACAAGAAGCACAACATCGAGATAGTGGTGGACAGGCTGGTCTCCAGCCCGGATGTGCAGCAGCGCCTGACCGATTCGGTCGAGACCGCGGCGGCGCTGGCGGGCGGTCTGGTGGTTGTGGACGTCGGCCCAGGCGAAAAGGAGCTGCTGTTTTCCCAGAACTACGCCTGCGACGACTGCGGGATATCAATAGAGGAGCTCACCCCGCGCATGTTTTCCTTTAACAATCCCTACGGCGCGTGCCCGACCTGTACGGGCTTGGGCGAGCAGCTCAAGATAGACCCGGAGAGGATAGTTTCGTCGCCCAGCCTGTCGCTGATCGGCGGAGCGATCACGGCGTCCGGCTGGAACGGAACGGATCCCACCTCGATATCGCAGATGTACTTTAAGGGGCTGGCAGCCCACTACGGTTTCGACATAAACGCCCCGTTCAGGGATCTGCCCGAGGAGGCCAAAAACGCGGTGCTGTATGGCACAAAGGGTGTCAAGCTGGAGCTGCCGTTCCAGCGCCCCAACGGAACGATCGGGGTATACAAGCACGCGTTTGAGGGCGTTGTCAACAACCTGGAGCGTCGCTACCGGGACACGCAGAGCGACGCCATGCGCGCTGACATAGAAGAGAGCATGGCGGCCGTGCCCTGCCCGGACTGCAAGGGCCTTCGTCTTAAAAAGGAGAGCCTTGCGGTCACGGTCGGCGATCTTACGATAGCGGAATACACGTCAAAGTCGATAACGGAGGCGCTGGCCTTCTTCGACAGGCTTGAGCTCAACGAGAAGGACACGATGATAGCCGAGCGCATTCTGCGGGAGATCCGCGAGCGCCTGGGCTTCCTGCGCAGCGTGGGCCTTGAGTACCTGACCCTGTCCCGCCGCTCGGGAAGCCTCTCGGGTGGGGAGAGCCAGCGCATACGCCTGGCCACACAGATTGGCTCGTCGCTGATGGGGGTGCTCTATATATTGGACGAGCCGTCCATCGGCCTGCACCAGCGCGATAACAACAAGTTGCTGGACACCCTCAAGCGCCTTCGGGACCTGGGGAACACGCTGCTGGTGGTCGAGCACGACGAGGACACGATGGAGGCCGCCGACTATATCATAGACGTGGGCCCCGGCGCGGGGGTGCACGGCGGAGAAGTCATCGCCGCCGGCACGTATGATGAAATCTGCGCCTGCGAGCGCTCGGTAACCGGTCAATACCTGAGCGGCAAGCGCTTTATCCCCCTGCCTGAAAAGCGGCGCAGGGGAAGCGGAAAGAAACTGGTAATCCGCGGAGCGCGTGAAAACAACCTGAAATCCATCGACGTGGAGATACCGCTGGGCACCTTTACCTGCGTCACCGGCGTCTCCGGCTCCGGCAAGAGCTCGCTCGTCAACGAGATACTGCACAAGGCCCTCTCCGCCCAGCTTAACCGCTCAAAGGCGCGCGCCGGGGCGCATGACCGGATAGACGGGGTGGAGCAGCTTGACAAGGTCATCGACATAGACCAGAGCCCGATAGGGCGCACCCCGCGCTCCAACCCGGCGACCTATACAGGGCTGTTCGGGGACATGCGCGAGCTGTTCGCGTCCACTCAGGACGCGAAGCTGCGCGGCTACGGGCCTGGCAGGTTTTCCTTCAACGTGCGCGGCGGGCGCTGCGAAGCCTGCCAGGGCGACGGCCTTCTCAAAATCGAGATGCACTTCCTGCCGGACATCTACGTGCCGTGCGATGTCTGCAAGGGCAGGCGCTATAACCGCGAGACGCTGGAGGTGCGCTACAGGGGAAAGAACATCCACGAAGTGCTGGAGCTGACCGCCGAGGAGGCGCTGGGGCTGTTTGAGAATCTGCCGAAGATAGCCCGCAAGCTCTCCACTCTCTGCGAGGTGGGGCTTGGCTACGTAAAGCTGGGCCAACCGTCCACGACGCTGTCCGGCGGAGAGGCGCAGCGCGTCAAATTGGCTACCGAGCTCTCAAAGAGGAGCACCGGCAGCACGATATACATCCTGGACGAGCCGACAACCGGCCTGCACGTGGCGGACGTCCACAAGCTGATCGAGGTGCTGCAAAAGCTTGTGGATTCCGGCAATACGGTGCTGGTCATAGAGCACAATCTGGAGGTAATAAAGACCGCCGACCATATCATCGACCTGGGCCCCGAGGGGGGGGACAAGGGCGGAACAGTGATCGCGTGCGGGACGCCGGAGCAGGTGGCCGACGCCAAGGGGTCGTATACCGGGCAGTATCTCAAGAAGATGCTGAAAAGGTAGGAACCTCCGCGCGGCGTTGGGACTGACTTTGTCTATGCCGCACCACGGGGCGATGTATCACCCTCGTTGTATCTCAAGTTGTTACAATAGCTTTTTATCCCCCATGGTGCTATAATTTTAATGTGGTATATCCCCCGCTTGCGGCGGGGGATATACCACAGAAATAAACGGAGAGGTGCTCTCTCTATGCAAGAAATCGCCGCTAACCTGCCGGATTACGAAAAGAGCCGAAGGCTGTTTATCATTGACGGCGTTGTGTCCATGCTCGTAGCGTCCGTGGTGGGCGGCTCGTACCTGTCGGGCTACCTGAATCTGGTTGGCTTCCCCGTTGCCCTGAACGGGCTTCTTCTCGCGTTCCCCGCGCTGTGCGGCCTCGGGCAGATCGCCGGCGTGTTCCTCGCGCGGCGCGTGAAGAACGACAAGCTGTTTGTTGTCGTCGGCGCGGCCATTTTCCGCTACGGCTTCGCGCTCATGTACATGCTGGCGATGGTTCTGAGAAACGGCTGGGGGCTCGTTGTCGCGACCGGCCTGTATTTTATATCTTGCTTTCTGAACGCCATGATAGTTCCGCCTTCAAACGCCTGGATTGTCGGGATATGCCCTTTTCAGATCAGGGGCAAGTACATGGGGGTGCGCGAGGCGGTGTCGCTTGCGGCAAGCGCCGTCGTGCTGCTCGGCGTGGGCAGGGCACTTGACTTTTTTAAGGACATGGGCAGTCCGGCGCTGGGGTTTGTAATCCTGGGCATATTCGTCGCCGCCTGTAACACGGTGAACACCGTGGCGCTGATAAAGGCAAAGAGCCCTCCCGAGCGGGAGCGGGAGCGGATAATGAAGCCTATGATGCTGATACTGATGCCGCTTCGCAGGAAGAAATTCCGCCCGGTACTTATATTGAGCGCTATCTACCAGATTGGGGTGCAGATAGGCGCCCCGTTCTGGAATCTGTACGTTGTCTCCGACATGGGAATAAGCTACGGGATTATCAGCACGGTGGCGTTTGTTACGCTTATCGAGCGCAGTCTGCTTGCCCGCTTTTGGGGCAGGGTGGCCGATCGTACCTCCTGGCAGCTCGTCACCAGGATAATGCTCGCCACTATTGGCCTTGCGCACATACTCTGCTCAATGGTGACACTGGGAAACAAAGCGTGGCTTTATCCGCTGGCGACCGTCATATCCGCAGCCGGCTGGAGCGCGTTGGGCATTTGCCTGCTCAATATACAGTTTCAGTACGCACCCAAGACCAACACACAGATGTTTATAGGGATAAACAACGCGCTCAACGGGGTTTTGGGCTTCGCCGCCGCGCTCGCAGGCGGGCTTGTGATGACGCTCGTCGGGCCGGACGGCTTCCGTGTAGCGTCAGGCGTCGTAAAGGGGCAGCAGGCGCTCATGGCTGTTTCCGGAACCATTCTTGTTTTGTGCGCTGTCTACGTGGGATTAGCCCTCGGAAAAAAGAAGAAATCAGGGTAGCCGCAACCCACGCGTCAGTGTAGCCGTACGCCCCGCTTAACGCGGGGCGTACGGCTACAAGTTTACAACGGTATTAGTGTCCCAGGCTGTTTTCAGGGCAGCCCCCTGTCACTGCCTTTACGGAACCAGAACAGTAAAGGTGAAACTGTAGCTCGGGAACAGGTCGGGATATTTGACTCCAGTTATTGTGACCTTGGCACCGGCGGTCAGCGAGGTATATGGCGCGTCTATGACCAGCTTTTTATCTCCCTGCTGCTGCCAGCCGTATGAGCGCGTGCCGATTTTTACGGAGTACCCGCCGTCCTTGGGCGCGATCTTCTCGCTGAACAGCACCATGAGCTTGCCGCTCTCGCCGTCAAGCACGGCCGAAGGAGCCCAAAGCTCCTCGGGCTTATACGGCGCAAGCGTGATCGGGCAGAACCCCTCAGGAAAGCCTCCGTCGATCGTGACGACAACATAACACCAGGAACCGATTGCAGGGGCGCGGTCAATATGCATTCTGGCCTTCCACTCTCCGCCCGAATAAGTGACCGGCGTGGGATAGATGGGTTCTCCGTTCGCCCACAGATAGGCAGTCAATGTTTTGCCGTCGAGGTTTTGCCCGGTTACCGTGATGTTCAGGTTCGCAGCGAGGCCCTCAACAATCGTCGGGGTCGTAACGCTGACGCCTGTGATAGACGCGGGAACGAACATGCTGTAGCGAACCTCGAATGGTGTCTGGCTGGTGCCCATATCGCTGGAAAGAACGCCTATGCCGACATCCTTGGTGTCCTCGCAGTAGATGTCCAGAGCGTACAGCGCGTAGGTGTCGATTTGCCCGCGGCTGAGCTCCGACACAGGGATGCTGATGTTGAAGCGCCCGTCGGCGTCGCACTTTAACGTCGCCAGGTTGTCATTCCGGACGATGTTGTAGCTCTGGTCGGTCATTTTAAAGCTTGCGAAGTCATAGACATTCTCGCTGTAATCGAAGTAATAGAAGTCAAGTCCGTACTCGGCGCAGAGCCTGGCGGTCTCGCTGTAGACAGTTCCGGAGATATTGCAGTGGGTTTCGCCATCATAGTATGTGTATTCCTGCCGGTCAAGGGAGACCTGAGGCGCAGCGCCCGAAATCAGGTATTTCCCAACCGGGTAGCGCTGCTCAACGCCTGTTTTGTCCCTGTAGCGGAACACCAGCTCGTATAGACCGTCGGGCATGACGGTTTCAGTGGCTTCCACCGCGTCCTCGCCGCCGTCCAGGAATTTATAGCACGAGCCCTTCACCATGCCCAGAATCATTGAGAAATACGCCGGATCTTTCCCGGTGTCAGACGGCATCGTCTTGTAGTAGCCGTAGGGCTTGCCCGCTGCGTCGAGGCAGATCGCGTCAATACCGTAGTTCATGTCGATGCTGCCGTCGTAGCGGAACATGACTGTAGCTGTCTGGCTGGAGACAGGAGCGTCGGCGCGGCTTGAAATGACAGGCTTGTAGATAAAGCCGTCGAACATGTTCGAGATGCGTGAGCCGTACTCAAGCGAGAAGGGAACGTTGAAGACGTGCTCGCCGAGCTCGTCCTGATAGGAAACGACGACTCTGCCCTCATACGGGCCTTTCTTCGCCTCGGCCGGGAGCCTCGCCTTGACATTGAGCGTATAGCTGTCACCGCTCTGGACGGTGATGGGCGCCGCCAGGCTCGCGCCGGACTTTTTGAGAAGGCTCAGGCCGTTGCTCTCGCTGGAGAGGGAATAGGCCGTATCGTTGTTGTAGCTGACGCGCACGTCGTACGTCACATCTTTGCCGGTGTTGTTCATTATGGTAAGCGGGCTGGTGACGCTCTCGGAAAAGCCTGTAAGAACCTTGGGGATTTGTCCAAAGTACAGCGAAGCCATCGTCTGCTTTTTGTAGAGCGCTCTCTCGTTGTCGCGGGTCACGTAGGGCACGTCGTTGAGCACCGTGAGGACGGTATCCTCCTCAATGGCCCTTCTCGGGCGGATAAAACCGGCGCCTACGTCGTGCACGCTGTACTTCATGCCGTCGTAGTGTTCAAAGTCCGCGGTGTTCATGAGTCTGGCCTTCACAACGCTCGGCATGTCGGTCTTGTCGACGCCCTGCTGTCTCATGGCCTGCACCATCAGCGCCGCGGCACCAGCCACGTGAGGAGCCGCCATTGAGGTGCCGTTGAGACGGGAGTAGGCCTTTGAGTAGTTGGTCGCATCATGGTTTTCCGCGTTCATATAGAAAGCGGGCATGGTGGACATGATCGCCACGCCGGGAGCCAGGACGTCCGGCTTGATGAAGTACGTCTCGAGTACCGGACCGCGGGCGCTGAACTCCGCCACGCTTTCGTCCCGGACGTTCGGCAGCATCTTGACGGCGTCTATCGGGTTGATGAAGCGTCCGTGATCAATGCCGCTGTACCAGGACGCGGTGATTTTTGCTCCCTCCGAGCTTGTGCAGGTAAACACCGGGATGTAGTTGTCGTACTCTCCCGCGAGCGTAATGTTGATCAGCTCGGCGTCATTATTGTTGATGACAATCAGGCCGGATGCGCCGTAATTGCGCGCCACCTGGAGCATGTAGCTGAAATCGAGATAGCCGCGGTTGACGACCGCGAACTTGCCGTGCAGGCTGCCGAGCGGCGCCTGTTCCGAACCGACGGGGTACTGGCCTAACAGATAATAGTCCATGTCGTAGCCGTACCACGCGTAAAAGTACTCGTAACCGTTGTTCCAGATGAGGTCAGAGTTGAGAATGCCTCTTTCGGCGTCGAACACGTTGTCCTTGTCCCAGCCGATCAGCCGGATCATCGCCTTGTTGTCAGGCGTATTCTCATACGGGAAGTTGACTTCGGCGTACGACGAATACTCCAGTCCGCCGCCCCTGGTGCCGGCGGCTACCGTTATCGGCAAATATGCTGTGCCCGGCGTTCCGAGAGAGGCATAGTTCGGCCCGAAGTTGCCGGCCGCCGTGCAGACGACCACTCCGGCGATCGAGGCATTGTTGAGCGCCGTATTCTGGGCGCTGTACACAGTGTTTATATCGACGCCGAGCGAAAGGTTCATCACGTCGCAGCCTTCGGCGACAGCTTTTTCCGCCGCGGCTATAATTGAGCTTTCCGTGCCGGAGCCATAAGGCCCCAAGACACGATATGAGCGAATTGTTGCGCCTGGCGCGACACCGAGCGTGGCATTTTCTGCACCGTTGGCGCCTCTGGCGGCAATCGAACCGGCGACATGCGTACCGTGGAATGTATAGTAGCTGACCTCTCCGGGAGCGAATTCGGGCTCTCCCGAGCGCTGCCACTCCTCATAGGTTGTCTCCATGCAGTCGTCCGGATTCATCGGCCCTGTCAGACGGTCCCCGACGAAGTTGTGGCTGTGTGCGAGGTCGACTGCGCCGGACAGGTCTGGGTGGTTGTAGTCAATGCCGCTGTCGAGGACGGCGACAATTACGCCTTCGCCTGTATATTTCAGCACATCGTTTATGTAGTCGGCCTCGAGAGCCATGCGGCCTTCCTTCATGCCCTTGCCCGAGAATGCGCCGCCTTCTGCAAGAGCGGCTGTCTCCATCGGGTCGACCGAGACGGTGTGGTCGGGCGTTACGCTGTACACGCCCGGCAGTCCGGCGATTTTGCCAACCATGTCGGCGGGGACTGTCATCGCGACTCCATTAAACAGGTCCTTGTACGTGCGTGTGATATTGGCCTTGCCGCGCAGTGTGCCTAGCGCGCGCGTAAAGTCGCCGTGCGAGGCGCTGACACTGTCGGAGATGTTCTTTTCGCTCAGCTTCAGCTTTTTGAGCGACGCATAGGCGGACATCATCTCCTTGGGCATTGTCGTAAACTGAACGATGATGTTCGCTGTTCCGGAGCCGTCAAGCGCATACTCGCCTTCAAAGCCACTGGCGCCGACAGGCTGCTGCAGGGCTGAGGCGTAGTTGATCAGATAGTCGGACTGATCTAGTGAATACCGGTTGTCAAAATTCGAGGCGTCCACTGTTTTTGCTGCGGCTTGTGCGGGGTTGGTGTCGACTGTGGCCGGGTCGCTTGCCAGTGCGTTCAGCGGGGCAGACGTGAGGGTGGCCAGCATGAGCAGGCACAGGAATAGCGCGGTGAGCCGGCTTCTTTTGTTCACAAGAATTCCTCCATCTTCATTTTCCGCCTGCTATTGCAGGTCGGCTATCCATAAAATTGTAACATTTTCTCATATAAAACGCAAACCGCAATTTTCCAGCTCCATCAGTTTTGTGATAGAATGTTCATGTCAATGCCTGTTTAAACCCTGATGTATTTTTTACAGTAAGCATATTGCAAGAATTTCTAAAGCCAGTTGGAAGGATTAGCATTGTATAAAAACCACATCATTCCGGTACATCTTGCCGACGGAATATTTCCTGATTTTTATTGTCGGAATAATAATTTGTAAAAATTTGTACGTTATTCCCCGTGATAAATAGCGGAGCGTCTTTCGACACCCCGCTCAGGCTGCTGACAACCCCTTCCCGACCCGAAGCCCTCGCAGAGGGCGAGTTGTCAGATTCAGAATTTTGCAGCCGTTTTACGTAGTAACAACGGAAAAAATTCTGAATCTGCTGGTCGGGAAGGGGTTGAGAAGCGCTACTATGACTTTGTCTACAATCTGAGCGGAGCGTCTTTCGACACCCCGCTTTATTCGTTTACAAAATGATGCAGATAAGTCCTCCGCTGCCCTCGTTGATAATGCGCTGGAGGGTCTCCTGTAATTTCGCGCGCGCGTCGTCCGGCATTTTCTTCAGCTTGCTGTTAAGACCCTCGCTGACCAGATCGTGAAGGCTCTTGCCGAAGATATTGCTCTGCCATATCTTTTCAGGCTCGTCGTCGAACTCGCTCATCAGATAGTTTATCAAATCCTCGCTCTGCCGCTCGCTGCCGACAATCGGATCAACCACCGTCTCAATATCCGCTCTGATCATATGGATCGACGGTGCGGACGCGCGCAGCCGCACGCCGTAGCTCCCGCCGTGCTTGATTATCTCCGGGTCCTCAAGCTTGAGCTCGTCGGCGCTGGGCATCACGATGCCGTACCCGTTTTCCCGCACCTCACGCAGCGCGGCCTCGACTTTGTCGTACTCGGTCTTGACGCTGGAAAGCCCGCTTAGCAATTTGAGCAGATCCCCGTCGTCCGCTATCTCAAAGCCGGACTGCTCTCCGAGCGTACGGTAGAACAGCTCGCGCGGCAGCTCGACATTCGCGAGCGCCACACCGGTTCCCATGTTGATGCCGGCGATACGCACCATTGAGATGTCAGGGCAGACCTTCATGGCCTCGAGCACATCCTCGACATCGCGGATTTTCTGCATCTTTTCCGCGCTCTTGAGCATCGCGGAATACAGCCCGCTCTTGATCGGATGCTCAAACGGCAGCGCGTCGATCCATGACGGCAGGTTCAACCCGAGCTCCACCACCGGGAACTCGTAAAGCACCCCCTTGATTATCCCGTTGACCTCACGGTCCTGAAGCTCCATGCAGTTGACCGCCAGCGTGGTGACACCGAACTTGTTGCTTATCTCCTCGCACACCGCCTGAGCCAGAGGGGACTCGGGATAAACCGAGTTGACCATTACAAGAAACGGCTTGCCGAGTGCCTGCAGCTCTTTGATCACGCGCTCCTCTGCGCCTATATAATCCTCCCTGGGAATATCCGTTATTGTGCCGTCGGTCGTTACGACTATGCCGATTGTGGAATGCTCGTCTATGACCTTGCGCGTGCCTATTTCGGCCGCCTCTGCCATTGGTATCTCGTACTCATACCACGGCGTGTTTACCATTCTCGGCCTGCCGTCCTCAAAGTGGCCGATCGCGCTGTCCACCATGTAGCCCACGCAGTCGATGAGCCGTACGCTCATCTTGGCTCCGTCGCCCACGGATATCTCGACAGCCTCCTCCGGCACAAATTTCGGCTCAGCGGTCATCACGGTGCGCCCCGAGCCGGATTGCGGCAGCTCATCGCGCGCCCTGTCACGGCGGTATTCGTTATCGATCCTCGGGAGAACTAGGGCTTCCATAAAGCGTTTGATAAAGGTGGATTTCCCCGTACGAACAGGGCCAACAACGCCTATATAGATATCCCCGTCCGTACGAAGCGCGATATCCTCATATATCCTGCGGTTTTCCAAAGCCTTTTCCCCCTTGCAGCATGTTTGGATTTCACTTCATGTATATGGGGTTTTGTCCCGCAATATTACGGGAAAATGTATTTGGTTTTGGAAAACGCCCTAATAACATAATGTGCAGCGCCCCCGCCGTTCAGAACGGCGGGGGCGCTGATTTTTCATACAATCAGGTATTAGTATTACTTAATGATTGAGAACGCTATGATGACGCCCGCGAATACGATGGAGACCATGGACAGCAGCTTTATAAGGATATTGATTGACGGGCCGGAAGTGTCCTTAAACGGGTCGCCCACGGTGTCGCCCACAACGGCCGCCTTATGCTGATCCGAGCCCTTGCCGCCCAGCTTGCCGGACTCGATGTACTTCTTCGCGTTATCCCACGCGCCGCCGGAGTTTGCCATCATGATAGCGAGCACGAACCCGGACGCGGTGGCCCCGGCAAGCATGCCGGCAACGCCATTGACCCCAAGAATTATTCCGACTATGATCGGGGAGATTATGCCGGTGAGGGCCGGAAGGATCATCTCCTTCTGCGCGCCGCGCGTACAGATATCAACGCAGGCGGCGTAGTCCGGGTCGGCCTTGCCGTCCATCAGCCCCTTGATCTCGCGGAACTGGCGGCGCACCTCGACCACAATCGCCTGGGCCGCGCGGCCGACAGCTTTCATCGTCATGGAGGAGAACAGGAACGGGAGCATGGCTCCGACGAACAGGCCGATGAGCACCGGCGGATTTGTAATGCTCAGATCCAGATTGAAGTCCGGCGCCTTGATCTTGATCTCGTCAATATAGGCCGCGATCAGGGCCAGCGCCGTCAGCGCGGCCGAGCCGATGGCAAAACCCTTGCCGGTCGCGGCGGTCGTATTGCCGAGCGAATCCAGCGCGTCGGTGCGCTCGCGCACCTCATGGGGCAGGTGGGACATCTCGGCGATGCCGCCCGCGTTGTCGGCGACCGGGCCGTAAGCGTCGGTCGCGAGGGTGATTCCCAGGGTAGACAGCATTCCAACCGCGGAAATACCGACTCCGTAAAGCCCCATGGAATAGCTCCCGGCGCCACCGGAAGCGAAAAAGCTCACAAGCACGGATACTCCGACTATGATTACCGGGATTGCGGTCGACAGCATGCCCAGCGAGAGCCCGCCGATAATTATAGTCGCGGATCCGGTCTTGCTGGCGTCGGCCAGCTCCTTTGTGGGCTTGTAGGTGTCGGAGGTGTAATACTCGGTGAAGAAGCCGATCAACACCCCGGCAATGAGTCCGGAAATAACCGCAGCGTATATGCCTATGCGCCCGGGGTTGTTGGCGCAGTCCAGCGAATACCATATGATCGGGAAAGCCGCGACCACTATAATAGCCGAGGATATGTACGTGCCCTTGCGCAGGGCGGAAAGCAGCGACTTCTGGTCGGTCTTTTCGCCCGAGCGGACAAAGAATGTACCAACTATAGAGGCCAGCGTGCCCACAGCCGCGAGCAGCATCGGCACGGCGGCCCCACCGAAGCCGAACCCGGCGGACACGGCCAGCGCGAGCGTCGCGACTATCGAGCCGACATAGGACTCATAAAGGTCTGCGCCCATACCGGCCACATCGCCCACGTTGTCGCCAACATTGTCTGCGATGACCGCGGGATTGCGCGGGTCATCCTCGGGAATGCCCGCCTCAACCTTGCCGACCAGGTCCGCGCCGACGTCCGCGGCCTTTGTGAAGATGCCGCCGCCGACGCGCGCGAACAGCGCCATGCTGGACGCGCCCATGCCGAAGGTCAGCATCGCCGAGGATATCGCGCTGATTTGCGCGGCCTGATCCGCGGCGAGATTCGCGTAGAATACATACTTCAGAAGGAAAAACCAGATGGACAGATCCAGCAGGCCAAGCCCGACCACGGTGAAGCCCATGACCGCGCCCGACGAGAACGCGACGCGAAGGCCCTTGTTGAGGCCCTCAAACGAGGCCTGCGCGGTTCTCGCGTTGGCGGCGGTGGCTATTTTCATGCCGATAAAGCCGGAGAGACCGGAGAAGAAGCCGCCCGTGATGAAGGCGAAGGGGACAAACGGGGTGAGGAACTTGAAGATTGCCATGACGCCAAGAATAACAAACATCGCGATGAAGAACAGGCCAACGCCAGTGTACTGGCGCTTGAGATATGCGTTGGCGCCCTTCCGTATGGCCGCCGAGATGCGCTGCATTGCCTCGGTTCCCTCCGAGAACTTGTATATCTTGCGGGCCTGGTAAAGCGCGAACAGCAACGCGAGAATTGAACCGACCGGAGCGAGTACAAACAGCTTTTCTACCATATGTATACCCCCTGCGCATAATAAAATCGAGAGTGTTGAAGCCCGGCTGCGGTGATGCGCGTCCCCCCTCCTGTTTCTCTAGTTGTAAACACTCCCATACGTAATCTATAATATTACATGGTCGACAAAAAGACAACTCTAAAATAGCAGGTTTTTCGATTTTGCGCAGACATTTTGCGCGGCGCGAAGCTTTAGGAAATATGTTGGCCCGCATCAATATGCCGAGAATTATTTTTCGCGGGAGAGGTATTGACAAACTGAGACTTTAAAGGTATTATAGACACTCAGGAAGTGATCCTGGAGCGCAGAGCGGGAAAATACCTGGATATGGGCTCATGGATTTGTTGGTTTAATCCCTTGAAATTCCTGAATGGTCAAGCATTAGTTTTGCCTCTGTAGCTCAGTCGGTAGAGCAGAGGACTGAAAATCCTCGTGTCGTTGGTTCAATTCCGACCGGAGGCACCAGCAGCATGCTTTCCCCCTCCGGCGGACCCCGCTCAGGATGGGGAAAGCGGCATTGTCCAACTGGGGCGTTCTTTGGTTTTGTTTTTTCTTGCGGGAGTGACTCAGTGGTAGAGTGTCACCTTGCCAAGGTGAAAGTCGCGGGTTCGAATCCCGTCTTCCGCTCCAGCTTTCCCGGGATGCCCGGATTTTGAGGGTTAAGGCCAAAGACTAAAGACTAATGAAGAAAACTCTCTTTTAGTTTTTTGTCTTTGGTCTTAATCTTTTTCGGCGCCATAGCCAAGTGGTAAGGCAGCGGACTGCAAATCCGCGATTCCCCGGTCCGAATCCGGGTGGCGCCTCCAAAGGGAAGAGCCGTCAGCGCAATGCTGGCGGCTCCTTGCGTTTTGTAATCAGCTACGGCCCTCCAAGGGCCTTCCCGTTCGCGCCCAGCGCAACGGCGTGGTCAAGACCGACGAACCTGCCGCCCTCCTGCCACAATACGCTTTTGACAAACGCGTATTTTTCCTCGTCCCAAGTGGAAAAATCGTCCTGCACAAGTCCCCCGGTGTCACCCGAATTGGCGTTATAGCACCAGAACACATGCCCCAGCCGGTTCTTTTCTATCAGCTCGCGCAGACATGTCATCCACCGCAGATCCGACTGGGAAAGCGTTCCTCCCCATTCGCCTATCAGCAGCGGAGCAATTTCCTTTTCGTGTATGAACATCCAGTTGTCCTTCCAGCAATCCGCGTAAAGGGTCTCGAAGGTATAGCCCTCGCGGAACCATGGCTGGGCGTATACGGACGGCCCATAGTCGTGCGGGGAATAGACGAGCTTGTCCGAATGCTCGCCCAGCTCCAGGGGGAAATCAGCCACTCCGCGCAGGTTCCCGCCCCACCAGTTGTAATAATAGTCACCGGAATTTGACGAGGAATAATCCCCATTGCCCTTTATATCCTTTGGATACGCTTCAACGCCCTCTACCACGACCAGCGCATTCGGATTCGCCTTCAGCACCCGCAGCGCGGCTTTCCGGGCGGCGTTTCTCCAGTTGTTCGGAACCTCGGAGCCGTTCCAGACAGCGAAATTTCCGTCCTGCGGGCTCCCGTGGGGCTCGTTTTTCAGATCATAGGCCAAAATAGTGTCGTCGAGCCTGTAGCGCTCCGCCATCCACTCCAGGGCGGACAAATAGTCCTCCTCCGAAATATCCCCGTCGTACCAGAGGGGGTATGTATGTCCGGTCGGGTCTGATTTTACGCTCTGGATCGTTATCATGACCTTGATGCCGATTCGGGAGCATACGGACAGAGCGTAATCGAATATCTCCAGGCTGTTTTTTCCCTCGAGCTCCCTGTTTACGGAGAAGTTGCAGTTGGCGGGGGGGTAATCCCCTTGCGACCATCTGAGGATAAGCTCCGCTGAGAACGGTACACGCAAAAGGTTGAAGCCCCTGTCGGCTATGCCCTGCAGCGAGTCCTCCAGGTTCGCGGCCCACAGCCCGTCAAACGCGTTGGTGCCGGTGTTGTATCCAAACCAGCTTACGCCTGTGACCCATACCTCGCTTCCCCCGCTGTCGATAATGGCATTGCCGTCCGTACTCAGCCAGTCGTCTTCCTGAGCGGGGCTGCTGCCCGCGGAATACGCGGTGGCGGGAACGCCGGAGAGCGGGGGGGCGTCGGCCGGAGATATCTCGACCTGTGCCTGTGTTTCAGATGAGGTTGAAAGGTCGGCTTGGGGAGTGGCGGACTCTTGCTGCCACAGAAGGTAAGCGGTGTTGCTGCCGGAGCAGGACGAGAGTACGAGAATAGAGGCAATCACTGTCGTTATCACGGCGGGTATTCTCTTCATTCCGTCACCGCCCGCTTTTTGATTTGGCTTTTCTGACCGAGATTCTGTTTGCATAAAAATTCAAAATTATTCTATCACCCGGCGCGTATTTTGTCAACTTTACACATTGGCATCTCCAATTCGCGAAAAAATTCTTATACTATTACCAGGGCATCAGCCCGATATCCAGCATGAATTCCGGACCGTTGGCCCTGTACCGCTCAAGCCGCTCGCCTCCGCAGCTCGCCGAGCCTATGCCTGACATGGCCGCGTCCACACACAGCACGGTGTGCCCGCAGGGGGAGAGCTCAAAGTTGTGGGCCGCCCTTGTGAGCTCCTCCTGCGTGTATGGGGACGCGCTGAAGCTGAACGGAGCGGCAGGGGGAGCGTTGACACGAAGCGCGTGCCCCCCTCCTTCGGCGGAAACGTAAAGACATCCCCAATGGCTGCCGTTTTCCTGGGGGTTGATACAGTCCTCGTGCATATCTTCGAGTGTTGATGTGAACAGACCCATGCGGGAGGCCCTGCGCATATCGATATAGCTCCCGTGGGGGCCGTACCCGAAGTAGGATATATCCCTCATGCCACCGTCCAGGAACAGCCTGAGGCCGAAGCGCGGCAGGAAGGGGAAGTACTCGTTTTTGCGCGCAGTTATTTTAATGCGTATCGCGCCGCTGTCCGGCACCGTCACCTCGCAGACGCCCCGCATCGCCGGCTCAAGCGAAGCGCTGAGCAGCGCAAAGTCCGTCGACAGGCTCAGCCCCCCGGCGTCCATCGCGCCCCTTGTCTCGTAGACCCTGGAGGCGGTGCGGTCATAGCGGAACGCCCTCCAGTCGGCCTCTATCCTCATGTCGTTGTCGGTCGGCGCACGCCATATATTGAACCCCATCGGCCCGGCCAGCAGCTCCCCGCCTCCGGCAGATATCCGCGAAAAGAGCCCGGTGCGCTTGTCGAAGGCGTATTCAAAGCTTCCGCGCTCGTTTTCGCCTCTTATTATCATCTCATGCCCGGCGTCGACGCTCTCCAGCCCTCTGCCGCCCTTCGGAGCAGCCACAAACGGGCAGGCAGAGAGCGGGCCGGACGGAACCGCGAGCTGGTCAAAGCCGGTTTCCTCCCCTGCCTCGCAGCAGCAGTGAGGGAGCTTCACAACATAAAACAGGGTCAGATATGCCGCTCCCCTGGCGCGCGGGAGCTCGGGCCTCTTCAGCTCAACCGTCGCTCTCGGCGGTATTGGCGGCAGCTCAATTTCCCCCTGGGCGGCGAGCTTCCCGTTTTCCTCAAAAATCCAGCGCAGGGAATACAGCTTACCCGCGTCCGCGAAATCCAGGGTGCTCCTGAGCCTCAGCCTGTCGCCGGCAAGGGACGCCCTGAGCGGGCGCAGCACGTTTTTGTACTCTATAAGCCCTGTGTGCGGCTCGCGGTCCGGGGAGACAAGCCCGTCCACGCAGTAGCGCCCGTCGTTAGGCTCCTCGCCGAAGTCACCGCCGTACAGGAAGCGGGCGCGTCCGTCCGGCGCGAAACCGTCCCGCACCGCGTGGTCGCACCACTCCCAGACAAAGCCTCCGGCGAAGCCGGGATGGCGCTCCATGCACTCGTAATAGTCCTCAAGGTCACCCGGGCCGGTGCCCATCGCGTGGCTGTACTCGCACAGGACAAACGGCTTCTTATTGTTTTCATCCGCGAAGTACGCCTCAATCCTCTCCACCGGACTGTACATCTCGCTGACAACGCTCAGCTTGGAGTAGTCCGGCTTGCGTCCCTTAAATGTGATAAGACTCTCATAGTGGATAATGCGCGACGGGTCGTGCTCCGACACCCAGCTCGCCGCGTTCTCAAAGTTTTCGCCCCAACCGGACTCGTTGCCGAGCGACCAGAACAGGACGCAGCCCCTGTTTATATCCCGGCGGCACAGCGCCTGCACCCTGTCCAGAATCGCATTTTTAAACATCGGCTCATCCGCGAGAATCGCGTACATTTCCTCGGCATACTTTCTGGTACGCGCGTCAACCGTTCCGTGCGACTCGATGTCGGCCTCGTCTATCACATACAGCCCCAGCTCGTCGCATATCTCCAGCAGCAACGGCGAGGGCGGATAGTGGCTTGTGCGCAGCGCGTTTATATTGTGCCTTTTCATCATGGTTATGTCGCGCAGCATCCGGCTGTAATCCACAGCGTAGCCGACGTCTGGGTCGGAGTCGTGCCGGTTGACGCCCTTAAAGCGCACCGGGGCCCCGTTTAAATATATTGCTCCGTTCTTTGTCTCCACCCTGCGAAG
This sequence comes from Oscillospiraceae bacterium, assembly GCA_031556035.1. Lineage (GTDB taxonomy): Bacteria > Bacillota > Clostridia > Oscillospirales > UBA929 > JAVBTT01. Next base: position 57,687 of record JAVBTT010000003.1, read on the forward strand.
CCCGAGCCGGTCGGTTATATATTCGTCCGGCTGACCGTCCGCCGTTATGCGCAACGTGAGAGTGTACAGCGCGGGGGCTTCAGCGTTCCACAGAAACGGCGCTTTGATTTCAATCTCGGCCGAGGCCTCCCCGGAGGACAGCTCGGCGCACCCCTCATAGACAACGGAGCCGTCCGGCGCGGCAAGGACGATCCCGGCGCGCAGTGACGGAGCGGCATTCTGCGCGGTCATCTCGAGAGTGACTCTGGCGCGGGAAAAATCCCCGTCAAAGGACATGTCGGCCCTGTAGTCCCACAGCCTCGACTGTGGGCGGCGCAGCAGGTAAACGTCCCGGAATATCCCCGACATGCGCAGCTTGTCCTGATCCTCAAGATAGGTGCCGTCGCAGTATTTGAGCACGCATAGCGTCAGCGTGTTCGCTCCCTCGCGCAGCAGCGTTGTCAGATCGAATTCCGAGGGGGAGTGGGAGACCTGGCTGTACCCGGCGAACTTCCCGTTCAGCCACAGATAGCAGCAGCTGTCGACTCCCTCCAGCACCAGATGGGTGTCCAGACCGTCTCCGTGGTGCTCAAACTCCCTGAGGTAGACGCCGCATGGGTTTTCGGCGGGAACCCTCGGGAAGTCAAACGGTATGGGGTAACGGGTGTTCAGATAGCGGTTTATATCGTGCCCCTGGAGGTTCCACATCCCCGGCACGGCAATTTCTGAAAAGCCCTCGGGCTGGTGAGCCTCCGAGACAGCCGAGGCAAGCGACGGATAAAGCCTGAAAAGCCATTTCCCGTTCAGGGAGACGGTGCGCGCTCCGTTGAGCCTCTCTCCACCGATACGGGGCGCTGGGGTATCGGACGGAATGTAATAGCAACGGCGGGGCAAAGTCCCCAGATGCAAAGCCTTCGGGTTCTCGTGAAAATATTCTGTAAGCACGCGCATCCATCCTTATTGTACTATTTGGCGCCAGAAACAAAAGGCAGGTATCATAATATCATAAAGTTGTCATTATGTCGATTGATATCGCAGGCTTAAAGTTTTTCCCATGCAATATTTAGTCGCTAATCCAATAATTGATACAAAATATTTTATATATTTGGCCGGAGTTACGATATAGATATATGCCCCGGATAAAAACTTTGGTGATAGTAAAAGTATTTTGTTTGAAAATCAAAAATTAATATACATTTCCTATAAAACATAGTATACTGTGCTTGGTAATCGGCGTCCACACGCCGTCCATCCGGAAAGGCTTGCCACGCAGGCCTTGTCCGCCATCGCACGGAAAGGACGAGTTACATTGAGGGACAAGATTCTGATCGTGGACGACATAGAGCTCAACAGGGAAATACTTGTTGAGATACTCCAGGACGAATACGACATATTGCAGGCGTCAAACGGCTTTGAGGCCGTTGAGTCCGTGTTGCGCAACGCGGACAGCCTCTCACTCGTGCTGCTGGATATCATGATGCCTGAGATGGACGGGATTGAGGTTCTGCGCGTTATGCAGGCCGGCGGATATGTTGAGCGCATCCCAGTTATAATCATTACAGCCTCCGGCGGTGATGAAAACGAGATAAAATGCCTGCGTTCAGGCGCGGTTGACTTTCTCGGCAAGCCATTTCACCCCGATATAGTCAAATGCCGCGCCCGCTCCCAAATCGCGCTCAAGCACTTCCGCGCCCATATGGAGGAGCTTGTGGAGGACAGCGTTCGGAAGGTTGTACATGTGCGCGACTCGATGATCGACGTGCTGGCTTCGGTGATAGAGTACCGCCACTGCGAGTCCGGTCAGCATGTCCGCAGAACAAGGGCTCTCGCCGAGCGGCTGATGAAGAGCATCAAGCTCTCGGGCAGGATGGACGATGAGCTGGCTGACGTCAATATCGCGGTGGCCGCTAAGACGGTGCCGCTTCACGATATCGGAAAGATAAGCATCCCCGATCACATACTGCTCAAGCCCGGCAAGCTTACCGACGAGGAGTTCGAAATAATCAAAAAACACACCGTGCTCGGTGAGGAGATCATCAACACGATGCGCGGCATAGAGGACGACGAGTACCTGCGCTACAGCAGGGAGATATGCCTGTACCACCACGAGCGCTGGGACGGCCGGGGGTATCCGGAGAGACTGGGCGGCCGGGACATACCCTTTGCGGCCCGCGTAATGGCGATAGTGGACGTGTACGACGCGCTGACAAGCGCGAGGGTATACAAACCCGCGTTCAGCCATCAGGAGGCCGTTGATATAATGTCCAGGGATATCGGCAAGCAGTTTGACCCGATAATGTGCGAGATATTTCTCCAGTCCTTCGACGAATATGCCCCCGGCACGGAAATCGGATAATGATATGATCAGCCAGGACGGGGCTTCGCGCCCAAGAGGAGCGGAGTCCCCGTCTTTTGGATATTTCCCATTCCCGCTGAAATTAAGGGCTTGCCGCCCGGAGAGGCCTGGTTCCCGCGATGTCACAGAACAACAACCGGCAAATTGAGCCGCGCTCTCTGGGAGGCAGGGGCGCGCGGCGTTTTCTGTTGCTCGCGCTCGCCCTGGTATTGACTTTTTCGCTTGTATCCGCGGCGAACATATTCATGTCGCGGCGGGCCTATGTTTCAGCCGCTGTGCAGCAGAGGGCCGTGACCGTCAAGGGGATAATGTCGCACACCTTCAATCTGACCGGAAGCTTTGACGACGCGGTGTTTTCCGCCCAGTCCGTATACGGACAGATGCACGGGCAGACCCCTCAGACGCTTATATTCATGCTGGACCGCTCAGCGCCCGTCCTGCTGGATTCGGATATGCAGAACGCCTCAGACATTGTGATGCTGCTTGAGGACATCGACCTCGACTGGCCGAGCGACACAGCTGTCGACAGGATTGTAAGCAGCAGTGACGGACTGGCCCTCTCCGCCTCCTATCTGTTCCAGTTCCGCACCGGCACCTTCGGGGTGGTGCTACTGCAACCGATTGCCGGAGTTTATGCCTCCGGCTCATTTTCCACTATTGTGATCAGCTTTTTGGGGATAGTTCTTATCCTGCTGTTTACCGCGATGTACACCCTTCCCCTTTATAAAACGGTTAAGAACGACCGCGGCAGACTTCTTCGGCTGCTGGACATGACCGGCGTCTGCGTTAGGGTCGTAGCGCCTCAGAACGGGCAGGTATTATTCGCTAACACCGTTATCAAGAACACATTTGGGCTCATGTACGAGATGCCTTTTAAAAGACTCTGGGGCATTGAGCCTGCGGATGTAAAGAATGGAGAGTCGGTCGTCTCCCAATCCTCTCTCGGGCTCTCGTTCCAGCCGCTCCTGTCCAATGTTGAATGGGACGACGGAAAATCAGCCGTACTGGAGGCCTATGTCGATATAACGGCCCGCGTTCGCGCGGAAAAGGAGCTTTCCCTGCTCGCGGGATATGTTGAGATGGTTCCGAGCTTTGTGGTGATAAGCGGGCTGAGGCAAAACGAGATACTGTACGCGAACCCGTCCGCGCGAAAAATGACGGGACTGCCCGACGATACCCCGCTGACCTTTGACCGGGTATTTGACCGGGAGGGCATAGTGATACACAAAAACGCCATGCTCGCCTGCCTGAGCAGCGGCGCTCAGGTCGTCGTTGAAAACAGACTAAGGCGCGGCGACGGTCAGATGCTGGAGGTCGAGCAGAGCGTCTTCCTGCTGAGGGACGCGGACGGCGCGGAAATCGGAATCTGCACCCTTATACGGGACATTTCCGAATACAAGGGGGTATTGCGCCGTCTTGAGGTTCAGGCAGCGGTGACCGAGTGGAACCTGGACGCAATCATTTCAATCGATAAGGACTTTCGGTGTGTTTACGCGAATCCTGCCGCTTACTCCATGACAGGTTATTCGCGGGATGAGGTCGGACTCGACATGGGCCCTGACAGAACCTTCGACCCGGAGACCGCCAAGCTGGTCAGGCAGGGCTGCGACACAGCGCTCAAGTATGGGGTGTGGCGGAATGAGCACAAGCTGCTTCGCAGGGATGGCACCACGATAGACGTCGATCAGCTGATTTTCCCAATAAGGGATCAGCAGGGAAACGCCGACGGTCTTGGGACGATAATCAGAGATATGACCGCGCTCAACAACGCCTCGCGCAAGCTGGCGGACGCGAGCAGACGCCTTGAGATCGCCCTTGCGGCATCGGGCTCCGGTGTCTTCGATATAGACCTGGTATCAGGGCATGCCGATTTTGACGAGGACTGCTCGCAGATATTCGGCTTCCCATATGCCGAAAACGGCCTGAGCGCCAGCAAATTTATAGGGCATCTCGTCGCCAGGCTGGAGGGCATGGAGCCGGACAGTCTGCTGGAATGCCTGTCTCTATGGGGCAGGGGCAGGGAAGCGGAGGAGCACGGGCTGACGCTGACCATGAGAGACGGCTCACAGCGCTTTGTCAGCGTCTACTGCTCGTCCCTTGAAGGTGTGAACGGGCGGCTTGAGCGCATTATCGGCATGGCGATAGACAACACCTCACGCTGGGCAATGGAGGAGCAGCTCAGGATTTCCATGGAGCAGGCGGAGGCGGCAAATCTTGCTAAAAGCCGCTTTCTTTCCAACATGAGCCACGAGATACGCACCCCCATGAACGCCATTGTGGGTATGACTAAAATCGCGAAAAACTCCACCGACCTGGAGAAGATAAACTCATGCCTCACCAAGGTGGAGACCTCCTCCGCCCACCTGCTGAACATAATAAACGATATACTTGACCTGTCAAAAATCGAGTCCGGAAAGTTTGAGCTGTTCAGCGAGGTGTTTGACCTTGAGCGCACACTGGCCGATCTGGTGGCGGTGATATCCATCAAGGCAGAGGAAAAGCAGCAAAACCTCTTTGTAAAAATCGACAACAACGTGCCGCGCAAGCTGCTTGGAGACCCGATGCGGCTCACCCAGGTGATTATGAACCTGATATCGAACGCGGTAAAGTTCACCCCTGTCGAGGGGCGCGTCGGCCTGCATGTGGCACTGGCCGAGCTCAGGGACGACACGGTTGTGATCAGGGTCACAGTGTCCGACAACGGCATCGGCATGTCGGATGAGCAGCAGGAGCGCCTGTTCCAGGCGTTTGAGCAGGCGGACAACAGTGTCACCAAGCGATACGGCGGCACGGGGCTGGGCCTGGCGATTTCCCAGCGCATCGTAGGCATGATGAGCGGTGAGATATCGGTGGTCAGCGCCCCGGGAGAGGGCAGCAGCTTTGCCTTCACGGCGGAGTTCGGCTCGGCTGGCGACAATGAGACGGTAACCGGGCTCGACAGAAGCTTCGACAGGAAGACGATGAGAGTCCTTGTCGCTGACGACAGCCCGGAGATACTGGAGTACATCGGCAGCATACTTGAGTCGCACCGGATAGCTCACGGACTCGCGCGCAGCGGCTTCGAGGCTGTGGAGATGGCGCGCCACGCCGCTGAGCGCGGCGAACCGTACCACATTGTGCTCATGGACATGAGGATGCCCGGCATGGACGGCCTTGTGGCCGCGAAAAAAATAAAGGATATCCCGGGCAGCTCAGCGGAAATCGTCATGATGAGCATGTACGAGCTTGAAAAGCTTGAGCAGATGGCGGCCAGGCAGGGCATAAAAAGGCTGCTGCCAAAGCCGATATTCCCGTCGGCGCTGGTGGGCACAATTAATGAGATAATGGGGATAAAACCTCCGGCCAGGGATTTCGTCCAGGAGAGGGCGCACAGCTATACCGGCAAGCGGGTGCTTGTGGTTGAGGACATGGAGATCAACAGGGAGATACTCTCCTCCCTGCTGGAGCCGCTGGGCTTTGAGCTCACCATGGCCACCGACGGCAAAGAGGCCCTGGATATATACAAAGCCGGAGACGGGGCCTTCGACCTGATACTGATGGACGTGCAGATGCCGGTGATGGACGGCTACAGGGCGACGCGCGCGATAAGGGAGAGCGGCGCGGCCAAGGCAACCGATATCCCCATACTGGCAATGACCGCCAACGCGTTCCGCGAGGATGTGGAGCGCGCGCTGGAAAGCGGCATGAACGGTCATCTCAGCAAGCCGATAGACGAGGCTAAGCTCTTTGTGGAGCTTGCCAGATACCTTGGGAACAACGGCCCGGTCTCCGGCGCCGAAACAGAAAGCAGCGCGGAGAGCGACCATATAGACCCAAGCCGCGACGACCTGTACGGCATTGACGTTGCGGGGGGGATGAAGCTTCTCAATAACAACTCCAGACTGTACAGGCGGCTCCTCAAGAGCTTTATGGACGGCGCTCAGGCGAAAAAGGCGCTTGAGGCTGTCGCGGCCGGCGACAGCGCGCAGGCGCTTGATATCATCCACTCGATGAAGGGGGTAGCTGCCAACCTCTGCCTGAATAAACTTGTTGATATGATCAGTATTCTTGAGGAGGATATCAGATCGGGAACTCTCCGGGCGGGAGATCAGGGCGCGCGCTCGTTCATGACCTGCTGGGAAAAGACCTGCGCTTCAATACGGGTACTGCTGGGGGAGGCGGCGGAGTAGCCGATCATTCAAGCCAAGCCCGGGGGATTCTCCGGGCTTTTTCGCGTTGACGGCATTGACAAGCTTCAAACGGTTGTTATATCATAATGTCTGCCGCAGCGGCGGGGGCGTCCATTGGCCGTCCGTACCATAAAAGGGATATCAAGTCTCAATACAGACCCCTAACGGAGGATCATATATATGAACATAAGACAGGAGCTCACAAAAATTGTCTCGGGAGCGTTTGAAAAGCTGGGCTACGCCCCGGAGTACGGCGCTGTCACCGTTTCAGGCCGCCCCGATCTCTGCCAGTTTCAGTGCAATGGCGCTATGGCGGCGGCAAAGGAGTATAGAACGGCCCCCGCCGCCATAGCGGACGGAATAGCCGAATGTCTGCGCATGGATAAGAGGTTTTCTTCCGTCGAGAGCGTAAAGCCGGGGTTTATCAACATGAGCCTGTCGGACGCGTGGCTGGCGGAGCTGATGAACGCCGCCGGAGGGGACGACCGCCTCACGCTCCCGCTTATGGAGCCGCGGACCATTGTCGTTGATTACGGCGGGGCGAACGTGGCGAAGCCCCTGCACGTGGGGCACCTGCGCTCGGCCATAATAGGGGACACGCTATGCAGGCTGGCGCGGTTTCTCGGCCACAGGGTTATAAGCGACGTGCACCTTGGCGACTGGGGGCTTCAGATGGGCCTTGTCATCGCCGAGATAGAGCGCGAACAGCCAGAGCTGTGCTACTTTGATCCGGATTACGAGGGCGATTATCCCGCCGAGCCGCCGGTGACGGTGGACGAGCTTAACGTCATATATCCAGCCGCCTCGGCCCGCTCTAAAACGGACGCTGAGTTCGCCGCGAAGGCCGCGCGGGCCACGGTCGAGCTCCAGGACGGCAGGGCCGGCTATACGGCGCTCTGGAGGCATGTGCGCGGCGTTTCAATTGCCGACCTGAAGCGCAATTACGGGGCGCTTGGCGTCTCCTTCGATTACTGGTACGGCGAGAGTGACGCGGACAAATATATCCCCCGGGTGATCGGGCTGCTCCGTAATAAAAAGCTGCTGCGTGAGTCGGACGGCGCGATGGTGGTGGATACCGCCCTGCCGGAGGACAAGGAGCCGATGCCCCCGATGATCGTGGTCAAGTCCAACGGCGGGGACATGTACGGCACAACCGACCTTGGAACCATTCTCCAGCGGGTGGAGGACTGGAAGCCGGACGAGATATGGTATGTGGTCGACAACCGCCAGGCCCTGCACTTCAAGCAGGTGTTCCGCTGCGCCGCGCTTGCCGGGCTGCTGGACAACACCGATTGTATCCATATAAACTTCGGAACCATGAACGGCAGGGACGGAAAGCCCTACAAAACCCGCGACGGCGGTGTCATGCGGCTGAGCGACATGATTGGAGACGTAACAAAATCCGCCTACGACAAGGCAAGCGGCTCCGACATCGCCATGAGCGAGGAAGAAAAGCTCAGGGTTGCCCGGGCTGTTGGGGTGGCCGCGATCAAAATCGGCGACATGCTGAATCACCGCACCAGGGATTTCATCTTTGACATGGACCGCTTTTTGGCCTATGAGGGCAAGACCGGGCCCTATCTGCAGTACACAGCCGTCAGAATAAACTCGCTGCTTGCAAAGGCGGGGGAAGCCAAGGTATCTTCCGGGGATATCCTGCCTCCTGCGTCCGGAGCCGAGCGTGAGCTCCAGCTCTCGTTGCTGTCCGTCGCCGACGCGCTGCCCAGGGCTCTCGCCGAAAAGGCGCCTAACATAATATGCGAGGTTCTGTTCGACGTAGCCGGGGCATACAACCGCTTTTATTTTGAGAATAAAATCCTAACTTGCCCGGAGGAGGGCCGCCGCGCGTCATGGCTGTCCCTGTCCAGGCTGACCGGGGACATGCTGGGGATACTGCTGGGCCTGCTGGGCATAGAGGTGCCGGAAAATATGTAAGAAGAGCGACAGGAGGCCCGATTATGCACAGGACGGCTGTTCTGATCCCCTGCTACAACGAGGAGCTCACTGTCGGCGCGGTGGTGTCCGCCTTCCGGCGCGCTCTCCCGGACGCGCTCATATACGTCTATGACAACAACTCCACAGACGGCACCGTCAGGGAGGCTCTGGCGGCAGGGGCCATTGTGCGCAACGAGCCCCGCCAGGGCAAGGGCAGCGTCGTGCGCTCCATGTTCAGGGACATCGACGCCGACTGCTACATCCTTGTGGACGGAGACGACACCTATCCCGCCGAGGCCGTCCCCGGCATGGCGGCGCTGGTGCTGTCCGGAAAGGCGGACATGGTGGTGGGGGACAGGCTGTCCTCTACTTATTTTACAGAGAACAAGCGCAGATTTCACAGCTTCGGGAACAGCCTGGTTCGAGGGCTTATAAACACCCTGTTCAAGAGCGGGCTGAAGGACATAATGTCCGGGCTGCGCGCGATGAGCAGGGATTTTGTGAAGATGCTGCCTATTACAAGCAAGGGCTTCGAGATCGAGACCGAAATGACGGTGTTCGCGCTCGACAACGGCTTTATTATCCGGGAGCTTCCGATTGAGTACCGTGACCGGCCGGAGGGCAGCGTCTCCAAGCTGCGCACTTACAGCGACGGGGCAAAGGTGCTCAAAACCATCGCGATGCTGTACCGGGACTACTACCCGATGCATTTTTTCGGCCTGCTGGCCGCCCTCCTGATGCTCGGCGCGGTGATCGCGTTCATCCCGGTGCTGCTGGACTACTTCGAAACCGGTCTTGTGCCCCGCTTCCCGACGCTGATAATCGCGGTGGTGCTGGGGCTGTCGTCGCTGCTTTCGCTGTTTTGCGGGCTGATACTGCTTTCGCTCGGAAAGCGGCACCGCCAGCAGTTTGAGATAATGTACAACCTTTACTGCCAGTTGAAAAACAGGGATGGGGAGCGGTAGGCCGGCTGCGGCCCGCCCGCGGCGGACGGAATTAAAGGTCAGTATTGTCCTGTTCGCGTCCTACGCCATCTGGTGCGCCGTCCTGTTCGCGGCGCACGAGCCCTGGCGAGACGAGGTGCAGAGCTGGCTCCTGGCCCGAGACCTGGATTTTGTCACCCTCCTCTCCCAGCTCCGCTACGACGGCCACCCGGCGGGCTGGTTCCTGTTTCTCTGGCCGATGGCGCGGCTCGGCCTGCCGTTTGTCGCGGAAAGGGCGCTCCACGCTCTGATTGTCCTGGCGTGCGGCTGGCTGATCTGCTTCAGGGCTCCGGGCGGGCTCCCGATGAGGCTGTTTTTGCTGCTCGCCACCCCGATGATGTACGAGCTGCCCGCGCTCTCCCGCAATTACGCGATGTCGGCGCTGGCCCTGCTGGTCATGGGGCTCTGCCACAGGGAGCGCTTCGGCAAATACTGCGCCGTCTATTGCGTCGCGCTTTTCCTCCTGATAAACTCCAACGTCTACGGCACGATAGCCGGCATCGCACTGCTGGGCGGCGAGATATTGCTTTTGTTACTGCGGAGGTTTTTCCCAGGGCTCGCCAAGGAATGCTCCGCTGTGCCATCCCGCGGGGGCGCCGCGCTGGCGCTGACATACGTCTTCAGCCTCTTTTGCGCCTGGCTGGTGCTGTTTTCGAATGTTCTCATCCCGCTCAATCCGGTGCCTCTATACGAAGACGCGCATTTTCTGAGGATACAGAACTACGGCTTTGACGCGGCCAGGCTGGGAAGCGCGGTATCACGGGTCGGCGACGCCGCCGCGTTGGGGGCGTTGCCCGGGGATATCGGCAGATTTTTGCCCGGCGTCTCCTCAGGATCCCTGACCGTTCTTTTGACTGCGTTGATTCTGCTGGCAATAGCCGGGGCGGCGCTCACCGCGCGCAGGGCAACGACGCGGATAACAATCGCCGCCATCGGGCTGGCCGCGTATTTCGGCAATGTGCTGGCGGTGGCCGTCACCACGATCTTCAACATCCGGCACGCCGTTCCCTTCATATTTCTGGTCGTATATCTTTGGTGGACAGCGCTTTCGGAGCGCTCGGAGGCTCCGGAGGCAATGCCCGGACGCCGCGCCGTTCGCGGTATGGCCCTCGCCCTGGCTTCGGTTGTGTTTATTGGGGCGGTCGGGCTGAACGTCTACAGGGCGAGGAGAGACATCCTATACCCATACTCCATGGCCGAGAAAACCGCCGCCTTCCTGAAGGAAAGCGGCTATGACAGCGGGGATGTGCTGATCCTCGCGGCGAACCACCCTCAGACGAGCACCCTGCTCGGCTTTACGGACGATATCAAAACGCTCCGGTTTGTTTACGGGGACTGCTCGTTCGCCGTCTGGCAGGTCTACAACTCCGACTACGAGCATTCGTTTGACCTGGGCGAGTTTGCCGCGTCCCAGCTCGCCGCCCGCGGCGATGAATACCGCGCGGTGCTGTTCGTCGCGAGCCGGGCGGCGCGTCCGCTGGACGGGGTGTACCCTGTCATATACGACAGCGGCGGAGGGAGCATTATGGAGGACGAGAGCTACGTTGTCTACAGATTGAAATAGAGATATAGCCCCGGTGCCGCAGGCGCCGGGGCTTTCAGACCGATGACAAACTACAGTTTGTCATCGAAAACGAGGGCAAGCTGTCGCCGCTAAGGCGGCTCGCAGAGAAAGGCTTTCCCGGAGTGAATCCGTGAAAGCCTTGAATTTCAAACTTTTTCACTCTTGTTGTCAAGCAAGAACCTGCCGCCTCCGGCGTCAGGCTCGACGCGCAAAAGTGAAAAAGGACGGAGGTCGCGGACTTTGTGGTATAATAGACAAGGGCGATGGGAGATGTTGAGCAGGGAAAAAAAGCAGACCTGTGAGCAGGTAGAAATGCTATACTATCGGTACTGATTACAAACAATTGATAACCGAATGTTCATGCATTTAGGAGGCTGGAAGCCGAGATATGTATTTTGAAGACTTTTCTGTGGGGCAGCGGTATGCGATACCTCCGGTGACCATTGACAGCGAAAAAATGCGCGATTTTGCCACTGACTATGACCCGTTACCCTTTCATATTAACGAAACGTATGCGAAGTCGTCACACTTTGGTGCGCTTATAGCTCCCGGAGTTATGAGTTTCATG